>CAYXIO010000131.1:0-1528 GCA_964465125.1 uncultured Planctomycetales bacterium | reverse complement strand
GTCGCCGAAGCCGACAAGGCCGACGTCGACCTGGCCGTCAAGGCCGCCCGCCGGGCGTTCGACTCCGGCCCCTGGACGCAGAAGCTCAGCGCCACCGAGCGCGGCCGGCTCCTGCATCGGCTCGCCGACCTGATCGAGGAGCACAAGCAGGAGTTGGCAGAGCTTGAAACGCTGGACAACGGCAAGCCGCTGCGCGACGCGCTCGCCGCGGACCTGCCGCTGACGATCGCCTGCTACCGCTACTACGCGGGCTGGGCGGACAAGATTCACGGCAAGACCATCCCGATCGGCGGCCCGTACTTCTGCTACACGCGGCACGAGCCGGTCGGTGTCGCGGGGCAGATCATCCCCTGGAACTTCCCGCTGCTCATGCAGGCCTGGAAGCTCGGGCCGGCGCTGGCGGCCGGCTGCACGGTTGTGCTGAAGGCGGCCGAGCAGACGCCGCTGAGCGCCCTGCGCGTCGGAGAGCTGATCAACGAGGCCGGCTTCCCGCCGGGCGTGGTGAACATTCTCTGCGGCTACGGTCCGACGGCCGGGCAGGCGCTGGCGCGGCACATGGACGTGGACAAGGTCGCGTTCACCGGCTCGACGGAGGTCGGGCACCTGATCATGAAGTACGCGGCCGAGAGCAACCTGAAGCGCGTCACGCTGGAGCTGGGCGGCAAGAGCCCGAACATCGTCTTCGCGGACACGGACCTCGACGCGGCCGCGGAAGGCGCGCACTTCGCGCTGTACTTCAACCAGGGGCAGTGCTGCTGCGCCGGCTCGCGGCTGTTCGTCGAGGACAAGATTCACGAGAAGTTCGTCGAGAAGCTCGTGAAGCGCGCCAAGCAGCGCAAGGTCGGCGACCCGTTCAGCAAGGATGTCGAGCAGGGCCCGCAGGTGGACAAGGAGCAGTTCAACAAGGTCATGGGCTACATCGACGCCGGCAAGAGCGAGGGCGCCAGGCTGCTCTGCGGCGGCGGCCGCGTGGGGCAGAAGGGCTACTTCATCGAGCCGACCGTGTTCGACGGCGTGAAGGACGAAATGAAGATCGCCCAGGAGGAGATCTTCGGGCCGGTCATGTCGGTGATGCCGTTCAAGTCCGTCGACGAAGTGGTGCAGCGCGCCAACAACACGACGTACGGGCTGGCCGCGGCGGTCTGGACGCGCGACATCGAGAAGGCGCACGCGATCGCGAACCGCGTCCGCGCGGGCACGGTGTGGGTGAACTGCTACGACGTGTTCGACGCGGCGGCGCCGTTCGGCGGATTCAAGCAGAGCGGCATCGGGCGCGAGCTGGGCGAGTACGGGCTGGCGAATTACACGGAAGTCAAGACCGTTACAATCAAGGTGTGAGCACGAGCCAGGGCACTCGGAGAACCGGCGGGCGTACGGCGTTCCGCGAGCGAAGCGCCATTGAGGCAGAAGCGCGTGGCGATCCGCGCCCTTGGCCGGCGGCACGCGTGTCATGAAACCGACGGTGTATCTCGACTCGTAACACTTCACCCGTCTGCAAGATTCTCTGAGATTCTTGCGATTTAGCTCT
>CAYXIO010000130.1:0-1646 GCA_964465125.1 uncultured Planctomycetales bacterium | reverse complement strand
CGGTCCCTCGTCGTTTCGTGTGGAATCCAACAGCGAGAATCGCTGGTCGTCGTAGTGGAGCCCGGTGGGCATGTGGGCAGGCTGCATTTGAGCCTGTCCACATGTCCACGGGGCCGCAGCAGCCGGGAGAGTCTCGTTGGGCGTTGCGGTGGAAGCGCTGTTCACCAGCGCGTTGGGTTTGCAGCCGCCGTGGGCGGTCGAAGATGTCAAGTTGGACGTCGCGCGCAAGCGCATCGATTTCGAAGTCAGCTGCCAGGGCGTGCTGCTGAGTTGCCCGGCTTGCGGCGCGGGCTCGCAGCGCGTGCACGACCGGCTGCGCCGCTCCTGGCGACACCTGGACTTCTTCCAGTACGAGGCGTGGCTGCACGCCCAGGTGCCGCGCGTGGCCTGCGGCGCCTGTGGCAAGACCACGCAGCTGGGCGTGCCGTGGGCGCGGCCGGGCTCGGGCTTCACGGCCGCGTTCGAGGCCTTGGCGCTGGCGTTGTGCCGCGAGCTGCCGGTGCGCCAAGCCGCTGCGCTGCTGCGCTGCACGGACAAGCAGCTGTGGCGGCGCATCGAGTTGTACGTCGAGCAGGCGCGAGCACGTGAGAGCTTCAAAGGCGTCGAGATCGTGGGCATCGACGAGACCAGCCTGCGTCGTGGCCAGGACTACGTCACGGTCGCGCACGACCTCGAGGCGAAGCGGCTGCTGTTCGCTGCCGAGGGACGTGAACACGCAGCGGTGGTGGATTTCGCCGCCGACTTGGCGGCTCACGGCGGCGATCCGGCTGCGGTCAACCACGTGTGCATGGACATGAGCGCGGCGTACGCCAAGGGCGTGTCTTTGGCGCTGCCCAACGCCCAGATCAGCTACGACCGCTTCCACATGATCGCGCTGGCCATCGAGGCGATGGACCAGGTGCGGCGCGAGGAGCTTGCCGCCCAACCCGAGGAGGTTGCCGCGGCGCTCACGGGCGCGGATCCCAAGACGCGGCGCAACTTGCTGTGGGGCATGCGCAAGAACCCGGCGGGCTGGAACGCGGCACAGACCGACGCGATGTACTGGTTGCAACGCTCCACACTCAAGAGCGCACGGGCATGGCGGCTGCGCATGGGGCTGCGCGCGGTCTATGCGCGTGCTCGGCAACACAACTGCGCCGCGCAGGCCGCCGAGGATCTCGGCCGCTGGGTGAGCTGGGCGCGACGCTGTCGCCTCGAACCGTTCAAGAAGCTCGCCGCAACGATCAAGGGCAAGTTCAGCGCCGTCGTGCGCGGCATGCTCGATCACCGAAGCAACGCCTTTGTCGAATCGATGAACGGCCTCATGCAGCAAGCCAAGCGTGCCGCACGTGGATACCGAACGAGCAAGAACTTCATCGCCATCGGCTACTTGCGGCTGTCGCGCCTGAAGCACCTACCTGGGCACCCGTTCGCTCAGGCGCCCGCCCGGTGAGACTGTCGCGTTCCACACGAAACGACGAGGAGCCCAAGCCGAGCACTGCAACAGGCTGCGGCCGCCGCGTGCGAGCCGGGAATGCGCCAGCGAGTCGCAACGCGGGCAGCGAAAGCCGTGCGGCCATCGCAGCACCTCCAGGGCCGCCAGGCACTGCGCCTCTCAAGAAACAGAACTGAAGACGGCTGACTTCATGCGGCCGTCCCCAACGGAT
>CAYXIO010000129.1:0-1731 GCA_964465125.1 uncultured Planctomycetales bacterium | reverse complement strand
TCCCGTCCATGGACGAGGCCACCTGGGACGCGACCTTCGCGCTCAATGCCAAAGGCCCCATGCTCTGCTGCAAGCATGCGATCCCGGCCATGCTCGCGCAGGGGGGTGGCGTCATCGTCAACGTGGTATCCGGTGCGGCGCTCACGGGCCAGCTCGGCCTGCCTGCCTATGCGGCAGCCAAGGCCGCCGTGATTTCGCTCACGCGCTCCGTGGCGACCATGCACGGCCGGCAGGGCATCCGCTGCAATGCGATCGCCCCGGGCCTGATCATGCACGAGCGACTGGCGAAGGTCCTGCTGCCGGAAATCGTCCGCATCGATTCCGAAAACCTGCTTTGCCGGGAACCCGGCACGCCCGAAGACGTCGCGAACGCCGTGATGTTCCTGGCCTCCGACGCTGCGCGGTTCATCAACGGCCACGTGCTGCCGGTGGACGGCGGACTGCTCGCGCACACGCCGTTTTTTGCGCAGATGCTCGCCAGCCGCGACGATCAGCCGGCGGATGGCTTGCGCGCGGGCGGCAGCATGTCCTCTGGAGCGCCAGGCAAGCCGTAGTAGTAGTGGCCGGCGATCAGGCCGCCGTCGACGGTCAGCTCTGTGGCCATGCAGAAGCTCGATTCGTCCGAAGCCAGGAACACGAAGCAGTTCGCCGCTTCCACCGGTTCGCCGACGCGCTGCGCCGGGTACCACCCCATTGACGGATTGAGCGCCTCGGTCGGCGCGCCGAGCGGATTGACCATGGGCGTGTTGATGCCGCCGGGATGGACGGAGTTGACGCGGATGCCGTGCGGCCCGAGTTCGAGCGCGGCGACCTTGGTCATGCCGCGCACGGCGAATTTCGAACTGGCGTAGGCGACCAGCGAATTGGCGCCGGCGATGCCGTCGCACGAGGAATTGTTGACGATGGAACCGCGGCGCTGCCGGATCATGTGCGGCGCGACCGTGCGGATGCCGAGGAACGTGCCGATCGTGTTCACCTCGAGCACGCGCCGCAGGTCGTCGGCCGTCGTCGAGAGCACGTCCTTGAACATCAGGATGCCCGCGTTGTTGACCAGCACATCGATGCGGTCGTGCTTCGCGATGACGTCGGCGACGATTTCCTGCCAGCGCGCCTCGTTCGTCACGTCGTGGCGATAGGCTGTGGCGGCCGGGCCGATGGCCGCAGCCGTCACGTCGACGTCCGGCAGCACGTCGGTCAGCGCGACCGTGGCGCCTTCCTCCGCGAAGCGGCGTGCAATGGCGGCACCCATGCCGCGTGCGGCGCCCGTGACGATCGTGACCTTGCCGGCGAGTCTGCCCATCGAGAAATCCCCCGTCGAATGTCCTGGTGATGAGATGCGCCCGTTGCGGTCATGCCTGGCGTTCCGCCCGGCCGGTCGTCCGAGTCTGCGAAAGATGGCGCGGCATGGCAAGGCGGGTCTTCTAGTCCTTTAGGACGTAGGCTCGCCACCACTGGATCGCGTACAAAGCGGGTCAGATTCGGCGGGAAGGCCATGAACAAGCTCATGACGACGGGTGACGTCGTCGCGCAACTGCGCGACGGCATGACCATCGGTATCGGCGGCTGGGGTCCGCGCCGCAAGCCGATGTCGCTGGTCCGCGAAGTCCTGCGCAGCCCGCTGCGGGACCTCACCGTCGTTGCCTACGGCGGTGCCGACGTGGGCATGCTCTGCGCCTCCGGCAAGGTGCGCAAGCTCGTCTTCGCCTTCGTCTCGCTCGACTTCATCCCGCT
>CAYXIO010000128.1:0-1755 GCA_964465125.1 uncultured Planctomycetales bacterium | reverse complement strand
CCGACCCCTCGATCTTGCCCGCCGTCATCGTGAGCGGGTCTTTCGACATCAACGCGCCTTGGATTCTCCAGTAGGCGTCGGTGAGACCTTCGGCCGATGTCGAGCGACTTGGGGCCGCGGCCCTATCGGCCGCCTGCCGGTTCGCAACTTCCTTTTCGCCGCGGGCAAGCGCCTCGGCAAGCGCCGTTGCAGACTTGCTAGGGCCGCTCGGCGCATATCGCGTCACACCGTCGCGCATGGTTGGCGGTTCGCCTCCTGGCCCCGGCGCACCCTGCGCGCGAAACCACTCCTTCCACTTGGCAGCCGAGTCGGCCAGCGATTTCGCGCCTTGCGCCAACGCCTCTTCGAGTTGCGTCTCGCGTTCGCTCGGTTGCCGTGGTTCTCCTTTTGGTCGCGTGTCGGTCGAGCGCAGCAGATACTCGCCCTCGCGAGCCCAGTCCATCTGCGCTCGCTGGCGTTGCGCGTAGGTCGCATCGGCACGCGCCAACTCCGCCGCGCTCTTGCCGGTCCTGTATTGCGGGCTCTGCGTCAATTCCGACGGCGGTAGGGGTTTGCGGCCTTGCCATTCCGCCAGTGCCATCTTTTTCGCCAGCCCGAACGTCGCCGCGTCAAAAGCATTTGGCAGGATGCGCATCACGGCGTCAGCGATGTTGTGCAAGCCGCGCTCGAAAGCGAGTTCCATCGCCGTTGCGGCCAACTCGAACGCGGCCTTCAGGTTATCCGCAACGGCAGCGGCGGCAGCGAGCATGTCGAGCCCCCACTCCTTAATCACGGGGCCGAGCCCACGAATGTAATCTTGCAGCGGCTCCAGCTTCGCGTTCATCTTCTCGAACGCCGCGGCCAGCCCTTCCGCGAGCGGGGTCAGCGCTTCCAGGCCGGTCTTGATAAGCGGCAGGAACACGTTGCCCATCTGCTCTAGGATTTCGCCGGCGGAGTTCTTGAACATCTGCCAGCGTTCGATCAGCGTCTTTTGTGCGTCGCTCTGACTCTGCCAGCCCAGCGTCAAGATGCGATTCAGTTCCGCCAGCCGTTCCTCGTCCGTCGTCAACGCTCGGATCGTCGGCAACATTCGGCCCAGCAGGGCGTACTCCCCCTCCTGCGCCATAACCAGGGCCTTCAGGTTTTCGGCCGCTTCCCCACCCGTCACGGCGCTCAGCGCAACCGACGCGCGAACCAGTGTTTCCGTCTCCTTCGCAGTCCGCCCCATCTGCACCGCGTAGCGCATCATCTCCATGACCGCTTCATCGCCGACGGTCGTCGATTTCCGAATCTCGTTCGCAACCTCGGTGAAGCGCGGCATGATTTCCGCGGCGTTCTGCCCGGTCAGCCGCAGAGCTTGCGAGAGTTTGAACTGCGCCTGCTCGGCCTCGGCCGCCGCGCCAACTATGCTGCGCATCGCAGCGTAGCCGAGTGCGGCCTTGACGACATTCCCGACCATCCGCATCTGGCCCGCGAAGGCATCCATTGTCGATGAGACGGATGCCATGCCGCGCTGAAAGCTCGCGGCGTCGGCGGTGATCTTTACTTGCGCTTCAGCGGCCACGGGTCGCTCCGCGGGACTCGACTACTTTAGGATTCTGTACGGCCGCCCGGTGCGGGCGTCAACGCCGTCGGCTTCGGCCGTGCGGCAACCTTCCATCAGGACGCCAATCTGGGCGAGCGTGAGCTTCGCGACCTGCTCGGGCGTCCAGCCGGCGGACTTCGCGAACCACCAGAACAGCGCGGCCCAGTCTACGGGGCCGTCGCGAGCGCCGG
>CAYXIO010000127.1:0-1877 GCA_964465125.1 uncultured Planctomycetales bacterium | reverse complement strand
GGGTATGCGCACGGGCAGAGCGTGGGGCTGAAGGAGCAGGACTCGTTTGTCCAGACGCTGGAGCAAGAGTACGGCCAGCCGCTGCTGCGCAAGAGCCCGGTGGACGACAGCCCGCACTGGCCGAGCGAGATGGGCGGGCAGAGCATTCCTGTCCCTGAAAAGGCTCCGGACCAGTACCAGTTCCGCATCACCAGCTACGGCATCAACAACCTCCTAACGAGATCGGCCGCACCCT
This sequence comes from uncultured Planctomycetales bacterium, assembly GCA_964465125.1. Lineage (GTDB taxonomy): Bacteria > Planctomycetota > Phycisphaerae > UBA1845 > Fen-1342 > CAYOHG01. The sequence continues at coordinate 1,642 of CAYXIO010000127.1, read as the reverse complement.
TCGACGTCGTCACCGGGAAGAACCTCGACTACTCGCGGATCGACCGCATTCCGCGCCCGGCGGCGACGGCGCACTTCGTTTTCATGGCCAAGGAGGGCACGTTCGCCGGCGCCGATCACACGCACATCGAAGGCTGGGAGGCCGCCACGCCACAGCTCACGCCCAGCATCGCCTCGGGAGAAGTGCAGCTCGATGCGCACGGCGGGCCGCCGCGGTCGTACGAATCGGTCGCGCCGTACAGCTTCCTCGACGGCCGCGCGGGGGCGCTGCGCTTCGAGGAGGTATGGACAACGCGGCAGGAAAACAGCTTCTGGCCCGACGTGGCGCAGTGATCCCGCAATGCAGCTCCGGCCGTGGCGCCGACGCTGCATCGAACCGCGCCCGAAGCGCAAGCGAGGCAGTCGGCGCTCCGGACGCTGGAGCTTTCGCTTGCACATCGGGCTTGGATCACTGGTGGACTGCCCTCGCTTGCGCTTCGGGCTCGGATTGTCTGGTGGACTTCCCTCGCTTGCGCTTCGGGCTCGGAACATTGTGCTTCAGACGGACTTGCGAGCCAACTGTCATTAACACACGCAAAGGAACTTGACATGACCCTCCTTCGATTAGTATCGGCGGCCGGCCTGATCGGCATCGGCGCTGCCGCCGCGATGGCCCAGCACTCCGACGTGCTGCTCGCAGTGCAGGACAACCGGCTCATCACGCTCAACGACGACACGCTGCTGCCCGCGCGCGTCTTCGCGAGCGCCCTCGGCGAGCTGGGAATCCCGGGCTACACCGATGACCCGGGCTACGCGTCGAGCACGCTCAGCCCGGGCGAGATCGTCGGCTTCAACATCACACGGAGCCTGCTGCTGTGGGACGGGGCAGAGTTCATCGCCCCGCCGCTGAATGAGCGGCTGGAGGTTTCGTTCAGCTCGCTGACCGCGACGGCGGACGGCGATTCCGGCTGGCAGGAAGGCTTCAATTTCGCGCAGGCCGGCCCCAGCGGCGGGCTTCACACGCACCTGACGTTCTATGTGAAGCACCCGGATTTCAACCCGGGAAACCCATTCAACAACCCGATCAGCAGCGGCGCATACGTGCTGTTTCTGGAGCAGACCTCGGACATGCACGCCGCGTCGGACGAGTACGCGATCGTGTTCAACAACGGGTTGACGCAGGAGCAGTTCGACCAGGCGCTCGCCGAGGTGGAAAACCTGCTTGCGCCCGGCTGCCCGGGAGATCTCGACAGCGACGGCGCGGTCGGGCTTTCCGACCTTTCGGCGCTGCTGACCAGCTACGGCGTCGTCGGCGGCGCGGCGTTTGAGGACGGCGATCTCGACGGCGACGGCGACGTGGACCTGGCGGACCTGTCGGAGCTGCTGACGTATTTCGGCGCGACGTGCTGAAACGCTGCATGTGTCGCCGGCCGACGCCGACCAGAACCCCGCACGGCAGTGCGGGGCGCATTCCGCCACTGCCATGGCGGGTTCGTACGCCGCCGGCGGTCTGTCGCGCGCGGCAGACCGATCGAACGCGCGCCGCGCCCGCGACAAAGAGTGTTGTCTGTAGTTCGTTTGTTTCGTGTTCTCTGGAGGGAAAAAATGAGCCTCCTCGCTATTTCCTGTGGGCGGACGCTGACAGGTGGCCGGGAGCGTTTGTT
>CAYXIO010000126.1:0-1910 GCA_964465125.1 uncultured Planctomycetales bacterium | reverse complement strand
GCGATTCCGTGTCCATCCCCGGCAGCGGCTCGCCCGGCGTATCGGCCGCGTCCGGTTCCGTCAGGTTCTCCCGCGGCAGGCCGAGTGCATCGAGGATCGCGCCGAAGTCCAACGTCTGCACCAAGTCGAGCACGGTCGCGGGGTTCGCCAGGAGTTGCTGGAACGCCTCGCGCATCAGCGCCGACTTCTCGGACGCGAGCGGGGCGGCGACGAGCTTCGCCCACCGCTCGGACCCCGCCCCGTAGTTCAGGCGCAGGATGCGCCGCACTACCTGCCACTGCACCATGTCGGTCAGTTCGCGGTGCTCCAGGTCTCGGATCGTCAGGGCGGCGTCGCCGTGGGCAACCGCTTCGGCCCGCGTGCCGAACTGCCCCTCCAGGACGGCGCGCTCGGGCAGCAGCAGCGCCCTGACCTTGAGCGAATCGAGGTAGCGCAGCCGGTCGATGAAACTTGGCTGGCGAGCCGTCGCATCGCTGAGGAGTTCCACTTTCCAATCGCTGTCGCGCTTCTCTGGCGCGCCCGAAGCCGGCATCTGCACCCAGCGGGGAATGACCATCCGCCCGCTCGACTCTAGGGCCGTGAGCATCGCCGTCGCCAGTTCGTAGTTGTCGTGCTCGACGCCGTTCTCGTCTTTCGACTTGCCCGGCGGGTAATGGATAACCCAGTGCGAACCGGCGATGCGTTTGTCGTATCGGGCGGCCCCGTCCTCAGCGTCCGTCCAGCCGGTGTAGACCTTCCGCACGTTCTCCAGGAGCGGCAGCCCGTACCAGTTCGTGCCCTCGACTTCGCGATTGACGAGCAAGGTCTCAGCACTGCCGAGCGTGAGCTTGTTGCCAGCCGCGTCGTACTGTTGCACCCCTGAGTAGGCTCCGCTCGCGGTCTCGACGACGATCGTCGTCAGGTCTTGCAGCAGCGGCTTGTATTCGACTGGCACCTGATAGCCGCCCTCTACGCCGAGCACGATCTCGAAGCTCTGCCAGCCGTAATCGATCGTGCCCGCGAGCATCGCCTTCAGCATCGCGGCCCGGTGCTCGATGACGGCCCCGCGCACGAAATCTGCCACGTCCGCTGGCGCGCCGTCCGCGATTTCGAGCGACCACTCCGCCGACAGGATCGGGGCCATGGCGAACGCGCGGGCCAGGGCGACGGTCGGATCGGCCCGCAGCGCGCGGTAGGTCGCGTAGGTTGCCGGCAGAGCGACGCGCAGTTCGCTTGTCCCGGTGCCCCCGGATACGCCGACGCGGCCCGGTAGTTGCGGACCGGTGCGCGTCGCGCGCAGGGGAGCGCGCCCCTTTACTCGCTGCGAAGCCGTCCGCCCGGACGTTGCTGGCTGTCGTTTCACCGCTTTCATCGCGTGGCTCCTGCCCTAATCATAACGGACGGCGTGGCCGAGAAATACTCGTCGCGAATCGGGAACAGGTAGGCGCAGGCGTAGCCCATCGCGTCGGTCATGTGTCCTACGTCGGAGCCGGGCGGGTCCGCCGGCTCGCTCGTGCCCGGCTTGTAGGCGCGGGTCTCCAGGTCGTCGATCAGGTGAACGCAGTGCGGGGCCACGTGCATTCGGGATTCGCCGTCCGCGTTCTGAAACAGCGCGTTACAGTCGGCAAAGCGATCCGCGATCCGCGGATTGCCGCCGGGCTTGAACACGTTGCGGCCCGCGCGGTCGAAACGTTTGTCGTTCAAGATCAGCAGATAGTCCGACTCGCTCGCCGAGGTCTTGCGCTGCGCCCCGCTGGCGTCCGGGTAGAACTCGAACCCGCCGCGGTGCTGAGCGTAGCGGCTCCACAGCACGCCGAGCGTCGCGACCGTGTTCGTGTCGCGCAGGAACAGTTCGTCAATCCATTCGAGCCGGTTCGCGTAGCGGTGCCCGACGACCCACGCCATCGGATCGACGTTGAAATCGCAACCGA
>CAYXIO010000125.1:0-1971 GCA_964465125.1 uncultured Planctomycetales bacterium | reverse complement strand
TTCATTCCACGCAGGAAGACCCGATCGGGCTGGCGGGAGGGCTCAACCTGTACGGGTACGCAGGCGGGGATCCGATCAACTCAAGCGATCCCTTCGGACTTTGCCCTCCCGACAAGCCGCTCTGTAGCTGGCTCAAGGCAACGTTGGTGCTCGCCGGCACTGACATTGGGATGATCGCCGGTGGAGGCACGGGGTTGCTCGGCCTCGCGGCAGGCCCGGCCGCTGCCGCGACCGTGCCCGCAGGGGCGGTCGCAGGTGCGGCAATCGGGGCGACAGTCGGTGCTGCGTTGGGTGAAATGGTTGATGTGATGTTCGCAGAGTCGTCAGACGGCGCGGGCGCGGTTCTCCCCAAGAATGAGTCCGCGCTATAGTTGACAGTCTTCACCACGCGGCCGCGGCCGCGGGAGGACTGGATGCGGAAGTCGAAGTGGACGGAGGAGCAGATCATCGGGCTCCTGCAGCAGGCGGAGGCGGGCACGCCCGTCACCGAGCTCTGTCGGCGCGAGGGGCTTTCGAAGGAGACCTTCTATCGCTGGCGGAAGAAGTACGGCGGGCTGCAGGTCCCCGACGCCAAGCGGCTGCGCCAGCTCGAGGACGAGAACCGCGCCTTGAAGCGGGTCGTCGCCGACCAGGCCCTGAACCTCCAAGTCCTCAAGGACGTGCTGGGAAAAACGTGGTGACGGCCGAGCAGCGACGGACGGTCGTCCGCTACGTCCAGACCTCCGTCGAGGTCAGCGAGCGGCGCGCCTGCCGGTTCCTGGGCTACCACCGCGCGCCGGTGCGCTATCGCCCGCGTCGCGCCGAGGATCCGGCCCTGCGCGCCGCGCTCGTCGAGTGGGCGGGGCGCAAGCGGCGCTGGGGCGTACCGCGCCTGACGGACAAGCTGCGGCGCCTCGGCTTTCGCGTGAACCCGAAGCGGGTGCGGCGGCTCTGTCGGGAGGGCAAGCTCCTGCTCACGCGCCGGCGCGGCCGCAAGCGCGTCGCCGTCGTCCGGGCGCCCCGCGTGGTGCCGACCGGGCCGAATCAACGCTGGAGCATGGACTTCGTGCATGATCGACTCGCCGACGGGCGCCCGTTTCGCGTGCTCACGGTCCTGGATGAGGGCACCCGGGAGTCGCCCGCCCTCGTGGTCGGCCGGAGCCTGACCGGCCAGCACGTCGTCGCGGCGTTGGAGCAGCTCGCGCAGACTCGCGGGCTGCCGCGCACGATCAGCGTCGACAACGGCGCCGAGTTCACCAGCCGCGCGCTCGACGTGTGGGCGGAGCAGCGCGGCGTGCACCTCGACTTCATCCGGCCCGGCAAGCCGAACGACAACGCCTTCATCGAGAGCTTCAACAGCCGACTGCGCGATGAATGCCTGAACGAGCACTACTTCACCTCACTGGTCGATGCCCAAGTGAAGATCGAGCGCTTCCGCCTCGACTACCTCACGGAACACAGCCACAGCAGCCTGGGCGGCTTGACGCCTGCCGAGTACGCCGCGCGATTCACCCCCTCGGCTCCGGCCGAACTCACCCGACTGTCAGCTTAAGACTGGACTCAATTTGGGGAGAACCGCGTGTTGAATGTCTTCATGCCGGATGTTTGCTGATCTTTCAGCGAGCGGTTCCAATCGCCCATTAACCCATTGCGACCAGCAAGCGGATGTGTATGTGCGTGCCCCCACGCGTTTGAGGGGACGAGAATCTGCCCACCATGCACGGTCTGAGTGCTCGCCCAGACGGCCGGCCGCACCGCACCGAACACCCTGCCGCTCGCGGTCTGATAGAGTACCTCTCCTTGTTCACGACCTTGCGCATCGTTCAAGTAGCGGCGCCAGATGCGGTCTGCCATCTGTTGGACACCGAGCGCGCCTCGCGCTGTCAATCGACCATCTCGATCGCGGCGCCGGCCTCCGCCCGCGACGAGGTCTGTTCGCGACGCGGCATCTAAAGAAACGCACGCCACACGAAAGGCGGCAGGGCAAGGCGA
>CAYXIO010000124.1:0-1998 GCA_964465125.1 uncultured Planctomycetales bacterium | reverse complement strand
GCTGCCCGCCTACCCGCCGTTCGCGGTGCGTGCGCAGGCGTACACGCAGGCCCGCGACGGCCGCTCGATCGATCCGCTGACCGGCAGCACGGAGTCCGCCAGCACCGATTTCCAGTCACCCTATCTGGTCAAGCTGCTTTCCAGTGCGCCGCTCAGCGACGACATCACCTACTACTTCTACGCGATCATGGCCGAGAAGGGCGTCAACGGCGAGACGCTGGTCGAGGACGCGTGGTTCCGCCACGCAAACGTGTTCGGCACCGGCATCGGCATGCAGCTGGGTCAGTTCCAGCTGTCGGACCTGATGTTCCCGCGCGAGGTGAGGCTGCCGTTCCAGGACTTCATGGCCTATCGCATGGCCGGCGTCACGTACGACCGCGGCGTGCTGTTCGATCGCGACCTCGGTCCGTTCGAGCTCGCGCTCGGCCTGAGCAACGGCAACGGCATCACCGACAACCTCAACATCAACAGCCCGGGTTACCGTCGTCCGGACAAGATGTTCGACAGCGACGGATCGAAGACCGTGTTCGGTCGCATCGGCACCGACATCGGTCCGGTGGCGGCAGGACTGTTCGGCCTCGACGGCGAGCAACGCAGCATCGCACCCGGCAACGCCGGCCAAACGCGCGGCGCGCGCGACTCGGACAAGCGGGTGCTCGGCCTCGACCTCGCGGGCGAGATCGGCGGCAAGACCTGGTGGTACGCGCAATACCTGTGGAATTCCTGGGACGGGTTCCTCGATGCGGACCCGTCGCAGGACATGCGCTGGCACGGCGGCTTCGCCGGCGTGGACTACGTCCACAGCGACCGCTGGGCGTTCTCCGCGCTGTACAACTATGCCGACGCCGACGACTTCGACCGCACGGACACGATCTACGAAGGCATCGACATGAACAGCCTGAGCCTGACCGCGTCGTACTATTTCATGCGCAACGTGAAAGGCGTGATCGAGCTGAACTACGATTTTCTCGATGCACGGCGCAAGTCGGGGCGTTACTGGACCGGCCACCTGGACCAGGAGCATTACATCCTGTTCGGACTGGACACCGCGTTCTGACATGCGGCGTCCGCAGCACGTTCTGTCGGCCGTACTCGCCGTACTGGGGGTCACGCTGCCGGTCGCCGGCAACGCGGCCGGGGACACCGCCGTCGGCCGCCTGCGCATCGAGTCCGATCCGCCAGGCGCGGAGGTGATCCTGATCGGAGGCCCCGCTGGACACACGCCGCTGACCGTCAGCGAACGCGCGATCTACCCCAACGATTACCGTGACGACCAGGCCGCGCTGTACGGACTGGTGACCTTGCGCCGCGCAGGCTGCGCAACGGCGGTGCAGCGCGTGACGCTGGAACACCTCGAGCACGGCATGCACGTCACCCTCGACTGCGACCCGCGCGTCGCCGGCACGCAACGCACCATCGACACGTCAGGCACCAGCGCACCGGTCGCCGCTGCCACGCCCGAGACTCTGCCCGCGCGCCGCCTGCGCCAGCTGCAGGTGCTGCAGGAACTGCTCGACGAGGGGCTGATCAGCGCCGGGGAGGAAGCGCGCATCCGCCGCCGCCTGCTGGCGCCGTAGGGACGCCGTGAATACGTCCCTGCAGGCTCGAACGCCGCGCGCCGAAGCTCGGGCAGAAGCCTGAAGCGCCCCGCTCCGCCTGACATTCGAACGGGGTTTCGCTTGCGCGGAGAAGCGGCGGATTCCAGGTCGGCTCAGTAACCGACCTCCTTTCGATGTTTCACGGCCAGCATGACGGCGGTCGGGCCGTCGAGACGATACAAGGCGACGTAGCCGCTGCCGCCGAAGTCGATCAGCCATTCGCGGTAGGCGGGGTCCATGCCTTCCGCCGGGCGGCCGATTTCCGGATGTTGTTCGACGATTTTCATGCTCGTGCGGATCAGGACTATCGCCCGTTGCGCGGCAGCGGGATTTTTCCCGGCCAAAAAACGGTACAACCGCTGCACATCCCGCAACGAGGCGGGCGACCAGATCAGGCGTG
>CAYXIO010000123.1:0-2189 GCA_964465125.1 uncultured Planctomycetales bacterium | reverse complement strand
GTTACGCGGGGGTCGAGCAGATGACCGTCGCGGTGATGGGCTGCGTGGTGAATGGCCCGGGCGAGAGCAAGCACGCCAGCATCGGCATCAGCCTGCCCGGCACAGGCGAACGTCCGGTCGCGCCCGTGTACGTCGACGGCGAAAAGGGTCCCACGCTCAAAGGCGAGCGCATCGCCGAGGAATTCCAGCAGCTCGTCGAGGAGTACGTCGAGCGCACGTACGGCGAGTCCGCCCGCACAGGTGCCGCCGGAAGGAGGTCTGCCCATGACGACGCCGTTGCGTGACAAACGCTGCCGGGCGCTGCCGCAGGGCACGCCGGCCCTGCCGCCCGAAGCAGCCGTGGCGCTGCTCGGCCGGTTGCATGCCGGCTGGCGCATTTCGGAGGACGGCAAGTCGTTGCGTCGCGCGTTCGGCTTCGAGGACTTTCACCACACCATGGCGTTCGTGAACGCCGTGGCGTGGATCGCGCACGCCGAGGACCACCACCCCGACCTCGAGGCAGGCTACAACCACTGCCGCGTGACGTTTTCGACCCACACGGTCGGCGGCCTGTCCGAGAACGACTTTGTCTGTGCGGCGAAGATCGACGCGCTGTGACGGATGGAGAAGCTCCGCAGGAGCCGCCCTGGTCAGAACAGTGACGCGACGAGCTTGAAGATCAGCACGCCGAGGACTACGTACGTCACGACGTACACGGCGACTTCCAGCGCCCGATAGACGATCACCTTCAACGGCTTCATCGCGCCCGTTCCGTTCGCAGCCGGTCCTCCGGCTCGCAGGCCAAGGCTGCACCTGACCCGCGGTGGACGGAATCAGCACATACCCCGACGCCACGAACCCGCTGCGATGCATCGGGAATTCCCATGCCGCTTGTCGGCATGTTCCTACGTGCGGTAGTCGGACGCCGACTGCCCCATGCCGCGTCCGGTCGCATGCTTCGCCCCCCCCCGGCCAGGGAGGATGGACCATGGTCAAGCGCTGCCCGCATTGCCAGACCCGGCCGCTGCGCGCAGATGCCGAGGCGTGCTGGTACTGCGGCAAGGATTACCCCGCTACGCCCCGGTCGCGCCGTCCGGCTCATCTCCATCGCCAAAGTCGCGCCGCCGGGCCCCTGCCCGCACGCAATTGCAGGCTCGTCGAGCCGCGCTGAGCCATCATCGGAGGATGGACATCCTGCCGCGACCGCGACAGGCATCTCAGTCAGCGAGGTGTTCCTTCCGTGGCCAGGCGGAGGCGTCGATTGTCGCGCGATAGCCGTGCCACGTCGCGTGCCCGACCAGCGGCAGCGTGAAGCCGAGTGCCCCCATGACGAGGGCAAACGGCGCGAAACGCCCGTGGCCCAGCAGCAGCAGCGCGAACCCGGGCGCGACCGCGACGACGATGACCGCCGCCCACACGACCATCGCGTACCTGTTGCGCAGCACGGCATTGACGCTGGTGACGACGGCAGTGACCGGATCGACGTCACGATCGACAAGCATCGGCAGTGAGAACGCGGCGGCCGCGAACACGATCAGCGCGAAGATCGAGCCGACCGCAGTGCCGATGCCGAAGAACTGCAGGTAGTCCCGCCAGTCCGGCGTCGCCATGTCGACCGGAAAGAAGATGTGGATGGCCGACGCCGCGCGCCACCACACCAGGAAGACGATCATCAGCATCAACGCGAAGACCATGAGGCTGCCGAAGGCGCGGCGTACCTCGACGAAGCAGCGGCGCAACGACGGCCGGGCGCCGCGCTCGAGCTGCTCGCTGATCGAGTACGGCCCGACGGCCACGACGGGCGCGACGAGGATGAAGCCGGACACCAGCGCCAGCAGTTCCCAGTAGCCGCCGAAGCGGACCGTGATCCAGGCCAGCGTCCAGCTCAGCAGCACGACGACGAGACCGTAGCTGAGGCTCTGCCGCGGTGCCGCGCGGAAATCGGCCCAGGCGAGACGCAGCCAGCGCAGGGCCGCTGATGTGTCGAGCAGGCGGCAAGGCGCGACGAACGGCAACGCGTTCGCGTCGACGGGTTCGGGTGCGGACGTCATTCGAGCAGGAGCCTGTCAGCCTCGGGATCGACCTCGGTCATGAGGTCGACAGGCTGACGCGCGAAACGCAGGGCCGCGGCATAGCCGCGTCGGTCGCCGCTGCCGTCGAGCATCCATTGCGCGTGCTCGCAGAGCAGCGTGAGCTGCAGCGCCCGCGCC
>CAYXIO010000122.1:0-2221 GCA_964465125.1 uncultured Planctomycetales bacterium | reverse complement strand
GATCGCGCGTTCGACCGCGCCGCGGTTGAGCACCGGCAGCGTGCCCGGCAGGCCGAGATCGACCGCGCAGGCCTGGGTGTTCGGCGGCGCGCCGAACGCGGTGGCCGCGCCGCTGAAGATCTTGCTCCGCGTCGACAGCTGGGCATGGGTTTCGATGCCGATGACGACCTCGAAGCCGCGGACGAGGGGGGGCACACCGGAGCTCATCTCTTGAAACTGGCCTTTACGTCTCGACCGAAGTCCAGACCCACTGCCTTGCAGGCAGCACGCGCGCGCTTGTCGAATTCTTCGGGATTGGTCTGCGTGCCGACGAACCAACCAGGGCGCAGCTCACTGGTCTCCTTCGCCTGGAAGTCGGGCCGACCGGGGAAAAGCGCTTCGGGAGTCTGCGCGATCCAGGCTCGCTTTCGGCCGCGACCGGTCCGCGCGAACTTGACGGGAAACTCCGGGTCGACCCCGCACAGTTCACCGAGCAGCGCCAAGTAGGTTGCCTTGCCGTCCTTGAACGGTTTCCACGGACCATCCTGGACCGAATAGCCGCATCCGCCCGGCTGCCGGGGCGCCGGTGCCGGCGTCCCGCGGCTGGCGGTCTCCCGCGCGCCAGACGCAGCGCCCGGGCCGGGCAGCATCCGGTCCGCCTGCTTGCCCCCCGTCTGGGCCCGGAGAAACCGCTGCACGTGTTCGGTCTCCGGGCGTTCGCCGGTCTCGGATTCGATGGCCTCCACGAGCAGGTCGACCAAGAGATCATCCGGTTCGTCGAGCAAGCGGCGCCAGACCTTCGGCCGCGTGGCTATCAGCCGGTCGGTGCGCGCCTTGTCCTGGTGGTCGCGCCTGGCGTACTTGTGGGCGACTCCGGACGCGACGTTGGACCGACCCAGATCGCGATCGAGCCGGCTGCAGCACTCGTCGGTGTCGCGCTCCACGATGTCGAGTCGATACAAACTTCTGTCTTCGCAGCTGCCTTGCCCACTCGGCAGGTAGAAGCTCCATGTGCGGCCGTCGGTGACGACCGCGAGCGGAACACCCTGGTGAAAGGCGTACTCGAAGGGCTGGCGATCGGCTGCCTCGTCCGCCTTGCCCGGAGCCTTGACTTCGACGAACACGTCCACCGTCGCGGGCGCACTTCGCAGCGCATAGTCCACCCGGCCAGGCCCAACTCTGAACTCGCGGCAGACCGCACTCGGGTCGAAGACGTCCCAGCCCAGCGCCGCGAGCAGGCGCTTGACCGGGCCGCCGGACACGGCCGCCTCGTCCATGTCGCGGGCGAGCAGGTCCTGTCCGGCCCTGACGACGGCGGCCCTGAGGCCGTCGGTGGCCGGCGAACTCAGCGCAGCACCCATCGGCCGTTTTGCCGGACTTCGTCGTACATCGCGTCCGGCGCCAAATCCAGGCCGCAGGCCCAGGTCACGGCGCCGTGCTCGACGCCGACGCGATCGAACTCGATCGGATTGCGCAGCGCGGCAAACACACCGGCTTGCTCGCCGTCGATCAAACTCTTGCAGTCGACCTCGCCCGCGATGCCGTCGGCGAACTGCACGTGCAGGCGCTGCCCGGGCAGGGGAACGACGACGGCGACGCGCGGCTGCACGGGCGTCACCGCAGCGGCTCGATCTTCTTCGGCATCTGTCGCGCTTCGCATAGCTGCCAATCCTCCCTCAGTTCCTCGCGGTGCTGCGCCGCCCATTCGAGCACGAGCGCGTGCGCGCGGCGAGGCAGTTCGCCCCGCAGGACCTCGAGCGTTTCGATCGCGTAGTGGGCCTCCAACTCGGCGTAGATGGCATGAAAGTGGGGCGGCGCATGGTCGTTCCAGTACATCCGGATCAACACACCGTAGAACTCGCTGATCGTCGGCATGCACTCACGGACCTGGAGGCGCACGCCGGTGCCAGTCGGTCGCCTGCTGCAGCGCATGCGCCGCGTGCAGCAGCCGGCCCTCGTCGAAGTAGTTGCCGATCAGCTGCAGCCCGACCGGCAGGCCGCCACCTTCCGGCGAATCGGTGAAGCCGGCCGGCACGCTCATGCCCGGCAGGCCGGCCAGGCTCGCCGGCAGCGTGAAGATGTCGGCCAGGTAGGCCTGCACCGGATCGTCGGCCTGGGCGCCGAGCGGCCAGGCCGCCGTCGGCGCGACCGGCCCGGCGATCAGGTCGCAGTGCGCGAAGCAGGCCTGGAAGTCGTCGGCGATCATCCGCCGCAGCTTCTGCGCCTGCAGGTAGTAGGCGTC
>CAYXIO010000121.1:0-2246 GCA_964465125.1 uncultured Planctomycetales bacterium | reverse complement strand
GGCGCTCGACCCGCAAGTCGAGCGTTGCATAGGGGTCGTTGAAGAGCGTGTTCAGATTGTCGACCGGTATTTTCGTGGGGCTCCAGCGTACCGCGGCCTCGCCGTTCCAGCGCATCGTCGGCCGCCAGGCGAGTGTCCCGTACACCCAGTGACGGGGCGCGCCGGCCAGATGATTGTCGCCACGCATCGGGTCACGCCTGAAGCGGAAATCCTGATAGCTGTAGACGATCCGGCCGCTCACGGTCCGCGAGAGCTCCGCGCCGACACCGGCTTCGACACCGAGGTGACGCGTATGAGGCGCGTTGGCGGCACCCAGCGGGACGCCGGCTGCATCGCGCAGGCTCAGCAGTTCGTCATCGATCGACGAGAGATACACGACCGCGTCCCACGAGAGGCTCGCGGTGCTGCCGCGCCAGCCTGCTTCAATCGTCGTGGCGCGCTGCGCCTTGAGAGCGGGCGCGACGAAGGCGGCAGCCGGCCGGACGGGGTCGGCGGGATTCGGGCGGCCGGCGCTGCTGTTCGGCGTGCCACCGATCGTGGCCAGCAGATCGTCATGGGTCGGCGGTTCGAAACTGCGGCTATACGCGACGAACACGGTGTGATGGCTGGACGGCTGCCAGGCGAGCCCGATCGCGGGGCTCACGGCTTCGTAGTCACGCGCATAGGTGTTGTCGACCGCGGGCACTGCGCCCGGCGGCAGCGGAATTGCCGGATTGACCGGACTGAAAGCGGCAGTAGGTCGCATGGGCAGACCGAAGCGATCACGGTTGTCGCGGATGGCGCGCGCCCAGGATGCCGAGGGCGAAAGCGTAAACCGGCTTCCTATTGGGACATTGAAGCCAGCATGTAGTGCAATCGTTTCCGCTGAGAGACTATTACGGCCAAATGGTGATCCGCGCTGACCCGCCAGGTTCAGGAAATACTCCCGATCGGCGGTGCCCGTCACATACTGTGCCGTGGCTTCGAAGAAGGGCAGTGCACGTGCGGCGTTCGGCCTGAACGCGTAGCGCAGCACAGCCGTGGTGTCATCGCCCTCCGTTACGCGCAGGCCCGCGGAAACCGGAAAATTGAACTGATCGTCTGTGCGGGCGTGACCCACCGCGAGATCGACGATGTGCGCGCCGAAGGCCTGCGTCGCGCGTGCGCCCGCCTGGAACTGCGTCGCCTCCCGGTACGGGCGATCGCGTACGACATTGGGACCGGGATTGATCGCGCCCATCGGCGTGACGGTCGGCCCGGTGAAGACCGCGCGCGGATTGCGCTCGAGCGCATCTCTGGTCAAAGGCCCGGCGACGTCGAAGGCAAGATCCGCGAAGCTCGCGAAGAGTCTTACTGTCAACGTGTCGGAGACTCGTATGCCGAGATTGCCACCGGCGCTCCCGCGTCGCGACGTGTTGTAAGTGCGATAGCCCTCCCGGTCGTTGAAGTCTGCGTGCAGCAGCGTGTCGAATCGCGCCTGCTCATGGCCATACCGGAGAGACAGGTCGCGCTGCCCGAAACTGCCGCCGCCGGCCCCGAGTTCGACGCCGGGCGCATCATGTCCTGTGGGCGAGATCAGGTTGAGCGCGCCGCCCAGTACTGTCGCACCGAGCCGGTTGGCCATGTAGCCCCGGTAGACTTCGACCGCCCCCGCCGCACCCGGATCGGCGAAGCCGACGACATAGGAGCCGTCCGCGCGATTGAGCGGCAGGCCGTTGCGCAGCATCAGCACGCCGCGCTCGACCGGGTTCTGCTGCAGGCCCGAGCCACGGATCTGGACGCGCGGCTGGTCGTTGGCGCCAAAGAAGTCCTGCACGACCACTCCGGGCACGCCCGCGAGCGCGCGCGAAAGGGTGAGATTCGTCGTGGCGGGCAAGTCTCGCGAGGTGACGATCGCGGTCCCGCCTGCTGCAGCATCGAGCCGCTGCACGGCAGGGCTGCGTGATGCGGTCACGGTCACTTCTTCGAGGACCGTACCCGGCGTCGCGGATTGGGAGAGGGCGGCAGCAGGCGCCAGGGCGACGGCCAGGATCAGCAGTCCAGTAGTGTGCGGGAAGAGCATGGAGGGGGCTCGTTGTAATTGCGATTGAGAGTCGTTCTCATATACTACGAAGCCATGTCCCCTGATTTGCTCCAGCACAAACGGCAACCGATGGATTCCATCGGAGAGCTGGACCTGTTCCGGACCCTACCTGCCCACGCTCTGGAAGAAGTGTGCTGCAGGATGCGGGTCCAGCGTGTCGCGAAGGGCGATGTCATCTTCGCGC
>CAYXIO010000120.1:0-2556 GCA_964465125.1 uncultured Planctomycetales bacterium | reverse complement strand
GTGGGTCGTTGTCGGCGTAGAGACGCCCGACGATGGTTGAGATGTTCGGCTTCAGGAAGCCGACGCCAACCGCGATCAGCGCCAACGCCAGGTACATGACTTGGATCGCGAGCGTGTCCCGGCTCGCAGCCCCGACCGTCCCGGTCGCCGGATCGCCGGTCCAGGCCATGCCGAGTTGCCCGAGCACGAGCAGCGCGCCGCCGAACAGCACCGCCTTGCGCATGCCGAGCCAGCGGTCGGCGATCATGCCGCCGAGCAGCGGCAGCGCGTAGGCGAGGCCGGCGTAGGTGCCGAGCAGCACGTAGCCGTCGCTGTCGTTGAACAGGTGGTACTTGGTCAGGTACAGAAAGAGCAGGGCCTTCATGCCGTAGAACGCGAAGCGCTCCCACATCTCGGTCATGAAACAGACGTACAGGCCTTTCGGGTGACCGAGCAGTTCGTTCGACGCGACAGCATTCATGGGCGATTCCGGGACCGAGGACGCCGGAGTATGCCGGCCACGCCGCCCGCACGGCCAGTCCCGCGACGCTTGGAGCGCCTGCCGCGGGCCACTACGATGCCGGTCCCGTCTATGAGGAGTCCCGCCATGCGTGTGCTTGCCCTGGGCGCGTTTGCGCTCGTTGCCGCCGGATCGGTGTTCGCCGAACCGCGCGGCTTCACCATCGACGACCTGGTCAACCTCGACCGCGTGACCGACCCGCGGCTGTCGCCGGACGGGCGCCAGGTCGCGTTCCAGTTGCGCGAAACCGACTACGCCGCGAACAAGGGCATGCAGAGCCTGTGGCTGGTGCCGGCGGATGGTTCGGCTGCGCCGCGGCGGCTGACGGCGAAGGGCGCGACCTCGGTCGGACCGCGCTGGTCGCGCGATAGCCGATCAATCTACTTCCTGAGCCCGCGCTCGGGCTCGATGCAGGTGTGGAAGCTGCCGCTCGACGGCGGCGAGGCAATGCAGGTCAGCGACTATCCGCTCGATGTCGGCACCTTCCAGCTGTCGCCGAACGGCCAGCAGCTGGCGATCACGTTCGAGGTGTTCAACGACTGCGACACGCTCGAGTGCAGCAAGAAGCGTCTCGATGAAACAGCCGCAATCAAGGCCAGCGGCAAGGTCTACGACAAGCTGTTCATCCGCCACTGGGACACTTGGTCGGACGGTCGCCGCAGCCAGCTGTTCGTCGCCGACCTCGGTGCCGACGGCCGCGCCGAAGCGGCACCGGCCTGGGTCAGCAAGGGCATCGACGGCGATGTGCCGTCCAAGCCGTTTGGCGACGAGAGCGAGTACGCCTGGTCGCCCGACGGCAAGTCCATCGCCTTCGCGGCCCGCATCGCCGGCCGCAGCGAGGCCTGGAGCACCGACTTCGACCTGTTCACCGCGCCTGCCGATGCGTCGGCCAAGGCCGCGAACCTGACCGATGCGAACGATGCCTGGGACGGCTACCCGCTCTATTCGCACGACGGCAAGACGCTGTATTACCTCGCCATGAGCCGCCCGACCTTCGAGGCCGATCGCTTCCAGATCAAGGCGCGCGACCTGGCCAGCGGCTCCACCCGCGACATCGCCGCCGACTGGGATCGCTCGGCTGGTCCGCTGCAACTGTCCACCGACGGCAAGACCCTGTACACCAGCGCCGATTCCGACGGCGAACACCCGCTGTTCGCGATCGACGTGAAATCGGGCAAGGTGAGCGACCTGACCGGTGCCGGCAACATCGCGGCGTTCTCGATCGGCGCGAGCGGCTATGTGTTCGCCCGCGACACGCTGACCTCGCCGGTGCACCTGTTCGTGCGCAACGCCAGGCATGGCGGCGAGAAGCAGCTGACGAAGTTCAACGCCGACAAGCTTGCCGGCATCAGCATGGGTGCGCCCGAGTTCTTCGAGTTCAGGGGCTTCAACGACGAACGTGTCGAAGGCTACGTGGTCAAGCCGTGGAATTACGAAGAAGGCAAGAAGTACCCGATCGCATTCCTGGTGCATGGCGGTCCGCAGGGCGCGTTCGGCAACGACTGGCACTACCGCTGGAACCCGCAGACCTATGCGGGTGCCGGCTTCGCGGTGATCGCGATCAACTTCCACGGCTCCACCGGCTACGGCCAGAAGTTCACCGACTCGATCTCCGGCGACTGGGGCGGCAAGCCGCTCGAGGACCTCAAGAAGGGCATGGCCGCGGCGGTTGCGAACTACGCCTGGCTCGATGCCGATAAAGCCTGCGCGCTCGGCGGTTCTTACGGCGGCTACATGATGAACTGGATCGCCGGCAACTGGACCGACGGCTTCGACTGCCTGGTCTCGCATGCGTCGATCTTCGACAACCGCTTCATGGGTTACAGCACCGAAGAGCTGTGGTTCGACGAATGGGAAATGCAGGGCACGCCCTACGAGAAGCCGGAGAACTACGAGCGCCACAACCCGGTCAACCACGTCGCCCAATGGAAGACGCCGACCCTGGTCGTGCACGGCGCACTCGACTACCGCGTGCCGGTCGAAGAAGGCATTGCGCTGTTCACGGCGTTGCAGCGTCGCGGCATCGAGTCCAAGTTCCTGTTCTTCCCGGACGAGAA
>CAYXIO010000119.1:0-2640 GCA_964465125.1 uncultured Planctomycetales bacterium | reverse complement strand
CCGCGGCGGCGCGGGGCGCAACTTCGCCAGGCGTGGCGCAACCGGTCGAGTTTCTCCATACTGGCGCGGCACGCATGCGGTTCAACCAGGGAGGGGAGCTCATCATGTCGTCCACGCGTCTGCGTTCCGCAGTCCTGCTGGTCCTGGCGGTGCCGGGATTGTCCTTCGGACAGACCGCCTCGGGTCTCGAGGAAATCGTCGTCACTGCACGAAAGCGCACGGAGTCGCTGCAGGACATCCCGTTCTCCGTCGCGGCCATGACCGAGGACAACATCCGCCGTTCCGGCGCGGCCAACATCGTCGATCTCGCGCGCAACGTCTCGGGTCTCGCGATTACGGACCTCGGCCCGGGCCAGAGCCAGGTCGCGATCCGCGGAATCAGCGCGGGGCAGGTCGTCCGCGACCAGCCCGGCGTCAAGGAGTCGGTGGGGATCTATCTCGACGAATCGGCGATCTCGGTTGCACTGTTCACGCCGGACCTCGACCTCTTCGACGTCGAACGCGTCGAGGTACTGCGCGGGCCGCAGGGCACGCTGTTCGGCGCGGGCTCGTCGTCCGGCACGCTGCGCTACATCACGCGTCAACCCGCGCTGGACGAGTTCGCGGTCTCGACGGAACTGACCGCAGCGACCGTGGACGACGGCGAGTTTGGCGGCGGCGTCAAGGCGGCGCTGAACGTGCCCGTCGGCGGATCCGCGGCCGCGCGCATCGTTGGCTATTACTCGGAACTGCCGGGGTTCATGGATTCGATCTAACCCGGCCGCGGCACCCGGGAAGACGTCAACAGTGGCGAGCGCACGGGCATCCGTGCCTCGCTGCGCGTCCAGCCGAACGACCAGTTCGTGATCACGCCGCGCATTGTCTACCAGAAGCTCGAAACGGATGGCTACCCGCGCATCGACGTCTGGAACATCCTCGGCAACCCCTACACCACGACCGAGCCGCCGGTCGACTACGGCGACCACACCCAGGTCACGCAGCTCACCGAAGGCATCGAGGACGAGTTCACGCTGGGCGACCTGACGGCCAGCTACGACTTCGGCGCCGTCACGCTGACCTCGGTCACTTCATATACCGACCGCCAGGTTACCGTCGTGCGCGATGCGAGTCAGCTGACCGGCAGTGTCACGTACGACCTCGAGCAGGCCTACACGGCGGCAGGCGCGATCACGGCGGACGTGCGGCTGGACTCGCCGCTGATCGACGCCACGGACCTCACGGCGTTCAGCCAGGAACTTCGGCTCGCCTCGAATGCCTCCGACGCCAGGTTCCGCTGGCTGGTCGGTGCGTTCTACCAGCAGATCGACCGCGACTATGGCCAGACGCTGCCGACGCCCGGCTTCGACACGCGCGTGATCAGCCGCCTGTCGATCACCCCGGGCATGGACAGCACGGATTTCGGCGCGCCGCCCGATCACCCGTATTTCTCGGACCTGACCTACGACTTCGAGCAGTTCGCGTTGTTCGGTGAAGCCACATATGCGTTCACGGACGCATGGAGTCTGACGGCGGGGCTGCGCTATTACGATTTCTCCGAGGACCGCCTGCTCACCTTCGCCGGCATCTTCGCCGACCAGGGCTATCTGAACGAGCCGGGCAGCACCGAATCCGACGGCTTTTCACCACGCGCGATCCTGGCGTTCAAGCCGGGCGAAGACCTGCTGCTCACGGCGCAGGTGGCGCGCGGCTTCCGGCTGGGCGGCATCAACGATCCGCTGAACGTGACGCTGTGCAGCGCGCAGGACCTCGACATCTACGACGGCAACCCGACCTGGGACGACGAGGAGACCACGAACTACGAGCTCGGCGCCAAGACGGGCTGGGCCGACGGCCGGGTGCAGCTCAACGCCGCGGTGTTCTACACCGAGGTCGACGGGCTGCAGGTGATCGCGGATGCCGGCTCGTGCTCCTCGCGCATCGTCCTGAACGCGCAGGCCGAGTCGATCGGCGGCGAGCTCGAACTGTTCGCGCGGCCGAACGAGCACTGGGACTTCGCACTCACGGCGACGTACGCCAGGGCCGAGATCACCGAGACGCAACGCGACTCCAACGGCAACCCGATTGCCGGCATCCGCGAGGGCAACCGGCTGCCGACCTCGCTCGAACTGCAGGCCGCCGCCAGCGGCACCTACTTGTGGCCGTGGAGCGCGTCCCTCGACGGCTATGTGAACCTCACGCTGCAGCACGTCGGCTCGTCGTACACGCAGCTCGCAGACCAGGAGCCCGGGTTCGGCGAACTGTCGACGGCGCCGACCGGCGGGCAGGGCCTGATCCGCGGCTTTGGTTCGCCGACAATCGCCGAGTTCCGCTTCGATGCCGAGTTGCCGGACTACCAGCTCGGCAACCTGCGCATCGGCGTCCGTGCCGAGCAGTGGGAGCTGGCTGCGTTCGTCAACAACCTCTGGGACGAGCGCGCGCTCCTGTCGATCGACCGCGAGCGCGGCCGCAGCGCCCGCGTCGGCTACCTGACCAACCAGCCGCGCACGTACGGAGTGACGCTGAACTACGGTTTCTGAGCGGGTAATGGGGGCGTCGGTCCTGCGGCATCGGTGTCGCAGGAAGCGCTCCGCCCGACGCTTCCCGAAGGCGGGGCCGCCTGGCAGTCGCGCCGTCGCTCGATCTCCGCGCGCACGCCCTCGA
>CAYXIO010000118.1:0-2665 GCA_964465125.1 uncultured Planctomycetales bacterium | reverse complement strand
GATAGATGGTCGAACGCGCCAGGTGCAGACTTTCCGCCACCGCCGCCGCCGGTCGCGTCGGTGTCGTTCGAATCGGTGGACCTGTCGGAGATCGAGGTGCGCGGATCACCGAACTACAAAGTGCTGGTCGCCGGCTACGCGCCGGGTAGCCGGCCGCGCGGGCGCAGCGCATTGCGGCTCAGTCAGAAATACTCGCCGGAGTACGCAGAGGTAATTCCGGGCAACGGTGGGACCGGCGAGACGGGCGGCGAACTGCCTCCCACTGGAGGCGGGTGACGCGATGGTCAACGTCTACCTGAAGTCGTTCAGTCTCGGCTCGGGTTCGTACGTGAAGCTGGCCGACGTATCGACCGTGATGAACGCCACGATCATCGCGAGCGTGAAGAACACGAACCCGGTGAACGTGCGTTTCCGCGGCGGCACGCCGGCGTCGTGGCCACCCGGCGCAGCGGCGCTGCTCGAAGGCGTCGACCTCACCGAATTCGAGGTCCAGGGCGCGTCGGGTCACCTGCTGCTGGTCGTCGGCTACACGCGGTAAGGAGGCATTGCAATGGCCATCAAGCTCGGCATGGAGGCCGTGCTCAACTACAAGGTCGGCGGCCAGGGCGGCGGCGGCGCGTGGACCGCGTTGGGCAACACGCGCGACGTCACACTCAATCTTGAAACCGGCGAGGCGGACGTCACGACCCGTGCGAATTCCGGCTGGCGCGCCACAGTCTCGACGCTGAAGGAAGCGTCGGTCGAGTTCGAGATGGTCTGGGACACGGCGGACGCGGGCTTTACCCGTCAGAAAGAGATTCCGTTCACTTGGGGACGCGGCCAGATTCGGCAGAGGGCCTGATCGCCGATCCTAAAATATTCCGGAAACAGGACTTCCGGCGAGCCGGTTTCCTCTTGACGCGGCCGGGCCGCGGGGGACAATACCAGCATGTCC
This sequence comes from uncultured Planctomycetales bacterium, assembly GCA_964465125.1. GTDB lineage: Bacteria > Planctomycetota > Phycisphaerae > UBA1845 > Fen-1342 > CAYOHG01. The sequence continues at coordinate 1,731 of CAYXIO010000118.1, read as the reverse complement.
CGTCATCGGCGCAGGAATCGAGATCACGATAGCGGCGCGCCCAAGACCGTCGCAGTAGCTCAATCGCCCGCGTCGGCCCCCAACAACCATCGCTGGCGAGTTGTCGCCCGCTACGGCGCGGTCTTCGCCTGTGGCGCCGCTCTCGCGGCCGCCGGATTCGTCGTACCTGATCGCCTGAAATCGAAGCCACCGAAGCCCGCGTACGGCAGCGTCGTCACGCCGAAGTTCGACTACGAGCGGCCGTGGCGCGCCGGCGCGATCCCGACCTCGCATTACGACCTGCTGAAGATGACGCCGGATGAACTGGCGCAGACCGACTTCGCGATGATGAACCTGCTGTGCGCGAAGGATCTGCCCGGCACCGAGGGCATGGACATCCCGGCAATGCTGAGGCAGCTCGACGAATGGGCCGCCAAGGTCGCGTTCGAGACCGAGCGGCATCTTTATCGCGTGACCGACCCGAAGTTCGCCGACCACTACCAGCACTCCGAGGCCCGTCTGCGGGCCGAATTCATCGTCCAGGTGCTCCAGGAAGATTGCGGTGTGCATTACAACCTGGCGCGGGTCCGCGATCCCGACTATCGCAACTCGAAGGACATCTTCCTGCACGGCATGATCGGCAGCGACAACGGCGGGACCTGCGCCTCGATGCCGGTCATGTACACCGCGATCGCTCGCCGGCTGGGCTATCCGATCAAGCTCGCGCTGGCCCGCGAGCACGTGTTCATGCGCTGGGACGATGGCAAGGAACGCTTCAACATCGACGGGGCCGGCAACGGCGGCGTCGATTACCCGACGGACGACTACTACCGCACCTGGCCGCACCCGCTCACCGAGAAGATGCTCGCCTCAGGCGAGTTCCTGAACTCGCTCACGCCGCAGGAAGAACTTTCGCTGTTCCTTGAGCTGCGTGGCGTTTGCCTGCACGAGCACGGCCGCTTCCCCGAGGCCAGCGAGACCTACGCCGCTGCGCACCGGCTGAAGCCGAAGGCGGTGCTGCCGCGACTCGCGGTGATGACCGCCATTGAAGCGATGCCGATGCCAAACCGCGAAAAGGACCAATTGCTGGCCGATACGTTCGACGTGCTGAACATGCAGCGACAGGCGTTCGGGCGCTTCAAAAAGCGCTCGTGGGCCGACGACGACCCGACGCCGTTCCTACCGATGTACGGCGGCCGGCCCGAGCCGGTGATCCCGAAGCCGCCGCAGCCGGGCGTGGCGAAGGGGCCATGAGAATTGAGGATTGACCGTCCCCCGCGGACGGTTTCGTTTCGAGAGGATGCGTCATGCGAAGCCGAAACGTGCTCACGTTGGTACTGGCTCTTCTCGCCCCGATTCTGCTCGTGGACGTCGCCCAGGCGTACTACACGCCGGGGCTGGGGCGGTTTCTCAACCGCGATCCGTACTTTGAACGGGGCGGAATCAACCTCTACGCTTACGTCAAGAATCGGGTCACTTTCCGCATCGATCCATTCGGTCTGAAGACCTATGTCATCGAGGGCACTTGGTCCGGTGATGGATCACCGAACGGTCCGTGCAACGCGCAACGGTTCGGGGAGGATGATCCAGAGGGCGCATTCAATGTAGATGGCCCCCAAGGATGGCTTGGGGGCGGGTTCGGCGCTGGCGTTGCGGAGCGCGTGAACCGAGTTGTGTCTGAGATATGCAAAGACATGTGGAACATCTGAACAACCGCGCGGCGGCGTGTCGGGTGTGAATCATGCTGCGGTT
>CAYXIO010000117.1:0-2744 GCA_964465125.1 uncultured Planctomycetales bacterium | reverse complement strand
GGTCAAAGAATCGTAAACCCGGAAGCGAGGTTGGCGCATTGCATAGCTTCTCCTGAACCAACGTCGGGCTGCCACAACGGCGCCCGTTCTCTTTCATCCATTCACGGCCCCGCTGCCGACGCAGCCTGCTTCGGCTGGAGCGTGCGGAGGTAGGCAATCACGTCGAGGATGTCGTCATCCGACATCGCCGGATTGCCGCCCTTCGGCGGCATCTGGATGCCGGTGGTGTTCTTCGGGTCGGTCGGCATGCGTCCCTGCTTGACGAACTCCAGCAGCTTGTCGTCATCCAGCGACTGAATGAACTCGTTGCCTTGGAGCGTCTTGCCATTGCCCGCGATGCCCACTCCCGCCTGGCCGTGACACGCGATGCACGTCGCATGGAAGAGCTTGTTTCCGTTGGCGATGTACGCCGCCAGCTCGGCATCCCCGCCCGCGGCTGCAAGCGCTTCGGCCTTGTCCTGCTCGGACAACACGACCGGCTTCGGCGCCCAGGGCGGCAGTTCCGGCATGCGGCGTGGATCCTGAAGTCCCCGCACGTAGCTTACCACCGCCTGCAAGTCCGCGGGGGTGAGCGCCGGATTGCCGCCTTTGGGAGGCATGGCGATCTTGGTGCTGTTCAACGGGTCGTTCACGTCGCGCCCGCGCTCGATGAAGGCGGCCAGCGCGTCGTCGTTCGTATCCGCGATGAAGTCGCTGTGGACCAGGTCCTTGCCCAGTCCCGGCATCCCGAAGCCGTTCGGCGCGTGGCAGACGCCGCACACGTTGCGGAAGATATCACGCCCGTGAATCGCTTCTTCGACCTCGACTAACTTGCCCGCCGGCAGAGTCGCCAGCCGCACATGATAAGCCGGCTCCGGCCGCGGCGTCAGCCAGACCGACACTTGGATGCCGCCCAGGACCAGCGCGTAGCAAAGACCCAGGACGACCAGATTGACGCCCAGGGCGAGTCCGACGGCGAAAGATTCCCTGCGAGCACGATTCGTTTCGACGGCAAGCATGCACAGCCCCGATACACGAAATATGGATCGTTTTATCTATCATATCGGTAGCTCGGATCGCGTCAACAGCGCTGGGACGGTTTTGATCCGTGCCATCGGACCCTTCGTGAACGCGAACGACGCGTGACGTCCAGCTCCGCTGCGGTCCACGGAGCAGGCCGAGAATGTCCACCGTTCTGGCCGGCGCTGGCGATGTTCGGCCCGCCGCGGCGTTGTCTGCGCCGGGAAGGCCTGACGGCGACTGTACATGCGGGTGCTGCGCTGACGCTCGGGAATCGGGTTGGCGGCGCGCCCTCGCGCCACACGGCACCGGTCATGCCGGATCGTCGTCGTTTCGCGACCCCGGTTGCGACACGACCTCGCCCTTGCTTGCTCAAGCCCGCATCGGCAGGGCCGGCCTGGAAATTTCGTAGTCGATGCCGCAGCCGCGGGTTCCCGCCGCTATCCTAGCAATCCGTGAGAGGCCGCGAACGCACGCTCGTCGACGTGCTGCTGGGAGCTGGCGCTCCCACGCCGGGCAGGGTGCGCCGTTTGGGAGTGGAGCGGATCTGTTTGGGCCTGCTGGCGATCACGAGTTGCGCGGGACCGCCGGCGCTGGACCGCGCGATTCTGCCCGCGCACGAATCCACCGATCGCGGGGCCGTGCGCGCGCAGCCCGAGCGCCTGCACGGCGCCATGGGAGCGCTTGTTGCGTACCCGACGGGCCAATCGACCGCCACGCCGTCCTTTCGCGAAGTGCTTTCCAACGAGCCGCGCGGGCTGCTCGTCACCTACCTTCCGGGCCTCGACATCGATGTCAGATCTGAAACCGGCTGAGAAAGGCGTGAGCACGGTTCCCATGGACGACGAAGCGATCAGACTGGCGGTCATCGAAAGCGCCTGCTTTCTTGCGGAGCGAGCTTGTCTGGCGCGGGGTGGTTTCCCGGTCGCCGACCGTCCGCGCCTGCTCAAACGCCTCGAGCACAACAAGGTGCGGCTGATCTTCCCCACAACGCTGACCGAGATCGACCTCGGCGTGGCTGTCGGCCTGGTGTGCCTCTTCGATTTAGCGGAACGCGTGAACGTCTACGCGCACGCCGTCTTCGCCGGACCGGACGTAAACGCCTCGCTCAAGAGCCTGTTCGTGCCGGCCACGCAGGCGCGGCCGCAGCCCGGAGTCGAGGGCTACAAGGCGATCACCAAGTTCACGGCCTGGAAGGCGGCTGCGTGGCACAAGTTCCTGACGGACGAGCTCGAATTCGGTACGTCTCGCGCGTCGCAGATCTGGATCGAGAGCTTCTGGAAGGCGCTCGACCGGATGTATGGCGGAGGCAACCTGCTCGGGCCTGAGGCGGATCGTTCGCGACCCTGAGGCCATGCACATTATTCACACGTCCATCCCGGTTCGCGATCCGAAGCGCGTGGCGCTGGCGCTGTCGCAGTTGTGCGACGGCGCCGTGTACAGGTTCCTGCACCCGGGCTGCTATTTCGTCACGCTCGGCGAGCCGGGAGCGCTGATCGAGCTCTACCGCAAGGAGATCGAGCTGCGGCCCGGCCCGCCGGGAGAGGAGTGCCTGCTGATCGACGTTGCCGCGCCGCCGCGCTATACGGGCTCGCACACCGCGCTGCGCGTGTCCGTCAGCGCGGACCAGGTTCTGCACGTTGCGGCGGAGCATGGCTGGCGGGCGGAGGTGCACCGTCGCAGGATCTTCCGAGTCATCGAATTCTGGATCGAGAACGAGTACCTGCTCGAAGTCTTCCCGCCCG
>CAYXIO010000116.1:0-2886 GCA_964465125.1 uncultured Planctomycetales bacterium | reverse complement strand
ACCACTGCAGGATCGAATAAGAGTCCAAGAGCAGCACCAAGTTTCACTGGGGCGCCCTGGGCGCACTGATGATCGCCGGCGTAGCCTGCGCGGCGACCCAGACCACCATCCACACGCCGATCCCGATCGGCGACGGCGGCAACGACGACAAGCCGAAAGTCCAGCGCGGCGACGACGGGACACTGGTCGTCGTCTACGGCGACAGTCCGGACGGCGCCGGCGATCCTGGTCGTGGCGCGCTGTCGCGCGGCAACTACGCTCGCCCCCCGCCGGTCGGAGGATCGGCTGCCGCGTGGCGGGACGTGCTCCCCCGCGCGCTCAGTTTTTGCTAAAAGTCAAGAATGCTGACGGAGCTTTCGTCAGCATCAACAGGCCCGGAACGCGCGGCCCGCGAAAGCGGACGGCGCGTTTTTGCTGGGTCAGCCGTGCCGCAGGTACGGCAACGGTGTCCAGTCACTTTCGACACGAAGCAGGAACCCATGAAGCATTCGAAGAGCAGCAAGACCCGCTGGCTCGCCCTGGGCGGGCTGGCGGTTGCGGGCGTCGCGTATGCGGCCACGCAGATCACGATCGGGGAGCCGTTCTCGTTGAGCAGCGGCGACAATGGCCACAAACCGAAGATCCAGCGCGCGGGCGACGGCACGCTGGTGGTCGTCTAGGGCGACTCGCCGGTCGGGGCAGAGGACGTCTACGACGTCAAGGCCAGGGCCGAGCGCAAGGCGCGCGACATCTTCGTCCAGACCTGCAAGCCCGATGCGACGAAGACCTGTGACCGGTCGTCCGACTGGACGGCGCCGAAGAACCTGTCGAACTCGGCGCTGAAGTCGACGATGCAGTCGCAGTGGCGCGGCAAGAACAATCCGACGCTTCTGCCTTTCTACGGAGACATCGACAAGCCCAACATCAAGACCAGCGGCCCGGTCATGGTGGTGACCTGGGTGAGCAAATACTGCCCGGACGACGACGTCTCAGACGCGACGCCCCCGGCGGACGGTGCGCAGAATCCGATCCAGCGCGCGATTCGCTACCTGGAGCTGGAAGAGCGGGTCATCCCCTTCTCCTGCGCCTGGACAGCGTATTCGCTCGACAGCGGCAAGAACTGGAGCGCGGCGAAGCAGCTGAGCAACGGCGAGCGTGACGCCAAGCAGGATTCGAGCGCCGGCGGTTTCAACACCGAAACGCGCAAGGGTCAGATCGCGATCTCCTGGCAGGAAGACCCCCAGGGCCTGCAACTCGGCGAGGCCGATGGCCCGGGCGACGGCGGATCCGGCGCCAAGGTGAACGGCGGCACCGACGTCTGGTACACATATGCCAACGTCGACCTGAACGCCGCTGACGCGGCCGACAGGTTCAAGTGGGCTGCAGCGGGTGGCGAGTCCGGTGCCTTCGGCTACCGGATCACCGACAACGTGACAGGCACGGGCATCGAAGGCCAGCTGAACCCCATCTTCGATGCGAACGGCGACAACGTCGATCCCAATCTGCTCCAGAAGGGCCGTGCCGGCGCCTCGCGTCCGAACATCGGAATGGTGAGCGGAAAAACGATCATCGCCTATGAAGAGACCAAGGGATCCGAAGGTCTTGCCGAAGGCAAGTTCGTTCGCTATCACACCTTCCCTTTCAGCCAGCCGCCGGCGACCGCCGACGCGAAGGCAGGCTGCATCATCAGCAACCCGCTGAAGAACGCGCGACGCGTGCGCTTCCTGACGCAGAGCGCTGCCGATGCAGGCGCCGATGGCATCCACGTCGCGGTCTTCTGGAAGGAAGGCATCTACGACAAGGGCGGTCCGTCCGACATCGTGGTGCGCCGCGCCATGGGTGACATCACGGCGGCGAAGATGCAGCCGGCGGTCGATGCAGGTTGCGCCACGTCGGATTTCGACGCCGCCATGCTGCTGCGAAACGAGCAGGCCGAAAACGTCAGCAGCCGTGCGTCGACGGTCACCGCCGCTGACAACGGCCTGACCGACGACACGGAACGGGTCTATGCGGAGAATGCGCTGGCGCACCGCGGCGTGCTTCGCGGCCCCGACCTGTGGATCGGCTTCAACTACACCGCCGACCGGGTCAAGATGTGGGCACAACTCGACAACTACAACTTCTGGGTGCGCAAGTACACGCGCGGAAGCGGCTGGAGCCTGCCGAGGAACGTGACCAACATCACCGACAAGCGGATCAACGTTCGCGAGCCACGCTTCTTCGGTACGCCGAACAGCAACACCAACGCGGGGTTCTGCGACAACGCCGATCCGGCGCTCGCAACGAAGCCCGAGTTCTGTCAGGACCGCAACGCGGTGCTGCTCGCCTGGGGCACGCAGGAGAACGTGTCGCCCTACGATCCGGATGGGGGCGATGACCTCGGCATCTACATCACGGCCAGCCGCGACGGCGGCGAGACCTTCGCCGAAGCGGTGCGCTATTCGACCGCGAAGGGGAGCCTCTTCGATGACGACGAGTCGGCCTTCGAGGCGCAGATCGTGACGCGACCGGACGGCAAGCAGTTCTACGGCGTGTGGAACCAGTTCAATGCGGTCACCAACGCCACCGCAGCCGAATACGCCAGCGGCGACGTGAAGATCGTCGCCGACCCGGTGGTGGTGCCGCCGATCAGCGGCGGCAGCGGTGGCGGCTGCACGATCGCCACCGGCGACGCGCCGCTCGACCCGACGTTGCCGCTGCTCGCGGCGCTGGGCCTGGGCGGTCTGGCACTGCGGCGGATGAGCGCGCGCCGCGGCTGATCGAAGCCCCTCCTCCGGCGGGATCCACGGATCCCGCCGAGCACAGGGCGCGAGCCGGAAACGGCAAGCGCCCTTTTTTTCGTCTGCACGCCGCGAGTGCGATCATCCGTTCCATGCCCGACCCGACACTGCGGCGCGAACACCCCAC
>CAYXIO010000115.1:0-2895 GCA_964465125.1 uncultured Planctomycetales bacterium | reverse complement strand
ACGGCGGCATCCTGCAATACGTGATCCGTCAGCTCGCCTCGCCGGGCAAGGCGGCTTAGCGCGGGAGCGGGGTCACGATCGGCGCCATCGACACGGCGGCCGCCGCGCTGCGGCGGGCCGCTGGTGCTCGCGCGCATCGCCGGCTGGTCGGAACCTCGCCACGCCGTCGACGGCGCACCACTCCACTCAAAGCTGCGGCCGGTACGCCCACCCGAGCTGGAAGCCCACATCGGGCGTGTTGTTCATGTTCGCGAGGTTCTCCGTCACCGCAAATGTGAAGAGCTGGCCGCCACGGTGATAGCGCAGTCCGAGGCTCAACTGGTACTTGGGGGAAGTCAGTTCCTCTAGCCGAGTGTCACTCGCGTCGTACATGCTCGGACTCGCGTACACCTGCACGATCGAATGCAGCCGCCCGGTGAGGTGCGATTCCAGCCCCAGCACGAGCGTCGGCACGACGCGCGCCTCCGGCTGAGCCTCGCTTTCCGAACCGCCGTAATCGACGACGCCGAGCGACGCGTACACGGCGTGGTTCGTGCCACGCCGGGCCAGCGACGCCTGTACGCCCAAGTCGGCGCGACCCGTGGAGAGAAAGTTGCGACGACCGGCGACCGCCACCTTGACGGCGCCCTCCAGCACGAGCGACCACGGTTCGGTCAGGCGCAGGCCGCTGTAGCGCACGCCGAACGTCGGGTCGAGCAGGCCGCTGCGCGAATGGCCGTCCAGCAGCGCGTACTGCAGCGAATCGAGGTCCATCACGACGTTGATCTGGTCGCGCTTCAGTCCGTGACGTCCCATCTGCGACAGGCCGAAGGCCGAGTGGACCTGCTCGACGAGACCGTCCAGCGCGCCGCCACCGTAGACCGCGCCGGCGACGATGACATAGGCACCCCAGGCCGGTGTCAGCTGCCGGTGCAGCGTCAAGTCGACCTCGCCCAGTTCGAGATCGACGAGATAGTTCTCGCCAGGCAGCGCGCGCAGCGCCGTCACGTCGTCCGCCGTCAGGTTGCGCCGCGTGGGGCGCGAGCGCAGGTAGCGTTCGACGGGCTCGCTGAGCGCCCAGGTGTTCTGGTAGCCGAGTTCGGTCTCGATCGCCCAGCGGCCCGGCTCGATCGATCCCGCGAACGCCGGCCGCATGTCGAGGCGCAGGTAGCCGAAGGGCGTGAGATCACGCGTGCGCAGCGGCCCATAGAACTGCTGTGGGGACTCGAGCGAGGTTGTCCTGGCCGGATCGGCGTGGGCCACACCGGCGGCCAGCATGGCGATCAGCGGGACGATCAACGGCCACACGTGCTGGCCTGCACGTTCCCTGCCGCCGCCCGTCGCTGCGCGACGACGGGACAGCCAGCGTGCTCTGGAATTATTCACGACGGACCCTTTGTGGCAGCTTGTCGCAGGTGTGCAATCGTCGTCTGTCAGACGAACCCGACCGTCGCGGAACGTTTCGGCAGGTCGGGCCGTCGAACAGTTCGTTTCCGCCGAGGTCCATGGCACATGCGCTGGCATCGTTCCCACAGGCACCCGCTGCCGTCCGAAATCACGCCGCCCGCCCGGTACTTCAGTCGCCGGGAGGTCGTCGCCGGCCTGCTTGGCGCCAGCTCCATCGGTCTGGCCTGGCCGGCCCGATCGACCGCCGCAACGCTGAAATTCACGAGGAATGTCACGCCCAGCCTGGGCGATGAACCTAATTCTCTTGAAGATATAACGACTTATAACAACTTTTACGAATTCGGCACAGGTAAGACCGACCCCTCCGAACACGCCGGAAAATTCCGGCCGAAGCCCTGGGCCGTGACGATTTCCGGCGCAGCGGCAAAGACCGGCGTGTTCGATCTCGACGACCTGCTGCGCCCGCACGCGCTGGAAGAACGCATCTACCGCCTGCGCTGCGTCGAGGCGTGGTCGATGGTCGTGCCGTGGGTGGGCGTTCCGCTCGGCAAGTTGCTCGCACGGTTCGGGCCGACCTCGCGGGCGAAGTACGTCGCGTTCACGACCGTGCTGCGACCGGCCGAGATGCCGGGACAGCGTTTTCCGGTCCTCGACTGGCCGTACGTCGAAGGGCTGCGCATCGACGAGGCGATGCACCCGCTGACGATCCTCGCCGTCGGCGTCTACGGCCGCCCGCTGCCGAACCAGAACGGTGCACCGTTGCGGCTCGTGGTGCCCTGGAAATACGGCTTCAAGGGCATCAAGTCGATCGTCGCAATCCACTTCACGGAACGACCGCCGCCGACGAGCTGGAATCTGGCCGCGCCGGACGAATACGGCTTCTATGCCAACGTGAATCCGGACGTCGATCATCCCCGCTGGAGCCAGGCGCAGGAGCGACGCATCGGGGCCAGCCTCTTTGCCGCAAAGCAGCGCACGCTGCCGTTCAACGGCTACGCCGAGCAGGTGGCGTCGCTGTACCGCGGCATGGATCTGCGCCGGCATTTCTGACCGCCGCATGAGCCGAACCGCCAGGTCCGCGCCGCGACGGTTCCGGGCCGACAAGCCGGTCGCGTTCGCGCTGTGCGTCCTGCCCCTCGCGGGGATCGCCGGGCGCACGCTGGGGTTCGCGGGGCTTTCGCTGGGCCCGAATCCCGTCGAAGCACTGATCCACTCGCTGGGCTCGTGGGGCCTGCGTCTGTTGCTGCTCACGCTTTGCGTGCGGCCGGCGGCCATGCTGCTGCACCAGCCGCGCCTGATGCGCCTGCGACGCACGATCGGCCTGTTCGCGTTCGCGTACCTGGCGCTGCATTTCCTGTCCTGGCTCGTCATCGACCGCGCGCTCGACCTGCCCGGCATCGTGGCCGACCTCGCGAAACGTCCCTACGTCACCGTGGGTTTCACGGCGCTGCTGCTGCTCCTGCCACTCGCGGTGACCTCGACCGACGCGTGGATGCGCCGGCTCGGCGG
>CAYXIO010000114.1:0-2902 GCA_964465125.1 uncultured Planctomycetales bacterium | reverse complement strand
GCAACGCTCACACCGCTCGAAACGCGATGTCGCGTGATCGGGAATAAGCATTTAGGCGAATTCCTGACCGGCATGAGCCGCGGGGGACCAGAATTGCGGCAGGCGGCGGTCGCGATGGTTCGCAAGATTCTCGCGAATCCGAATATCCGCGTGCTGCCGCAGACTCGCGATTCCTTCCTACGTGCGCTGGAGCGGTACGAGGCGCGGCGCGACAAGGCGTACAGCTTGGCCGATTGCGCGTCGATGAACGCGATGGACGGCGAAGGCATTCGCGAGATTCTCACGCACGACCATCATTTCGAACAGGAAGGATTCGCTGTGCTTATCAAGGCTGCAACGCCCGATTCTACGCCTGCCCCGACCCGACGAAAGCGACGAAGCGGCGCGTAGTAGCCGCGCGTACAATCCGATCAAACATGGCACGCAATCCATCATCGAACACGCGGCGGCGGCGGCCGTACAAGCTCACGCGAAACAAGCTCTTGAAGGCGATTCGAGGCAGCGGGGGAATCCTGTCTGAAATCGCGCGGCGGTGCGGAGTGCATACCAGTACGGTGACGGACGCTCTGCGGCGAAAGGGCTGGGAAGCTGTCGAAGCGCTTCGCCTTGCCGAGTTGGAGAGTACGGCTGACCTTGCAGAAGCGGTAATCATCGAAACTTTTGAGCGACGCGAAGCGAATCCCGCGCTCGCATCGCAGAATGCGCGCTGGTTTCTGTCGCGAAAGGCTCGCGACCGCGGGTACGGCGACGCGCGGGCGATCGGGACCGAGCGAAGCGATACGCCGGCCGGCGCGGGTACTCCGCCCGAGCTTGTCCCGATTGAGTGCCTTTCGCTCGAAACGCGGCGGAAGATTCTGGAAGAACTCGAAGCGGCCGGCACACACAACAAACACAACGACGAAACGGCTCGCTGAGCGTTCAATCCTGCGCGGTTGCATCGCGCATGGTGTTATTATTTGCGTGACTGGGGCGGCGGCCGGCCAGCCGCCGAACGCCGGCCCGGCAGCCGTGTTTCGCACTATCCGACACGGCCGCCGGGCGGCGGTCCCCCGGATGGATAGTGCGATGTTCCACAAGCCCGAAGACCTGCCGGCGATCGTGCTGGAGTTTATCCGCTGGTGCGACGAACGCGCCCGATTTCCTGATCCTGGACCCAAGCGCCAGAATCCTATCAATCGCAGCGACATCCCCGAACGGTTTCGAGTCGCGGCGAGCGTCTGCCGGGACAAAGGCTTGTTACGGCCGGCGGGCGGCGACGGCTATTTCCTGTCGGCGGAAGGCTGGCTTGTCGCGGACGAACTTCGCGCAGCAAGCCGCACTCGGGCCGCGGGTGGATCGCCCGATATACTCGGCGACGCCGTGGCGGCGTTGCTCCGGCGGATTCCTGAAAGTTGGGCAGAGTACGACGCCGACGCGCTGACCGCGACGGAATCACAGGCGCTCTTTCTACTGGTCGCGGCCGGCATGGTGGAGCGGCGCGGCCGATTCCGGCTGCGCATGCACAATCATCCGCTCGCGGCCGAAGGCACGTTCGCAGCGACGGGCGAATACGGCTTCGTCGAAGCGATGAAGTACGTGTCGGCTGCGATGTGGGAAGAATGGAAGGGCGCATTCGAGGCGTGGCGGGCGGGCGAAACGAGCGCGGCCCCGACGTTTTGGTGCGAGCACTTGAAGCCCGACGAATGGCGGCTTACCGATCAAGGCGCGCTCGGGCGTACGCATATCGACGCTGGCGAATCTACGCCGCTGGATTTCGTGTTACGCCGCGGTTTCTTCGACGGACAGCCGCGCCTGATCTTGGAACCCGGCCGCGAGCGAGTCTCGCAGCGCGAACCGGTCCGCGGCGCGGGACACCTTGTCGCGCTACGGAAGGTGCGCACAGATTCCGTACCCGCCGCGAGCGTGAATATCGGGAACTGGAAGGAAGGCGCGGATGCGTTCGCGCAGGCAATAGCGGCATCGTTCAAGCCGAATACTGCGGCAGGCGGTCCCGCTGGCGCTCCCGCTGCATCATCGGCCGAACCGGCATCGCCGACAGCGCCGAGCGTTGACGACGATTCGCATTTCTCCCCGGCGAAGCTCGCCGAAGTGTTTGGCGTCCCGGCGGACGCGCTCCGAACACGCCTGAATCGCTGGCGCGAAACCCATCACGACGGATGGATTGAGAATCCCGAGCGCGGACCGCGGGAACCGAAGTACCTGTACCGCGTCGGCTCCGTCCGGCCCATCATCGACGACTTGAAAGCGACCAGCGAAACGACCAGCGACCGACCAGCGGAATAATTCTCGCGCAGTAACTCCCGACGCTTAGGAACAATCTCGCGACCAGCGAACGACCGCAGACAACACGCCGATTCCGCGCGCCCACAAGATGGTCCGCATGAAACTGCACGACGTTCCTACGCCGGACCTGCGGCGAATCCTGCGCGCAACTGAGCGGGACGCCGGCCCCGATTCGACCGAAGCCCGCGTGTTGCGTCGCGAACTGGTCCGACGCGAGCAACAGGCCCGGCAAACGCGGCTGCGATCGCGGAAAGGAATCCGCCCATGAACGGCGAAACACCGACGGTCCCGACGATGAATCACGACTCCGCCCCGCCCCGCCTGGCACTGAGACCGAAAGATGCCGCGAAGGCGTTGGGCGTTGGCGAACGGCTTTTGTGGTCGATGACGAACAGACACGAAATCCCCCATATCAAGCTCGGAAAATGCGTGCTGTACCCGGTCGCTGAGCTTGAACGCTGGCTGTCGGAACAGGCGGCCGGCGGATCGCGGAAGCGCCGGACCTGACGACAAAAAGAAACCCGCCGCGGCAACGGCGGGCGCTCACAAGGGAGCTTCAATGTCAACGGGGGCCCCTGAAAATCCCCGATTCCCGCGCGCTTTTTGAATAAACTCGTGG
>CAYXIO010000113.1:0-3092 GCA_964465125.1 uncultured Planctomycetales bacterium | reverse complement strand
CCGAAATCGGCAACGCTCACACCGCTCGAAACGCGCTGTCGCGTGATCGGGAATAACTACTTAGTCTTCCACGATTTCCGGTATCCGCTTGATGCGCGGGTCGGTGAAGACGTCGTGCTCGTCCGTGCTGGTGCTGGAGAATTCCGAGACGATTGCGCCCTCGTCGCCGGCCTGGAACCAATGCAACGTGTTCGGCGGGATGGTGTGCTGCTGTCCGGGCCGCAGCTCGATCTCGTGAAAGACGGTGTAGTACTTCTCGCTGCCCGTGGGCACACGCGCGTTCACAAGCGAGGACGAGGAGCCTTCGACGTACAGCCAGGCCTTGCCCCAGCGGCAGCGGAACGTCTCCTGCTTGCCGGGCCGCGTTCCGCCTCGACCGTCGGGCACCGGCGGGTGGCGATGCTGCGGACAGGTCTGCCGCGGAAGCAGGATCAGCTCCTTGGCGCAATAGCGATCGTTGTTGACGTAGACGACCAGCTCCAGGCCGGTGCGCTCCAGCTCTCCCAGGCCCAGTTCCGCGACCTCGATGTTCTCCCGCTCCTCCGGGGTCAGGACGATGCCGATCCGCTGAAGCATCTCGGCCGCGCGCGCCTGCACCTTGCGAAACTCGCTGCGCCGGATCATTCGGCTTCCTCCGACACGACTTGCCCCACGCGCGATCGCGTGCTCTGGCCACTGGCGAATAATACCAAAGCCGTTGCGATCTGGGTCTTGCGGGGAGCGTGGGCTTCCGGCGCGCTTTCTGCGGGCAGGATGCCCGCGCTCCCCAAGGTGTAACGACACATCCGTTCTGAGAATGCTCCAACCAAAAGACTACCCCTCGCCGCATCGGCGCACACAGTCCAGCAGGTGCCGATACGCCGCCAGCGACACCGTCGGCGGCACGGAATGGTCGATGTGGTAGATGTATCCGCCGCCGGCCGCCGCCACGGGCACCTTCGCCGCGACCTCGCGCTCGATCGCGGCCGGATCGTTGCTCGCAATCACGTCCGCATCGATGTTCCCGATCAGGCAGATGCGGTCGCCGAACATTCGCTTGTACGCGCGCACGTCGTTGCCCGCCCGCGCTTCGAGCGGGTGAATCGCATCGCAGCCGGCCTCGATCAGCAGCGGAATCAGCTCGTGCACGTCGCCGTCGCAGTGAAACATGAAGCGCATCGCATGCGCGCGGCACCACGTGCCGATCCGCTGCCAATGCGGCAGCACCAGCCGCCGCGCCGCCGCCGGCGAGAACAGCATGCCGTTGCGGTAGCACAGATCGGACCAGAACCACAGCACGTCGAAGCGAAAGCCGCGCGCCAGCGTCTGATCGAGCATCGCCAGGATGTAGTCCGCGTAGGTCGCGACCATCTCGGCCACCAGCTTCGGGTCGCGCGCGATCGCCCGCAGCCCGCATTCGTAGCCCATCGTCAAATGCAGCACGAACCACATCGGCTCGGCGGGCGTGATCGCCAGCAGTTCTCCGGTGTCGCGGGCCGCCGCATACTGCGCCTCCGCCTCCGGGTTGTTGAACTTCGCGGGCGAGGGCGCGAGCGTCGCTTTGCCGCGCTGCCAGTCTTCCCAGCCGCGCACGCCCGCTTCGAGCGTGCTGGGCGGATTGTCCGAGCGCTTCCACGATTGGACCGTCTTGCCATAGCGGTCGACGACGATCCGATGCTCGTCCGTCTCGCTCAGCGTCCGCTCGGGGAGCTGAAACGACGGATCAAACAGGTCGTTGATGCACGCGATCGGGTCCAGCCCGAAGTATGCGACAGGATCGACGCCGGCGGGCATGCCCTCGTTTCGCCAGCGCTTCAGCGTCTGCGGCCAGAATTGCGTCTCACACAGCGGCAGCCGGTCCGGGCGTCGCCGTTCGAGCGCTGCGAGTATCCGCTCCCGCGAGGTCATCGCCTCACGCCCCGTCCGCGGTCTGCTGGCTGGGAGCCGGAACGCCGCACGTGCCCCAGTCCACGCACGTTCCGCGCCGAACGTCGAGCCGCGCCCGCCGCTGCATGCAGTGCGGATGATCGCAGCGGCTGCACGGGTATTCCTCGGGCTGCACCAGCCCCGCCGGCGCAAGCCCGATCAGGCCGGAGACGCTCTTCACGGGCGTCATCAGAAAGCTCGGCGTGAGGTGCACGCCGATGCGCCGGGCCGGCACCTGGTCGAAAAGCACCCTCTGCTGGCGGACGTCCATGCCGCAGTAGCCGGGGCTATAGCGCGGCGTGATGTCCATGCCGCGCTGCCGGGCCCACGCGCGCACGTCCTGCTGACAACGGAGCGCCACGCTCTCCGCGAGTTCCGAACCGAGCGCATCCGCCACCAGCCCGCGCACCACGCCGCTGCGACGCAGCCAGCCGCGCGACAACCGCTCCACGCCCGAGCCGATCGTTGCCACGAACAGCGCGACCATGCGCGCGTGCGCCAGGAACTGGCCGACGGCGCCCTCGATGGCGATCGGCGGCTCGGCGTCCGGCGCGTGGGTCGCTAGCACCATCCGTCGAGGCTCGAGCGACGCCACCGGCTCGATCCGGATCATCGCCCGGCCGCGCGCCAGCTTCGGCAGCACCGCCGACAGCTCCTCAATCGCGCTCTCCCAGCGGGCGGTCTTGCCCGACGAGCCGCGCAGTCCCAGCGCGCGGCGAACCGCGCTCAGGTCGAGCGGCAGGCCCTCGTAGCGCCGGACGGCGCAGACGCCGACGTCAAGATCAAAGCTCATGCTCGCCGTGTCCGTCGAACGCCCCATCACCTGCATCCCACTTGGTTCCAATTCGTTCGGCATCGGCCCGGCGCGGTTCGGAGGAGGTCGTCGCCGGCCGGACTCACGCTGAAATGGACCGGAATTGCCGACAGCGCACGGCCGATTTCCGGGTAAACTTCACCTGCGCCGGCCCTGAGACGCGGCCTGCATCGGACCGGGAGTGACACCCGGCTGACCCGGAGCGCTTCCGGATCGGTGATCATCGGGCGAATCCAGGTCTTCAGACGGTCTGGGCCAGCGAACATGGGCCACGTATCCGACGCAATCATAGCGGCAAACGGCTCGCCGATTCGGGGCTTTTTCCGCGTTGGAACGCAGATTGCTGCGTCAGCGCCCGGCGAATGATCATCTC
>CAYXIO010000112.1:0-3329 GCA_964465125.1 uncultured Planctomycetales bacterium | reverse complement strand
TGGCGCGACTGCCTGCTGCTCGCCTGCAGCGGCGCTCTGGCCTACCGGCTGTTCCTGCTGTGGATGGACCGCGGTGCGCCGTGGCCGCCGCTGACCGCGGCGCTGAACGCATTGACGGGCGGCGCGCTGGCTGGCGCGGCAGGTCTGGCGCTGATCACCGGTATCGGCACGGCCGGGCTCGGCTGGTGGCATCCGCAGGCGCCACACGGAGCAGCTGCGATGCTGCTGCCCGCCCTCGCTGCAGGCTGGTGTTGCACGGCCAGAGACAGCCCGGCAGGCGCGATGCACGAGCTGCGCGTGTGGCTGTGGGTGCTCGGTGGCGCATTGCTTGCCGTGCAGGCGTACGGACGAGGGCTGGCCATCGCGCCTTGTCTGTTTGCCCTGGCTGTCGGAGTGGTTCTGTTGTGGGCGGGCTGGGGCCTGGCTAGGTACACCACGTCGGCGCTGCTGCATTCGAGCCGCGAGATGCCATGAGGCGTTCACTTCGCCATTGATGCGGCCGGCAACGGCTTGAATACTTCAGATAAGGGTCGGGCGCTTCGGCGCCGAGCTTTCCTATGAACCATAGAGGGCACTTCAGCCATCAGCCAGCGCAAGGCGGGCTGGCCGCCTGGTTGCGTTTCGTCATGCTCGCGCTGCTGCTGCTGGCAGGCGGATGCAGCACGACACGCATCGAGCTTCCATCGACACCGTCGTTTGCTCTGCCCGACCCCCAGCGCACGGCGCTCGGGCGAGCGTCGCTCGCCGAGGCAGCCATGCACCCCGGCCAGTCGGGCTTCCGGCTGATCGTCTCGGGGCGCGAAGCCCTGGCCACGCGGGCCGTGCTGGCGGACCTGGCCGAGCGCACGCTCGACCTGCAGTACTACAGCGCCGCGAACGACCTGACGACCGACCTGCTGCTGCTACGCATCGAGGCCGCCGCGCAGCGTGGGGTGCGGGTGCGCATCCTGCTGGACGACATCTACCCGCCGACCCGCCAGTTCGGGCAGCGCGCCAACGCCCTGCACCCGGGCATCGAGGTGCGGCTGTTCAACCCCTTCTGGACGAGCGACGACTGGGACCCGGTGCGTGTGGGCGAACTGCTCGCCGACGCCGAGCGGCTGAACCGGCGCATGCACAACAAGCTGTGGATCGCGGACAACGCGGTCGCCATCATCGGCAGCCGCAACCTGGGCGACGCGTACTTCGACGGACTCGACGACGGCAACTTCTCCGATGTCGACCTGCTTTCAGCGGGACCGATCGTCGGCGAGCTGTCGAGTGCTTTCGATGCCTACTGGATTAGCGCGTCGGCGGTGCCGATAGAGCGGCTCGGCGGCGCATTGGACGCCGCCGCGGCCGAGCATTCGCGGCTGTCGCTGCTGGCCCGCGCCGACGCCTGCCGGAGTTCGCCGTCCTGCGCAGCGCTCGTCCCGCCAACCCCGCAGGCCGAAGCCGACTGGCTGCAATCGAAGATCGGCAAGCTGGCATGGGCCGACGCCGACATCACTTTCGACCTGCCCGAGGAGGAAAAGACCGCGGTGCCTTCCGGCATCGAGCACGGGTGGATCGAAGACCGCCCAGGAGGGGCGCGTACACAGTCCGAACTGCTGATCGTGTCACCTTACCTGGTGTTCGAAGAGCACGGCCTGGACCATCTGGCCGACATGCGCCGGCGCGGCATACGGGTGGCGGTGCTGACGAACTCGCTGGACTCCACCGATTCGCTGGCCGCCCATGCCGGATATGCGCGCCGGCGCGAAACCCTGCTGGCCAGTGGCGTGGAACTGTTCGAGATGCGGCCCCAGGCCGGAATCCGCAGGCACGGCATGACGCACCGCTGGCTTCAGCCGCAGGCCGGCAGCCTGCATGCCAAGATCGTGGTGCAGGACCGGACCCGTGCCATCGTGGGTTCGCTGAACCAGGACCCGCGCTCGCGCATTCACAACAGGGAGATCTGGCTCACCGTGCGCAGCCCCGATCTTGCCGCCGAACTGGGTGCGCTGTTCGACGAGGCCACCGACACGCATCATGCTTACAAGCTCGAACTGGTGCCCAGCGATGAGGGCCGGCGTGTCGAGTGGCACACGCGGGAGGGCGGCGAGGCGGTCGTCCACAGCGTCGAGCCGGTAGCCAGCCCCTGGCTGAAGCTGTGGCGCGACGTGCTGGGTGCGCTCGTCCCCGAGCATCTGCTTTGAGAAGTTGCGCAGCGCAGCTTGCTTCGGAGCGACAAGCGCCGGACCGGTCTGATTTCGGTGAAGCCCGTCGTTTCCCGGGTAAGCGCTTGGGGTGCACCTCTTGCACGTGCCACGCAGCTCGACACAACGGCCCGGGCTTCGGGATCACTCAGGCGAGTGCCTCGTGCCGGAGAGAGTCGCGATGATCGGGCAAGCCTGCGTTGGTCCGGCCTGCCTGCAGCGATGCAGCAGTTCGGATAGCACCTCGCGCATTCGATGCAGATCCGCAAGCTTCTCCTCGATCTGACCCAGCCGCGCCTGGGTAACCGCTTGAATGGCCCGGCGGTTGCGGCCGTCCTCCAGGTCCAGCAAGCTGCGCACTTCGTTCAAGGTGAAACCCAGCACCTGCGCGCGCTTGATGAACGCGATCCTGTCGATCGCCGCAGCAGCATAGACGCGAAAGCCGCCGTTGGCCGGTGGCACGCGGAGCAGCCCTCGCGACTGATAGTAGCGTACCGTCTCCACACCCACCCCGGCAGCTTTGGCAAGCCGCCCAATGGTCAAGGGCGAAGGCGCCTCCATCGGCGAGAGCCCCGCAACCGCCCTTCTTTTCATGCCCGAATGCTACGTCCGGATTCCGTAGTTGACCCCAGAGCCGGTTTGACGGCGATCAAAGTTTGCGATGCGGTATGCGGAGACACTGGACAGAGAAGCCTGCCGAACATGACTCTGACCGCCAGCCGCCACCACCGGTGCAGCATCGCCTTGACGATGCTGCTCGTGTGGGTTTTCGCGCTGCTGTCGGGAGTCGCGAACGCCTGCCTGACGGAACCGCGCGATGAACCGGCACATGCCGGAACGCACGCGCCGCCGGCAAACGACGCGACTCGATTCGACGCGACGGATCAAGCGCAGCACGACCAGCCCCGCGACAAGGCACCATGCCAGAAGTCCTGCGACGCGACTTCGCAGACCCTGCAGAAGCAACTGCCCAAGTTCGACACGCCTGAGTTGCAGGCGTTGGTCCCTCCGCCTCACCGGCAGGCCAGCGACCTGTACAGGTCGCCGTCGACCCTGGTCCGCGCCGTCGTTGCGGCGGTTCCGCCGCCCGCACCCCCCCCGCGGGTGCAGGTCTCCCGGCGCGCGCGGTAGCGCGCGCCCGCGGGCCGTCGC
>CAYXIO010000111.1:0-3353 GCA_964465125.1 uncultured Planctomycetales bacterium | reverse complement strand
GTGTACGCGAACGGATACGCATTGCACGGCGAGCAGCCGCGGTCGATCTGGATGCGCAGCCAGTTCGTCTGCGCCGGGTTGAGCTGATCGGCGAGATTGGGCGGGTCGCAGTTGATGCCCCCCGAGCCGAGCACAACGGGGAAGCTCGTACACGCCCGCGAGATATGTTCGTTCGAGACGATGACCCAGTCGAGGCCCTCCGCGACCAGCGCTGGGATCAGCCGTTCGGAAAACGCGATCTCCGGCGGAAACAGGCCGCGGCTGCGGGCCGGCGTGGCGCCCCAGGCGTCGGCATAGACCCGCTTGTAAAGCTGGATTTCCTTGCGAACCGTGCTGTCATCACAGAGCGGCAGCAGCGGGTGATGAAACGGAATCACGACGATATCCAGCCGCGGCTTGCCGCCGCCTGTGGACCAGTTGCGGGCCTCGCGCTTCGGCTGATACCACGTCGGGGTGTAGCCGAGCTGGCTCACCTCGCCCAGGCTGATGATGTTCTCGATCAACCCGCCGGAGTAGCTGATTTGGGCACCGGCTTCCGCCGCCCAGCGGATGCTGTTGACCGCGTCGCGCACCCGCCATTGGTAAGCGGCGACGCGGTCGGCGGTCGAGAAAATCGTGCGGAGGTCATTTTCAGGATGCTGGGCGCCGCCGTCTTTGCGCAGGATCGACTGCCACGCGCGCTCGTAACGGTCGGCCCCGCTGACTTGCTGGTCCGGCCAGTAGATAGGCTGTTCGAGGTGCCAGAGATAGGTGAAATGCACGCTTTCGGCGCTGGCCAGGGCGGACACACTTGCCACGCTGAGGACCAGGACCAGCCAGTGGTGCTTCATGCCGAGCCTCTTCCGCCCCGCGTCGATCATCACCCCTCCAGCATAGCGATCCGCCGCGCGTGGACCAACGGCGGGCGGCGCCCGCGTCTAGCCGGCGATGCGGAACACGCGGTCAGCCAGGGTCGAACCCAAGACAGTCCGCAAGCGTGCCAAGAGGGCAGTGTGCAGCGCGCGCGTGCCTTCCTCGGACAGCGCCAGGTCCGCGCCGATCTCGGCGAAGCTCCGGCGCTCATAGTAGTACATGACCAACAGGCAGCGCTCGGTGGCCGACAGATGCGTGCGGACGAACTCAGCGATGCGCTCGCGCTCGGCATTCGCAACGTGTTCGGACTCCAGGAGCCTGTTGAAGTTCTCGGCGGCCGTCCCGGCGCGGAATTCCCGGATCGCATCGCCGACCGAGACGGCGCCGTCGCCGATCGCTCGCAGCGTACGCAGTAGACGGAGCTCGATCATCATCTCGTCGCAGGCGTACTGCGCGCGCACACAGCCTTCCAACTCGCGGAGCTGCGCGGCCGATACGCCGGCCTGGGTGGCGATTTCCGCCAGATTGTACAAGGCCTCCATAGCCTACTCGATTTCCGGGGGCGCCAGGATTTCCACCTGTTCGTACCCCTGCTGTGAGTTTACCAGATTGACGCGGGTTCGGCGCGTGCGATTCACCAAGTGCCTGAAATTCCAACTCGCGAGGATCCGCACGCCCGATATGACCGCCGTCGCCACGTGTTCAGCATCGACGCGCAGCGCGGGCGAGAAGGCCCCGCCGCTAATGTACGCTTCGACCAGCGCGTCGACGTCATCCCCAGCCGGCAGGGCCCGCAGCCGCTGCACCAGCCGCAGCATTTCGTCCCGCCGGACCACGTTGCTCGTGGCCCGGATCTCACTCAAGACCAGCTCGGAAATGGTCGGTTCGTATGCGATCAGGCGATTCCAGAACTCGCGCGTCAATTCCTGGCGCCATGCCTCGCGCGCGTCGACGAAAGCGCTGATCACCGAAGTGTCCAGGTAGACGGCGGGGCGTGCAGGCATCTTGGCGCCTCCGGGATTACAGCTCCGGCCCGCCGTCGTACTGGCCGTAAACGGACTTGAGCGTGTCCATCATCTCGCCGACGGTGGCCAGCGCTTCCGCCGCCTCGACGAGCGCGGGCATCACGTTGCGGCCGGCGTGCGCATCCTGCCGCAGGCGCTCGAGCGCGGCGTGGTGACGCTGCCGGTCACGCCGGGCCTTCAGGTCTTTCACGCGCGCCACCTGCTCGCGCTCGACGTTGGCATCGATCTTCAGCGTCGGAATCCGCTCGAAGTTGTGCTCGACGTACTTGTTCACGCCGATCATGGTCCGCTCGCCGCGGTCGAACTCGGCCCCGTAGCGCGCGGACGAATCGGCAATCGCCCGGCGGAAGTACCCGGCCTCCGTCGCCGGCAGCACGCCGCCGTAGGTGTTGTAGACGTGCTCGATCAGCTCCTGCGCCCGGCGTTGGACGTCGCTGGTGAGCCATTCGACGAAGTAGCTGCCGCCGAGCGGGTCCACGGTGCGCGTCACGCCGGTCTCATCCGCGATGATCTGCTGCGTGCGCAGGGCGATCTTGACGGCGTGCTCGGTGGGTAGCGCAAGCGTCTCGTCCATGCTGTTGGTGTGGAGCGATTGCGTGCCGCCGAGGACGGCGGCGAGGGCCTGGTACGCGACGCGGATGATGTTGACCATCGGCTGCTGCTCGGTGAGCGAGACGCCGGCGGTCTGGCAGTGGCAGCGGAGCCACCAGCTCCGTTCGTTCTCGGCCTTGAACCGGTCGCGCATGATGTGGGCCCACATCCGCCGGGCGGCCCGCAGCTTGGCGATTTCCTCGAAGAACTCGTTGTGAACGTCCCAGAAGAAGCTCAGCCGCGGGGCGAAGGCATCCACGGCCAGGCCGCGCTTGAGCGATTCCTCGGCATAGCACATGCCGTCGAGGATGGTGAACGCCAGCTCCTGCGGGGCCGTCGCGCCGGCCTCGCGGATGTGATAGCCGCTGACGCTAACCGTGTTCCACTGCGGCATATGCTGCGTGCAGTATTCGATCGTGTCGATGACGAGCTTCACGCTCGGCCCCGGCGGAAAAACGAACTCGTTCTGGGCGTGGAATTCCTTGAGGATGTCGTTCTGGAGCGTGCCGCGGAGCTGGTCGAGGGCGACGCCCTCCGCGCGGGCGACGCAGATGTAGAACGCCAGCAGAATCGCCGCCGGCGCGTTGATGGTCATGCTGGTGCTGACCTCGCCGAGGTTGATCCCGTCAAAGAGCACCTTCATGTCTTCGAGCGACGCGATCGCGACGCCGCATTTGCCGACCTCCCCGAGCGCGAGGGGGTCGTCCGAGTCGCGACCCATGAGCGTGGGCAGGTCGAACGCGGTGGACAGGCCGGTCTGGCCGTGTTCGAGCAGGTACTTGAAGCGCTCGTTGGTCTGGCGGGCGGAGCCGAAGCCGGCGAACTGCCGCATGGTCCAGACGCGCTGGCGGTACATGTCCTGGTGCATCCCGCGGGTAAACGGGA
>CAYXIO010000110.1:0-3403 GCA_964465125.1 uncultured Planctomycetales bacterium | reverse complement strand
TCCGCAACGTGACGTTCATCTACGGGACGAACGGCTTCACCGACGAACTCTTCGACGCGATCCTGGCCCGGAAGGTGAAGCGCGTTCGCATCGCCTACGACGCCGACGAGGCGGGAGACCGCGCGGCGGAAAGGGACGTGGACCGACTCACCGCCCAGGGGATCGAGTGCTACCGGGTGAAGTTCCCCAGGGGGATGGACGCGAACGAGTACGCAAGGAAGGTGACGCCGGCCGCGAAGTCGCTGGACGCGGCGCTCCGGGCGGCCGACTGGCGAGGGAGCGCAGGACGGCCGCCTCCGCCGAAGGGCTCCGGCGGCCCAGAGAGGACGGACGACGGAGGACGGACGATAGACACGCGCGCGGACGCGCGTCCTTCTTCTTCTCTTTTAGCTGCTAAAAAAGAAGCTGCTCCCTTAGTCGCCGCTGACTCCCCGGCTTTGGAACGTGTCGGCGAGTACCTCGTCCTGCGGCTGTGGCAGCGCGAGTACCGCGTCGGCGGGCTGGAGAAGAACAACAGCCTGGAGGTCTTGAAGGTCGCCGTGCGGCTTCGCCACGGCGACGACTTCCACCTGGACGCCTTCGACCTGGCGCGGGACGGCGAGCGCCGCCGGTTCATCGAGCGCGCGGCCGAGGAAACGCGGCTGGAAAAGGAACTGGTCAAGCGCGACCTGGGCAAGCTGCTGCTGGCCTTGGAGCAGGAGCAGACGGCCCGGATACAGGCCGCGCTCGCGCCTGCCGGCGCGCCGCGCGCGCCCGAGCTGACGGCCGAGGACCGGGCCGCGGCGCTCGCGCTGTTGAAGTCGCCGGACCTGGTCGCGCAGATCGGCGCGGCCTTCGACGCGTGCGGCCTGGTCGGCGAGGAGGCCAATCGTTTAGCCGCCTATCTGGCCTGCACGTCGCGCAAGCTCGATAGGCCGCTGGCCGTGATCGTGCAGAGCACCAGCGCCGCGGGGAAGAGCACGCTCATGGAGGCCGTGCTGGCGATGTTCCCCGAAGAGGAACGCGTGAAGTACAGCGCGATGACCGGGCAGAGCCTGTACTACCTGGGCGAGACGAACCTGAAACACCGCATCCTTGCCATCGTGGAGGAAGAGGGCGCGGAGAAAGCCAGCTACGCGTTGAAGCTCCTGCAGTCCGAAGGCGAGTTGACCATCGCCAGCACCGGCAAGGACCCGACCACGGGCCGGATGGAGACTCAGGAGTACCACGTCGAAGGCCCGGTCATGATCTTCCTGACCACCACCGCGATCGACATCGACGAGGAACTCTTGAACCGCTGCTTGATCCTCACGGTGGACGAGAGCCGGGAGCAGACGGAGCGGATACACGCCTTGCAGCGCGAGGCGCGCACGCTGGAAGGGCTGCGCGTGCGCAAGCAGAAGCCGAAGCTGCTGGCGCTGCTGCGCAACGCGCAACGGCTGATCGAGCCGGTGGCCGTCATGAATCCCTACTCGCGACGGCTGACCTTCCCGGTCGACCTGACCCGGACGCGGCGCGACCACGAGAAGTATCTGACCCTCATGGACGCGGTCACGCTGCTGCACCAGCACCAGCGGCCGCGGGAGACGAACACCGAGGGCGAGCGGTTCGACTTCGTCCGCGTCACGCTGGACGACATCGCGCTGGCCAACCGGCTCGCGCCGGTCCTGCTGGGCCGGTCCCTCGACGAGCTTCCGCCGCAGACGCGGCGGCTCTTGATGCAGATCAAGACGCACGTCCGGGAGCGGATGCAGGGCGAGAAGATCGAGCAGCGGCTTGCCCTCTTTAGCCGCCGGGAGCTGCGGCGGCTGAGCGGGTGGAGCGAGTTCCAGGTGCGCGTTCACCTGGCCAAGCTGGAGGCCTTCGAGTACGTGGCGCGGCGGTGGGGGCGGCAGGGCCAGGGCTGCGCGTACGAGCTGCTGACCGCGGCCGAAGAGCCGGACGACGTGTGGCATATCGGCCTCTTCGACGTGGAGAGCCTGCGCCGGGAGGCTGCGGCTACGACGGGAACTTCGTGCGGTCCGAAGGCCACTTCGTGCAACTTCGCGCACGAGCTCCCACGAAGTGCAACCGCCGAACCGAAGGCCGCTTGCGCATGAAAAGCGCCTACTTCGTGACTTCGTGCGAACGCACATCAGGAGCGGCGGCGGCGCTCGTCATACCGTAGGCATGCACGATGCCCCGCGACGGCTACAACGCGGTGCGCTGGCTGCGCGAGCGCGCCCTGGACAAGCGCGGCGGGAACGCCAAGCCGGACGACGGCTTCACGCGCCAGGGGCCGACGCTGGCCGTGCTGGTGGACGAGTACCTTGACCATCTGCGCATCCTCAACCGCACGCCCGAGGCCGTGGAGAGCCGCCACAACGACCTGAAGCCGTTCCTGGCCTGGTGCGAAGAGCGCGGCCTGTACCACGCCGCGCAGATCACCCGTTCGATCCTGGAGAGCTTCCAGCGCTGGCTGTGGACCTATCGCAAGAAGAACGGCCGGCCGCTGGGCATCACGACCCAGCGGGCCCGGCTGGGCGGCCTGATGAACTTCTTTGCCTGGCTGTGCAAGCAGCGCGTGCTGGACGCGAACCCGGCCAGCGAGATCGAGCTGCCGCGGGCCGAGAAGCGGCTGCCGGTCGAGGCGCTGTCAGTGGCCGAGGTCGAGGCCGTACTGTCGCAACCGAACATCGCCGATCCGCTGGGCATCCGGGACCGCGCGGCGCTGGAACTGTTCTACTCGACGGGCATCCGGCGCGCGGAGCTGGTGCGGCTGGAGGTGTCCGACCTGAACCGGGAAAAGCGGTTGTTGCGCATCCGGCAGGGGAAGGGCCACAAGGACCGCGTCGTCCCCGTGGGGACGCGCGCCTTGCGGTGGCTGGAAAAGTACCTGGCCGACGTGCGGCCGCTGCTGCTGGTGCACGCGCAGGAACCGGCGCTGTTCCTCAGCGGCTACGGCGAGCCGTTCAACGCCGACGTGCTGGGCCGGAAGGTCGTGCAGTACATCGAGGCCGCGCGCACCGGACACAAGGGCGGAGCGCACCTGCTGCGCCACACCTGCGCGACGCACCTGCTCGAAGGCGGCGCGGACATCCGCTACATCCAGCAGTTGCTTGGCCACGAGAAGCTGGAGACGACGGCGATCTACACCGAAGTCTCGATCATCCAGCTACAGGCCGTGCACTCTCGATGTCATCCAGCCTAAGGCAGCATAGCCGCAACCAAACAAGACAATGCGCAGCCATTCCGGGCATGCCCCAGATTCAAAATCTCCACCTCTTCTGCGCGCATCCGCCACGTTCATTGACGTGGATATTGAGGCCGTAGTCTGGTTCCGCAACCCTGATATCAGGGGAGTGGCGGCACGACCTTTCAACGTGCCCTTGATAGCCCTGCGTTACGCATTGTTCTCGTAGGTAGCCGTTTATATCGTGATGCG
>CAYXIO010000109.1:0-3449 GCA_964465125.1 uncultured Planctomycetales bacterium | reverse complement strand
AGCGCGGCACCGCCTGGTGGCTCAAGAAGGCCGCCGCCATCGGTGCCGAGACCGGCCGGTGGACGCCCGTACCAACCTCCTCGATCCCCGACGGGCGGGGACGCCCGTACCACCCGGATCCCGTACCGCCTTGCCAAGACACTGCCGTTCGCCGCGCTTTCGCCCCGCCCCCCCGGAACCGGCGTCCGAGCGTGGCAAATGGGGCGAACCGCAACGCTCGACAGTCGTGGCGGCGCCGACCGGCGGCGCGTATAGTGCCGCGCCGGTTGGACCCGAGGGGGAGCAGCGATGGCGCTCGACGGAAAGCAGCGGCGGACACTGGCCGGCCAGGGCAACCGCCTCAAGGCGACGATCACGATCCAGGGGCAGTCGTTATCGGATTCCGTGGTCGAGCACCTGCGCGCCGCGCTTTTCAAGCACGAGCTGAGGAAGGTCCGCCTGGGCTCCGACGATCGCGACGAATGCGACCTGATCGCAGCGGAGATCGCGGCGCGGGTTCCCTGCGAGCTGGTCCAGCGGGTGGGCCGGGTCGCGCTGCTGTACCGCGAGCAGGTGCCGGCGGCGGAATAGCGGGATCGCACGATGTCGCAGGTGTCATTCCTTTCATTTCAATAGTTCTGAAAGATTCTGTCCGACACGATCAACGGCTTCTAGCATGCTGCCAGCGAAGCGTTCGAAACGCCGTCGGACCGCGCCGGGAGCTTCTGCATGATCGGCCTCGCCACACTCTACGCCCCCATCGCCTCCCACCTCGAGGCCAGCGGGCGCGTCTTTCGCGACGAGCTGATCAGCGATCAGGACTTCATCTCCGACCTCTGCCGCCACGTCGAGCAGTACCACGGCAAGCAGCTCCGGCCGGCCCTGCTGCTGCTGACCGCGGAGGCGTGCGGCGGCGTTCGGACCGAGCACCATGCGCTCGGCGCGGTCGTGGAGATGGTCCACATCGCCACGCTGGTGCATGATGACGTGCTGGACGAGGCGGACATCCGCCGACGGGCCGCGACGGTCAACCGCTTGTGGGGCAACGAGCGCGCCGTGCTGCTGGGCGACCTGCTGTTCGCCCATGCCTATCGGTTGTGCAGCGGGCTGGGCGAGCAATTCGCCGCCCAGGTCGTCGCGCGCACCGCGATCGCGGTTTGCGAAGGCGAGATGATGCAGGTCGCGAATCGGGGCAATCTGGAGCTCTCCGAGCGCGAGTACTACGACATCATCAACCGCAAGACGGCGTCGTTGATCGGCGCCTGTGGCCTGCTGGGCGCGCACTACGCCGGTGCTGGCGAGCGCACTGCCTGTCGGCTGTGCGAATTCGGCGAATCGCTGGGGACCGCGTTCCAGATCACCGACGACGTGCTCGACCTGGTCGGCGACGAAGCCGAGGTCGGCAAATCGCTGGGGCGGGATGTCGAGAAGGGCAAGCTCACGCTGCCGGTGATCCACTACCTCCAGCACTCCTCCCCCGCCGAGCGGCGCGAGATGCTCGCTTTGCTGCGGGAAAACCCGGAGCCGGCCTCGCGCGAGGCCCACCTGCACACGCAGCGGCGCGTCCGCGCCCTGCTCGCCGCGTCGGACAGCATCGAATACGCCTTCCAGGCCGCCGGCGAGCACGTCGCGCACGCCCGCGCCGTGCTGGCCGAGCTGCAGGCGTCCGACGCCCGCAACAGCCTCGACACGATGGCCGAATTCGTGCTCGCGAGGCGGTACTAGCCCGGCAGGCAACGCGAGCGGCGCCGCTCGACTCGCCCGTTCCGCTCGCCCGAGCCCACGCTTGCCCGCAACACTACGCACGGATAGGCTGCGCTCCAACGCCGAACACGGATCTAGAGAGGCACCTCGATGAGCAAGCCAAGCGACCTTCCTGCCGTTCCTTCGTCTGTCGGACAATCGAACGAAGCCAGCAGCCGACGCGATTTCATCAAGACCGCCGCGCTGGCCGGCGCCGCGCTGGCGGTCGGCGGCGCCGTCGCCGGCTGCGCCGCGCCCGGCGGACGCCGGCAGATCGACCGTGAGACCGTCTTCGCTCCGCAGCGCGACAAGCTTCGGCTCGCCTTCATCGGCACGGGCGGCATCGGCGGCTATCACCTCGACAGCACCAAGGAAATGCCCATCGAGTGTCCCTGCTTCTGCGACGTCGATACCGAGCGCATGAAGAAGGCCATCGGCCTTTATCCCAACGCACGCCGCTATCAGGATTATCGCGAGATGATCGAGAAGGAGGCCGAAAACTTCGACGCGGTCATGGTCGGCGTCCCCGATCATCACCACTACCCGGCCACGATCCTGGCGATGCGCCGCGGCAAGCACGTCTACACGCAGAAGCCGCTCACGCACACGCCCTGGGAAGCGCGGGCGCTGACCGACGCCGCTGAGAAGTACAAGGTTGCGACGCAGATGGGCAACCAGGGCCACGCCGGCGAAGGCTGGCGTTTGGTCTACGAGTGGGTGCACAGCGGCGCGCTGGGCGAGATCGTCGAATGCCACACCTGGACCGACCGGCCGATCTGGCCGCAGGGCGTTGAGAAGCCCGAAGGCACCGACGCGCTGCCCGGGTCGCTCAACTGGGAATGCTGGCTCGGACCCGCCCCGCAGCGCGAGTTCAAGAAGGAGACCTACCACCCGTTCAATTGGCGCGGCTGGTGGGACTTCGGCGCCGGCGCCCTGGGTGACATGGCGTGTCACACCATGGACGGCGTCTTCTGGGCCCTCGACCCCGGTTATCCCACCTCGGTCGAGCCGGTCGCCTACACCCCGGTCAACAGCGAGACCTTCCCCAAGGCGTCCATCGTCAAATGGACCTTCCCGCGCCGCGGCGGGCGCCGTGCATTCGCCGCCTACTGGTACGACGGCGGACTGCTGCCGACGCGACCGGGCGAACTCGAGCCCGACCGGCAGCTTCCCTCCACCGGCAACCTGTTCATCGGCACGAAAGCCTCGCTGATCGTCGCCGGCGACTACGGCAATAGCCCGCGCATCTTCCCCGAGTCGAAGATGAAGGAGATCGGCAAGCCCAAGCAGATGCTTGAGCGCTCGCCGGGGCACATCGAGGAGTGGATCATGGCCGCGCGCGGCGAGAAGCCGATCGACTATCCGAAGTCGAACTTTTTCTACGCCGGCCCGTTCACGGAAACCGTGCTGCTCGGGAATCTCGCGCTGCGCGTCGGCCGCAAGCTGGAGTACGACGGCGACAACATGCGCTTCACCAACTGCGACGCGGCCAACCCGTATCTGACGAAGCAATATCGCGAGGGCTGGAGCTTCTAACCGCAGCGCGGATCGTCCGTCTGTTCCGCGAACGTGGATCGGCCGCCCGCGGCGCGCCCGGACGAATGGTAAGACACGTGCCCGACCGGCCCGGCGCAGCGATCTGCGCCGCGCGGACGGTCCGTGGAGCCCACAAGACAGGAGAAGCTATGCAATGCGCCAACCTCGCTTCCGGGTTTACGATTCTTTGA
>CAYXIO010000108.1:0-3688 GCA_964465125.1 uncultured Planctomycetales bacterium | reverse complement strand
GCGGCGGATACACGAACCGCACGGCGTACATGACCTCGTCCGTGCCGCGGTCCGGCCGGCGCGCCGCGACCGAGTAGTCGAACCGGTAGGCACGTTGATCCGAGAACACGACGAGGTTGGTCGCGACGATCGCTGCGCGCGGCTTGAGCAGCACCGAGTTGCCGTGCGCATCGACCGTGACGCCTTCCAGGTCGCCGCCGCCGGTGCCTGCGAAGCGCTCGCCCTCATCGAAGATCAGTTCGATCGCATAACCCACGAACCCGTACAGCTTGTAGACCTGATCGGCGTTGTAGACGGCCGTACGAATGCGGGCGTCGACCTGACCGCGCACGGGTGTCGTCTCGGCCCGCGTGGTCGTGCACAGCAGACCGAGCAGGAGCGCAGCGAGGGTGTACCGGGTCACGGCGTCCCTCCAGCCGCGCCCGCGGCTGTTGCGATCGCCGGAGCCGCCTCTGGCGGCAACGACTCAGCCTCGCTGCGAAAGTCGACGATCTTGAACCCGAGCGGATTCCAGCGCCGCAGTCGCGCATCTTTGGCCGGCGCGCCGTAGACATACTGCACGGTCGCGATCCAGTGCGAGCGCTGTTCCGATCCATTGCCAGTCCGCTGTGCCTTGATGTATCGGACCTGCGCCAGGTCTTCGACGCCGCTGCCGCGTCTGAAGAACGAGATCGAGCTCACCTGCACCCGTACGCTCGACCCATCCTTGTGGCGGTTGAGCGGCGAGTCGGGATTGGCGCGATCCCACAGCGTCATCCACTCCTGGTGGCGCGCGGGCACGTGAAAGCTCGAGCACTCCTCGTAGTCGCTCTCGGCGGTCGCGAACGTGAATCGCTCGCACACCGTCAGGTAGTGGTCCAGGAAGTAGCGCGTCACCGCCTCCGGCATCGTGGCTTGGCCCGCGAACACCGGTACGGTGTCGACGATGCCCGTCGTGTTGTCGACGCGGATCATGAACGGCTCGACCCGCTTCAGCGGCATGAGCAGCACGAGGGCGACGATCGCCAGCGCCGCCACCAGGCACGCGCCGATCGCCACTCGCCACGCGGTCTTGGCGCTATGCGCTTGCATCGCGGCCCGGTCTGCATCCCAGGACGCGGCCTCCGTAAAGTACCCGGCCAGCGCCTCATCCGGCTTCATGGACGCTCACCGCTCGGCGGCTCCGCCGGTGACGCCGTCCCCAACGGTGCGGGCCGGTTGATCGGCTGCAACCGCCGCTCGCAGTCCACCCGCCGTGCCTCTGTGCTGCACGCCGCGAGCAGCACGGCCGCGAGCAACGCCACGCCAGCCACGGATGCCCTATTGGCGTTCATTGCCTTCCCTCACTGGTAGCTCAGCGTGTTGCGCCGCGGCCGCTTCTCGCGTACGAGGCGCGCACCGATCAGCCGCTGGCCGGCTTTGCGCGACAAGCTGTCCCAGCGACTGGTGTCCTTGTCGAGGAATGCCCCGCGCATGAACGCGCCGCCGTGCCGGCCGCCAAACTTGAGCCCGCCAACACTCACTCGCACCAGATTTACGACGGCGCCGAAGCTCGACAGCGCAATGCCACTCGCAAGACCCTGGGACATCGCCGGAACCTGTCGCATGATCAGGAACGTGAGCCCCGCCGCCGCGCACACCTTGAGCGCATGCGCGATGCCGATACCGCCACCGACGGCGACGGCCGCTTCCGCGGCGGTCGAGATGACATCCAGCATCAGCGCCGCGACCAACACAGTCAGGATCGCGAGGAACGCATAGTTCGAGAGCTGCGCGAGCCAAGCCTCGAAGAACCGGCGGCTGGTGTCGAACAGCAGCAGCGCGAAAAACACCGGCCCGAGAGCGAGCAGCACCGCGAGCGCGATGCGGCTCAGCGCCAACAGGAACATCGTGTAGACCGTCGTCAGCCCCACGACGACGTAAACCGCCACGGCGGCGAGGTAATACACGATGTCCTCGCCGAACAGCTCGCCTTTCTCGAGCAACAACGTTGCCGCGTCATCGCCGTCGTAGAAGATCTCGTCGACCAGGTCCACCAGCGCGAACCCGGGCGCCCCCGGATCACGCGCGGCGATGATGCCGGCCGCGAGCTCACTCGGTGCCCGGAAGAACGTATCGACGATCAGCCCGTTGTACAGCCAGAGCTGCAGCGAGAGCCCCAGGATCACGCCCAGCGTCACCAGCCGCTTGACGCCCTCGAGGAACGGCTCCTCGATCCGGCCCATCAGGTGCAGGTATCCCCAGACGACGACGTAGAACACGCCGAGCGTCACGATCGCAGGCTCCAGCAGCCCGGCCAGCGCCGCCAAGTTGTCGGCGATGTAGCCCGACAGGATCGCTGTGAGCCAGGCATCGAACTCGGCGAAGAAGCCCATGCACTACATCCCCGACTCCGCGTCGAGCCCGATCGGAGGTTGTTCCCGCAACCGGCCACGGCTCTCCATCCGTTCGGCCTGCAGCGCGTTCACGCAATCAGGGGTGCCGCCGTAAGTGCCGGGGTCGTTGGCGCACTGCGCCACGATCTCGCGCCGTAACGCCGCGTCCGCCCTGTATTCGGCCACCGTGTACCGCGCGGGCTCCAGCGCCGGCGCACATCCCGCGAGCACCAGGAAGACGCCCAGCGAGAGCGTCGCCCCCGTGATAGACCGACTGCACACCCTGATGGCCTCAGCGCCGCAGCCCGACTGCCGGCAACTCGCGCAGGGAGCCAAAGTTCGCGATGGCGAGTTCGCGTGCCCGTTGCTGCTGCGCCCGGTCCTCGGCCAACGCCGCTTGGTGCAGCACCATGAGCTTCGTGTGTTCGTTCTGCAGCATCGCCTGCTCAGCGGCGATCCGAGCCTGCAGGTCGGCGACGGCCTTGGGATCCTCCGCCGAGCCGATCGCATCGATCAGGCCCTGCAGCGACGCAAACCGCGCGCTGCTCGCCTGCAGTGCCTCGCGGCTCGTCACCTGCGCGAGCGCCACCGCGCGGCGGTTGGCCTCCAACTGCGAGAGCTGATCCGGCCCTAACCGAGCGGTCTGTGCCGGCGTCAATACCGCATTGCCTCGCATGGCGGCGTCCATTTGGGACGCGAGCGCCGCATAGGCCGATTCCGCGCCCCGCAATGCCGCTTCGAGTGCCGCCCAATCGGGCGGCAAGTAGTTGCGGGATGTCCCCGCCAGCAGCCTCTCCATGCCACGTCGGCCGGTCATCGATTCGTACTGCCGCTGGGCCTGGGTGAGCTGGTTGCGCGCCTCGGTGAGCTGCTCCCGCATCACGATGAGCTGCTGCACCATCTGCATGATCGCCCCCGCGTCGGTGACGGGCATCGCGGCCCGCGCACCCGAGAAGGCACACATACTGGCCACCATCAACACGAGCACACGACCGATCTTCATGACGCAGCCTCCTGTGCAAGAAAGACGGGCAGCCACTGCCGCGGATCGGGCCCGGTCCGGGCCATGAGCCGCTGCAGTTCCTCGACCGTACTGGCTCGTCCCGAAATCACCTTGATCTCTGCCTCGAACCCCTTGAGGTCCAGCTGACACACCGTCGAGTAGTGGCCCTGCTTGACCAAGAACTGTCGTGAGCCGGGCTCCAACTGCTCCTTGAGCAACCTGAACTCGCGCTCGGACAGGCCGAATCCGTCCATGTACTCGGCGGGGTTCGCGTCTGGGTTGGGAAACAGGATCTTGGTCGGCGTCTGCTCGACGATCGTTCGGCTGATGG
>CAYXIO010000107.1:0-3799 GCA_964465125.1 uncultured Planctomycetales bacterium | reverse complement strand
CGCGGAGGCAATGGAGCCGGTGCTCGCGGCGATGTGGACGGACTGGAAAGACGCGTTCGCCGCCTGGCGAAGTGGCGAAACGCGCGGCTCGCCCTCGACGGTGACGGAGCATCTCAAGCCGGACGAGCGGAGGCTGACCGACCAGGGCCTTCTGGCCCGCACGGACCTGGACAACGGTGACGCGCAGGTGCGGAACACGTCCGGCCCGCGCTTCCGCGCGAAGCCAGCTCGCGGGGACGCCGAGCCGGCCGGCCGCCCGGCGCAACGGAAGGAACACTTCGTGTAGCTGCGCGGTGCTCATCTATTGGTTACTTATGCCAAGTACCCAGCGGGGGGAAGTGCTTTTCGACGCGAGGGGATTTGATGCAGATTATGCGATTATTCGGTGATTACTCGCCGATTTCCGGCAGATTTCGCAGCGCGGCTTTGCACTTGTCCCGCAGTGCGGTTTCGGCGGAATTCGCGACGATCGTTTGCAGGATTGCGCGCACGTCGGCGAGTGCGTACTTGAAGTTCCGTTCGCCCCGCGCGGGCGTCTGGACGTTCGCAAGTTTGGCGTAGCGGTTCAGCGCGGTATTCTCCAAGCCAGTCATTTCGCGCAGCGCACCGACGGTGTAGGTCGGTGTTTCGGCGCTGACGGATTGCTCGTTGCCGCGCTTCGGCGCATTGTCGCCAGCGCCGACGTGCTCCCGACTCTTTCGCAACAGCCCCAACAGCGCCGGCGGGTTCAAGTCCAAGAGCTTGTTGCGCTCATGCCCGGCCACAATCAGGTCGGCTTCGATGCGTTGCCACGGCGGCGCGTGGGTGTTTCGATGCGCCGGGTACAGCGCTCGCACCGCGGCAACGTCTTCATCCGTCGGCCGATAGCAACGGCGAGCACCGCCGCTGTTGAAGAATGGGGGTAGCGGGGCGTGCGCCGGCCGGTACATAGGCGGTTCGTTCACCATTCCCGGCGTAGCGCGCAGCCACAGCCGCATGTCGATAAAGTCGCCGCCGCCCAATCCATCATCGAAGCCGAGAATGTTCCCCCACGAATCCGATTCCAGCGGGCGGGCGTCCCACAGCGGCGTCAGCAGCGCGCTTGCCGGAACCAGCTCGGGTTCGCCGCCGCCGGGCTTGTAGACGCGCACCTTCCGGTCAGTCCAAAGCAATTCGCTTTGATCGTCGGAGGCTGGCGTTGCTGCCTTCGGCGAAGTGCCGAGCGCCGCGACTCCGCGAACCGCCGCCAGTAGCTCCGCGATAGCAGCCGGGCCGGCGAAGCCCGTTCCGACCGCGTGTTCCCAACTTCGACCATCGACGGAGCTTGGCGGCCCGACGCTCAGCATGTCGCAGCGATGCAGGTCGCGAAGCGTCCTGTCGGTCGGCTCGCCGGCGTGGAATGACTCGACAAACTGCCGGTGTCCGACCGGCTGTTGGCGCGGGTCCACGGACGAAAAGAATCGCCACAGCCGCGCCGCGGCGTCGCCGTCGGCTGGCGCTGCGTCCGAAGTCCCTCGCGCGAGCGCGAACAGCAGCCGCGCAACGCGCTGTTTCAACTCGCCCACGGCCCCGCGCAGGAATACGCCGTCGTGAATCTCGCGCTGCGCCCACGCCAGGAACGCGCGGGCCTGTTCAGCGACACCGTTCGTCGCGTCGGGGATTCTCTCTACCGTTGCGCCCGCCGAGCTGCCTTCGGCAGCGCTCATGCCCGCCGGCGTCACGTCGTACACCTTGCCGCACGGATCGCGGCCGGCCAGTTCGGCAATGGGCCGCCACGGTCCGCCGGCGTCCTGTACGTACACGTCGGCGTAGTACAGCCGCTTCGGTCCGTCGCCTTCGTGGCGCAGCGTCACGCGCAGCACGCGACCGCCGGACAGCTTCCACGTCCCGCCCGAATCGCCCGCCCCGAGCGGCTTCACCAAGCCCTTGACGGCGAGCGCGTCCAGGCACGCCGGCACGTCGATACCCGAGCCGTCCAACTCCGCCGCGACAATGTAGTCCGGGACGCGCTCCAGGCGGCTACGCGACGGACCGTCGCCGCGGCCGACGAATCGCCATTCGTACAGCGTGCGCAAGACGCGGGCTTGATCGCTCGGAAGCGCCGACAAGATGCACCATCCTGACCGGGGAACCGTCGCCCGGCCGCCGTGTCGGATGGTGCGAAACACGGCTACCGGGCAGCGTTCGACGGCTGGCCGGCCGCCGCCCCAGTTCGTCGAATCTTACTGCGCGACGGGTCAGAATTGCTCACTGTTGCGGGCGAGCGGCGCGCGGCACTCCACGCGGACCGGGATCGCCGATGAAGCGCCGTACCAGGACGTGCGTAATCACCGTGTCGCCCGACTTCGTTGAAACTGAGTCGTCCCAGGCGTTCGCAATCACCGTCTTCGCAGAATCGTAGAAACACCGCTTGTACGTCGAATACTTGACCTTGTGGGCCGCTTGAACGTGCTTCGCGAGCGCGCCGCCCTTGCCGCAGTTCAGCCCGCAGATATTGCACATTGCGCCGTGTCCGTACCGGACCGCACCTTTCTTCCGTCTCGGCATCCTTCGATTCTCCGGGGGTATCGTGTATCAGCGGATCATCGTCGCTCTGCGGGCGTGGCGGGTCAATCTGTCGGGCGTGCGTCGCGCGTGCGGGCGGGATCGAGTCGGACGCGACCGTCAAACACCGTTGTTGACGGTGCGAAGCGTGTCGGGCGTGGACAGATTCGCCCCGTGACCCCCAGCGCCGCCGCGGGGCCGGGGCGGCTACTCCGGCAGTTCGACGCCAGCCAGCGACACCCGCAATTCCAGGCTTTGCCGTTCCTCAGCTTCGTGGATGATCCGCTCAGCTTCGCGCAGCCCGGCTTGCGTGTCGGTCAGCTCGCGTTCCCGCTCACGGCGCAGCGCGTCGCGCTCCGCCCGATCCTCAGCCGCCGCGGCGTCGTGGTCGGCGATGCGCCCGAAGACGCGATCCAGCAGTAGCTTGACAGCCGCCGTGTCGCCGGCCTTCGCCTTGTTCACGAGCGCTTCAACCACGGCCGTAAGATCGTCCGGCGTGACGCGCTCCAGCATCTTCGCGCGCAGCTCCGCGACGCGGCGATGATGCGGGTTCCCGCGCCCGGCCTTGTTCCCGGCCGTGAACCGCCCGCGGTTGTCGTGGTCGCTGCCGTTCGATGATGGATTGCGTGCCATGTTCGATCAGATTCTACGCCGGTACGGCAACGCCCGCGTCGTCGCTGCCGTCGGTGTCCGCCGCGGCCGTCGCCGGCGCTCCGCGAGCATTCCGGCCATGCACAAACCAGCGCAAAAGCTGGTCCACAATCTGCGCCTGCAAACGCGGATCGCCGGTGCGGCTTTCGGCCAGTTCGTCGAACCGCCGTCGCGCCGCGAGTAGTCGGGCATCGACTTCGCCCAACACGGTCAGGCAGGGCGCTTCGTCGGCCGGCACGTTCGCCCAGCCGGAAACACCCACGTTTGCCAGCCGGACGATGAGCTTCGCCTGTCCGTTCGACGCGCAATCCATATGTGAGCCTGCCGCGCCGTCGCGCCCCTTGGCGGCCGGCCGGCGGCCGAAATAGACGGTGTTCGGATCGAACATCGGCGAATGCGAAAGCTCCGCCGGGCGCTCTTCCGGGATGTTCACGGCCGACGTGCAATCCGGTCGTTTGCCCAGCCACTCCGCCAGCGGGGTCAGGTCGGGAAGCTCGGCAGCGTCCCACGCATCCGCGGCCAATTCCTGCACGCTGAATCGTCGGTTCGCGGTGCGCGAGCGCTGTTCCATCTTCTCGATTTCGACAACGCGAATCGCGCGGAAGTGCCGGGCCGTGTCTTCGTG
>CAYXIO010000106.1:0-4215 GCA_964465125.1 uncultured Planctomycetales bacterium | reverse complement strand
TCGACAACGAGGACGAGTTCAAGCAGCGCGTCGCGCTGCGCGGCGTCGTGCCGTCCAGCCCGCACCCCGGCAAGTTCGCGATCCTCCTCGAACCCGCGAAGGACGACGCGATCGTCCGGGCCTGCGTGGACGGCGTCTGCGTCGTCCGCGTGCGGATGGTCGACGAGGCGCATACCTCGGCTGACATCGCTGTAGGCGTCGCGTCGCGGCTGGAGAGTGGCGATTCGGGTACGGCCCGGTTGCTGTGGGTCGAGCCCGTCGAGGACCGCCAGGACCCCGAGATCGCCTGGACGGTCGCCCGCATCGGCGGTGGAGGCGGCGGCAGCGTCACGGCCGCGTGCGCGATGATCACGTCGAAGACGGGGACGGCGCCTCCCTACCGGTACGCAGCCGTCGAAGCCACGGTGGACGAGGACGGGGCCTGGACGCAGGTCGGCGGCGGCGCGGCGTACAACAACGTCTTCAACATCGAGGAGCAGGGCGCCGGCGGACAGTGGGTCAATCCGCTGGTCGTCGGCGACGTCGTGCTGATCTTCGCCGCGCCCGACCCGGGGATCGACGCGTTTGTCTGCACGCGGTCGCACTATCGGGGGACGTACTGATGGGCGCGTTCCTCGTACGATTGCTGGATCACGACAGCGGGGCCGAGCTCGGCCGCTTCGTCGCGCCGAACATCCTGGCGTACGAGGGCATTCAGTACGTCCTGCGCCAGATCTTCCCGCCGCACCAGGCGGCGATGACGTTCCAGGTCGGCGTGTGCGGCGCGACGGTCGGCTACTACGAAGGCATCGCGCTGCTGCCGACTGATGCGCTGGTCCGCAGTGGTCCGCGGTCCTATCCATTGCATGCGTTTTCGAGCTGACGATGTGTACTGGAAATATGGCGCAATAGATCGGACCGCGGACCATCGCGGCCCACGAAACCCCCGCCTGTGGGGTCAGCGGGTCCTACCCGGCCGCGGGCGGCGGAATAGGCCCGTCGAACGCCGCGCGGGGTTTCTCTGGCTTTGTTGCGCGGGTCCGACTTTCTGGCCGAAGAGACACCCCGGCCGGGCGGCCAGGGTGCGTAAGGAAGGGCGAGATGTTGGCGACGGTGCTACCCGTTGAACGCGAACAGCCCGCGGTCCGTCTTGCGGAACCGGGCCGCGTTCTTCTTCGCCGCGATCTCGCGGATCATGGCGGCGTAGATCGTGGCGTGTGGCGTCTTGCCGCCGCTCTTCCACAGCCCGCGCTCGATCATCGTGCTCACCAGCTCGCGCGCCCGCATGGGCTCGCCCGCGTCGGCCAGGACCTTGGCGGCCGCGTCCAGCCCGCTGAGCGGCTTGTCGTTCGCCGGTGTCTTCGTCGCCTTCGCAGGCTTCGGGGTCTTGGCGGCCTTCGCCGCCTTCTTCGTGGTCTTCTTGCTCATCGCTGTTCTCCAGCATGCGTTTCCGCGTTCGTCCAGGCACGCGCCCGGGCGGCTCGCCATGCGAGCGGGCAGTCAGTTACCTCGACGGGCGGGGAAAGCAAGCGGATTCCGGCCGGTTTTTTCCGGCAGATTCTGGCGCGACATGCCTTGATGTCCGGGCCAAAACGAGGGAAGGGTCAGTGGGTCCCCGTGGCCCGGAAGGACGGCGAAACATGAGCACCAAGAAGCTGATCCCGGCGGCCGGCTACGCCCGCCGCAGCAAGGACATGCAGGAAACGTCGATCGTCGACCAGCGGGCCTACGTCGAGAAGTGGGCTGCCGCGAACGGCTACCGCATCCTGCGCTGGTTCATCGACGACGGCATCAGCGGGACCAGCGCCCGCGGCCGCGAGGCCTTCGAGCGCCTGCTGCACGACGCCGAGCATGGCCGCGACTTCGATACCGTGCTGGTCTACGACATCTCGCGCTTCAGTCGCGGTGGAACGAACGAGACCGGCTTCTACGTCCACCGGCTGAAACTGGCGGGCGTGGACGTGGTCTTCTGCGCCGAGGGCATCCCCACCGGCGACGAGGGCGAGCTGCTCCAGGGGGTGAAATCCTGGCAGGCCCGCCAGTACAGCGTAAAGCTCGCGCGCGACAGCATTCGCGGGCAACTCTCGCATCTCACGCGGCAGAAGAGCCGCCTGGGCAGCCAGGCGCCGTTCGGCTACGACCGCCAGTACGTCGCGCCCGACGGGAAGGTCCTGCGCCTGCTGCGCGAGATGCCCGATGGTAGCCGTCACGAGCTCGCGCCCGATGGGACGCTGTTGCGCGTGCTGCCCCGCGGCGAGGCCCTGCCCAAGGCGAAGTCCGACATCGTGCGGCTCGTGCCCGGCCCAGCCGAGCGCGTCAGAACCGTGCGGCAGATGTTCGAGTGGTGCGCCGGCGGGACCGGCATCCGCACGATCGCCATGCGCCTCAACGCCGCCGGCGTCCGCACGCCGATGGGCCGGCGATGGGAACATACGTCAGTCGCCAGCATCCTGCGGAACCCGGTCTTCAAGGGCGCGCTGGTCTGGAACCGCACGACCAAGAGCAAGATCAACGCCCCGTCGCCTGACGGCTCGCTGCGCCCGCCGGCGCGCAACCCGAACGGCGAGCGCAATGGCCGGGACCAGTGGGTGGTCGTCGAGAACGCCCACGAACCGCTGGTCAGCGCCGACCTGTGGCAGCGCGTTCAGGACGAGATTGCCCGTCGCTCCAAGCTGGGCGGGTTGGCGCGGCCGACGAACCGCTACCTGCTCAGCGGCCTGGTGAAATGCACGCGCTGCGGTTTCAACTTCAACGGCCACAAAGGCGGAACCGCCGGGCGGCTGCGCTACTACATGGACGGCGCGTACATGCGCTACGGCCGCAACGGCTGCGACCCGACCTACCTCAACGCCGAAGCCCTCGACGCCTTCGTTCTGGCGCAGGTCCGCCGCGTCGTGGGCGGCGACCGGCCCGCCGTCGAGAAGGTCGTGGATCGGTTCGTCAAGGCGGTGCAGGCCCGCTCGAGGCCCGACGACAAGCGCGGCCGGATCGAGTTGGACCTGAAGGCGGCCCAGAAACGCATCGACAGCGTCGTGGCGCTGCTGGCCGACGGTGAACTCGACGACCTGGCCGAACTGCGGGACACGCTCGTGGGCCTGCGGAAACGGCGGGAGGCGCTGGAATCGGAACTGGCCGCCGCGGGGGCCAGCGTTGCGACGCCTGTGAACGCAGTCGATCTGCGGGCGTGGGCGTTCAAACAACTCGCCGCGATCGGCAGC
Organism: uncultured Planctomycetales bacterium; assembly: GCA_964465125.1. GTDB lineage: Bacteria > Planctomycetota > Phycisphaerae > UBA1845 > Fen-1342 > CAYOHG01. The sequence goes on along the minus strand of CAYXIO010000106.1, from coordinate 1,018 downwards.
GCGCTGGCGACGGGGCAAGCGGACGAGGCGCTGCGGCAGGCGGTCCAGGCCTACGTCGTCCGCATCGACATCGATCCCGCCGCCAAACGCGGCGTGCTGCTGCTGCCGGCCGACGCGCTGGCGATCCTCGAACGGGACGCATTGACTCTCTCACGGGTAAAGCCCGCCGATGCCGGATTCACCGCGATCAAGAACGCCTACCTGAACAACGAGGCGATCGGACTCCAGGTGCTCGACGGCCCAGGCGGCCAGGGGTTGCAGGCCGACTTCATGATCACCGCGTTCTCACGCAGCGAGGCGCTCGAGGAGGCGATCACCGTCTCGGTCACGGCGAAAGTCACCTACTCGGCCACGGCGCCGAGCTGGATCGGCGGATAAGGGTAGCGCGGGCGTCTCGCCCGCAAAGAGCAATGCCACGGAGGGCATCGCACTGTGAAGACCTTCAACGACAACGCCGGCCGGACCTGGACGATCGCGATCAACGTCGACGCGATCAAGCGCGTTCGCTCGCTGCTGGAAGTAGACCTGCTCGAGATCGTCGAGGGCAAGCTGATCGAGCGGTTGATCCGCGACCCGGTGCTGCTTTGCGACGTCGTCTACGCCGTCTGCAAGCCCGAGGCCGACGCCAAGGGCGTCAGCGACGAGGAGTTTGGGCGGGCGATGGCCGGTGACGCGATCGAGCACGCAACGAAGGCTCTCCTGGAGGACCTCGTGGGTTTTTCCCCGAGCCCGAGGGATCGGGCGAACCTCCAGCGCGTGCTCGCGACGACGTGGAACGTGATGGATCGCGCCCGCGACCTGGTCGAGAAGCGTCTGGAAAGCGGCGAGCTGGAAAAAGTCGTCGAGCGGGCGCTGGCGAATGCTGGCAGCTTATCTGGCGCTGCGCTGGAATCGTTGGAATCGAGCCCGGAAAGCTGACACTGCGCGAGCTGCTGGCGATGGCCGACGGCCGCTCGCGCGACGAGTGGGGCCGCATGAGCGCGCTGATGGCGCTGACCGCCAACTGCCATCGCGACCC
>CAYXIO010000105.1:0-4318 GCA_964465125.1 uncultured Planctomycetales bacterium | reverse complement strand
CTGGCGTAATTCGTTTGTTGGCAACCTGTTAAAACCTGTCAATTGATGGCCGGTTCTCAGAAGTTTTTTGGCACTGTGCGCATATTGAGTTATACTATTGGATTCGCGTGAACACGTCCCAGCCGGTGGGCGGTTTGCGTTGCGGCTACGGCCAGGATGGCGCGCCTGGGCCGAGCCGCGCGACGGGTACAGATGGATAACTCGTTAAAAGACAAGGTTTTAGAAGCGACCGACATCGTCGCGATCATCGGCGAGCGCGTGCGCCTCGTCCGCAAGGGCAAGGACTATCTCGGCCTGTGCCCGTTCCACCCTGACCATAAGCCCTCGATGGCCGTCAGCCCAACGAAGCGGATTTTCAAGTGCTGGTCGTGCGGCGCAGGCGGGGACGTGATCCGATTCGTCGAGAAGATCGAGCGGGTCGATTTTCGAGCAGCCCTCAATAAGCTGGCGGAGCGCGCCGGGATCGCCGCGCGGCCGACGCCCCGCGACGAAGTCGCCGAGCGGTCGCGACAGGAGCTGCTCGCGGCGTTGACGTGGGCGCGCGAACACTTCCGGCGAAACCTCACGACGACCGAATCCGGCCGCGCGGCGTACGCCTACGCCCAGCGGCGCGGCTTGGCGGACGACACCATCCAGCGGTTCGCCGTCGGTTATGCCCAAGACGCCTGGGACGACGTTCTGGCGGCTGGACGGCGGGCGGGGCTGCGGCCGGAGCTGCTCCAGCAAGCCGGGTTGGTCGCCACGAATGAAGCCGGGCGGACCTATGACCGCTTCCGCAACCGCCTGATCTTCCCGATCTGCGACCCGCTGGGGCGGACGATCGCCTTCGGCGGCCGTGCGCTCGGCGACGACCCGGCGAAGTACCTCAATTCGCCGGAAACCGCCCTTTTCAGCAAATCGCGCGTGCTCTACGGCTTCGATCAGGCCCGGCGCGCGATCGAAAAGGAACGGACGGTCTTGGTCGTGGAAGGGTATCTTGACGCGGTGCTGCTGAGCCAACATGGGTTTTCGCACGCCGTCGCCACGCTCGGCACCGCCATGAGCGACGCCCACGTCAAGCTGCTGCGCCCGCTCGTCGAGCGGATCGTATTATGTTTCGACAGCGACCAGGCCGGGATCCGCGCCGCGGACCGGGCGGTTGAAGTCGCGGTTCGGTCGCAGGTGCGTGTCGATGTACTCATGCTCACAGAAAAAGACCCCGCCGACTGCGTCGTCGCGGGCGGCGCCGCTGCGTTCGCCGACCAGTTGAAGGACACGCAGGATGCACTACAATTCAAGTGGTCGCATACACTTAGAGCGTTTGGCGGCGCCCGCGGCGCCGGCCGGCGTGCGGCTGTGGACGAGTTCGTGCAGTTTGTGGCGGGGGCCGCCGCGGCGGGTGCCCTCGATCCGTTGGATCAGAGCCTGCTGATTGGACGCCTGGGCGAGCTGCTCGGGATGCCGCCCGACGAGGCCTTCGGCCTGTTCGCACGGGCGCGTCGTCGGCCTGCGACGCCGGTTTCGCAGCCGGCGAGTACGTCGGCCGAAGGCTCGACGTACCTCACGAGCGTGCGCGCGTTGCCCGCGGGGCTCGTCACGGCCGCCGAGAGCGTATTAGGACTGCTGTTGTCGGACCCGGGCGCCTGGCGCTGGGTAACCGACGCCGTGGCCGCCGGCATGGAGCATTCTGAGACTTGGCAGCGGCTTTACACGGTGTTGCTTGAAGTACATGCGGAGCACGGCGAATACTCCCTTGAAGACGTGCAGTCGCAGTGCGAGGACAGCGCGCTTTGCGAAGTCGTCGAGCGTGCCTTGGGGCGAGTTGCCGGTGTTGCGGCGACGGCGGAGTTTGTTACCGCGGCTGGCGCGCGGCTGGCATCCGAGTTGGACGTGCTGCGCATGGGCGACCTGCGGGCCGGGCTGCACCCCGAGCCGGGCCGCGCTGCGTCTGAGGCCGCCGCATTTCAGGAGTTGCGGGATTTGGCCCGCAAGCACCGCGCCCCCCTGCCGGCCAGCCGGCGACGTGGCCCAACGGTGCGCCCCGAGCGCTGAAGAGCGCCGCACATGAGTACGCGAGAGAAGAAGAAAAAGCCGCCGGCGACGCGCGGACGACGCCGGCCCGAAAGCGGAGAGCAAGCCATGCTGGCTGTGCAGCCCGATATTGACCCGATTGAGCAATGTGTAAATCAGCTCATCGAGCTGGGTAAACGCCGCAAGTACCTCACGTGGGAAGAGCTGAACGAGGCCCTCCCGGACGAGGCGATTTCGCCGGAGAAGCTCGAGAGCGTGCTGAACCGCATCGAGCAGGCGGCGATCGAGCTGATCGACGAGATCGAGGCGGACAAGCTGCGCGACGCGGACCGCAAGCGCGGGGCGGCCCTCGAGAGCGGCGACGCGCTGGAGGAGGTCACCGAGGTCGACCTGACCGACACGACGGTCAAGCGGGTGGACGACCCGGTGCGGATGTACCTCACGCAGATGGGCGAGATTCCGCTGCTGACGCGCGACCAGGAAATCGCCCTCGCGAAGAAGATCGAGCTGACGCGGATGGCGTTCCGCCGGCGCGTGCTCGAAAACGACTTCTGCATGTTGCAGGCGGTCGAGACGATGCAGGCGGTCGCGGACGGGCGGATGCCGTTTGACCGCACGATGAAGATCTCGACCACCGAGAGCATGGCGAAGAACACGATCCTGAAGCGGCTGCCCGCCAACTTGGCGACGGTGCAGAAGCTGCTCGAGCTGAACCGGGCGGACTGGGCGACGGCCCGCGACAGCCGGGCATCGGGGGTGGCCCGCAAGGGCGCTCAGGACCGGATCGATCAGCGTCGGCGGCGGGCGGTGACGCTGCTCGAGGAGCTTTCGCTGCGTACCAGCCGCATCACGCCGATGATGCGCAAGGTCGCCTCGATGTGTACGAAAATGGAGCAGCTTCACGAGGAGTTGCGCAGCAAGGGCAAGTCGCTGCCCGCGGACGAAGTGGACGCGATGAAGGACGAGCTGGGCGGGCTGGTCGATCTCGTCATGGAGGGCGCGGGCGACCTGCGTTACCGCGTGACCGAAGCGCAAAAGGTCTTCGGCGAGTATGAAGACGCCAAGCGGAAACTGGCGGGCGGCAACCTGCGACTCGTGGTGTCAATTGCGAAGAAGTACCGCAACCGCGGGCTGTCCTTCCTCGACATCATCCAGGAAGGCAACACGGGCCTGATGCGGGCGGTGGACAAATATGAGTATCGCCGGGGCTACAAGTTCAGCACGTATGCGACGTGGTGGATTCGCCAGGCGATCACCCGCGCCATCGCCGACCACGCCCGTACGATCCGTATCCCCGTCCACATGATCGAGACCATGAGCAAGCTGCGCAACATCAGCAAGCGGCTGCTCCAGGAACTGCGGCGCGAGCCGACGATCGAGGAAATCGCCCGCGACGCGAAGATGCCGGTGTCCGAGGCCCGCCGGGTGCTGAAGATCAGCCGGCACCCGATCTCGCTCGATCGGCCGGTGGGCGAGAGCGAAGATTCGTACTTCGGCGATTTTATCGAGGACGAGAAGGTCGAATCGCCGGTCATCACCGCCAGCAGCGACATGCTCAAGGACCGCATCGAGGCGGTGCTGAAGACGCTGACCTACCGCGAGCGCGAGATCATCAAGCTGCGCTACGGCATCGGCGACGGCTACACCTACACGCTCGAAGAGGTCGGCAAGATCTTCAAGGTGACTCGCGAACGCGTGCGACAGGTCGAGGCGAAGGCGATCCGCAAGCTCCAGCACCCGGTGCGGGCCCGCAAGCTCGAGGGCTTCCTCGAAATGTCGAAGGCCGGGATGCTCCCGCCGCCGAGCGCGGACGCGGACGCCGACGAGGGTCCGACCGACAACCTGGACGAAAACTTCGACCTCGGCGAGTAGGCGGCCCCGGGTGGGCGCCATGAACACTGCATCGTCTTCGCTGATCGTGGTCCGGTGTGCCGGCGACGGCACGGTGGCCCAGATTATCCGCGACGATTGGGGCGTTTCGTCGCGGCTCACTTCCGGTGCCAGCTTGCAGACGCTCGCGTCCCCAGAGGGGGCCGCGCGGATCGCGTCGTTCGTGGCGGCGCTGCGTTCAGCACACGCCGCCGTGGACTGGGAAGTCGAGCTGCGGCTCGACGACCACACCGCAGCCGCGCGCCTGTCCGGGATCGCCGTGGGTGACGAGCTTCTCATCCTCGCGACGCGGGCCTCAGTGAACCCCGTGGCCGCCGCGCCGGAGCGCAGCGACCGCATCTTCGAGAAACTCGGCCATCTCAACGAAGAACTCGTCTACCTGCACCGCGAGCTGGCGCAGCGCAACGCGGACCTGGCG
>CAYXIO010000104.1:0-4548 GCA_964465125.1 uncultured Planctomycetales bacterium | reverse complement strand
TCGGCAAAGTCGGCCGGCAATCCGCGCCGGTAGTCGGCACGGATGGCGTCAAGGCCTTGCTGTAATTCATCGCGACGCGTCAGCAGACGGATAGTACTTTCAAAATGCTTTCCCTGTCCGAGCGGGCCTGCATCGTGGACCTCAGGGTCGGCCCGCACCGGCCGCTCGCGGGGCTTGGACCGGCCCGTCCGGACCCGGGCCGCTTCGGCGAGCCCCCGCCACAGAGCCGAGCCCGCCTGTGATTGTCCCGCCAGGGGTCCGCGCCACCCGCCGGCCGGCACGAAACCCGTGCCCGTCGCGACTGCGCCGAGCGCAGTCACTCCTTCTCCTCGAGTACACAACAGGCGCAATGGCATCGGCGGCGCCCGTGCCCCGAGCGGCAGTTCGGGCGGGTATTGCACCGGCGCCGTGCGCGCGAGGTACGAGAGGATCCTCGCGATCACCGCGGGCTGGTCGATGCTCGCGATGATCCGCAGTGGCCCGCCGCAGCGCAGGCAGGCCTCGATCTCGATGCCGAACACCCGCTTCAGTCGCTGCGCCCAGCTCATCGCTTCGTGCCGCGGCGGCGGCCTGCCCAGCGGCTCGAGCACAATGTGGGTGGTGCCGTCGCGGTAGCACCTGCGTATCAAAGCCTTCTTCGGCACTTCCGAAAATGCAGTCAAGACCCGAATCTGGATCGCCGTTTCGGTCTACGTGCTCGTCGCGATCGTCAAGAAGCGTCTCAACCTGCCGCTCACGCTCCATGAAAACCTGCAGATCCCCCGCCTCACGCTCTTCGAGCAACTACCGCTCGATCAACGACTTGCACGCGCGGTCGCCGACCAGAATCCCGACGACGCGCCATATCAGCTGAACTTGCTTGAGTAACGTTGGGACACTACTGACGCTGTATCAGTCCGCAGCCGAGTCGGACGCGCAGGCAGCGCAGCAGCCGGCGTAACATGGCCCGCCGCAACTGTTTGTCAGCCGACAAGCTTGTCGTAGTCCGAATGGGTCCCAATCCAGAACCACTGCACGCCATCTTCTACGTCGTGACCCAGCGCGCGATAGTGTCTACCAACCCGAACTGACCACAGCGGGCCGATCTGTTTGAAGTGCAGCGACGGGTGGCGCGGGTCAGCTTTGAGTAGCTCGTAGTTCTTGTCAGAAAGCGTCCGAACCTCTGCCGGCAGCGCGCCATACAACGCCCAGAATGCCGGTGAAGCGAAATGCTTCAAAGCCTGCGGGTCTTGCCACGATTGAAATCTGACTTCGCCTCGGAAACCAACTTGTCGAATTTGCCGGCGGCCCCGTCGGCGTCGATCTGCGCGTCCCACGCAGCCCAGTCGCGCTCAAGGATCCAGTCGCGCAATTCCGCAAACTCCGCGGAGGACAGCTCGCGTATCTGCTGCTCGATGTGCTCGATCTTGCGCATAGACGTACCTCGACGCGAAGTGTAACCCGGACTCCTGCGGGGTTCGCATCGACATGGAGCAGTGCGAGGGGGGCGGGCAGCCGAGGCGGCCATGAGCCTGCTATTTGCGTCAGGCATTGCCAGTTCCGGCCTCGGAGGTGCGGCAGGTCCCGACCGTCTGCCGTATGGCTGTTTGTTGCCCTTCTGCTTGCTGTTCTCGCCGCCGGCTGCGCTTCGGTTGGCGACACGCTGGCTCCTGACCCGCGGGCCGTCAGTGACCGCCAGCAACCCTCCGTACATCGCGGACGACGATCCGCGCGTCGAACCGGCGGTGCGCCGATGGGAACCAGCGGGCGCACTCTTCGCCGGACCGACCGGGCCTGAGGCCCTGGAGATCATCGTCGCCGCTGCACCCCGGCACCTGAGGAGTGACGGCTGGCTGCTGCTCGAGCATGGTGACACGCAGGGCGAGCCAGTTCGCCGGCAACTCGTGGCTGCCGGCTACGAAGAGGTTCGGACCCATCGCGATCTCGCAGGCCGCGAGCGATACAGCGAAGGAAGAATTGCCGCTCACTGATTCCCGGGGCACCATCGGTCCTTCCCTCGAGTCGGCTTGTCCGTATGATCCGACTTTGCTGCCCGGCGGCCTCCGGTCCAAAGCAGGAGGGCAGGCACGGTGACAGGTAAGACTCCGGCAGATCTGGTCGGGTTCTGGGAGCGCATGCGCCGACGCAAGGTCGTGCAGTGGGGACTCGCTTACCTCGCCGGAGCCTGGGGCCTCCTGCAGGGCATCGGCTTCGTCGCCGACGCCTTCCGGTGGCCGGCGGTGACGACTCAGGTTGCGACTCTCGCATTCCTGATCGGTCTGCCCGTCGTCCTCGTTCTGGCGTGGTACCACGGCGATCGTGGCGAGCAGCGCGTCAGTGCCGCGGAGCTCACGATCATCACGCTGCTGTTCCTGCTGGGCGGCGGCCTCTTCTGGCGCTACGAACAGGCCCGTGACGCGCAGTCCCCGCCGGCCGTCACGGTCGCGCCATCGCTGGCACCCGCGATTCCCGCCGACCCAAGGCCCTCGATCGCCGTCATCCCCTTCGACAACCGCAGCGCCGACCCGGAGGACGCGTTCTTCGTCGATGGAGTCCACGACGACCTGCTGACCCAGCTCGCGAAGCTCGGTGCGTTCCGGGTGATCGCCCGCACCTCCGTCGAGCACTTTCGCGACAGCCGGCTCACGATGCGCGAGATCGGCGAGAAGCTCGGCGCCACGAAAATCCTCGAGGGCGGCATCCAGCGCGCCGGCGGGCGGATACGCGTCACCGTACAACTGGTCGACGCGCCGACGGACACCCAGCAGTGGGCCGAGTCCTACGACCGCGATCTGACGGTCGCCAACCTGTTCGCCATCCAGAGCGAGGTGGCCGCCGCCATCGCCGACGCGCTCGAGACCCGGCTCACGCCGGCGCAGCAGGCACGGGTCGCTGTCGCCCCGACGCAGAATCTGACCGCCTGGGAGGACTACCAGCTCGGCCGGCAGTGGCTGGAGAAGCGCACGAGTGCAGGCGTCACGGCGGCGATCGACCACTTCGAGAAGGCCGTTGCCGCCGATCCCGATTTCGCGCTCGCCCACGCCGCACTCGGCGCCGCTTTCGTCATCCAGGGGGCGTACGAGTTCATCCCGAGTCGTCGGGCATATGCCAGGGCCGAGGAACCCATCGACCGGGCACTCGCGCTCGACCCGGACCTGGCCGAGGCGCGCGCCGCCCTCGGCGTGCTGCACACGCTTCGTGGCAACCTGGTAGGCGGCGAGGCCGAGCTGCGCAAGGCGATCAAGCTGAATCCGAACTATGCCACCGCCCACCAGTGGTACTCGAGTGTGCTCACCGATCTCGGTCGTGTGGACGAGGCCCTGCAGGCCGCGGAGAAGGCGCAGGCCCTGGATCCCCTGTCGGTCGTCATAAACAACAACCTGGGCAATCTGCTGGGATCGGCAGGACGCACCGAGCAGGCGCTCGCCGCATTCCGTCGCGCGATCGCCATCGATCCGTCGCTGCCAATCGGTTACACAAGCCTCGCTGCCGCGCACGCCGTGTTGCAGGGCCGCTTCGACGAGGGAATTCCACTGCTCGAAGAGGCCGCCGAGCTCGATCCCAGCGACGTCTACGCGGTTTCGTATCAGGGCTATCAGTACCTGAACCTGGGCGATGACGCGCGCGCCGCGCGCTTTCTCGACCGGGCACGGCAGCTGAGCCCAGAGGGCACGCAGCCGATCGACTGGACGGCGTTGCTGCATCTGTACCGGGGCGAGGCCGCGCAGGCACGGGACTACGCCCGCCGCTCCTTCGCGAGCGACCCCCGGGGCGAGGCCTGGAGCATCAAGCTGCTGCGCAATGCCGAGCTCGCGGCAGGCAACGCGCAGGCGGCGCGCGCGCGGTATGCGGCGGCGTTCCCGGAACTGCTGGCGGCGGCGCCGCCGACCATCGACACCAGCAACCTGCGGGCCGCGGTCGATCTGGCGTTCGTCCTCCAGCAGACCGGCGAGCACGAGCGCGCCCGGCTGCTGCTCGATCGCGGCGAGGAGTTCATCCGCTCGATTCCACGCGTGCCGTGGAATGGCTACTGGATTGCGGACGCCGAGATCCACGCGCTGCGCGGCCGCGAGCGCGAAGCGCTCGCAGCGCTCCGTGCGGCCGAGTCAGCCGGGTGGCGCAGCTTCTGGCGCTACTACCGTGATTTCGAGCCGAACCTTGCCGCGATCCGCAACGAGCCGGAGTTCAAGGCCGTGTTTGCCGACATCGAGCGCGACATGGCCGAGCAGCGCGCCCGGCTCGCGGCACGCCCGGAGGGCGCAGCGCCATAGCCCGCGGCCTGTGTCTGCGCGCCCGCAAACCGCCGCAACGGCGCAACGCTCGAGCTGCGCAATCGGCCGCTGACCGTCCGACGACGTCGCAACCGCGGCACCGACGTGCTACAGCGTGCGCATGCAGTACGCACACGGATAGTACCTTCAATATGCCTTCCCTGCCCGAGCGGGCCTGCATCGTGGACCTCAGGGTCGGCCCGCACCGGCCGCTCGCGGGGCTTGGACCGGCCCGTCCGGACCCGGGCCGCTTCGGCGAGCCCCCGCCACAGAGCCGAGCCAGCCTCTGATTGTCCCG
>CAYXIO010000103.1:0-4849 GCA_964465125.1 uncultured Planctomycetales bacterium | reverse complement strand
TTGTGCTCGTCCAGATAGAGCACGTCGAGCGTGTCGTCGTGCTGTGTGATTGACAATCGCCGGCTCGCGTCGGGATCGTCGCGTTGCAACACCACTTGCGGCTTCGTGGGTTCGTTGTCGCGTTCGTCCGTGTCGCTCTGGAATAGACCGCCTCGCAGGATCACGTCACGACTCCTGGCACCGTCGGCGTTTCGCCCGGCGTTCCGCGTTGCGGCGAATACGATCGGCTCCTACCGCCCGCCCTTGATCCTCCGCATCTTGCGCCGCGCAGAACGGGCAAAGCCCCAGGTAGTACCATGCGGGTCCGTCGTCGTAGAGCACGTCCTGCCAACCGAGCAACCGCGCCTGCTCCATGCTGGCCACGTCCATGCCGGCGTCGCAGCTGTGACACTCCAGCGAAAACGGTACGCCGCGCCGCTCTGTCCAGGGCGGAAGCTCGATCCGGTCGGCTCTCATCCCGCGGTCGCTCATCGGCGTTTCGCTTTCGTCAGGGCGCCGTGCAGCGTGATGTCCACAGCCGTCAGGCGCTTCACATTCTCCGCCCGAAGGCGGATGATCCGCAGGCCGCGGTTGTCGTCGCTCTCTCCTGCCATTGGTGTCTCCGTTTGTTGGGGGGTCTCGCTTACGTCGGTCTCGGGCCGTCCTGCGCGTCACGCAGCCGCTTCTCCAGGTCGTCGGTCTGGACTTCCGTCCGGGTCTCCGCCGGCGTCAGGTCGAACATCTGCTCCAGTCCGATTTCTGCCTGTTCGTCGAGTTCCAGCGCCCGGACAAACCGGGTCTGCGACTCGGCCGACATCGGCAGGAACGGAGCCATGCGGCGAATCGCGGTCTTGCGCCACATCGCGTCCACGTCCTCGGGCTTGCCCCGCTCGTCGCCGAACCACGGCGAATCCTTGCGGCTGCCCTGCACGGCAGCCGACGACGCCCGCGCCCGTTCGATATCGCGCCGCGTGACGACTTTGAACTGGAGCGGCCGGTGCTCGCGGACCGCGTAGGCGTAGGCGTACATGCGCTGCCCGCGGGGACCGTCGCCCTCGTAGGGGACGTGATTGATCCGCACGTCGCCGGGCCGCGGGTAAACCCAGTCGTCGGCCTCGTACACGACTTCAGCGCCAAGCGTGATTCCGGCCCGGTCGGCCAGCGCGATGAAGCCCTTGTAACCGATGATGACCTGCGCACGCCGGCCGTAGGGCAGCAGCCAAGCGTGGCCGAGCGGCGTCGCGGGCTCCAGGCCGAGCTGCGCCAATTCCACGATGCCCGCGAGTACGGTCTGCTGCTCGCATTCCATCAGCTTCGGAGTGTTGCGCAGGCACGTCAGCGCCATACGCACCATCCGCTCGGGCGTGATGCCCAGGTTCGGCAGCGCGGCTTTGATCTGCGGCTGCATCCGCTGGATCAGGTCCAGAATGATCGGCTTCTCGGCTTTGCGGGCCAGCCCGGTACCTTGCGGCGGTCCATTCGGTTGTGTGCTCACTCGTGTCTCCTTCTGCGCCGTGCGGCGCTCTACCGTAGTATGCCACGGATTGCACTATATGTCAAGGGGCGGCAGGGTGGCAGGGCAAGATTTCCGGCGCGCCCGGTTACTCCCCGCGCCGCAGAATGTACGGCCGCCACGCCCGGCTACCGGCCCCGATCTTCCAGAACTCGGCCCCGGCAAGCTCGGGATGTCGGGCAATCGCCCGGTCTTTGTCGAAGGTCTTTCGGCCGGCGGTCGCCCGGTGGTACACGCGCAATAGGCCCGGAACCTCGAACGCTTCCGGCCCGCCGGCCAGCTTGCCGTCGGCAAGCACGGTGCAACCAGACAGCACGGCGAGCCGCTGCTTCGCCTCGTCGAGAACTTCGTCGACCTCTTCGATCAGCGAGCGGAGCCGCACGTAATTCTCCGCCGCCCGGATCGCTTCGTCGGTGTCCAGCCGAGCGACGCTGCCCGGCTCTTCGCGCGCGTCAGGCTGGGGCGCGGGGTCGGCTTCCGGCGGCGTCCGCGCTTCGACCAGCGCGAAAAACTCCTCTTCCGCCCGCATCATCATCGCGACGAACTCAGGGTCGGGTTTGACCGTGACGATCTCGACGCGCGTACTGAGCGGGTCCATGATCCCGACCAGCGTGTAGGGTGCGCGCGCGATCGTCGCGTTGTGCTCGGCTTGCATGCGCCACTCGTCGAACAGCCCGTGCATGGCGACCTTCGCCACCGTGGCGGGTCGGGGCACCTTGATCTCGACCAACCCGCCGTCGGGCAACCAGCCGTCCGGCAGGCAGTGCGCGAACGGGTAGTCCGGGTTCGTCACGAATTCGGTTTGGTTGTGCGGCCGGATCGGGACATCGATCCGCTCCTCGACCGCCTGACGGGCGATGCCTTCCAGCATCCGGCCCCGCCGCATGTCGTCCGTCTCGCGTTCCGGCGGCAGGATGCCGTCACGGGCCGCGACCATCTGCGCCCAGAGTTCGCGCCGCGACTTGAACCGGCCCTTGCCGAGCGCCGCCCCCGCGCTCGATCCGCCGATCGTCTGCCGCACTCTCAGTCGCCACTCGTCATGCGTCATGTTGTCTCCTTTGTTGGGTTGCAGTCAGCCCAAGCACGTCGCACATCTTCTGGATGTTCTGCACCGAGGTCCGCCCGCTGAGCATCGGATAAATCGCCGACGGCTTCCAGCCGCACCGCACGGCCAGCTTGTACCGCGTGTTCAGGCCGTCGGGCGATTGGGCGGCGATTGCCCGGAGGATCGCCCGCTGAATGTCCGTCTGCTGCTCCGCCGAATGCCGCACCTTGGCACGCTTTTTCTGTCGCATCGCGCACTCCTGATATACGCCGTCGGTCAGTATACCGGTGCAGTGCGACTATTGCAAGCCTCTACCCCGTCAGTTTTGGCGTGCGTTTTGCGCTGAAGTCGGCACGACTACCGTCGGCCCGACCCGCCGCGTAAGCGTCGTAACTGCCACTGCGATAGCCGTTGCGACCCGATCCGCTGCGGAGCTTCCAGCCCTTCGTCTGTTCCAACCATTGCCGGGCCAGCGTTCGCGTCTGCTCGTTCACGGCGGCCAGCGAATGATCGCCGCCGACGCGCATCAGCGCGGTGGTCGCGCTTGTGACGATCTCGGCCCGGCGATGCTGCGCGTCTCGGGCTTTCTGCCGGAGTGCCGCGGCGAACCCGAGCGCGTAGCGCCCGCCGTTGCCCCGCGTGCAATCTCCGAACTTGCCGACTGCCAGCGTGCCGATAACGCGCGTCCAGTCGCCAAACAGGTCGCCCGCAATCCGCACGTCCTCGTCCGGCCCGTAGAACATGACCGGCGTCTTGACGGTCGGCTGCTTGAAACCGCCCGTGCTCTCGGTGACGGTCGCGCCCAGCCGATACCATTGCACACAGCCGACCAGATCGCTGATCGCCCACGCGAGCGTGGTTTCCCAGGTCGTCAACGCACGGCCGAACGTCCACGCTTGACCCTCGGCCATCGTCGGAGCCGGGGCGGCCTGTCCGGTTTCCTGCGCGGTCGCGGCGCGGCACTCGGCTTCCTCCAGGTGGTAGGCGTCCATCAAGCGCTCTGCCGCCAGCATCGCGGCGGCAATCTCGCCGTCAAACGCGCCGTCGTCCGCCGCCAAGTCCAGTAGCTTCTTCACTCGGCTCTTGATCTTGTCCCGGATGTCGCTCATCGATGCAACCTCTACCAGATGCTCGCCAATTCGCGATAGCCGTCCCCCGTAACGTGCTTCCAGCCGCCGGTGTAGCGGCTCAGGAACTCGAACAGCCCAACCGACAGGGCCGATTGCCGGAGTGCCATGCTCATCGCCCACCCCACTGCACTTCGCGCCCGGTGACAAAGGCACCGGATTTCCCCTAAGTCATTGTGGCGTAATGGGTTAGCGTTCAGCCGTTTCACGTGAAACGGCCGGGGCCAGTTATGGGCCGGGCCACGCCCGCCGGAACTCGCCGCCGGGGCCGAGTAGGACCGGCGGGGGGCTTGGCGGGGCCGCCGCGGTGCGGGAGCCTGCCAGTTTAACGACCCGCGCCCGCGCGTGAGCTTCGACCGCCGCCCAGTCCAGCGCGCACCGCTCGAAATAGAGCATCAGGCTGGCGAGCACGTCGGCAGCGTGGTCCCCGACGCACGCCGCCCATTCCTGCCAGCGTTCCGGTTCCGGCACGCCGTTCCGGCGGAAATACTCGACCACCATCCGCTCGCCGCTACAGCCGAGCGCGGCCCGGCGGATTAACCGGGCACCTTCCGCATCAATCAGCCGCTCGCTCATCGCGCGACTCCTTCCACTGTTCCGGGGTCTGCTCGTCGTCGAACTTGAGCCCCATCTTTTCGATCGTTTCGATCGCCCGTGTGATCTTCGTCAGCGCCGAGTCCAGGAACTCGCCCGCCACGAAGTGCGACATCCGGCGTTTGACTTTCAGGCCGCAAGATGGGCAGGGCGAGTCCTTCGCGTCCAGCGTCGCCCGCACCAGTCGGACCCACTCCAGCGCCCGCCGCAGTGAATCGATGCGCTCGTAGTTACCCATCGCGCGACTCCTTTCCGGCGCGCCGCACGCCCAACGCGCGGAACGCAAGGCCCAACTGCCGTTTCAGCTTCCCGGCGGCCTCGATGTCGAGCAGCACCTCGACGGCCGATTCTCCCGCCGCGAATCGGACCAACAGTGCCGGCCGTTCCCGTCGGTCGAACGCGATCCGCACTTTCGTCGTTTCAAACATGAGCCCGGTCACCTGTTCGTATCGTTGCAGTTGTCGCAGCATCATCGTCTCCATCTCGCCCGCGCGGGCGCGAACCGCCGCCGCGCTTCGTCGATGCGCTGAATGTCAGCGGGGTCAAGGGAAAATCCGATCACAGGTTTCATTTTGCACCCAAAAGCGAGAC
>CAYXIO010000102.1:0-5537 GCA_964465125.1 uncultured Planctomycetales bacterium | reverse complement strand
CCCGAGGGCATAATGCGCCGCCGCCAGGCTGCTTGTCAAGATCATTTCCAGCCGCGAGTGCGCGCCGGCACGCGAAGCGGATCGGTTGACGCTCGGGCAAGATTCCTCGTCGCTGCGCTCCTCGGAATGACGGTGGCTGCGCAGACTGGCGCTGCGCGTACCGGCGCTGCGCGGGAGGCACGAGGCGCGGGGCGCAGGGCGCGCTGCGCGCGGGGCGCGAGGCTCGAGGCGCTGCGCGTACCGGCGCTGCGCGGGAGGCACGAGGCACGAGGCGCGAAGTACGCCGTTCCGCGCACTTCGTCTCTCCGTCTCTTCGTCTCTCCGTCCCTTCGTCTCTGCGTCTCTCCGTCTCTTCGTCTCTTTCCCCTCCGTCCCTCCGTACCTCTGTCCCTTTCGTTCGGCACCACGAGGCGCCGTCCGCTCGGCGCGAGCGGGTCGGATCGAATGGCGCCAGCACGCGACCCGAGCCTCCAGCCGCCGCGTTATCAATTGTGATTCGCGCCCGGCCCGGCTAGGATAGGAATACGAGCCCACAACCATTCCGGACGGCGTCCGGCGGCCGCAATCCGAGCTGAGCCGCTGGCGACAGGAGCTTCCTCATGACACGCATCCGAGCATTTCGCGCTGCCCTTTTGGCGGTGCTGGCACTGCCGCTGATCGCATTCGCGCAGGCGCAGCCGCGCGTCCGCTACGACGGACACCGTCTCGTCGAAGTCGAGCTGAAGACCCCCGCCGAGCTCGAGCGCATGCTCGCGATCAGCGGCGACTTCTGGTCGTGCTCGATCGGGCTGGGGCGGGTGCCCTTCCGCGTGCCGCCGGAGCAGATGGCAGCGCTCGATGCCAGCGGATTGCGCTACGTGGTCCTGAATGAAAACGTTCAGACGCTGCTGGACGCGGAGGAGCGGGACCTGTCGGTGCGCCGGGCCGACTGGTTCGCGTCTTACCACCCCTACGATGAGATCAACGCGTATCTGGACACGCTGGTGGCGCTGCGGCCGGACCTGGCGACGAAGCTCGACCTCGGACCGTCGCTTGAGAACCGCAGGCTCTACGGCATACAGATCACCGGATCCGACGGGCCCGCCGGCAAGGCCGGGCTGCTTTTCAACGGCTGCCAGCACGCGCGCGAGTGGGTCGCGGTGATGGTGCCGATGTACGTCGCTGACCGGCTGATTCGCACCTACGACACCGACGCCGGCGTGCGCAGCCTGCTGGCCGACGCCATCGTCTACGTTGTGCCGATCGTGAACCCCGACGGCTACGCCTTCACGTGGAACAGCGAGCGGCTCTGGCGGAAGAACCGCCGCAATAATGGCGACGGCAGCTTCGGCGTCGACAACAACCGCAACTGGGGCTACCAGTGGGGCGGCTCGGGGTCGAGCGGCGTCGGCTCGGACGAGACCTATCGGGGAACCGCACCGTTCTCGGAACCTGAGACGCAGCGCATGCGCGACTTCGTGCTGGCTCACCCCGAGCTGGTCGCGCACATCGACTTCCACAGCTACGGCCAGCTCATCCTGTCGCCCTGGGGCTATTCGACCGGCGAGCCCGCCGAGCCTGACCGCACGCTCTTCCGCGACATCAACGCGCTCATGGAAGCCGAGATCGAGGCCGTTCACGGACTGGACTACATTTCCGGCCCGATCGGCGCCACGCTGTACCTCGCCGCCGGCAACGCGGTGGACTGGGTCTACGGCGGCGCGGGCGTGCATAGCTGGACGATTGAGCTTCGACCGGACGGTTCGCCGGGGTTTCTGCTTCCTGCCGACGAGATTCTCCCGACCTCGGAGGAGAACTGGGCGGGCGTTATCGCGCTGGCCCAATCGACGGTCGCGGGTGTGATCGTCAGCTTCCCGAACGGTGTGCCGACGAGCGTGCCCGCGGACGAAGCGGTGCAGCTTGACGTTCGTGTCGACGAATACGCGTCAACCGTTCCTGGGGGCGCGGCGGTGCTTTACTCGCGCATCGGATCCGGAGCCTTCAACGCGGTTGCGCTGACGCCGCTCGGCAGCGGGCTGTATACCACCGAGCTTCCAGCGACGCCCTGCGGCGAGTCGCTTGAGTTCTACGTCGAGGTGACGCCGACCAGCGGCATCGCCGTTCACGAGCCGCCGGGCGCACCGGCGGCGCCCTATTCCCTTCCCGCGGTTCGAACGATCCTGATGGATTCGCTTGAGATCGAAAGCGGCTGGTCCGTCGGTGCTTCCGGCGATGATGCGACCACCGGCGTGTGGAACCGGATGGACCCGCAGCCGACCGCCGCGCAGCCCGGCGACGACGCGACCGTCGCGGGCACGCTGTGCTGGGTGACCGACGGAAACGCGGGCGCCACGATCGGATCGTTCGACGTCGACGGCGGCAAGACCACGCTCACCAGTCCCCTGCTCGACCTGGGCGACACGACCGACCCGACCCTCGAGTACGCGCGCTGGTACTCGAACGACCAGGGCGCCTCGCCCAATGAAGACATCTTCGTCGTCGATCTCAGCACCGACGGAGGCCAGAACTGGACGAATGTCGAGACCGTCGGCCCCAGCGGGCCCGGCACCAGCGGCGGGTGGATCACGCACTCCTTCCGGCTGCTTGATTTCGGCGTGCCGACCGCGCAGGTGCGGCTGCGCTTCATTGCGTCGGACGAGGGCTCCGGGTCCATCGTCGAAGCCGCAGTGGACGAGCTGCGCATCACCGAGGTGTGCGCGGCCGCCTGCCCGACCGACCTGGACGACAACGGCGTAACCGACCTGCTCGATCTGTCGATACTCCTCAGCGCGTTCGGATCGTGCGACGGCTCGCCGGACTTCGTGCCCGCCGCGGACTTCGACGACAGCGGCTGCGTGGATCTGCTGGACCTGAGCACGATGCTGACGGCGTTCGGGACCAACTGCCCATAGGCTGGTTGATCGAACGGCAGCTCGGGGAGCGCGGGCATCATGCCCTCAGCAAGCCGGCTGGAAGCTCGCGCTCCCCGAAAAACCAGGATTGAAATCGCGCTAGAGACGAAGCCGTCGCGGCGGCTGGTCGGCGAGCGCCTCGACGCGCGCGGCCGCGACGTCAACGCCGAGTCCATAGCCGCGGCGAGCGGCCATGCGCCCGCCGTAGCGGAAGCGCACCGGGCTGCGCGTTACGTCTTGCTTGAGAAAGAACGGCGCGTAGGCGCCTTCAGCGTAGCGCACGCGCGGGCAGCACTCCAGAAACGCGACGCCGGCGGCGGCGAGCAGGCTCGTCTCGCCCACCAGGCAGCCGAGCTGCACGTGGCGGCCCGCCTCCAGGGCCGCAGCGGCAATCTTCAGCGCCGGCAGCAGCCCGCCGTTCTTCGCGATGCGCACGTTGAACACACGCACGGCGGCCTGGTCGATCAGCGTCTCGGCGCTCTCGATCGTCGTCAGCGATTCGTCGGCGATCAGCGTCATGGGTCCGCTTTCGCGCAGCGCGAGCAGCTCCGCTTCCTGCCCCGCGGGCAGGGGCTGCTCCAGCGCCTCCACGCCGAATTGCTGGAGCACCGGAATGGCCTTCGAAGCCTCCGCGACGCTCCATCCGCCGTTGGCGTCTACGCGCAGCGTAGCGTTGCCGCTGCGCAGCGCGCCGCCCAGCACGCGATGCACGCGCTCGAGCCGCTGCTCCCACCCGTCGACCGCCACTTTCAACTTGAAATCGCGTAGTCCATAAAGACGCTGCAAGCGCACGCCCCAACTCAGCTTCGAGCCGCGTCCGACCGCGATCCCCGAATAGCGCACCTGGGGCAGAGAGCCCGGCGATTGGAACGCCGGACGATCCAGCCAGCCGGCCAGCTCCGCGACCCGCCGCCCGAACGCCTGGCCCGCCAGGTCAAGCAGGGCCAGCTCGACCGCGGTCCGGGCCGCGTTCACCAGCCGGCCGTCGATGATCGTCGGCAGCGCGTCCGCGAACTCCACCGCCTCCGCAAAGGAACTCGCGCGAAACTCCAGCAGGTGCGGCAGGAACAGGTGCTCCACGTCGTCGCTGACGCTCTCGACGTTTTCGCCCGTCACGTACGGCCGCGCCAGCGTCTCGCCATATCCCGCCACGTCGTTGTACGGCGCTTCGCCTTGCAGCCGAACCACGACGGGGTCGGCGACGCGGCGCGACGCAGCGGCGTGCTCAAAGGAAAAGCGCAGCGGAATCGCAAGCCGGTAAACCGTCGCCTCGCGAATGCGCAGCGGGCCGATCATGGCGAAACGACGCGGCTCGTCGACGCGGACACCGGCCAGACCTCGGTCGCTTCGATCGCCCGGCGTCCTTCGTCGCTGAAGAGGTAGTCGATCGCACGCTGCACGTCCGGCCTGATCGGGGAGAGGGCGTACACGTAAATCACCTTGGCCAGACCGTAGCGCTCGCTCTCAATCTCCTCCAGCGAGGGAAGCGCCGGCGGCCCGTTGCGCTCCAGCCGCAGTCCCAGGTAGCGGACGCCGCGATCCAGCCCGACGCTGGCCACCCCCAGCGCGAGCGGATCTTGGGCGACGGCGGCGACAATCTCGGCGTCGGAATCCATCACCTCCCAGGTCGGCTCGGCAAACCAGATGCGCGCCTGACGCGCCAACATCTCGCCGGCGCGCGTGCTCTTGCGCGGTCCGAGGATGCGAATCGGCCCCTCCAGCCGCGCCACCGGCTGATTCGACAGGTCTTTCCAGTCGAGGATCTTCTTCTGGCAAACGAGCTTCAAGTGCCCGCTGTAAAGGCTGTCCAACGGATTCGACGGATTCACATAGAGCGCAAAACCGTAGAAGCCGACCCGCCGTCCCTCGACCGACCTACCCGCGAACAGCTCCGTCCGTTCCCGCGGCGTCAGCACGCGATCGGTGCAGGCGATGTCCGCTTCGCCCCGGGCCATCGCCTGGAAGCCGTTTTGAGACAGGTACACCGGCTGGCGCCGCTCGCTCGCGAAGCCGACCGCCCGCGAGGCCTTCAGCCAATTCTCCACCAGCTCCACGGGAATCTGCGCGCCCGCCAGGGTAATGCGCTGGTTGCTGCGGCCGGAGGCGCCGCAGCCGACGGAAACCGGAAGCGCCGCGAACAATGCCAGCGCGCACGCGAGCGCGATCGCAGATCGGCCAGGCGCTCTGGCGAGCCGCCGGAGGTTGCGTACACTGCCGGCTTGTCGACTCGACGCAGGAAAGGACCGCATGGCATGGCCCCGGAAACGACGATTGCCGATCTCTCGAAACATGTCGGCCAGACGGTAACGCTCAGCGGCTGGCTGTACAACAGCCGCTCCAGCGGCAAGCTGCTGTTCCTGCTGCTTCGCGACGGCACGGGACTGTGCCAGTGCGTGCTGGAGAGGACCGACGCCACCGGCTCCGCCTTCGAACGCGCCGCCAAGCTGGGGCAGGAATCCTCGCTCCTGGTGACCGGCACGGTAAAGGCCGAGCCTCGCGCCGAGGGCGGCTACGAGCTGGCGGCCGGCGACGTGCGGCCGCTGCAGGCGGTCGAGGGCTTCCCGATCACGCCCAAGCCGCACGGCATCGAATTCCTGATGAAGCACCGGCACCTGTGGTTCCGCAGCAAGCGGCAGTGGGCCATCC
>CAYXIO010000101.1:0-5853 GCA_964465125.1 uncultured Planctomycetales bacterium | reverse complement strand
CCACGAGTTTATTCAAAAAGCGCGCGGGAATCGGGGATTTTCAGGGGCCCCCGTTCATATTCCCTCACGCTGCCACGCGTGGTTGGACGTTTCACACTAGTCGTAACGAGCACCGAGCGAGACAGTCGAAAGGAGTCTCTGCATGGCTGCAATGCGCTCCGACCTTGAAAGCATACAGGCGGCACTGGCGGGCGCCGGCCACCCCTGGGAGGCCGGGTTCACCACACTGACGCCGCTCTCCGACGCCGAGCGACAGTCGTACCTGGGTGTCGCACCCGCACCCGGCGACCCCGGGATCGAGGAGGTTGCGGCGCGTGCCGCGGCGTACCAGGCGGCGCTTGCCGCCGGCGCGGCTTCGGGAGAGGCGGTCGGCGCCCCGGCGGCGTTTGACCTGCGAAACGTGGGCGGCCGCAATTTCGTCACGCCCATCAAGAACCAGGGCGGCTGCGGATCGTGCGTGGCATTCGGAACGGTCGCGACCGTCGAGAGCACGCTGCGCGTCGCCCGCAATGATTCCAACCTGGCCATCGACCTGTCCGAGGCCCACCTGTTTTACTGTCACGCGCGCTCCGAGGGGCGCAACTGCGGCAACGGCTGGTGGCCCGAGCGCGCCCTCGAGTGGTTCAAGAGCACCGGCGTCGCCGACGAAGCCTGCTACCCCTACACGGCCGGAGACCAGAACTGCACCAACCTGTGCTCCGACTGGCGCAACCGGGTGTTGAAGATTACCGGGTACACGAAGCTGACGACCGCCGCCCAGATCCGCGACTGGATCTCGCAGAAGGGGCCCGTCAGCGCCTGCTTCATCGTCTACAACGATTTCTTCAACTACCGCTCGGGCGTGTACAAACACGTCTCCGGCGCGCAGGCCGGCGGACACTGCGTCACCATCGTCGGCTACGACGACACCCAGAAGTACTGGATCTGCAAGAATAGCTGGGGCGCAGGTTGGGGCGAGTCCGGCTTCTTCCGTATCGGCTACGGGGAATGCGGGATCGACACCTGGTACAACCACGGCGTCAACGGCATCGAGGCCACCGGCTGGCAGACGGCCAAGCGCGTCAACGGCCTGTGGACGATCGATCAGACCCGCAACGCCTGGGCGCATTTCGACGGTCTGGGCTGGAGGAAGATCTCCCCCGACACCGACAACATCTTCTTCGATATGCTCGTGCAACTGACCATGGCCAAGGCCGCCAACCGGCCGGTGAACTTCTTCGAGGAACAGGGCGTGATCAAGCAGATCTACGTCCTCTAGAAAGGGGCGCAACCGATGATGGCAAGACCTTCCCGTGTCCCCGGAACCGCCGCCGCGAGCATCGCCGACGCTTCCGCTCCGGCCGGCCCGACCGAGCCCCCCCCTGCCACGACCCGCGCCGCCACGGGCGGCTGCGGCTGCGGCGGCGACAGCGGCGCCGGCGCCGGTGCCGCGCCCGGCGGCTTCGCGGGGATCGGCAGCGGCGACGCGGCCCCGGCGATCCGCCCGCCCGAAGAGGGGCTGGGCGCCGGAATCACTGCCTGGCTGAGCGACAAGCGCATTACCGGCGTCTGGTCGATCAACCAGAACCGCAACTCGTGGGTGCATGTCAACGGCGTCGGCTGGCGCAAGCTGGCCAACAACTCCGACACCGCGGTCGTGGCTCTGACCGTGCTCGGCAGCCACGCCCGCCAGACCCAGACGCGCGTCGACTACCGCGAAGAAGCTGACGGCCTGCTGCACGAGATGTACGTCTGGTAGGACGCCGCGCTCGTCAGGCGGTCGTCGGCCCGTAGAATCTGCAAGAGCCGAACCGGGGCCCGTCGCGCTTGGGGCGCGACGGGCCTGCCTATCCGAAGCCGTGGGGCGGCGGGACCCTGCGCCGGTGGGGCCGGCGCTCCGCAACGCGCGCCGATGCGAACCCGGGAGTGCGACCGTGCCCGAGATCTTTCTCACACAGACGCATCAGAACGCCACGATCCGCGCCCACGCGGGCGATGCGATCCACATCTCGCTGCCCGAAACGCCGACCAGCGGCTGCCGCTGGGCGGTTGACGGCGACCTCGGCGGCGCGCTGGCGTCGGCCGGCAGCGACTTTCGCCCCGCCGGCGGCGGGATCGGCGCCGGCGGCACGCGTGTCCTGAGCTTCCGTGCGGTCGCCACCGGTGTTGTCCTGCTGCGATTGAAACGCTGGCAGGAATGGGAGGGCGAACCGTCGGTCGACGCGCGCTTCAGCGTCAGCATCGCCGTCGGGTGAGCGCAGCGCGGGCAGCTTGGTTCCGAGCGTCGCCTTCGTTGCCTCGGACCGCTTCACGACACGAGGATGTCGCCGCTGAAGATCGCGTTGGGCATCACTTCGCACTCCGCCCAGCAGCCCGGACAGGCGTCCACCCAGGCGCGCGAGCCGCGCGCCGCCGCTCCGCGCCAGACCTCGTCGAAGGACTGTGTGAGCAGGTTGCCGACAGGCTCGGTGTTGAATTGGCAGACCGGCACTCCGCCGTCCGGCAGCAGGCGAATGTGGCTGCGCAGCGCGACGCACGGCGGATTGGGTCGCGCGCTGGGCGTGTGTCCATTGCCCGCTCGGGACGCCTCATGTTCAAGCCGGGCCCGCAGCCCGCGCAGATAGTATTTCTTGCCGTGCCGCAGCATGGCGCTGCGGAATTCGCCCACGCGGCGCAGCTCGTCGTCGACGAAGCCAAGCACGTCGGCGCCGCGCAGGGCCGGATGAAGCGGGTATCCGGCCGGCACGATCAGGTGCTCAGCCTTCGTGCCGCGCAGCTTGGCCCCGTACATCGCCGAGTCGGCGTAGGCCAGCACCGAGTGCACCTCGACGCCCATCTCGCCGAAAATCCGCCGCAATTCGCGATTATCCTCCAGCGAGCGGGCGGAAATGACCGTGTGATTGACGCTGACCTCCAGGCCGTGCTGCCTGCGGAGCTCCACGAGTTGCTGAACGCTGGCCAGCGCGGTTTCGAACGTAACTTCGGCGCCGCGATTGCGGTCGTGCTCCTCGGCGGCGCCGTCGAACGAGACCATGAAGCGCAGCAGCGCGGGCCGCGGAAAGCCTCGCACGAAGTCGTCGATGCGATCGGGAAATGAGCCGTTGGTGGTGATGTGAAGGATGCTCGGCCGCGATTGGCGCAAAACCGCGATCGCGACCTCAGGCAGGTCCAGGCGCAGAAACGGCTCGCCGCCGCTGAGCCGAACGACGTCGAGCCGGCCGATCTTGCCGAAGACCGTGTCGACTTCGGCCGGCGTCAGTTCGCTGCCCGGCTTGACGCGCCACGAATCGCACATCTGGCAGCGCGCGTTGCAGCGGTAGCAGACCAGGTAGGTGCACCACGACGGGCGCGGCACGCCGCCCAGGCGGTTCGTCAGGATCGACATGGCCAGCGCGGCGGGTCGCATGCGGCCCATCCTATCGGCGGCGGCTGGGCTCATCGAGCCAAGCATCTCCGGCCACCCTCCGCGGTTCAGCCCAAGGCCTGATGGTAGCTTGCAGGATCGATCGCGTTGAATTCCGCGCGCACGGCGTTCGTGCGCCGGCCGGCGAATGGACCCCTACGCCACGTCGGTTTGCCGCTCGTCCGACGCCCCGCGTCCGGCCAGCTCGGCCAAGAACGATTCCAGCGCCGCGACCGCTTCGCGTCGGCTGTCGCGCGCGTGCAGGCTGACGTTCGACTTGAATTCGCCGAGGCGCTGGAGGAACTCGCGAAGCTGGCCCTCGTGGATCGAGTGCTGCCAGACCTGCATGCCGATGCCCAGCCGTTCGATTGCCAGGCCGTTGACGCGCTGCTCGACGCAGTCCTCGGGCATGACCAGCATCGGCTTGCCGAAATGCAGGGCTTCGCCGACGAGCTGGTTCCCGGCGGTGCTGATCACGGCGCGGCACGACGCCAGGTCGTGCAGGAAGGGGAGGTTGCCCAGCGGCCGGAAATCGAGATTGTCTTCCACGCCGCGCGCGCCCGCCCCGTAGACGCGCACCGGCAGCCCGCTGGCGCGCAGCGCATCCTCGATTCGGCCGGTGAAGAGGTGCTCGCCCTTGTTGAAGTACGCCAGCAGGTGCTCGCCCTCGCTGGCCCGCACGTGAAAGACCTCCGGCCGCAGCAGCGTCCCGACCACACGCACGCCCGAGCGGCGCGGCGGAGCGGGATAGAAGCTCGACACCAGAACGCGCTCGGGGTTGCCCATCAGCCAGCGGTAGAGCCCAACGTCACGCCCGACGAGGAATTGATCCCAGAAGCGCATCGGCGGGCGGCAGTAGGCCATGATCCCGAAATGGTCAAAGCCGATGCGCGGGACGCGCAACCGTCGGGCCGCGCTGAGCGTCCACGGCTCGGCATCCGAAATGGCGGCGTCGGCCCCGAATGCCCGGATCGTTTCCGCCACCAACTGAAAGGCCGGCCCGCGAAACAGCAGGTCCATGATCGACGAGAAATTGTGCTTCGCCGTCAGCCAATTCGAGCGCGTTCCATTGCGGCGGTAGTAATACCCGAGCGTGGGGATGCGCGTGACGGGATAGTGGGATTGCATGGCATCGAAGGCGTCTCCGCCGGCGAGGACCTGCACCTCGTGGTGGCGTGAGAGCTCCGACAGCACTGCCAGCGCCCGGGTTGCGTGCCCGCGGCCGTATCCGTGAACGCCATAGACGATGCGCATCGGCCATCCCTCCGCCGGGCGTATGTCAACACTGCATTGTAAAGATATGCTGTGGGCGCGGAAGCCGTATTTGCTTCACATTTGGTGAACGGGCCGGCCGTGGGCCCCGCGGAGCTGCACGCCGTGGATACTCTCACCTGGCTGCTGTTCGAGTCGCCCGCGGCGCTGCTGGCGCTGCTCGTTCCGATTCTCTTCTTCCTGCTCGTGTACTGGCGCCGTGGGGGACGGGCGCGGCCGTTGCTCATCGGCCTGGCGGTCGCCGCGGTGCTGCTGATCGTCCAGGCGTGGGTGGTTCGGCCGCGCGAGGTGGCCGGGTACGCGCTGGGCCGCATCGAGCTGGACCTGCTGGCGTCGCGGACGGACGCGCTGGCGAACGGAGTTTCGCCGTCGTTCCGCGTAGGGGAATGGGACCGGACGCGTTTTCTCGACGAGGTGTCGCGGGCTCTGGAAAAGACCCAGGTCGAGTTCCTGCGGCGGATGGAGCTGCGCGTCGTCCGCGAAACGGCCGACGAATTCGTCGTCAGCGCCAGCTACCTGGCCACGGTGCTCGCGCGGGACGCGGGCGGCGGCGGCTCGCTGCGCAGCCGCTGGCAGATCCGCTTTCGACGCGAATACGCCGGCTGGCGCATCGTGGACGTGAAGCCCGAGTCGATTGACCTCGTCGACGTCTCGCAGTGGGGCCATTCGTTCCGCTGGTAGCCGGTCGTTCGCGAAACGCAAGGGTCCCGCCAATTGGCGTTGCGATGTCCGGCGGCTCTCGCTAGTGTGGACCCTGGTCCGAGAAATCGACCGAGGGGACAGCCGACGAAGGGATCGGTTCTCGAGCAGCCCGTGTCGGCATTGGGTTCGCACCGTACTTCAATCAGGGGAGTATCTCATGGCTTCTACGAATGTGATTCTGCGCCTCGCCGCGGGCGTTGTGCTCGCCGCGATCGTCGCGAGCTCCAGCGCACAGACACAGCCGATCGCGCAGCGCGCGCTCAAGCTCGGCCTGAGCACCGACCTCCTCGACAACCCCACGCCGCAGGAGCAGCTTGTCTTCGATCAGGTCATCGACGGGCACGGCGCCCCGTGGATGCGGCTGCATTTCGGCGACGCCGTGCTCGCGGACGGCAGCTACCTGCTGATCGCATCGCTGGCCGACGGCGCCGTGCAGCGGCTTGATGCGCGGAGCATCGGCGAGTGGGCCAACCACACAGCTTATTTCAACGGCGGGC
>CAYXIO010000100.1:0-6092 GCA_964465125.1 uncultured Planctomycetales bacterium | reverse complement strand
GTGGAACGCGTTTCGCCAGCCGGTGATGCCGGCGTTCGCGGAGGCGGAAGACACAGTATCGAGCAGGGACTGGCCCACAACCTCCCCCCTCTCAGGGAGGGGTTGGGGGAGGGTCCGGAAGATACAGAGGAGCCGCTCCTCTCCCAACCCCCCAAAGGGGAGAGAGGTCTCGGGAGCGCCTCTTCGGATGCGCGCGGCGACTCGCGCGATTTCAACCCCGGCCAGGTCTGGGAGGAAGACGAGTTCTGGCTGGCGCTGACCTGGGCGATCGACCCCGACGGCAAGCTGGGCATTCGGAAGTACGCCGAGAGCCAGCAGCGTCCGGGAACGCTGCTGTCGACCGACGAATACTATGCGCACGCCTTCGAGCGCGTGCCCGGCTTGCCGGAGGCGGCAGGTCGCGCAGGGCTGACGCCGTTGGCGTACATGCGGAAATACGGGGCGTTCGAGGTCAGGCGAACGAGCGCGAACCGCCACGAGCGCCGGCTTACCGCGGCCGAGCTGGAAGGCGCAAGCATCGATCCGCGCAGCGGCGTGACTCGCAAGAACGGGGCCGCGATCGGTGTGGTGCCCGTGGCCGGGGCTGATGCGGTCGAGGGGGTCGGATCGCTTTCGCGCAAGCTTGAGTTCTACAGCCAGACGATGGTGGATTGGGGCTGGCCTGAGTATGCCCTGCCCGCGTACATCCCCAGCCATGTGTATGAGCGCGAGGGCGCGAATTCCCGCGCGGGTGGTTCCGCCGGCGCAGGCGTCGCTGCCATTCGGACCCACGATGAGAGCGGCTATTTCGTGCTGTTGCCCACGTTTCGCCTGCCGACGCTCATTCACACGCGCAGCGGCGCGGCGAAGTGGCTCAACGAGATTTCCCAGCGCAACCCGATCTGGATTCACCCGCGCGACGCGGCCCCGCTCGGGCTGGCGACCGGCGACCTGCTGCGAATCGTGACGCGGATCGGTTGGTTCGTCGACCGCTGCTGGGTGACCGAGGGAATTCGGCCCGGCGTCGTCGCCTGCTCGCACCACCTGGGGCGCTGGCGCCGCCCGCAGGACCCGCCGAACGCGCGCTGGAGCGGATCGGTCGTCAACCTCGAGGAAGTCGGCGGCGCCGGCAGCGGCCAATGGCGCATCCGCCCGATCCGCGGCCCGCAGCCATTCGACTCGACTGACCCCGACAGTCGGCGCATCTGGTGGCGAGACGGCGGCGTGCACCAGAACATCACCTTCCCGGTCCAGCCCGACCCGATCAGCGGCATGCACTGCTGGCACCAGCGCGTGCGCGTCGAGCGGGCGCACGCGGACGACGCGAGCGGCGACGTGTTCGTCGACACGAATCGATCCATGGAGATCTACCGCGAGTGGCTGGCGCGGACGCGCTGGCCGGTCGGTCCGGCGCCGCGCGGCGACGGCAAACGACTGCGCCGACCCCTGTGGCTCAATCGCCCGCTACGGCCGCACGACGACGCGTACTGGGTCTAGCGGCCGCGGGCGACGGGTGAATAGCGAATCGCGAAGGTCGAGGTGCGAGTGAGGAAGGGAAACGGCATCAGACACCGCGCGTGCGTCGCGCATCGAGCAGCCGGCGTAGCGCCGCGATGTGCTCCGGCGTGGTCCCGCAGCAGCCGCCGATGATTCGAGCGCCGAGGTCGAGCCACTCGCGCGCGTGTGCCGCATAGTCGCCGGGCGAAACGTCCTGCGAGAAGCTCCAACCTCGGATGGGCTCGGGGTTGCCGATGTGAGCATAAGCGCAGAGGGGGACGCTGGCGGCGCGCGCCAGGCGCGGCAGGATGCGCGTCAGCCCCGCCGGCGGGACACAATTCAACCCGAGCGCGAGCGGGCCGAGCGGAGCCACGGCGTCGATCGCAGCCTCCAGCGGTTCGTGACTCAGCAGGTCGCCGCGCTCATCGACCACGAAGCTGACTGCAAATGGCAGGCCGGCCTGCTGTGCGCACCGGGCGGCGGCGGACGCCTCACGCACCGTCCCCATCGTCTCGATCCAGAGCAGGTCGGGTGACGCCGCGCGGAGCCAGCTCATGAACTGCTCGAACTCCCGCCGCAGCGTGTCGGCGTCGGGAACGAGCTGAGGTGAGTAGCAGTCCTCGACCGGCGCCACGCTGGCGGCGACGAAGACCTGCCTTCCAACCGACGCGTCGCTGGCGTGGCTTCCAGCGGCGGCGCGTGCCAGCTCAAGCGCCAGCGCGTTGAGCTCCGGCCCGCGCTCCAGCAGCCCGGCCCGCCCCAGCGTGCGGGGGTTCGTGCGGAACGTGTTGGCCACGACCAGGTCCGCGCCGGCGGCCACGTAGTCTTCATGAATCCGCTGAACGGCGGCGGGGGCGTGCAGAAGTGCCGCGGCCGACCAGAGCGGGAGGCGGGTCGCCACGCCGCGCCGCTGAAGCTCCGTTCCGGTCGCGCCGTCCAGCAGCAGCGGCGCTGCGGTGAGCCGGGCTTCCAGGGTGTCGGCGGCCGTCGGCATCGCACGATTCCCGCATGCCCGCGCGAGGACAGCGGGCCCCGCGATGATACCGAAGCGCGGGAGGGATCGCCGCCGGGGCGCCGCGCCGCCGGACGGTATCACGTTCGCGGCGGAAATCGAGTATCTTCTCGCGCGCCATGAGCAAGACCATCCTGATTCGAGGCGGGCGGGTGATCGACCCGTCGCAAGGCGTCGACGAAACAACCAACGTATTCATCGCGGACGGACGGATTGCGGGACTCGGTAAGAGCACGCCGAGCAGCGCGGACGAGGTGATCGACGCGTTCGATCAGCTCGTACTGCCCGGGCTGATTGATATGCACGTGCATCTGCGCGAGCCGGGCTTCGAGGAAAAGGAGACCATCGCGAGCGGGACGGCGGCGGCGGCGGCCGGCGGGTTCAGCGCGGTCGCCTGCATGCCCAACACCGACCCGGCGCTCGACACCGACTCGCACGTCGAGTTCGTCGTGCAGCAGACGGCCCGCTGCGGCGCGACGCGCGTCTACCCGATCGGCGCGATCACCAAGGGCCGAAAGGGCAAGGAGCTGGCAGAGATCGGCCTGATGCTGCGGGCCGGGGCGGTGGCCTTCAGCGACGACGGCGACGGCGTGGCCGATCCCAGCGTCTGCCTGCGGGCGATGCAGTACATCGGCATGTTCGACAAGCTCTTCATTCAGCATTGCGAGGACAAGGCCCTCAGCGGGCGCGGCTGCATGAACGCCGGCCTGATCGCCACGCGACTGGGGCTGCCCGGTGCGCCCGCGATCGCCGAGGAAGTGATGGCGCAGCGCGACATCGCGCTGGCCCGCAGCACCGGCATCCGCTACCACGTGGCGCACGTGTCGACGCGCGGAACGGTGAATCTGGTCCGCCAGGCGAAATCCGAGGGGCTCCGCGTCACCACCGAGGTCTGCCCCCACCACCTCGTCCTGAACGACGAATGCTGCGCGACGTACGACCCGAACTACAAGATGAACCCGCCGCTGCGCACCCAGGCGGACGTCGACGCCTGCCTGGCCGGCGTGCGCGACGGCACGATCGACTGCCTGGTGAGCGACCACGCCCCGCACAGCCACCAGGAGAAGGAGCTGGGCTTCCAGGAGGCGCCGTTCGGAATCATCGGCCTCGAAACGTCGCTGGCGCTTTTCATCAAGGCCCTGATTGAACCCAAGGTGATCGACTGGGGCCGCCTCGTTTCCGCCATGTCCACCAGACCCGCGCAACTCCTCGGCGTTCCGGGCGGCACGCTCCGTCCGGACCCGCGCGGCGGAACCGCGGGCGCACCGGCCGACGTGACGATCGTCGATCCGCATCGCGAGTGGGTCTACGACGTGGAGCGCAGCAGGTCCAAGAGCCGGAATTCCCCGTTCCACGGCTGGAAGCTGCGCGGGCGGGCTGCCGTAACGATCGTGGGGGGAGCTGTGCGGCACCGGCTCGGCCGGGGCGAGTGATCGACTACGACGGGCTTGCACCCGATGCGGTCAGCTCGACGAACGGCGGCAGCTTGAACGCCACGCCTTCGTCCGGAGCATCGATCTCGCGGGTCGCCGTCACGCCGCGCTTCCGCAGGTATTCGAGCACCTCCTGAACGATGTCCTCAGGCGCGCTGGCGCCGGAAGTGACCCCGACGCGGCGGGCGTTCTCCAGCCAGGCGGGGTCGATGCCGCGCGGGTCGTCGATCAGGTGGCTGCGCACGCCGCGTGCTGCGGCGACTTCCTTCAGCCGCATCGAGTTGGAGGAGTTCTGCGATCCGACAACGAGCAGGACGTCGACTTTCGACGTCATCGACTTGACCGCGTTCTGCCGATTCTGCGTGGCGTAGCAGATGTCATCGCTGGAGGGTAATTCCAGCCGCGGGAAGCGGCGGCGGAGTATGGCGACGATCTCCGCGGTGTCGTCCTGGCTGAGCGTCGTCTGCGTGAGAATCACGCCGCGGACGTCGGCGGGCAGCTCAAGCCGCTCGGCATCTCCAAGCGTCTGGATGAGCGTGGTCTGGTCGGGCGCCTGGCCCATGGTGCCGATGACTTCGTCATGCCCGGCGTGGCCGATGAAGAGAATTCGATAGCCGGCGCGGGCAAAGCGGTGCACCTCGCGATGGACTTTCGTGACCAGGGGGCAGGTGGCGTCGATCAGCCGCAGACGGCGCTGGCCGGCCTGCTCGTAGACCCAGGGCGGCGAACCGTGGGCCGAGAGGATCGCGATGGCCCCGGCCGGGATTTCGTCGAGCTCATCCACGAAGATCGCGCCGCGCTGCCGCAGGCGCTGCACGACGTGCTTGTTGTGCACGATCTCCTTGCGGACGTAGATCGGCGCGCCGTAAGTCTCGATGGCCAGCTCGACCACGCGGATGGCGCGCTCGACGCCGGCACAGAATCCTCTCGGCTTGGCAATCGTGATTTCCATGCGTCCTGCCTGGGCCTGGAAGCGCCCGCTCCCCTTCGCGAAAACCGGCGGCCGACGATCCGCCCACGCGCCAAGCGGAGTATAGGGCCGAACCGGGCCGAATCGCGGGAGAATCGCCGGTTTCGTTCCAGCGGCGCGGAACTTGGCGTTTGGCGTGGGCGGCGGTAGACTGCCTCGGCGTCCACCGGACTGACTCGGCGCTCGCGCTGCCCGTCAGAGCGATCGCCGAGTCAGGTGGTGGTCCCGTCATTGGTGAGCGTAGCTCAGTTGGCAGAGCACGAGGTTGTGGTCCTCGGGGTCGCGGGTTCGAGCCCCGTCGCTCACCCTTTGCGCGCTCGGCGGCGCGGTGCGCGGCTTCCGTACGGTCGCGGTTCAGTGAACGAGCGGCGCTACGGCAGCGGCTCCTCGGTCTTCTCGTAGCCCTCGGGGACCACCGGCGTGAAGGCGTCGTCAGGCATCTTGGCGTCTTCGGTCAGGCCGGTCAGCTCGACGGTGAGCGTCTCCTTGGCGCTGCCCTGTATCGGAATCACGCGGTCGACGCGCCGCGGAAGGTGGTCCTTGGTGGAGAAGTACCAGGTGGCCTCTCCCTGCGCGTCGCGATAGATGATGTGAATCACGTCGCATTCCTCGTCGCCGACTTTCGTCTTCTCGCGCAGCTCGATCACGTCGCCGTTGAGCTCGTCCGAAAACGGGGTCGGATGACAGAACTCGCGCATGGCGACGCCGGCGAGGGATCGGGCGGCCGCTCCCCAGACGTTCACCGTGATGTCGACGTGGACCTTCTTGTTCTTGGGATCCACGGCGAAGTACTTGCCGTCGCCGCAGCCGAGGGTCAACTCGGTTTCGCCTTCGCCGGGCTTGAGCTTGCCCTGAATACGCAGCTTGTCGAACGGGTCGACCTGCGACTTGGACTTGCCGGCCATCCAGACTTCGCCTTCGCACGGCGGGACAAAACTCGCGAGTTGCGCGCTGGGAGTCAGCTTGGCCTTGTAGTGGACTTTGTTGCACGCCTTGGTGGCGGCGTCGGCGGTCTCCAGGATCTTGACGGCCTTGGGATCCTTGCCGGCGGCCGGCTTCTCTCCCGCGGGGGGCTTTGCGTCCTGCGCGTGGAACGCTCCCGAGATGCACAGCGCCAACGCCAGACTGCACAGACGCAGCATCTCTGCCCTCCCATGCAGTACGCCGTGTCAAGGCTCAGAATCTGCGGAAGAAGCGATTG
>CAYXIO010000099.1:0-6157 GCA_964465125.1 uncultured Planctomycetales bacterium | reverse complement strand
TTTTTCCGCGTTGGAACGCAGATTGCTGCGTCAGCGCCCGGCGAATGATCATCTCCGCTGAGAGGAAACGCGCATGCCAGACACGCCCGAGGTCTTGGAATCGATACGGACCGCGATCATCGATGGAAACGAGGTCGACGCGCCCAGGCTCGTCGAAAGCGCCCTGGCAAGCGGCCTGTCGGCGCAGCAGGTGTTGAACGACGGCCTGTTGACGGGCATGGGTGAGGTGGGCCGTAGATTCCGCGATGGCGAATACTACCTCCCGGAGGTGCTCGTCGCCGCCGAGGCCATGAAGGCGGCGATGGCCGTACTCACCCCGGAGCTGAAGGCCCAGAACGTCACCGCCCGCGCCACCGCGGTGGTTGGCACGGTGCGCGGCGACCTGCACGACATCGGCAAGAACCTGCTCGCCATCATGCTCGAAGGGGCGGGGTTCGAAGTCGTCGACCTGGGCGTGGACGTCCCGCCGGAACGATTCGTCGAGGCCTGCCGCCAGCGTCGGGTGGATCTGGTGGCCCTCAGCGCGCTCCTGACGACGACCATGCCGGAGATGGAAGTCACCATCAAGGCCATTCACAGCGAGCTTGCGCAGCCGCCGCCGGTGATCATTGGCGGCGCCCCGGTGACGCAGCAGTACGCCGATCGGATCGGGGCGGCGGGCTACGGCCGCGACGCGGCCTCGGGCGCGGAAGTCGCCCGGATGCTCTGTGCAAAGTCAGGCTGAACAGGATCGCCGCAATGCCCACCCCGGAGTCGACCGCACGCAGCGCCGCCGCCCCGAGGAGCCCGCACGGCATGACCTCGCGCGAGCGCGTCGCTCGCACGCTGGCACGCCGGCCGCACGACCGCGTGCCGATCTTCGACTGGTGGTGGAAGGAAACGGAGGCGGCGTACCTGCGCGAGATCAACGATCCGCGGATTGCAGCCGAATTCGTCAGCCCGGGCGTCGACGCGGCGCGCGTGGCCCGGCGCGGCGAGGGGCTGACGCTCTGGGAATACTTCGACATGGACCTGCTTCAGGTCGGCTGGCCCGACCAGCGGCTGCGCATGGTCGATCCGCAGATCATCGAGGAGAGCGACGAATGGGTCGTCCAGCGCGACGGCAACGAAGCCACGATGCGCTGGTGGAAGCACCGCATGGGAACGCCGGAGCACCTCGGCTTCGGCATCGACTCGCCCGACAAGTGGCGCGCCGTTCGCGGCCTGCTGACGCCGTCGCGCGAGCGCATGCGCTGGGCCGAGTTTCTGCCCAAGTACCGCCGCGCCCGCCGCGACGACCGCTTCGTCTGCTTTACGACGGTTGAGATCATCGAATGCGTCAAGGACTCGCTCGGACACGAGCGTATGCTTCGGGCGATGATCAAGCAGCCCGACTGGCTGCACGACGTCTTCGACACGTACACGCGCTTCCTGATCGGCATGTTCGAATTGGCGCACGAAAACGGGCTGGCCTGCGACGGCGCGTTCGTCTACGGCGACGTCGCCTACAAGAACGGGCCGTTCATGAGCCCGCGGCACTACCGCGAGTTCGTCTACCCGTATCACATGCGCCTGTTCAACGCGTTCCACCAGCGCGGCATGCCGGTGATCTTCCATTCCGACGGGGACATCCGGCTGATCCTCGACGACCTGATCGCCGCCGGCGTGGACTGCATCAACCCGCTGGAATCACGGGCCGGAATGGACCTGCGCGAGCTGGCCCCGCGCTACGGCGACCGGCTGGGCTTCTGCGGCAATATCGACGTCACCGTGCTGGCCACCAACGACCGCGAGGCGATCCTGGGTGAGCTGACTTCGAAGCTGGGAGCCGCGATGCCGTTCAACGGCTGCTTCTACCACTCGGATCACTCGATTCCGCCGGGCGTCTCGCTCGATACGTATCGCTTTGTTCTCGACCAGGTGCGGCGGCTGGGCCGCTACGACTGACCGGGATGGGAGAGCCTTGCATGACCCGTCGCGAGATCATTGAACGCGCCATCACGTTCAAGAACCCGCCGCGCATCGGCATCAAGTTCGACGTCGTCGGCGTGAACGACTGCTTCGACGTGTGGACGGTCGACCCCACCGGCTGGACCTGGGAATTCGGGCCCGAACGAAACGACGAGTGGGGCTGCCTGTGGCGGCGTTCGGCGGTGAACAACACCGGCCAGGTGGTCGGTCACCCGCTCCAGAATCTCGACGCGCTGACTGAATACCGCTGGCCTGACCCGGAGGATCCGCGCCGCTTTGCAGGCTTCGCCGAGCAGCTCGCCGGCGCCGAGGACCGCTTCGTGATGTTCTGCTTCGGCCACGGCATCTGGGAGCGGCTCTACATGCTGCGCGGCATGTCCGAGACGCTGATGGACCTGCACCGCCGCCCGCGCCAGACGCACGAGATCATCGACCGCGTTCTGGAGCATCATCTGCGCGTCCTGCGGTCGGTGGTGAAGATCGCCGCCGAGCGCGGCGCGCGGATCGATGCCGCCGCCATGGCCGACGACTGGGGCGTGCAGGACCGCGCCTTCATCTCGCTCAAGCACTTCCGCGAGTTCTTCAAGCCGCGCTATCAGCGCTGGTTCGACGAGATCAAGTCCCTCGGCCTGCACCCCTGGATGCACTCGTGCGGCAAGATCAACGACCTGCTCGAAGAGCTGATCGATTGCGGCCTCGAGGTGATCAATTCGCAGCAGCCCAACACGGTCGGCATCGACGAGATGAGCCGCCGCTTCCGCGGCCGCATCTGCTTCGAGTCGATTGTGGACACGCAGTCGACGCTGCCGCGCGGCTCGCACGATGAGATACGGGGCCAGGCCGCCGAGCTGGTCGAGAAATGGGGCACGCCCGCGGGCGGGTTCATCGCCAGCGACTACAACGATGCCGCCGCCATCGGCGTCACGAACGACCGCCGGCTGATCATGTTCGAGGCCTTCGCCCGAGCCGGGGGCTACGCCGATTGCGACGCGGTCCTGCACCACTACCACCAGCGCGGCGGCACATCCGGCCACGGCTTCGGCCGCCACACGTCCGCTTCGGAGCCCACCCGGCAGGAGTAGCCATGCCACAGGAACACGAACAGGTCGAGCATCTGCCCGACATGCTGCGACCCCACAATCGCGAGAGCGTGCAGCGCTACAACCCCAAGACCCAGCAGTATGAATGGGTCACGATCGTGCACGACTGGCACGAGGAATCGCCCGCCGCGCTCGCCGGGCGCCCCCCGCTGTTTCGCGGCGAGGATCTGACCCCCACCTAGGACGATACGAGCTCATGTCACTTCTGATCGCGGCGCGCTGCCGCGCGGGCGTCCTGCTCGCCTCCGATCCGTTCGTCTTTGACAACGACCGGCTGCGCCCGAGCCGCCGCCTCGATTTCGAGCGCTTTCACTTCGCCGAACACGCGCGCGCCCTGTTCGCGTCCGTCGGCGCGCTGTGGGTCTTCCACCGCTTCTGCCGGAGCCTGGAAGCCGACGGCGGCGCCGAGCGTTTCGAGCGTCGCCGCCTCGGTTCGCTCTGGCAGTCGCTCTCCGCGGAATGGAAGGACGAGCGCGCCCGCGAGCTGTCCGCGTACGGCCGCGATCCGCTGCGCCCGGTGTCTGATTCGCTGCTCGTCGCGGTGCCGTGCCGCCGGCCGCCGACCATCGTCGCGTGCGATGCGTCTGGAAACTGGACGACCAGCCGCACGTTTCTGGTGACCGGCTCGGCGGCTCACTGGGTGCGCGAGCATCTCGCAAGTCCGGCCGATCGCTTCACACCGCGAGACTCGCTCGACGGCTGTCTTGAGAAGGTGCTGGCGTGCTTCTCAGCCGGTTCGCGCGACCTCTACGTGATCGGTTTGCCCGCGATCGCGATCGTCACGCCCGACGGCGCGACAGATCTGAGCCAGACCAGTCGCAGCATCTGGCAGAAATCTCAGCAAACGAGCTTCAGGAAACTCCGCGAAAGCGCCGCGAAGGCGGCCGGCGCTTCCCGTCGCGGCACGGGGCGCCAGCCGCACGGCCTGTGACGCGCCGCGCGCGCGCTTGCTTGCCCGCGGTCCCGCCGCCTAGCCGACCCAGCCGAAGGCCACCAGCAGGATCGACAGATCATCCAGGTCGACGCAGCCGTCGCGGTTCAGGTCCATGTCCGCGTTGTATTCCGGCTCGGGCGCACAGTGCCCGAAAACGCTCAGCACGAGCGAGAGGTCAATCAGGTCAACGTCGCCGTCGGCGTCGATGTCCGCCTGATGGTGAGAGACCCAGCCGAGTCGATAGCCGAGCAGGAACACATCCTGGTAGTCGCTGATGATCGGGATGTTGTCGTTGTCCGACCAGGCGTGGAAGCCGCGCAGCGGCCACGTCGGGTCCGCGGGGTTGGCCGGATACGTCGGCCAGTCCCACCACGCACCCATGATCGTGTACGGGTAATCCTGCTGACCGCTGACCGGATTGAGCGCGTCCGGATGCGGCAGGCCGATCGTGTGGCCGAACTCGTGAATCGCCGCACCGGTCTGCTTGTCCTTGCCGGTCCACCAGTCCCACCACTGCGGCGGCACGCGCTCGGCGAGGGAGTCCAGGCACCAGTCGCCGAGCATGCACATGCCGCCGCCCGAGGCCTGATACCACTGCGCGCCGCCCGCGAACCCGCCGGCGCCCTTGCAGAAGATGATGGTCGAGCGCGGGGCCGCGCCGGTCCCCGGGCCGTAGCCCGCCGCGGAAACTTCAGTGAGCACGAGGCCCCATGTGTTTCCGATCCAAATACCGTCGCGATAGCGGCGCGCCGGGTCCGTCCAGATGATGTCGTAGTCCGCCAGGCCTCCTTGCGCGGGAAGGTACACGACCGGCGCGATGTTCAAGCTCGTCTCGAGCCCCAGCGCCTGCGCATACCACGCGCGCATGCGGTCCATCGCCTCGGAGAGATTCACGAGGTCTTCCTCGATCTCCGCCGGCGTCGGCTGGTATCCGTCCGGGAACGACAGCGGATCAGGAACAAAAAGCACCGGCGTAACGACGTGCGGCGGCGGCGGCTCGTTGACCGCAACCGCCGTGATTGACAGATCCTTCAGGTCGATCCAGTCCTGCGAGCCGGGCACGTAGTTCCAGTCGGTGCCGTAGAAGTTCAGCCGCGCAACATGCGTCGGGTCGAAACCGGCGCTCTGCGTCACATCGTCAATGCCGTCGCAGTTCAGGTCGCCGTTCAGGTCATTCAGGTCGATGTGCAGCCGCACCCAGTCCGGATAGCGCGGCAGCGGGTCGCATTGCCAGTTCGAACCGGTCTGGTACACGATGCTGAAGTCGCGCCCGTTGCCGTTCTGATCGATCAATTGCAGAAAAATCGGCGCGTCGGCATACGGGTTCGCGTTCACCTGCTGGTAGCGGCAATCGAGCTCGAAGGTCCCGCCGGGAGCGGTGATGTCGAGGGTGCCGATGCCGGCGAGCGTCAGATCGACTTCGAGCCCGTACCAGCCCGAGACGTCCATGGTTTTGCGGGTCCAGCCGTCGGCGCCGTCGGTCTCGAAAGAAAGGCAACAACCGCCGCCGGGGACGTAGATCGCGTCGCCCATGCCATGGTTGATCTGCTGATCGAGAGGCAGCGTGATGGTTGTCTGGGCGAGGCCGGGAAAGCCCAGGACGGTCAAAAGCCACAGTGCATGCGCGAAATGTCTCATGAAAAGCTGCTCCCGGGCGAAGTTATCGCCCCTCTTGGAAGCGCGGCACCTCCGGGCGGGGATGCTGGCAGGCTCGCCATCCGTAGCATACCGCGCTCTTGCGCCAAGCGCGCCCTCAAACCGCACCGAGCATCCGAAAACGCTGCGCGTCGAAAGCTCAAGGGCTACAAACGATTCGAGGCAAGCCGCGCGCCGGAAGGCGGCAACCGGCCCGATCTGCTCAACCGGCCCGATCTGCTCCACCGGGCGCAGCGCCTGTGAGTCGGGTTCAACGTCGCGATTGCCGGGGTCATCTGGCTCCTGCGTCCGCGTTACCAGAGGCTGATGCGACACATCCGCTCGCTGCAACGCGAGACCGCAATTGAGCGGCTCCGGGCCGACGCGCGCCGCCGCTTTCTTCGACCGCCGCTACGATAGCGCCCCGGTTGCGGGCCCGTCGGCAGCGCTCCGCGGAGCGCCGACCCGCCGCCGCACAACCGAACGTGAGAACGCGTATGCCCGAGGTTGCTCCGCACCAGCTCGTACCCACGGGCGA
>CAYXIO010000098.1:0-6275 GCA_964465125.1 uncultured Planctomycetales bacterium | reverse complement strand
TCTCGCGGCCGAGCACGACGCGGCCGATGGTCTGGGCGAGCAGGCCCTTCCCGGCCCCGCGGACATTCGCGTCGATCAGAAACAGCGGCGACGGTCCGGTGAATGCGAACCGCGCCAATGGCGTGAGCAGCGCGGCGACCCACGCGGCCTTGTGCTCTTCCGATTCGAACGGGAAATCGCAGACGAGTTCCAGCAACGTCGTCAGCGCTGCGTCGGCGTCGTCGATGTTGACCTCGCTGTCGACCCGCGGGAACGAAGCGCCGGGCGCCGGCTCATACAGCACGCCCGTGCGTTCGTCGTAGCCGTGCTCCTGCCACACCGAACCGTCGGGCCGCAGGATTGGTGCGTCGGAGACGCCCATGAGGTGCCGGATGTCGTCCCAGTCGGCGCGGGCTTCAACCGCGCTCACCAGCCAGGACGCCGGATGCGCGGCGATCTCCTCGCCCTTGCGATTCAGCTTGGTGAACGTGGCAACGCGCGTCATCCGTTCGCGCAAGTTCGCCGCGGGCATCGCCTGGATCGTGGCCGAGCCGTCGCAACGCAGAATGCCGTCCGTCGGCTGCCGGTCGCGGATGACGCGCACCAGGATGCCGCCGCGCTGGTACAGATCAGCGTCGGCGGTCAGCGCCGCGATCGTCTCGCGGACGACGCGGTGCTCCTCGGTGTCGATGAAGATGTTCGGTCGTGCCTGGCCGCCGGGAGTGGCGGCGCGAGTTGTCGGCGGCGGGGGCGCGTCACGAGCCGCGTCAACCAGCCGGAGCAATTCCTCGACCGTTCCGCCGACATCGAACCAGTCGCTGGCATCCTTCCCAACGCCCGGGAGCACGAGAATGCGAATCTCCGCAGCGCGGTTTTTCAGCCGCATCGCGACGTCGGCCGCATGGTCGCGCCCGGCAGTATCATTGTCGGGAATGATCACAACGCGATGACCGTGCAGCGCCGAGTCGTCCGACAGCTTGCTCCACTTCTTCGCCCCGCCCGGGTTGCACGTGGCGATCAGGCCGACGGACACCAGTCGATCTGCATCTTTCTCGCCTTCCACGACGAACACCCACTCGTCGGGGCTGGCTGCAAGCAGCTCGGGAAGGCGGTACAGCACGCGCGGCGTGCGCCCGAGCTTCCAGTTCCACCCGCCGTTGCCGTCCGGCCGGCGCTGACGGAAGTGCTTTCCTTCGTACCGCAAAACCTCGAACAGCAGCTCGCCGTTCGCATCGGTGTATTCGTACGTGGCGATGACGCGACCGAGTCCGTCGCCGTTGTTGCTCGGCGGAAACAGATCGCTGAGGCGCAGGTTGATCGCCTTGCAAACGGTGATCGGCGCGCAGCCGGCGTGGCAGTGCAGGAGGACGCGACTGTCCTCGCCCAGCGCGACACTGAGACTGGCATGCTCGTCCTCGTGCGCAGGGCAGCGAGCCTCGTAGCCGCCGTTCGACTTGCGAACACCGGCCAGGCGACTGAGCACGTTTTGAAGCGGATCATCCATGATCACGCAGGTAACTCCCGACCGCCTGCCACACGTCCTGTACCGAGCGCGCCAGCACGTACACGCCGCCGAAGCGTTCGATCATCCGCTGGAAGGAGCGCTGCTCCTCGGTCTGGCGGCCATCTGCGCCCTTGACCTCGATCTCCAGGCGCAGGCCGCCGGGCAAGATGCCGGTGAGGTCCGCCTGCCCGGGGATTCCAAAGCGCACGACGCGCCCACCAGCGCGCCGCGGACCGCCGATGCGCGCAACGCCGACGTTCGCCCGCCACAGGCGCATATCGCGCCGCGTGCCGAACTCGCGCAGGATGGCGTTCTGAACGCATTTCTCGATCACGCGCTCCTCACCCGTTCGAGTGGCGGCGGCGGCAGGTCCGGCCGCACGACGGTCGGCTCGAAGAACATCACCTTTCGCTGCGACTTACCGGGACCGTGCAGGACCGTGTGGAAATGCCCGCCGCGGATGTGCTGATACGTGAGCTGCCGACTGGATTCTGCGTGCTCGTCGTCGGACCAGCGCGTGACTAGCGACAGGCAGCGTCCGCGACCGATGCACCAGCCGTTGATTCCGCGCTGTCGCGATTTGTCGACCAGTCTTTTGCGCTCTTCGGCCGAGCTGGCGCGGTCGTAGCGGTCGCGCAGCGCCGCGATCACGTCGTGCTCGACACATCGGTGTACCGAGATGGCCAGCAGCGAGACGGCGACGGCCAGCCGCAGTGCCATTGCCATCATGACGTGCGACGTTGATCCGTCGAACGGCGTCTGGGCCAGGCACTCCTCGATTGTGCGGCCCGGCGTGAGCCAGATCGTCGTCCGGCTATGGTTCTCTTCCCCATCGTCGACAACCACCGTAAGGCAGGGATACGGGCCGCGTTGGGGGATCGCGTACGAGACGAGAATCGAGCGGATCTCCAGCCGACGCCCGGCATGCTCATAGCGAAATAGGTCCAGCCGCGCTGGCATGAAGATCGCGAACGCGTCGTGTGGCACACGGAAGACTTCAATTGGTAGCGCCAGCGACGTCCGCGACAGCATCACGGCGTATCCCGCCCAAAGCTTGTAATACGGCTTGCGCAACACGAGCCAGTTGTGCTCGGCCACGATCTCGGCTTCGGTGTCGTGATATCTGCCGCTGCGCTTGGCCGACTCGATCAGGGCTCGATAGAACGGCTCAAACCCGCCCCATCGCGCGCGTCCTGATCGCTCGAGCTGCTCCCACGCCGTAGCAAAAGGCCAGAACGACACCCGTTCATGCCCCTCGGCCGCAATCATGTGCCGGCCTCCATGAACCGTTCGCGCATGCGCTCGCGACGTACTTCCGTGACGAAGCCGCGTGGCCAGCAGCCAAACGTTTCGTGGTAGCGGTGCGAGGCCCAGCCGGACTTGAAGCCGCGCTCCCCGGCGATACGCGCAAGCCGTTCAAATACGGCCCGCTTCTGTTCAAGCGTGGCGTAGTGCGGGTCGATCAGCTCGAGCAGGCCGTCGAGTTCGGCGACGACCGGCGTGACGTTGAAGCGCTCGCTGAATCGATAGAAGCTCCACCCCTCGCGATAGCCCATCGCCTCCCGTTCGGCCTCGATTAGGTTCCAGATCTGCCGGCGGTACTCAAAGCTGGAGTCGTCAAACTCGGCCAGATCGCCCGCGCCGTGTATGTCGGGGCGATCTCGGCGTTGCTGCTCCGGCGCTGGTGTCCAGCCGCACTCCGGGCAGCATTCGAGATGCAGCTCGAAGAGCAGACCGCACTCGGCGCAGCGCCGCAGTCCCAGGGGTTCGCTGTGGCCCACTTTCTCGCCGTTGAGCGAGTAGTTGAGCCGGCGCGTCACCAGGCCGTGGATGTGGTGGTTGCCGGCGTGGTCGAGAACGACGGCCCCGTCCTTGCCGTCGGCGGCGCGCATG
Source organism: uncultured Planctomycetales bacterium (assembly GCA_964465125.1). Classification (GTDB taxonomy): domain Bacteria; phylum Planctomycetota; class Phycisphaerae; order UBA1845; family Fen-1342; genus CAYOHG01. The sequence continues at coordinate 2,899 of CAYXIO010000098.1, read as the reverse complement.
ACGCGGCCGATCATCTGGAGGTGCAGGTTCAGCGACGCCGTCGGCCGGGCGATAATTGCGCACTCCAGCGCGGGCAAATCCCAGCCCTCGGTCAGGACCATGCAATTGCTGACGATCAGCGTTTGGCCAGATGCGAGGCGCGCCAGGATCGCGTCACGTTCGTCGCGCGGCGTCGAGCCGTCGATGTGCTCAGCCGCGACGCCGGCCTGCCGGAAGGCAGCGGTGATCGCCATCGAGTGCGCGACGTCCACGGCGAAGGCGACCGTGCGCCTGCCCGCGGCGCGTTTCAGCCAGGTCGCGACCACGTCGGCGTTGAGCTCCGGCGTGTTCGTACGCGCGGCCAGCGCGCCGATGCTGTAGTCACCGGCGATCACCTTTATGCCGCGCAGGTCGGGCGACTTCGACGCCCAGACCTTTGGCCGGTGCAATATGCCCGTGGCACACAACTCGTCGGGATAAGCCGCGACCACCAGCTCGCCGAAGAGGTCGTTCAGGCCGTGGCCATCGAGGCGGAAGGGCGTGGCGGTCAGGCCAACGACGTGTGCCTGCGGATATGCATCGAGCACCGACTGATAGCTGTCGGCGGTCGCGTGATGGCACTCGTCGACGACGATCAGGTCGGCTTGCGGCTTGTCGCGCCGAACCAGCGTCTGTACTGACGCGACCTGCACCTGCGCGAGCGGCATCGGCGCGTAGCCGGCCATGATGATGCCGCACACGAGGCCGTGGGCCTCGAGGCGCTTGGCGGCCTGGTCGATCAACTCCTTGCGATGCGCAAGCCACAGCGTGGGCACGTCGAGCTGTTCGACCAGTGCCGTCGCCATCACCGTTTTGCCGCTGCCGGTGGGTGCGACGAGGATCGGCCGCCGGTTGAGCGCGGCGGTCACGCCCTCGACGGCGCGTCGCTGGTAATCGCGCAGCTCGTGTCGCATCGGAACCTAAAGGCCTCCCCAGCCGATCAGAAGGGGACAACTTTCGGCGGCGCCTCAGCGACAAACGTGGCCCACTCCGGCGGCGTAAGCTGTTCCGGCTGCTTGCCGGGGAACATCTCGCCCAGAAGGCGGAACCACTCGCTCTCGACGTTTTCTGGCGTGCAGTTCGCCGGGCACGCCTTGGCGAACGCGTCCCAGGCATGCTGCATCGTGAGGCCTTGCGGCGCAGGCGCTGCCGGCGTGCTGGGCTTTGGCGCCGCGGCGGCGGGCTTGGGCTTTGGCGCGGCCGGCCGCGTGCCGGCGGGCGGCTTCGGCGCGGGCGCCGGCGCCCCGCCGGCGTTCGCCCGGAACTTCGCACCGAGGCGTGTTGCGATCGAGCGGCGCGCAGCGTCGTCGGCCTGCGGCACGCCCGAGGGCGAGGCGTTCTCGGCATCGACGTACTGCACCTTGACGCGTGTGCGGTTGTTGTATTGCTCGAACGCGAGCTTGACCTGCACGACGAGCTGGCCGAAGTCGGCGTCCTGGAGCCAGAACGGATCGCGCCCATCCCAGCCGAACGCGCCCTTCAGGTTGTCGATCGTGACGGCGTTGATCGTGCCGTCCTTTTTCTCCAGATAGAAGTAGCCCGTGATGTCGAGGTCTTCCTCGACCGGGTTCCACTCGCCGTTGATCAACTCTTGAATGAGCTGGAAGCGGACGACGAACGTGGCGAGCTTGTTCTGGCCGGTCTCAGCCACGCCGTGCTCGAGGATCGTGGCCTTGAAGCGGCCTTCGCGGTTCGGAAGCATGCGGTTGGTCTCCTACTTGAGCAGTTGTGCCCACAGCGTTGGGTCGAACTTGGTTACCGGCAGCGGGTCGGCGATCGTGCGGCTCTTGGCCATGCAGTGCGGCAGCTCGCACGGATAGACCGTCCGCGTACCGGAGCCCGTGCCCTTGCCGTCACGGACGTCGATGTCGTAGCCGAGGAACAGAACGTGGTCGGCCCACTCGCGTACGCGCAGCCGGATCGCCGCCTTGCCGCTCGACGGGCACTGGAGACGCGGCTCGTAGCGCAGCCAATCGTCGCCGCTGGGATTGGGGACCGTGTTGGTGCAGTCGTGGCAGATCAGGATCACGTGCCGGCCGGCGCGCGTGTGCTGATCGAGGTCGCCGAGCAGCGTCAGGAACGTGTCGTAGACGTGCTGATAGCCTTTGCCGAAGCCGTAGTCCTCGATCCGGCGGATGACGATCTCTTTCTTCTCGTGCGGGACGGTCGCGATGGTGTGCGCCACCGCGAGTTCCTCCGCGCGTGTCGCCGAGTCGATGACGATCGTCTTGATCCCATCCCAGCCGCCGGCATGCAGTGCGTCGCGAATGTCCTGCCAGGTATGCACGCCGGCGACGGGTTGCACGTCGAGATTCAGGCCGCTCTCGGCGAATGACGCGCGCAGACGCGGCAGCGAATCCTCGAGGTCGAAGAACGCGACCGGTCCCGTCGCCGTGGCAGCCAGCGTGGTCTTGCCGATGCCGCCGGGTCCGTACAGCACAATGCGGTGTCCGGTGCCCTCACTGATCGCAGCGAACGACACGCGCGATTCGGGCATGGGTTGGCCGTTGGTGCGCGGCGGTGGATCGCCTGTGGACGAGCGGCCGCGCGGTACGGGGACCGGCCTGGATGGTGCAGTGCTCATTCAATCATCTCCTGCTGAAAGTTCGGGGTTAACGTTGGTCAGAATCTGGAAGCCAGCGGGCGCCGTACCCGGCGTCACGCGCACGCCGTTGAGGCAGATGTTGGCGAACTCGCATGTGCCGCAGGTGAAGCGATGGACGTTGCGGAACCAGCGACCGTGCCGGCGTGCGTCGAGAAGCTGCTTGGCCTGCTGCCAGACCTCAGCCTGAAACTCGGCCAGCTCGTCCTCGAGACGGGGGACCTCGCGGCGCTGGAAGTAGTAGTCGGGGCGGTCGCCGACATCGACCAGCAGGCGCTG
>CAYXIO010000097.1:0-6677 GCA_964465125.1 uncultured Planctomycetales bacterium | reverse complement strand
GTGATCTTGATCGCCTCCAGGATCGGAACGCCGGCGGAGATCAGCGTGCCCAGCGTGCGCGTGAAACGCGCAATGCTCGACTTGGAGACGATCTGCCCTACCACCGGCAGCTTGATGAACAGCAGGTCGAACGTATAGCGGCCGTAGTAGGCCTGCCGGATCAGTTTGTACAACCCGATGAAGATCAGCGGCGACAGGATCACGACCAGCCAGCCGGGAGGCGAGCCGGAGGTAATCCAGGTCGAGACCGCGATCAACACCTCGGTCATCTGCGGCAGGTCCTTCACGCCGAAGTCCAGGAAGATGTCGCGGAACTTGGGCACGAGGAAAATGACGATCAGCAGCGTGATCGTCATGGCGATCGCGATGACGACGATCGGGTAGATCATCGCGCCCAGGACCTTGCTTTTGAGCTTCTGGGCCTTTTCCAGGAAGTCGGCCAGGCGCTGGAGAATGACGTCGAGCACGCCGCCCGCCTCGCCGGCCGCGACCATGTTTGAATACAGACGGTTGAACACCTTCGGGTGTCGGCCCATGGCTTCGGACAGCGTGGCGCCGCCTTCAACGTCTTCGGAGACCTGCTTCAGCGAGTTCTTGAGCATGCCCGGCTTCTGCTGCTGCTCGAGAATGCGGATGCTCCGCAGGATCGGCAGACCCGCGTCCTGAAGCGTCGAGAGCTGGCGCGTGAACTGGGTCAGGACCTTGGTCGACACCCACCCGAAGCCGGTTCCGGCCGCCTTTCGTTTACCGCCGCCGGCGTCCTTGCGAGTGGAGACCTTCTTCTTGCCGCCCTTCTCGACCACCTTGGTCGGGAAGTAGCCGAGACTCCGGACCTTGGCGACGGCTTCCTCCCGCGAAGGAGCCTCAACCTCGTCCTTGATCTCCTGACCGGCCGAATTCAGCGCTTCGTAGGTGAAGACAGCCATGCGTCAACCCCTGGGCGTGCAACAGGTTACAAACCAACCGGCGCCGCGCGCGCACCACCGCGCGCTTCGTCGCCCTGCGTGGCCATTATCAACTGCCCTAACTGGCTCGGCAATCGCAATTTGCGGTATCAAGCCGGGATTCTGCGCTCCCGCGCCCGCCCCGCGCTGCCACACCCTACACGGCATCTTCCGCCAGCGTCTCGCGCACGACTTCTTCAATCGTCGTCACGCCGTCGTAGATCGAAAGCAGCCCGGCGCTGCGCAGCGTGCGCATGCCGTGCTTCTTCGCCTCCACGCGCAACGCCGCCGTCGACGCGTTACGCATGATCAATTCGCGCAGCTCGTCGTTCATCACCATCAACTCAAACAGCGCCTGACGGCCCTTGTAGCCGGTGTTGTTGCAGTAGTCGCATCCCCGGCCGTAGAACAGCGTGCGGCCCGCAATATCCTCGGGAGTCAGCCCCAGCTCCATGAGCTGCTGCTCGTTGGGAACGTAAGCCTCCTTGCAGTTCGTGCAGATCCGCCGGACCAGGCGCTGCGCCACCACCGCTTCGAGCGTGGCGGTCACAAGGAAGGGCTCGAGCCCGAGGTCGAGCAGTCGTGCGATCGAGCTCGGCGCGTCGTTGGTGTGAAGCGTGCTGAACACCAGGTGGCCGGTCAGCGAGGCCTGCACCGAAACCTGAGCCGTTTCCAGGTCGCGGACCTCGCCCACCAGGATGATGTCGGGGTCCTGTCGCAGAAAACTGCGCAAACAGCGGCCGAAGGTCAGCCCGATGTCCGGCTTGACCTGGCACTGACACAGCCCATCGATGTCGTATTCCACCGGGTCCTCGGTGGTCAGGATCTTCACGTCGGGCGTGTTCAGCTCGCGCAACGCGGAGTACAGCGTGGTCGTCTTTCCCGAGCCGGTCGGCCCGGTGACGATCACGATCCCGTGTGGCTTCTGGATGAGTTGGCGAACGGCGACCAGCTCCTCCTCGCGGAAGCCGAGCTGCTCGAGGTCGAGGTTCACCTGCGTGCGGTCGAGCACGCGCAGCACGCAGCTTTCGCCGAACATCGTCGGAAGCACGCTGACGCGCAAATCCACCGGATGCTTGTCGACCAGCAGCTCGATGCGGCCGTCCTGCGGCATGCGGCGCTCGGCGATGTCGAGGTTGGACATGACCTTGATGCGTGATGCGATGGCCATGGCCACGTATTTGGGCGGGGGGACCATTTCGTAGAGGATGCCGTCGATGCGATAGCGCATCTTGAACTCGTCCTCGAACGGCTCGAAGTGGATGTCGGAGGCCTTGTCGCGGATGGCCTGGAGCAGCACGAGGTTGACGAGCTTCTTGACCGGGTTGCTCTCGGCCATCTCCTTGAGCTCGTCGAGGTCGATCGACTCGCCGCGGCCCTGGAACTTGGCCAGCTCGCTGTCCTCGCCGATCTCGGCGATGAGCTGGTTGATCGTCTCCGCCTCATCCTCGGGATAGAAGCGGTTGAGCGCGTCGGTCATGTCCTGTTCGTTGGTGATGCGGGCGACGACGTTGAAGCCCATCAGCGTCTTCAGGTCGTCGGTGGCCTGGAAGTTGTCCGGGCTGGCCAGCGCCACGCCGAGCGTGTGGGTCTCGCGGTCGTAGTCCGTCGGGATGATGCGGTAGGCGTGCGCCATCTGCGAAGGCACGAGGTCGAGCACCGACTTCTCGATGTCGATGCCGGCGACCGTGATCGGCTCCATGCCGACCTGGGCCGCCAGCGCGGCGTGCACGTCCCTGGACTCGACGTAGCCGAGCTCGATCAGCAACTGGCCGAGCGGGCCGCGCTTCTTCTTCTGCAATTCAAGCGCTTCGGACACCTGGGCGCGCGTGACCTTGCCCATCTTGATCAGGATACGGCCGATCGGACGCCCCTTGAGCTGCGAAAGCGGTGGCATCTCATCGCCGGGTACGCCGGGCTTCGCGCTGGTCTTCTCTTCGGCCACACCTGTCTCCTCGCCGGTAGCTCAGCGATTATACGGCCCGCGCTCGCGCGCACAATTGAACCTGGGGCGGCATCCGGCGCCCGGCTTGGGTTCAGGGTTGCCGCCCGCGGCCCACGCTCTCCTGGGCCCCGCGCTTCGACGCCATCGCGCGGTAGTACGCATTCAACACGGCCTGGAGCTCGCTCTCGACCTGCTGATCGGCAGGCGGGGCAATTGCATCCGCGCGGATCGGCATCGACGACAGCTCGCTCAGCAGCCAGCGCACCCGCTCGTCCGCGAAAACGCCGCTCACACTTGCCCCGGATTCACCGGGCGTGGGGGGAGCCAGCCAGCGCCGGACCTCGCCCAGCAGCGCGGCACGCCGCGCGAGCGATTCCAGCCGGTTCAGATCACGCACAAACTGGCCGGCGCGCTGCTCCGGCCAACCGACGGCCACCAGGTCGTTCTCGTTCAATTCGCCGGCCCGGGCCAGCAGTTCGAGCGCGTCCACGAACTCGCCGGCGCCGCGGGTGTCCGCGCCCTCGTCAGCCCCCACCTGTGAATCGAGCGGCGATGCGCTCGCCGGCGGCTCCGACCGCTCGCTTGCGCCCGGAAGCGGAATCGCCGTCTGCCCATCCTCGCCGCCCGGTTCTGCCGGCACATTGTCCAGAGTCTCGGTCTCGGACGGCGCCCTTTGCGACTCGTCAGCCGGCCGGGATTCCGCCGAATCCGCCGCCGGCTGCTCACCGCTCGCGTCGGGCTGGGACTTTCCGTCGTCCGCGCCCGCCTCCGGGACCGACGGGCGACGCTCGGGCTTCTCCTCTGCATCCCCGCCGCGATTTCGCGGTTCATCCCGGCCCACGGATGGCGACGAAGCCGCCGGCTCCTCCGCGGTCGCGCGCTGCGGGCGGTCTTCGGCGGGCTCCGGCGCACCCCCGTCCGGGGCTGCCGCATCCTCGACCGACACCCGCCGCGCGGGCTGCGTCTGGGCCGCGGCTGAGAGCCGTTCGTCGTCCGTGCCTGGTTCGCTGGGCGTTGAGCGCTCGCCGGCTGCCGGAGCCGAGCTGGTCGGTTGAGTTTGTGCGGCGTCGGACGCACCGCCGGTGGACTCTCCCGTTCCGGAATCGGGTTTCTCCGACGCGCCGCCGCCCTGCCGCTGCGGCGCGCTTGCATCGTCAGTCTCGGCCCGGCCGGCCGCCTGGGCGGCGCTATCGATCTCACGGCCAAAGGTTTCCACGAATCCGCGCAGCGCCTCCACGAATTCGCGGCGCGCCTCAGGATCGCCCTGCACCGGTCCACCGGCGTCGACCGCCGCACCATAGCCGGCCGCGCCTCCTCCTTGCCCGTCGGCCTGCTTCCCGGGCACGTTCTCCCCCTCGCCCGATCCGCCGCCGGCCGTAGCCCTATCCGCATCGTCGCCCGAAGCCGACGGCGAGCCCCCATCCGACCTATCCCCGCGTCCGGCTGCCCGCCCGGTGCCGGCGGCGCGCGTATCCGCAGGCGCGGCCAGCGCGGGTTGAGACGACGGCTCGGTCGCTTCCGTTGCCACAGCCGCCTTGCGGGTCAGATAGAGGTGAGCACTGCGTCCGACCTGCGGAGTCGGCGTTCCATCGCCCCGGACGAAGTTGTCGCGCGCTTCAAACCACGCGGCTACGACCTCGCCCTCCGCCACCGGGAGGCCGAGCGCGGGAACATCGATTTCGATCCGGCTGGTGTCGCCGCCGGCCGGCTCCGCGAGCGCCATGCGCTGAGCCAGCCCTTGCCGCTGAAGCACGAGCTCCACCGCGGTCAAACCCACGTCGTCGCGCGCCTGCACGCGCAGCAACGGCTCCGCCGCAAGATCGACCGGCGCGTCGAGCGACGACCCCGCGCCGACAAGCGCGGTCACCTCGGGCGGCTGGTCGGCGTGCACCGTCAGCTCGAAACGCCGCGCATCGGCGGCTCTTCGTCCGTTTTCGTCGTCGAATTCGATCCAGAACTCGCCGGATTCCACCGCCTTCAGCTCGACGGTTGCCGACGTCGGCTCGACGCCAGGCGTAAGCCCCGTGCGCTGCTCGATGCGCGACTGCAACGGCCGAAACGCGAAAATCGCATCGTGCATCGGGACGCTTCCGGTCGCCTCGAAACGCAGCCGGCTGTCGCGCAGCACCGGCTCCAGCCGCTCGGCCGGAAGCTCGCGCCGCGCTCGCCCGCTATACCGCGGCGGCTCGATCGCGACCGTCACGCTCTCCAACGCCGGCAGCGCCCGCACCGGGACCACCGCGGTGAGAGCTCCGTCGCCCGCCCGCACTCGAAACGCCAGATCGCGGGAGACCTCGTGCGCGGCGAGCTCGATGTGAAACCAGTCGGCGCCGTCGCGACGCCCCAGCGGCACCAGCGCGTGCACCAGCTCGGCCGTCGCCGCGTATGGAGTCGCAAGCAGCTCGAGCCGGGCCGCACCAAGGCGCGGGCCGTGGCAGGCGAAGCTCATCTCCAGCGGCTCGCCGGCGTAGACCGCGCGACCCGGACCGGGCTCGACCCACTCGATCCGCACCGCCGTCGGCGCGTCCCACGCGGCTCCGAACATCCGCCCCAGCGAGCGAAGCACGGATTTGTCCGCGATCAGGGCAAAGAGCACCCAGACTGCGACGACCAGCGCGAGCGGCAGCAGAATGCGGCGCGCGGGCAGCGCCGGCAGCCAACGAATCCCGGCGCTTTGGGCGGCGCGCAGCGCCGAAGCCGCCGCGCGCGCGGCCTCCGGACCCGCGTAGCGGTATCGCTCGGAACGATCCAGAAGCTCACAGTTGACCAGCAGGTTGTGCGGAATGCCCGCGTCGCGCTCGACCTGGCGCGCCAGGTGCAACGGGTGCCAGTGTTGGCACATCGCCCCGCGCAGCGCCGCCACCAGCGCGGACAGCGTGCCCAGGCCCCAGGCCGCGGCGCCGGCTCGCAGCAGCCCGAGCGGAGCACCGCCGGAAACCAGGTGATCGGCGACCACCGGCGCCAGCAGCAGCAGCCCCGCGACCGCCAGGCGATCGGCCAGTCGGACGCTCAGCCGAGCCGCGCACTCGCTCCGGCCATAGCCGGCCAGCGTCGCGAGCACTTCGCGCCGATCCGCGCTCGTGGGCGGAGCGGGCGACAGCGGCGGTGTTTCGAGGATCGACACGTTCGCTCCGTAGGCCACGCGCAATGGAGGCCGACGCATTATAACCACTGGGCGAAAGCCGCCTTGCCGTACCGTAGTCAGGCTTTGACGCGCGACCGCAGCGACGTACAATCCGACCACGTTTGGGCGCGAGAGGAGTCCGAGACATGAAGTCGCCGACGGAAGCGCTCCGCGTTCGCCCCTGGGCTTGGCTGCTGGTCCTCGGGGCGCTGGGTTCGACGGTCGCACTCACGGGCTGCGATTCGACCGGCAGAAGCGGCGGCGAGAACACCACCGCATCCCCGGTCCGCGACCCGGACCTGGACGACATTCCGAAGCCGTCCGGCTTTGCGCTGGTGCGCGACGAGCGGACCGTCTTCTGGAGGAGCGGCCGGCTGCGCGTCGGGCAGCTCTGGTTCAAGGGCAGCACCGACCCGACCGACGTCCGGAAGTTCTACGAGACGTACATGCCCGACGCGGGCTACGCGCTGCGCGAGATGAGCCTGAAGAGCGGCGAGTACCTGCTGCGGTTCGAGAGCGACACGGAGATCATTCACGTGCGGGCCTGGCGCGAAAAGCTCAGTACGCTTGTCGTGGTCGAGTTCGGGCCGCGCCCGCAGGGCAGCGCGCCGCGCGAAGCCCCCGCGCGCGGGCTCGTGATCACGAGCGCCGAGCTCGGCGATGC
>CAYXIO010000096.1:0-6846 GCA_964465125.1 uncultured Planctomycetales bacterium | reverse complement strand
GCTTGGTTGCTTTGTTTCCTTTTGGCGTTGTGGCGTTGTGGCGTTGTTGCCTTGTTGCCTCGTTGCCTCGATGCCTTGTTGCCTTGTTGCCTCGTTGCCTTGTTGCCTCGTTGCCTTTCTTCTCCGCGACCTCTGCGCTCTCCGCGTCTCTGCGGTTCGCCTGGGTTGTTGAATCAGCCGGGGCCGAGGTCCAGGGGGCTGTCCAGTTCGTACCCCAGCGCGGTATAGACCAGCGCGCCGTCGAAGAACGCGGCGATGCGGCGGTCCAGCTCCAGGACGCGGTACACGTCGATCGGCCGCTGCCAGACGCCCTGCGAGCGGGCGAAGCTCCAGACCTGCTTCTTCAGCAGCGTGAGCGAGCTGAGCACCTCGTGCAGTTGAAAGCCCTGCGCCTGCCGTTCGTGCGCGAGCGCGAGGTAGAACGCTTTGACTTCTCCCGCCGCCTCGCGGCCCTTGAGCCAGCGGCCGAATTGCGAGAGTGCCTGACAGGCGCGCTCCACGAGCGGCCCGGGGCTGACCGTCGCGTAGGACTGAGTCGAGCGGCTGGAACGCACGTCCGCCAGCCAGAGCCGGGCGACATCCGCGGCGTGCTCCTGGATCAGCGCCACCAGCGCGTCGGACAGGAGGCTCTTGTCTTCATCGCTTTGGAGACTGGCGAACGAGTCCTGGATCGCCCAGCTTTCGTGGTGCAACGCCACGCACGCTCCCAGTGCCTTTTCGTTCGAGCGAAATGCGAGCGGCGGGTGCCGGCTGATCGGGAAGTAGGCCAGGTCGGCGGCGTCGTCGCCCGGCTGCTCGCGTCCGCCGACCTTCTGAAGCTCGAACGTCACGATCAGCAGGTCGCCGTAGTGGCTGCTCTCCAGCGAATCCGCGTCGAGCAGCCGGAGCACGCGGCCGTCGAGGCCGGTTTCCTCGCGCAGCTCGCGGCGCGCTGCCGCGGCGATGGTCTCGCCCAGCTCCGCGAACCCCATCGGCAGGCACCATTCGCCCGCGTGCGGGGGGTTGCGGCGCTTGACGAGCAGGACTTCGCGGCGGTCGTTCAGCACGACGGCCGCGGCGACGGGCAGCGGATTCTCGTAGAGAATGTGTCCGCAGGCGGAGCACACGGTGCGCGGGCGGTCGTCGATGACCTGCGTCGCGGTGGGCCGGCCACACAGAGTGCAGTAGCTCGGCTTCACGGGCGTCGGGGCCTCCGACAAAGGAAGGCGCGGTCGTTTTTTTCGAGGACGAGCCGCCCGTGGCGCGCCAGCGCGGCGCGGGCCGCGGCCTCGGGCACGGCAGGTTCGCCCGCGGTCGGCGCCAGGTAGGCCAGCTTGAAACGCAGGTACTGGATGAGGTCGTCCTCGTCGGCCGCTTCAAACGCCAGGCTGTTGAAGTAATCCACGGTTTCGATCGCGTCGAACCACGGCGCGAGGCGCGCCCGGCCGTTTTCCGCGGAGAAGTTGCGGACCAGGGCCAGCAGGCGGGCTTCGGCGCCGGCCAGCCCGACGACGCGCAGCAGGTCGCGACACGAGCTTTCGGTGTGCGTGAGCGCGACCAGCAGACCGTCCGGCGTGAGCACGCGGGCAACTTCCGGCAGCACAGTGGGGAAGAAGTACAGCGTGTACGACGCGACGATCAGGTCGAAGCTGTCCGTGGGCCAGTCAAGGCGAGCCGCAATCCGCTGGCACACGAACCGCCCGGTTCGGCCCGCGCGGGCGACGCACTCGAGGAACGACGATTCGTTTTGTTCGCAGGCGTCCACGCCGACGATGGCCGCCTCGGGCGCTGTCCGCGGCGCCAGCGCTTCCGCCATGAAGCCGTAGCCGCAGCCCAGGTCGAGCACGCGGCGGGCCGCGGAGAAGTCCAAGCCGGCCAACACGAACGCGCGGACCTCAGCAGAGTTTGTCGATCTATTTCGTATTATATCTGAAATGTGGGCATGTCCCACCGGGTCTCCGAACGCGGCCAACGGTTGCTCCATCATGCCTGGCCATTATCCGCCCGCGCTCGTTCGATTTCAAAGCGCCACCGGGCCGTGCGCCCGAGCGGCCCGGTCAAGAGGCGCGCCGAATCTGTCGAAACCAGTGACAGGCGAAGCAGGCTGTTTTCGCGGATGGCGGCGCGGCGCGCTGCCCTCCGGACAGGCGTATTTTGCGCTATGCCGGGCTCCTCACGCGTGCTGCTGTACGACACCACCGCCGGGACGGCCGGCGGCCTCGCGGAGACCCTGCGCCGGCGCGGGCTGGAAGCCGTGTCGGTCGCGCTGGGGCCGCCAACCTCGACCCGGCCAAGCCCCGGCGACGTCGCGGTGGTGCTCGTGGACCCGGCGGGCGGCGACGAACGCCGGACGCTGCTCGCAGGCGTGCTCGCGCAACTGCAAGCGGCCAACGTTGCGACGGTGGTGCGCGGCGCGACGAACGGGTTGCGGCGCGACGCCGGCGCGCTCGTGGAATGGCTCGACCCGGAGGTCAGCCTCGATGAGGTCGTGGGGCGGGTCAGCGAATTGTCCCGCTACGCGCCGCTGGTTGGGCAGATGCAGCGCGAGCTGGACCACCTGCACCGGCTGGGCGAGCAGCTCCACAGGCACTTCGCCGAGGTGGACCAGGAGATGCGGCTCGCGAGCCGGCTCCAGCGCGACTTCCTGCCGCGCGAGTTTCCCGACGCGCCGCCGCTGCGGTTCGCGGCCCTGTATCGCCCGGCGACGTGGGTGAGCGGGGACATGTACGACGTGTTCCGCGTGAGCGACGGGCGCGTCGGGCTGTTCATGTCCGATGCGATGGGGCACGGCGTGGCGGCGGGGCTGCTGACGATGTTCCTGCGCCAAGCGGTGGTCGGGCGGACGGCGGGCGCGGACGCCGCGTGGCCGTTGGCCCCGGTCGAGGCGCTGGAGCGGCTGCGAAACAGCCTGCTGCGGCAGAAACTGCCGAATTCGCAGTTTGTGACGGCGGTCTACGGACTCGTGGATGTTCGCACGCGCGAAGTGCGGTTGGCCCGCGGCGGGCATCCCTACCCGCTGCACGTCCGGGCGGATGGAACACTGACGGCAGTCCGCGCGGCGGGCAGCTTGCTGGGGATCCCGGATGTCCCGGCGGATTTCGAGGAGACGCGGTTCACGCTTCAGCCCGGCGAGAAACTGCTGTTGTATTCCGACGGGCTGGAGGACGTAATTATCGCCCCGAGCGACAACGCCGATGAGGCCCCGGTGTTCCTCGAGCGCTTCCGCGGTTGGGTGGGTCGCCCGGCCGAAGAACTGGTCCAGCATATGCGCGACTACCTCGACCGCCGGCGCGGGTCGCTGCATCCGGTCGACGATGCGACGCTGCTCGTGGTGGAGGTGGCCGGGTGCGGTTAGCGCCGCGCGCGGTGAGCGAAGCGCACCCATCCGAACCGCGCCCGTCAGGACGCGGAATCCGAGCCGCGAAGCGTTAGCGAGCCCAATCCGAGCCGCGACCGCCAGGGAGCGAACTGCGCGGCCGGCTGACGCGCTGCGCGGATCGCTCCCTGGCGGTCGCGGCTCAGATACTGCTCCCTGGCGGTCGCGGCTCGGATACTGCTCCCTGGCGGTCGCGGCTCGGTGGGCGCTGCTCGCCGGCGCGCGGCTGCACCTGTAGACTCACGGGGCATGGCGGCGACGGCTGGAACGACAGGTGCGCGGCGGACCTGGTGGCGCCACGAGTTCGCGCCGGTCGCCGGGGTGTGTTTGCTCGCGCTGTTGCTGCGGGTCGGGCATTGGTGGGGGCAGATGCAGCACAACCCGTTCTTCGACGCGCCCGTGATGGACGAGCTGAAGCACCACGAGTGGGCGCAGGCCCTCGCGGCCGGCGGCGACCTGCCGGAGCCGTTCACTGGGCGGCCGTTCTTTCGCGCGCCCCTGTACTACTGCCTGCTCGCGGGTCTGTACGCCGTTGCCGGGCCGAATCTGGCGGTGGCGCGATTTGTCGGCTGCGTCGCGGGTACGCTGACGTGTCTGCTGATCGTGCTGCTGGGACGCGGCCTGGGCGGATTGAAAGTCGGCGTGATCGCCGGGCTGCTCGCGGCGGCGTACTGGCCGCTGATCTGGTTCGACTCGCAGTTGCTGACCGTCGGGTCGGAATTGTGTTTGAACACGCTGCTGTTGCTGGTTCTGCTGCATGCGCCGCACCGCGGTTCGCGTGTCTTGTTCGTGATCGCGGGCGTTGTGTGGGGACTCTCCGCGCTGGCGCGGCCAAACATGCTGGCCTTCGCACCGGGCATCGCCGCGTGGCTCTGGCTGACGCGGCGCGGCAAGGGAATCGGCACGGGCGACTCGGCGCCGTCAGGAATCGCAAAGCGGAGCTTTGCGCTCCCCGCGCTGCTCGTCGTCGTCGGGGCTGCGCTGGTGATTCTGCCCGTTACGCTTCGCAACCGCCTCGTCGGCGGCGAGTGGGTGCTCATTGCCAGCAGTGGGGGCGTGAATTTCTACATCGGCAACAACCCGCAGTCCGATGGCGTCGCGGCCATTGTGCCCGGCACGCGGGCCGACTGGGACGGCGGGTATATCGACACGCATCGCATCCCCGAACGCGAGCTGGGGCGACCGCTGAGCGAAGGCGAGGTCTCGGACTACTGGTACGCGCAGGCGTGGGTGTGGATTCGGGCGCATCCGGGTGCCTGGCTCCGCTTGCTCTGGCTCAAGTTCCGCCTCACGTTCAGTCCCGTCGAGCTGTACAACAACCAGCCGACCTACTACTTCGCCAACCGGTCGCCGCTGTCCGTTGTGTACTGGCTGGGTTTCCCCGTGGTTGCGGTGCTGGCCGGCGCTGGCCTGACGCTGCGTGGCCGCGACTGGCGGACGTGGTCGCTGCCGCTGCTGTACGCGGCGGTTTACCTCGGCACGATCGTGCTGTTCTTCACGTCGGACCGCTACCGCCTGCCGTTGGTCCCGGTGCTGATCCTGCTGGCCGCGGACGGGCTCGCGCGCCTCGTGGATGTGTATCGCACTCGGCGCTGGTCGTCGCTCGCGGCGTACGGCGGTGTCGCCGCGCTGACGGCGGTCTTCCTGGCGACAAACCCGCCGGCGCGGGCGGACTACTTTCGCGAGGAGACCGGGCAGGCCCACCATCACCTCGGCGTGCATCACGCCGAGCGCGGGGAACAGGAGCCGGCCATCCGACACCTCCTGGAATGTGTGCGCCTGCGGCCGCAGGACACCGTGATGCGGCTTTCCGCAGCGGGGTATCTTGCGCGGCTCGGCCGCTCGGAGCTCGCCCTGGAGCAGTACGAACAAGCCGCGGCGCACGATCCGCGCAGTGCGGCGGCGCAGGCGGCGTGGGGCCTGGCCCTGGCTCGCGCACAGCGGTTCGACGAAGCGACCCAGCGGCTGTGGGCCGCCATCGAGTTGGGCAGCGATTCGCTGGATGCGCGGCTGCAATTGGCGTTGATTCTGGTAGCCCGGGGCGATTTCGCGGGGGCCTTGGTGCATTTCGATGCGATTCTGGCGCGTGAGCCGCGGCACGTGCCGACGCTGCGCAACGCCGCGGCGGCGCTCGGTCGGCTGGGGCGGTTCGACGAAGCGGCCAACCGCTACCGCCAAATCCTCGCGCTCGATCCCAATGACGGCGAGGCGGCGAAGGCGTTGGAATACACCGCGCGGCGGCTGGCGGAACCGCGACCGTAAGGAAGCACGTCCGAGCCGCGAGCGCAAGCGAGCGATCCGCGCAGCGCGTCGGAGTGCCTTGCCGAAATGGCTCAAGCGCTGCGCGGATCGCTCCCTGCCGGTCGCGGCTCGGTCGCGCACAATCCGGCCTACACCGCCCGCCGGGCGCCCGCTAGACTACGGCGATGTTCGATGCTCTTTCCAACAAGCTGTCGGGCGTCTTCCAGAGCCTCCGCGGACGCGGGCGGATCAGCGAAGACAACGTGCGCGCGGCAATGCGCGAAATCCGCACCGCCCTGCTCGAAGCCGACGTCAACGTCGAGGTCGCCCGCCAGTTCTGCGACCAGTGCGTTCAGAAGGCCCTTGGCCAGCAGGTCATCGACACGCTGCGGCCCGAACAGGTCATGGTGAAGGTCGTCTACGATGAGCTGGTTCAGCTCATGGGGCCGATCGAAACGCGCATCCCGTTCGTGTCCAAACCGCCGACCATTATCCTCATGGCCGGCCTCCAGGGCTCGGGCAAGACGACGACCTGCGCCAAGCTGTCGCGCTACTGCATGCAGCGCGGCAAGAAGCCCATGCTCGTCGCGGCGGACTTGAAACGCCCCGCGGCCATCGATCAGCTTGAAGTCCTCGGCACGCAGCTCGAAGTGCCGGTCTACGTCGAGCGCGACCACCAGAACCCCGTCAAAGTCTGCCGCAACGCGATCAACGCCGCCCGCACGCGCGACAGCGACGTGGTCATCCTCGACACCGCCGGCCGGCTGGCGATCGACGAGGAGATGATGGCGGAGGTCGCGCAGGTCGCACAGACCACGTCGCCGCACCAGATTTACCTGGTGCTCGACGCCATGACCGGCCAGGACGCGGTCAATACCGCCAAGGCGTTCGACCAGCGGCTCGAGCTGGACGGCGTCATCCTGACGAAGTTCGACTCGGACACGCGCGGCGGGGCGGCGTTGTCGGTGAAGTCGGTCACGGGCAAGCCGATCAAGTTCATCGGCGTGGGCGAGAAGCTGGACGCGATCGAGGAGTTTCACCCGGAGCGAATCGCGAGCCGGATTCTGGGCATGGGTGACGTGGTCTCGCTGGTCGAGAAGGCGCAGCAGTCGTTCGACGCCGACCAGGCCGCCAAG
The DNA here is from genome assembly GCA_964465125.1 of uncultured Planctomycetales bacterium. Taxonomy (GTDB): domain Bacteria; phylum Planctomycetota; class Phycisphaerae; order UBA1845; family Fen-1342; genus CAYOHG01. The sequence continues at coordinate 114 of CAYXIO010000096.1, read as the reverse complement.
ACCCAGGAGAAGATGGCGAAGGGGACGATGGGGCTCGACGACTTCATCGTGCAGCTTGACGGCATGCGGAAGATGGGGCCGATGAAGTCGATCCTGAAGATGCTGCCGGGTGTC
>CAYXIO010000095.1:0-6943 GCA_964465125.1 uncultured Planctomycetales bacterium | reverse complement strand
GGACGGCGTGAGCTTCGAGGTCGGCAAGGGCCGCACGCTCGCCCTGGTCGGCGAATCCGGCTGCGGCAAGACGACGATCGGCAAGGCGCTGGTACAGCTGCTGCGCGGTCAGGCGCGCATCGAGGGCCAGGCACGGCTCGACGGGCGCAACCTGTTCGAGCTGCAGGGCGATGCCCTGCTCGCCGCGCGGCGCGACATCCAGATCATCTTCCAGGACCCGTTCGCGTCGCTGAACCCGCGCCTGCGCGTGCTCGAGCTGCTCGAGGAGGGCCTGCTCGCGCTGCACCCGGGGCTGGACGCCGACGCCCGGCGCGAGCGCGTGCAGCGGCTGGCCGGGCAGGTGGGGCTGCGGCCCGATGCGCTGGAGCGCTTCCCGCACGAGTTCTCCGGCGGCCAGCGCCAGCGCATCGCGATCGCGCGCGCGCTCGCGGTGCAGCCGAAGCTGGTGGTCTGCGACGAGCCGACCTCGGCGCTGGACGTGTCGGTGCAGGCGCAGATCCTGAACCTGCTGCGCGAGCTGCAGCGCGAGCTGAACCTGAGCTACCTGTTCGTCACGCACAACATCGGCGTCGTCGAGTACATCGCCGACGAGGTGGCGGTGATGCGCGCGGGCAAGCTGGTCGAGCAGGGGCGTGCCGGCAGCGTGCTCGCGCGGCCGGCGCACGAGTACACGCGTACGCTGCTGGCCGCGGTGCCGCGGGTCGAGGGCCCAGCGCCTGCCCGTTGAGCCGGGCGCGCGTTCGGGGCTGCGAGCCAGGGCCCCGGCGAAGCCCGGTGCGAGCTGTGGTGTTGACTATAACCACCTGTTAGGGGTACGATACCCACCATGCGCAGCGCCGATGTCGTCAAGCGGCTCGAGGCGGACGGCTGGGTGCTGCGCAGCGTGCGCGGCAGCCACCACGTGTTCCAGCACCCGCGCAAGGCGGGCCATGTCAGCGTGCCGCACCCGAAGAAGGATCTCGGCGTCGGCCTGGTCCACAAGTTGCTGAAGCAGGCCGGGTTGAAGTGAAGGAAGGGCGATGAAGTTTCTGATTGCGATCGAACCGGGCAATGCCAGCACGGCCTATGGCGTGGTGGTGCCTGACTTGCCGGGCTGCTTCTCGGCCGGCGATACGCTGGAGCAGGCCTTCGACAACGCGCGCGAGGCGATCGGGGCACACTGCGAACTGCTGGCCGAGGATGGGCAGGAGATTCCCGCGCCGCGGCCGCTCGCCGAGCACCAGACCGACCCCGACATGGCCGGCTGGATCTGGGCGATGGTGGAAGTGCCGGTGGAACGCTTCTTCGGCCCGGCCGAGAAGATCAACATCACCGTGCCGGCGCGGGTGCTGGCTCATATCGACGAGTTTGCGCGCAGGCGCGGGGAGTCACGCTCGGGCTTCCTGGTGCGTGCCGCCCAGGACGCCATGCGTGCGGAGTAGTCGCTGCAGCGCAGTCGCGCGCGCCGACGGGGCCCGCCCGCCGCGCCGGCAGTTGGTCGACCGGCAGTCAGGGGGCCGATCGATCTACTCCTTTGCATGCGCCTGAGCCCCGCGCAACGCCAGACGATTCGAGACACGGTGAAGTCACTCGCCGGGGCGGATGCCCGCGTCCGGCTGTTCGGCTCGCGGATCGACGATCGGGCGCGCGGTGGTGACATCGATCTGCTGGTCGAGGTTGATCGGCCGGTCCACGGCGCAGCGCTGCTCGGTGCGCGGATCGGAGCGCGTCTGCAGCAGGCGCTCGGCGATCGGCGGATCGATGTCGTGCTCACGGCGCCGAACACGACCCCGGTGCCGATCGTGCGCATCGCTCGGGAGCGGGGGATCGAACTTTGATGTCCGCAGCCGGATCGCCGCCGGGGAGACCGTCCTGATCACTCGGCGGGGTGTGGCCGCGGCGTTGATGAGCGCGCCCGATCGGTTGCGCTGCGACAAGACCAAGCAGTTGGTCGAGGTACGTCGGTTCCGGATGTGCTGTGCCACCGGCAAGGTGGACATCGAAGCGCTGATCGACGAAGGCCGGGCATGAGCTTCGTCGTCGACTGCTCGGTAGCGGCACGCTGGTTCCTGGCAGACGAGACGACCCCGTACACGGAAGCGGTCTTCGATCTCCTGCAGGATCGGACGGCAGTCGGCCCCGGGCTGTTGCGGGCGGAGTTCGCGAATGTCTTCCTGAAACTCGAGCGTCAGCGCAAGCTGAGCCGAGCCCTCGCGCAAGGCGTTGTCGGCCGCGATGCGGGGCCCGAGCCAGTCAGTCCGAGATCGGCAGCAGGCGTATCCGGGTTCGAAAGATGTCGACGGTCACCAGCGCCCCGCGTTCGATCTCGAGGCGTACCTGTCGAAGCGCGGCCAGGACGCGATCGAAGGTGTCTCCGCCGATCAGGTCATCCGCCCGAATTTGCACGACGCTCGGGCCGGCTGCGCCAGTGGCGGCGAGAATCGCGCCGAAGTCGAGATCCTGCGTGACGACTACGCGGCCATCGCGCTTTGCCCAGGCCATGACGGCCGTGTCGGACGCGTTGCCCGGGCCAACGTCTGTCCAGTGCAGTGCTTCGAAGCCCTCGCTGCAGAACCGGGGCGCCCAGGCCGGCGGCAGGTTCATGTCGAGCAGGAGTTTCATCCGCGGAGCAATTCGACTTCCTGCTCCTCGCTGCGCCAAGCGCCATAGGCCAGCGCCTGCATGATGTCGTCGCGCTCGAGGTAGGGGTACGCCTCGAGGACTTCATCGACAGAGCGCCCCGCCGCGATGTGCCCGAGCACCATGCCGACCGTCACGCGCATGCCTCGCAAACAGGGCTTACCCCCCATGACGCCGGGCGTCACGGTCACGCGATCGAGCTTCTTCACGTCGGTCCCTCGCTTGTCCGCCTCGATTGTCGTCGGTTGGCTCCGGTCGGGTGCAGACGTGCGGGCAGCTTGGCCGGCCGAATCGGCCCCCGAGCCCGGCCGGCACTGCCTGCAGTGTGCCCGGACAGCGCAGCAGGCACCGGCGTTGCGCCGCCCCAACAGCGCGGCGGCGCCGGGCCCGGCGGATCCCGCCGACAAGCCTTGGGCCGATCCCGCGAGAGTCGCGCAAACCCGCGTCGCACAAGGGCTTTTCGGCATCCTGCGGATTTCGGCGGGAGCCGGGTGTCAACCCCTAGGTGAAGTTCCGGAGCCGGAGATGCTGCGGCGCACCGGGAGAATCGGCTACGGCTTGTCGCACGGCGGACACGATCGACACGCGCGCGACGTGTCCGGGGCGTGACGACAGAAACCCTCGTACCCTTCTCCAGGAGTCCATCCATGTTCAAGCGAACCAAGCTCAGCCGCAGCCTGATGCTGGCCTTCGGTGGCACGGTTGCCGTCGCGGCGCTGATGCCCGCGCAGGCGCAGGTCGTGATCACCGGTTCGTCGATCAAGCAGATCGAAGGCGCCGGCGCGCTGCCGGTGCAGACCCTCACCCGGGCCGACATCGAGCGCACCGGCGTGCAGACCACCGAGCAGCTGCTGCAGACGATCTCGGCGATGTCGTCGTCCGGCCAGATCCAGGGCACGACCGGGGTCGGCATCTCGACCTACGGCGAGTCGAACGTGTCGCTGCGCGGCATCGGCCCGGAGCGCACGCTGGTCATGGTCAACGGCCAGCGGCTGGCGGCCTTCGCCGGCGGCGGCGGCGCGACCGTGAACGTCAACAACATCCCGCTGGCCGCGATCGAGCGGGTCGAGATCCTGAAGGACGGTGCCTCCGCCGTGTACGGCTCGGACGCCATCGCCGGCGTCGTCAACTTCATCCTGCAGAAGAACTTCCAGGGCATCCAGATCGGCGGTACCTACGGCACGCCGACCGCCAGCGGCGGCGGCCAGCAGTACCAGGCCAACATCGTGGCCGGCTTCGGCGACCTGACGAAGGACCGCTGGAACGTCACCGGCAGCCTGCAGTGGAACAAGAACCAGGACCTGCTCGGCATCGACCGCGAGTTCTCGGCAACCGCGAACAAGGTGCCGTTCTTCGAGTCCGGGGCCACCGGTCAGGGCAACATTCAAGGGGCCTGGAACCTCAATGGCGGTGATCCGAACCGGCTGAACGGCATCACCGTCGGCGGGCTCGGTTATCGCGGCTCATCGGGTTCGGCCTATGGCAACCCGATGGCCACGCCGACCAACCGCTGCGGCGAGATCAACATGGCGCTTGCGCCGTCGCTCAGCTCCGGCGGCCAGCCCTTCTGCAACTTCGACACCGGCCCGTTCGTCGGCCTGCTGGGCTCGACCGAGAGCGTCTCGGCCACCCTGAACGGCGCCTGGCAGTTGAACGACAAGGTCGAACTGTATGGCGACCTGCTCTGGTCGCGAACGATCGCGAACGTGGCCTACCAGCCGAGCCCGTTGCGCACGAGCTTCCTCGAGACCGACGAGGAGTTCATCAACCAGGGCGTGGACCGCGTGCTCCTGCTGCGCCCGAGCAACCCAGCGTACCAGAACATCGCTGTGCCGTACCTGAACGCGAACGGCCTCGGTGCGCTCGTCGGCCAGGATCTGGGCATCACGGCGCGCGTATTCGACTTCGGCCGCCGCACGCAGGAAGACACGAGCACCCAGTTCCGGATCGTCGGCGGCGGCCGCGGCGAGTTCATGAACCAGAGCTACGACGTGTCGGCGTTCTGGAACCAGAACAAATTGGAAGGCACCGTCACCGACGGCTACTTCTCGCAGGTCGGATTCGCGCGCGCGACGCAGGATCCGAACAGCGACTGGAACCCCTGGTCGCTGACCCAGTCGGCCGCGTTCCAGGCGGCGATTGCGCCGGCCAAATACGTCGGCCCGACGCTCTCCGGCGACTCCAAGTCGTACGGCTTGCAGGCCGTCCTGTCCGGCGAAATCACGCCGCTGCCGGCCGGCCCGTTGCAGTACGCGGCGGGTTACCAGTACCGCCACGAGAGCCTGGTACAGACACCCGCGCCGGCGCAGTTCAGCGGCGACATCGCCGGCCTCGGCGGCGCAACCAAGCCAATCGACGCCGACCGCAGCGTCAATGCATTCTTCGGCGAACTGAACATTCCGGTCATCAAGAACCTGGACGTGAATCTCGCGCTGCGCTGGGACGACTACAGCGATTTCGGCTCGACCACCAACTGGAAGGGCAACTTCCGCTGGCAGCCGATGCAGCAGCTGCTGCTGCGCGGCTCCTACGGCACGGGTTTCCGAGCGCCGACGCTGTCGGACCTTTACAGCCCGATCGTGCTTGGCACGTCGTCGCAGTTCGACGACCCGGTGACGGGCCAGACCGACCTGCAGGTCAACGAGTTCAGCGGCGGCAACCCGAACCTCAACCCTGAGGAATCGACTCAGTACTCGCTCGGCTTCGTTCTCCAGCCGTTGAACTCGCTGGCGTTCGGCGTCGACTACTTCAACATCAAGGTCGAGGAGGTCATCGCGCAGGCGGCGACGCAGGAGGTGGTGGCGCAGGCCGCGGCCGGCAACCCGGCCTTCACGCCGTACGTCATCCGCGACCCGTTGACCAACCAGATCATCTCGACGTCGACCCAGTTGCTGAACTCGGGCACTCTTGAGGTGCAGGGCTTCGACATCACCGCGAACTACCGGGAAACGCTCGGCCCCGGCGTGCTGAACGTCGGCCTGCAGGGCACCTACTACACGCAGTTCGACCAGACCTCGCCGGCCGGCGTGACCACCGGCAAGGTCGGCACGACCGTCGACGGCGGCGGCAATCCGGTGCCGAGCTCGACCGCGGGCCTCGACGGCTACGGGGTCGTGCTGCGCTACAAGCAGTATCTGGCGGCGACCTGGACCCAGGGGGACTGGGCCACGACCATCGGCAACAGCTACGCGACCGGCTACCACGCCGGCTGGGACCTGAACGGCAACCCGACCCGCATCGGCGCGATGTCGCTGTGGGACCTGATCGTTGCCTACAACGGCTTCAAGAACATCACGTTGACGCTCGGTGCGCGGAACATCTTCGACACGCAGCCCGACACCTTCGTCAGTGTGTCGAACGCGTTCCAGTCGGGCTACGACCCGTCGCAGTACGACCCGCGCGGCCGCTTCGTCTTCCTGACCGGCACCTTCAAGTTCTGATCGGGCCGCCGCGTCCGCCCGGGCGCGGTGAGGTTCGCGGGCCGAGGCCCGATGGTCCCAGCGACCATCGGGCCTTCTTCATTCCGGCGTCCACCGGCGGCCTGCTAGACTTAGTCCATCGGACTTGGTTCACTCGGGGCGTCGATGACCACCATCGTCAACATCCACGAAGCGAAGACGCACCTGTCGCGCCTGGTCGAGCAGGCGGCGAAGGGGCATGAGTTCGTCATCGCCAAGGCCGGCAAGCCGATGGTGCGGGTGATTCCGATCGAACCGCCGCCGGCCAAGCGGCGGTTCGGCACGATGGTCGGTCAGGGCACGGTCAAGCTGGACGTCAAGAAGGACTTCGAGGCCGAAATCAACGAGATGTTCGGCCTCGGCAAATGAACGGCTATCTGGCCGACACCCATGTGCTGCTGTGGTGGTTGCTGGAGCCTGAGAAACTGCCGCGCCGAGCTGCGAACGAGCTCGCCGACTGGACGGTGCCCATGCGCTACAGCCTGGTGTCGATCTGGGAAGTGGCGATCAAGACGTCGCTGCGCAAGCCGGGATTCGACGTCGATCCCATGACCGTGCGCGACAAGCTCGGGGCCGAGCGCTTTGCCGAGTTGTCGCTGCGGCCCGAGCACATCGCCCATGTCGCCACGCTGCCGTGGCTGCATCGCGACCCCTTCGACCGCATGCTGGTCGCACAGGCGGCGGTGGAAGGGCTGACGCTGCTCACGGCCGACGCGTCGTTGAAGCGTTATGGCCGCTTCGTGCGTGCGGTCTGACGGTTCGGTTTCGCCTGGTTCAGGCCGGCTCGCGCAGCTCCAGCCGGCGCTCGATCTGCTCGACGCGGCTGTCGAGACGGTCGATCCGCGACTGGATCAAGGCCAGATCCT
>CAYXIO010000094.1:8310-9397 GCA_964465125.1 uncultured Planctomycetales bacterium | reverse complement strand
CTCGCCGACCATGTCGAGGAAGCTCTTCTTCGGCTCCACGTTGGTGACGACCGCCTTCGTTGCCTCGATCAGCGTGCCGTCGTCGAGTTCCACCCCGCCGGCGCGGTTGCCGTGCACCAGAATGCGCCTCACGGCGGCGTCGGCCTTCACCACTCCGCCGTGCGCCTCCACCGCGCGCCGCAACCCGAGCGCGAGCTTCCCCGAGCCGCCCACGCAGATCGGTGCCTCCGCCCTGAGGATGCGGAACAGGCAGACCCATCCCTGCCCGAACTGGTCGGGCGCGAAACCGAGCACCGTCATCCGCGCAAGGAAATGGACCTTCACCTCCTCGCTCTCGAACAGCTCGTCGAGCAGTTGCACCGGCGTGCTCGCCTGCCATTGAAGCAGCGCCCTGCCCTCGGCGGACTTCTCCAGCTGCGCGCTTTGCACCGACGGCGGCAGCGGCGGCGAGTACATCAGCGGCAGGTAGGCCGATTCGATGAATTCACCGTAGTCTTCGACCAGCTGCCGGAACGTGCGTGCATCGCTCGCCGAGAACCGGGCCAATTCCGCGGCCATCCGCTCGGTGTCCCGGTACATCACGATGCTTTCGTCGCCGCGGAACAAGGTGCCGCGCAGATGTTCGGGGTAGACGTACCTGACGCCATGGCGCTCGAGCTCCAGGTCCCGATAGACCGGACTCGTGGGGATGTGCGTGTGCACGACCGAGCAGATGTTGTGCCGGAACCCCGGCAGTGTGGCCTCCGAGGTACTGCACGAGCCACCCACCTCCTGGCGGCGCTCGAGCACGAGTACGCTGGCACCGGCTTTCGCGAGATAGGCCGCGCAGGCCAATCCGTTGTGACCGGAGCCGACGATGACGAAATCGTAGGACACGGCGCCAGCGCCTCGGCTCATTCGTGCAAACGGCTCGACAGTTCGTGAGCCGCCTGCCGCAGCCGGCGGGCCAGCTGGTCGGGGCTGCGGGCGCGGAGCAGGTTGGTCGGGCAGGCCATGCTCAGCGCCGCCACGGTGCGTCCCGCCCGTTGCACCGGTGCGGCAAGCGCCAGCAGGCCGGTGACGGCCTCCTCGCGGCTCCAGCCGATTC
>CAYXIO010000094.1:0-8300 GCA_964465125.1 uncultured Planctomycetales bacterium | reverse complement strand
TCCGTCGCGGTGGATGGCGGCGATCTCGCGCATCAGCCTCTGGCGCGAGACCACGCTGGCCGGCGTGAGCCGCGGCATGCCTTGCCGGCGCAGGACTGCCTCGGCCTCGTGGCGCGGAAGGCCGGCGAGCAGCACCTTCCCGGCCGCGCTCACCGACAGCGGAAGCCGGTCACCGGCGGCCATCGCCGCGGCGCGGATCGGCAGCGTGGCTTCGATCACCTGCACGAACAGCGCCTGCTCCTCGTCGAGCACCGCGAGCGAGACCATGTGGCCGCAGGCGTCGCGCAAGGCCTCGAGAACCGGCCGCCCCGCGCGCAACAGCGGATCCTGTTCGACGAAGCCGGCTGCCACCCGGTACAGGCTGTCGCCCAGGCTATAGCGTCCCGTGTCCGGATCCTGTCTCAGGAAACCCTCCGCGACGAGCGTGACCGCAAGCCGGTAGGCCGTCGACTTGTGCAGCCCGACCCTGGCGGCAAGCTCGGTGACCCCCAGCGGCGGCGTCGCGCAGTCGAACGCCTTCAACATGGTCAGCGCCCGCCGCACGGATTGAGTGCTGTTCTGCATCGTGAGACAAAGGTCCGCGGTTCGAACCCGACGGAACTTACCCCCGCCGGGTCGGCCGGTCAATGCCCGATGATCGGGTGACGGGCAGCGCGGGGATCTTCAGGCGGGCGGCCTGCGCGAGCGCGCCAGCGTGTCGGAAGGCGATTCGCCATATCGCGCCTTGTACTCGGCGGCGAAACGCCCCAGATGGAAGTACCCGACCCCAAGCGCGACGTCGGTCACCCGCGTTCCCGGTTGTGCGCCGGCGAGCGCCTCACGCGCCTTGGCCAGCCGTTGTACCCTGACGAATTCGATCGGCGTAGAGTTCCGATAGCGCCGGAACCCCGCCTGCAGACGGCGCAAGCTGACCCCGAGCTGCACCGCAAGGCCAGCCAGGCCATCCGGCAGCGCCGGATCGGCTGCGATCATCTCCTCGGCACGGCGCACGAAACCGGGCGCGGCAGCGCCGGCATCGACTTCCAGCGCCAGGCTGTAGTTGTGCGGCTGTACCATCAACAGCGTCGAAATCAGCGCATCGTCGAGCAGGCGCCTGGCAAGCGGAGACTTGAGGTAGATCGACACCGGGGACAACTCGGCCGACACGAATTCGACCAGGCGGCTCCAGCTCCTGCCGGTCTCGCCGCCGAGGTCGAGCACCGGATCGAACTCGATCGGTTGCGTCGGTGCGCGTCCGATCATCGCCGCGAGCCGCCGTTCGAGCGCTGCACGCGAAATCTTCACCGAGAGCTTGCGACAGTCGTCGTCCCAGTCGGCCACGACCGGCTGACTGCAGGACTGCACCGACGCGACGCCGCGACGCGAGACCACCTCGCTGCGTCCACAACGTATTGTCGAAACGCCGGAGACCGGCATTCCGACCAGATAAAAGCTTCCGAGCGCGCCGGGCTCGAGACGCACCGCTGCGCCGTACTGTGCATAGATGAGCGAGGCATCGCCCAGGGAGACCGCGTGGCAGCGAACGTCGAGACGGGCCCCGCGACGCGCAGGCCGCATCGCATGCGGCGCCAGAAGCTTCCCAAACGCACGTCGTGCTTCGTCGGCGTCACGGGTGCGGAAGAGTTCGAACCCGGTCAGCGGGGAATTTGACGGATCCATCACTTCGCGATCCGGATAGTCGCGGCGCGATTCGGATAGCGGCGCCTCGGTGCAGGACTCTAGCATGGCGTTCATATCGACAGGATCAGTCGGGGGGAAATGTGACGACGGCAGCCAGGGAAGCGATCGCCGTCCTGAAGGCAAACGGGATCGAGCGGATTTTCGGGAATCCGGGAACGACCGAACTCGCATTGCTCGAGGCGACCGTCTCCGGCGGCGTCGCGTTTCACCTGTGCCTGAACGAAGGAGTCGCGGTGGCGATGGCCGACGGCTACGGTCGGGCGACTGGCAGCGTTGGTGTGGTGATGGTGCACACCTCGGTCGGCACGGCGAACACGCTGACGAACCTGATCAACCTGCGCAGCGATCGCTCGCCGCTTCTGGTGATCGCGGGCGACAAGGACGATCGGCTCACCGGGCGCGGATGTTTTTGCGAGGTACCCGACATGCCGGGACTCGTGCGGCAGGTCACCAAGGAAGCATGGCGCGTCACGCTACCCGAAAAGCTGCCCGAACTGGTGCAGCGCGGGCTCAAGGTAGCCGAGGCGCCGCCGCGCGGCCCGGTATTCATCGCCGCCCCCGAAAACTACATGCTGGAGGAACTCGCGCCCGGTTTCGCTGGTCGCCACGCTCGACGCGCAGACAGCATGACGATGCGGGCGCACCCCGACGACCTGAGAGCCTTGTTGCGCGCGCTGACCGACGCCGAGCGTCCATTGCTGGTCGCGGGCAACGAGATCGGCGCCAGCGATTCAGTGCCCCTGCTGGTCGAGATCGCCGAGAAGCTTTGCGTGCCTGTGGTCGGCGAAGAGGTCTTCACGACCAACGCCATGAACTTTCCGACCGACCATCCCTACTATCACGGCAACTTTGCGCCCGCCGTTCCGGTCGTGCGCGACGCCGACCTGGTGGTTGCCATCGGCGCCAGGATGTTCATGGAATACAGCTGGCCCGAGAAGCCCTACCTGCAGCCGGGTGTGCGCCTGATTCAGGTCGGCGGCGACCCGAGCGAGCTGGGCAAGATCTACCCCACCGAGCTCGCGCTGCTCGGCGACGCCGGGGATGCGGTGCGCGACCTCCACGGCATGCTGGCAACCAGGTCCGTGCCGCCCGGCAAGGCGCTCGAAGCGCGCCGGGCACGCGCGAGAGGTCGCCCGGCGTCGCTTCGTGAAGACCCGCGCGGAGTGCCTCATCCCTGGGTGCCGATGCCAGGCGAGCCGATGCACCCGCAGCGCCTGCTTGCCGTGATGAGCGAAATCCTGCCCCCGGACGTCGCGATCGTGGACGAGTCCGTGCTGTCGAAGTCGATGATGCAGTCCTGTTTCCGACTCGGCGAGGACCGGCGCTACTTCGGAACCTCCGGCGGGGGGCTCGGATGGGGTATCGCGGCTGCGGTCGGCGTCCAACTCGGGATGTCGTCCCGGCGCGTCGTCGCGTTCGTCGGCGACGGCGGCGCACTCTTCAACATACAGGCGCTGTGGTCCGCCGCCCACCTCCATGCGCCGCTGATCGTCGTCGTCGTGAATAACGGCGGCTACATGGCCGTTCGGCGTGGGCTCGGTCAAGTCGGTGGCGCTTGCGCCGACGCGGGCTCGTACCCCGGCTCGGCGCTCGCGCGGCCAGAGGTTGACTTCTGCGCCATTGCGCGTGGATTCGGCGTTCGGGCCGCTTCGGCGAGTTCGGAACGGGAGGTCGGCGACGCGCTGCACTGGGCGCTCGCCACAAACGAACCTGCCCTCATCGATGCGCGCGTCGCGGCGTCGGTCTATTACTGATCCTTCGGGGAGACACGAACATGTCCAGACGTCGCCGCTTCCTCGTCGCAACAGGCGCTGCGGCCGGGATGGCCGCCCTCGGCCTGCGTTCCTCGCCGGCATCGGCCCAACCGCTGAAATCCGCGAGAATCGTGGTCGGCTTTCCTCCCGGCGGAAGCAACGACGTGATTGCGCGGCTGCTCGCCGACAAGCTGCGCGGGGTATACGCCGACACGCTGATCGTCGAGAACAGGGCCGGGGCCGGAGGACGCATTGGCGTTGAAGTGGTACGCAACGCGGCGCCCGATGGCAGCGTCATCCTTCAGACGCCAGGCACGATCCTGACGATGTATCCGCACCTGTACCGCTCGCTCGGCTACGACGCGGTGCGCGACTTCAGGCCCGTGTCCCCGATCTGTACATTCGACATCGCGCTCGCCGTGGGTCCGGAGACCACGGCGCGCACTGTCGGCGAGTTGGTGCAATGGTTCAAGGCCAATCCGCAGCGGGCAAGCTTCGGCTCGCCTGCGCCAGGGGCCTCCCCGCACTTCGTGGGTTTGATGTTCGCGCAGGCCGCAGGGCTGAATCTGGTGCATGTGGGCTACAAGGGGGCCGCCCCGGCGGTTCAGGACCTGCTCGGCGGACAGATCCCGGCGTACTTCGGCACGCTCGCCGACGTCGCTCCGTACCTCGACAGCGGCCGGGTGCGCGTGCTCGCCACCTCCGGCCCCACGCGCGCGGCGTTGACGCCCGAGTCGCCGACCTTCGTCGAAGCCGGATACAGGAGCGTCCAGGTACAGGAGTGGTACGGAATGCTGCTTCCCGCAGGCGCCCCGCCTTCCATGGCGACCGCGCTGAACGAGGCGTTGCGCGGCGCGCTTCGCGATTCCGACGTCATCGCGCGGTTGAAGACGCTCAACGTGGACCCGGCGCCGATGAGCCCCTCCGATTTCGCCGAGCGGATCCGCAATGAGCAGGTGGCCTGGGCGCCGGTGGTACGCGCTTCCGGGTTCAAGCCAGAGGGATAGCGCTTGCCGGCGTCGACTTCCATGTACCGTTCGGCGGACGCAAGGCCTCGAGCTTCGGTCCGCGCGAGCAGGGAAGCTATGCGGCCGAGTTTTACACCACGGTGAAGACTGCCTACATCCAGGCATGAGCCCAGGAGTGCATGGAAGCCCTGACGTCCATGTGCTTGCTCCGACGCAAAGCGGGCCAAAGCCGATCGGTGTAATAGTCGAGGGGAGCGTATGCGGCCCGGAATCCGCGACGTACGCGCCCCTCGACCGCAGGAGGATCGGATGAACCCGAGGAAGTTCGCCAAGGTAGCGGCGATCGCCATCCTGATCGCCGGCGTGCTGCCGGCCGTCGGCGGCTGCGCCGCGCTGAACAGCAAGCTGACCAACCAGCCGTCGAGGATCCTGACCCCCGACGAGTTGCCGCAGATCTATCGCAACTACTAGGGTGCGGCCGTCGGTCCCGCCTAGAACGTGTAGCGCACCTGCCCGCCGAGCACCCAGGTCTTGTTGCTGTAGCTGCCCGTCAGGTTGCCGGCGCTCGCGCTATGCAGGTTGCTGGAGGCGTCGCTGCTGAAGATGTAGGTGAAGCCGACGTCGAATGCGAGCTGCTGGCTGGCCCGGTACTGCGTGCCGACCGAGAGCCACTTGCGGTCCATGTCCGGCAGGCGCGGGGTGCGCTTGGCATCCTGCACCGGCGTGCGGTCGTACGCAAAGCCGAAGCGCAGCGTCCAGCGATCGTCCATCCGGTAGTTGGCGCCCAGCGCGAGCCGCCACGCGTCTTCGAACGCGAGGTCGACACTGCTGACCGGCTGGCCGCTGGGCCGCAGGATCGTGAGATCCTGGATCGAGCTCCATCCGGTGCGGGTGTAATCCGCAAGCAGCTGCCAGCGGGCATCGAGGTCGTGAGCCACCGCCAGCGAGAGCGTGTCGGGCAACTCGACCCGGGACTTGACGTCGCCATTGGGCACGACTGCGGCGAGTTGCGCCGGGCGGGCCGAAAAGGTGACGTCGCCCTCGACGTCGTGCTTGATCTTCGAGCGGTAGGCGAGCCCGAGCCGCGTGGAGGGCGTGGCCTGCCAGGTCGCTCCGAGGTTCCAGCCGGTGGCCCAGCTGTCGCCTTCGACCTCCGCGATGCCTTCGCTGCCGAGCGGTACTCCGGGGATCTTCAGCAGGCCCGCAAGTGCGGTGTATGGCACCGCGTTCGAGAACGTGGCCTTCAGTCGCTGGAAGCTGACGCCGGCGCCCAGCGAAAATTGGTCGTTCACCTTCCACGCGACACTGGGATTGACATTGATCGCCTCGACCGAGGATTCGATCGCGTGGAATCGCCCGACCCAGCTCTCCTTCCACTCGGTGCTCAGGCCGAAGGGTCCGCTGATGCCGACGCCGAGCCACAGCGTGTTGGGCTTCAGCTCCCATGACAGGTAGCCTGCCGGCAACGCCGCCGTGCCCCCGGCGTCGCCGCCGTTTCCGCCGCCCGGAACCTGTCCCAGCGGCACGTTCGATCCGCCGTCGTTTTCGAACTCGATCTTGACGTTGATGACCGACAGTGCACCGACCACCTGCCGGCCGCGGATGCGGGTCATGCCGGCCGGGTTGAAGTAGATCGTGCCGGCGTCCTCGGCCACGGCCGCGGCGCCGGCGAAGGCGTTGCCCAGGCCGCTGGCGTTCTGTTCGTACAAAGCGAACCCCGCGGCCGACGCCTGGGCGGACCACGCCGCCAGAGCCGTCGCGACGGCAGCCGAAATCAAAACCCGGCGATGGATCGGTTGCTGCATGATGCTGTCCTGCGTGGAGCGTTGCCGAGCGATCATTCTTCGCCTGCGTGCCGCGAGACAAGTCGACGCAGGTCAACATTTGTTCGCGCGCCGGATGTAGGATTTGTCCGATCGAAAGAGGCGCCAGCATCCATGAACCAGCCCGTCGATCCCTCCGTCCGGCGTTTCCTCAAGACGCTCGCAACGGGCGCCGCGGCGCTTGCTGCCGGCTGCGCAACCCGGCAGGTCGAGGTGCCCGAAGAGGGCTTCGAGTACCGCACGGTCGAGCCACCGCAGCCCACGGCCACCCCCGGCAAGCTCGAGCTGATCGAGTTCTTCTGGTACGCGTGTCCGTTCTGCAACGCGTTGGAGCCGATCATGAGGGAGTGGCTGCGCAGGCAACCCCCTGACGTCGCGTTCCGCAGGGTCCATGTCGCGCGTCCGCCGCTGCAGCAGTTGCACTACACGCTCGAGGTGCTCGGCAAGGCAGACGAATTATCCGAACGCATCTATGCGGCGATACATGTCCAGCAACTCGATCTCGACACGCGCGACCGGATGGCCGACTTCGTCGCGCGCAACGGCGTCGACCGCGCGCGCTTCGTCGAAACCTTCGGCTCGCCCGCGGTGCGCGAGAAGATGCAGGAGGCCACGGCGACGGTGAACGCGTACAAGGTCGACGGCGTCCCCACCTTCGCGGTGAACGGAAAGTGGATCACCGCGCCGTCGATGCTCGGCGGCAGCTACACGGCCACGCTGCGCGTCCTCGATTATCTGCTGGCTCGCGAACGTCGAGGTGCAGCATAGGCATCCGCAGCCTGCCGGCGCTCGCGCTGGCACTCATGTTGTCGCTGTGCGCGCCGCTCGCAGCGGCGCTCGAGATCGTGCCGTTTTCGGCCGAAGCCCTTGCCCAGGCGCAACGCGCCGATGCGCCGATCGCGCTGCACTTCCATTCGAAATCCTGTGGCACCTGCCGGCTGCAGGCGAAGGCCTTCGAGGCGATGCGGGCCGACACCGGGCTGGCCCTGACGCTGCTGGTGGTCGATTTCGACGAGGATCGGGAGACGTCGCGGGCGTTTCGCGTCATGGCGCCCGGTGCGCTGATCGTGCTGCGCGGAAGCGTCGAGCGCGCACGCCTGCTGGGCGTGGTCGAACCGGAGCGGCTGCGCGCCGCGCTGCGTTCTGCGCTTTGACGCGGTGGTCGAACCCCTCTCCTTCCTGCACCTGGGTCTGACGCTCGTCGCCGGCGCGCTGTCGACGCTTTCGCCCTGCGTATTCCCGCTGTTGCCGATGATCGTCGGCGGAGTCGCGCACACGCATCGCCAGCTCGGCCCGCTCGCGATGGGCGCGGGCATGGTGGCGGCGTTCGTGTTCTTCGGCGTGATGCTCGGCGCGGTGGGCCCGACGCTGGGCATCGACATCGGATATCTCCGGACCGCGGCCGGCTTGCTGCTGCTGGCGATCGCGGTCGTGCTGCTCGTACCCGAAGCGCAGGCGCACACGCCGGCCTGGCTTTCGCGGCTGGCCACGATGGCCCAACGGGTCTCGGCGCGACTGCATCCCGAAACCGTGCACGGTGCCTTCCTGCTCGGCGCATTGCTCGGCATGGTGTGGAGCCCGTGCTCGGGACCCCTGCTCGGCTCCGGCATGGCGCTCGTCGCCACGAAGGGCGGCCTGCTCAACGGCGGGCTGATTCTCGGGGTGTTCGGCATTGGCGCAGCGCTGCCGCTGATGGCCGTCGCCCACGCGTCACGCACCTTGTTCGCGCGCATGCGCCGCTGGGTGCTCGGCCACGGCGCCGACCTGCGGCATGGGTTCGCCGTGCTGATCGGGCTGATGGGCGTCGCCGTGCTGACCGGTTTCGACCGCTGGATGGAGGCGAAGATGCTCGACCTGATGCCGGATGCCTGGGTAAGACTGACTACCCGGTTCTGAAATCCCGTCAGGTTACGAGCGACCTCGAGCCGCGACCTGCGCGCCGAGCCGCGCGAGCAGCGGCAGCACCAGCGCGCGCGCATCGACGCGCGCGCCGATGTGCGCGAGGGTGAGGAACGAACCCACCAGCTTGCGGTGCAGGAACATCGTCTGCGGCGGCGGCACGCGCAGCAGCCCCT
>CAYXIO010000093.1:0-9520 GCA_964465125.1 uncultured Planctomycetales bacterium | reverse complement strand
CAACGCCTGCAAGACCTGCGCGCTGGGCATGGGCGGGCAGCGCGGCGGCATGGTCGACGAGGTCGGCCACTTCCCCGAAGTCTGCAAGAAGTCGATGCAGGCGATGGCCGCCGACATGCAGGGTCGCATCCGAGCCGAGTTTTTCCAGCGCTACGGCTTCGCTGAGCTGCGGGCGTTCACGCCGCGCGAGCTCGAGCTGAGCGGCCGGCTCGATCAACCTCTGCTGGCGCGGGCGGGCGAGTCGCGCTACTCACCCATCTCCTGGGACGACGCCCTCGACCTGTGCGTTCGGCGATTGAAAGCCACGCCCTCCGATCAGAATTTCTTCTACTTCTCCGGCCGCGCGTCCAACGAAGCCGCGTTTCTCTGGCAGCTCTTCGCCCGCCTGTACGGCACGAACAACGTCAACAATTGCAGCTACTACTGCCACCAGGCCAGCGGGGTCGGGCTGAAGAGCGCGGTCGGCAGCGGCACGGCCACCGTCGTGCTCGATGACCTGCGCCACGGCGACCTGGTCTTCCTGATCGGCGGGAACCCCGCCTCCAACCACCCGCGCATGATGACGCTGCTGGCCGACTTGCGCCGCCGCGGCGGGCAGGTGATCGTCATCAACCCGCTGCGCGAGGTCGGGCTGGTGCGCTTTCGCATTCCGTCGCGGCCGCTCAGCCTGCTGTTCGGCAGCGAGATTGCCAGTCTCTATCTTCAGCCGATCATCGGCGGCGACATCGCGGTGCTGTGCGGCATTGCCAAGGAGCTGATCGAATTCGGGCACGCCGCGGACATGGGTTTCATCGAATCCGCCAGCGAGGGATTCGACTCCTTCCGCGAGGCGGTCGCCGCGCTGCGCTGGGAGGAAATCGTCGAGGCCGGCGGCGTCTCGCGCGCGGAGATCCGCCGCGCCGCGGAGATCTACGCGCGATCACGCGACGCGATCTTCGCTTGGACCATGGGCATCACGCACCACGCACACGGCGTGGACAACGTCCGCGCGATCGCCAACCTCGCGCTGCTGCGCGGCATGGTCGGCCGCCCGCACGCGGGGCTGCTGCCGATTCGCGGGCACAGCAACGTGCAGGGCGTCGGTTCGGTCGGCGTCGTGCCGCAACTGGCCCCGCCGATGCTTCAACGGCTCGAATCGCACTTTGACTTGAAGCTGCCCGCCACGCCGGGGCTGGATACGCTGGCGTGCATGGAGGCGATCCGCGCCGGGCGCATTCGCAACGCCTGGTGCCTGGGCGGAAACCTGTTCGGCTCCAATCCGGACGCGCGGGCCGCCGCCGCCGCGTTCGGGCAGCTTGACTTCGCCTGCTACCTGAGCACGACGCTGAACAGCGGGCACGCCTGGGGCCGCGCCAAGGAGACGCTGATCCTGCCGGTGCGGGCGCGTGACGAGGAGTCGCAGGCGACCACGCAGGAGTCGATGTTCAACTTCGTGCGCCTCAGCGAGGGCGGACCGGCCCGCTTGCCCGGCCCGCGCAGCGAAGTCGAGCTCGCAGTGCATCTGGGCGCCGCGGTGCTCGGCGACGTCGGCGCACTGCGCTGGAGCGAGCTGCGCGAGCACGCGCGCATCCGCGCCGCGATCGCGGCGGTGATTCCGGGCTACGAGAAAGTCGGCGAGATCGATCGCACGCGGCAGGAGTTCCAGGTCAAAGGCCGCACCTTTCACACGCCGCAATTCAGCACGCCCTCCGGAAAGGCCCGGTTCCACGTCACGGCACTACCGGCATCGTTACCGCTCAAGCCCGATGAGCTTCGGCTGATGACGATCCGCAGCGAAGGGCAGTTCAACACGGTCGTTTACGAGGAAGAGGATGTCTACCGCGGGCAGGAACGCCGCGACGTGATCCTGATGAACCTCGCTGACATGCGGCGGCTGGGGCTGCGCGAGGATGACCGCGTTACCGTTCGAAGTGAGACCGGCGCGCTGCACGGCATGCTGGTCCGGCCGTTCGACATCCGGGCGGGCAACGCCGCGATGTATTTCCCCGAGGCGAACGTGCTGGTGCCGCGCGCGGCCGACCGCGAAAGCGGCACCCCGGCGTTTAAGCATGTGCGCGTGCGGGTCGTCGCCGAGTCGTCCGTACGAGACGAAGCGGCATCAAGCGACAACCCGCCGGGCCGCGTGTCGCTGCCGGTCGTGTAGAGGAAGAATCGTCAGAAACCCGCAAATCGCTTGACACGGGAGGGGGGGTAGTGTGGTCGCCGCTGCGTGCCGGAGGATTACCTCGTCAGGCTCGACACCGTGCTCGTCCTGGTCCAAGGTCGGCATGTGTGCCCAGGATCGTCCGTGGGGTACGTGCATTGGAAACGGGGTGAGCGTTCACGGCCGCGAGCAGCCGAGCGGGTGCAACCAGGAGCTGCATCACGGTCGCGTGAGCGCTGCGCACGACATATCATAGTGGGCAACCCGTGGGAGGATGATTGCGATGCCTGCCTACGTCCGAGTCTGGCGCGAACTCGCGATTCTTACGTCGTTGTACTTGAGCTCCATGCTCGCCCTGGCGCAAACATCCAACGAACTGCTGTCTTCGCGACTGCAACTCCGGCCGCGCCTGTCTCTGCAAATCGAGTCCGAAGTCTACCGCGCAGCGCCCGGCTGTGCGGATCCGCTCGACCCTGCCGCGTGGGAGACGTTTCCGCTCGATCCCGGCGGCGTCCCGCTTCGGACGCTTCATTCCATCGACCTCGTGTGGCCGGCGGTGCACGTTGAATCCCTGGCATCTTTGCCGGTCTTCCCCGGCGACAGCGCGTCGGTCGCGAGCGCGGTCAGTTGGGTCGATGGACGCGCTGCGCAGCGCTATAATCGCGCGGCGGGGCCGCATTACGTCATTTCCGGTGAGCTGCGCCGTACCGAAGTGTACGAGTCGCTGCTTCTGACCCTGCTCGACGGGGGACATGCTCTTTCAGCAGCGCTGGGGACTGGCGAGTCTCGTCGCCGCCGGTCGCCTGCGTGACACCGGCGCCGAATCCGGCCTGGTCTCCTTCCGCGCCTGCGGTCCCGACGAATTCCTGCCCGCGGACACCACGCTGGAAGGCACGCTTGATCCGGCCCGCGGCGCGCTGCCGGTTTCCCTGAAGCTGGAGCGTGTGCTCGCTGACGGTCAGCGGGCGACGTTTGAGTATCGTGTCTACGAATCGGCCTTGATGGAAGACCCGTGGTACCCGCTCAGCGCGGCGACGGTCTGGACCGGCCCTGGCGCCGAGGACGCGACCCCGATTGCGTATACGGTGATCGGCTGGGAACACCGCCCGGACCTGTCCGCCGCGTCGCTGGCGCTCGAGCCGGATCTGCACAACGCCACCGTTATCGATGGACTGGCTGGCGAGATCATCCGGTATGACGCCGACGGCGTTGAAATCAGCCGGCGACCGGAGGTGTTGCCGCCAGGCCGGACTCCGGCGACAACCGTCCGGCGCGCGCCGCCTCGCCTGCGGCTTGCGGGCAGTGCGGCACTCATCGCGGGGGCCGTGATCGCGATCCTCTCGCTGCGCGCCGTCCGAGCCCACCGCTGACCGAGCCGTGCTACCGTCGGATCAGCACCAGGTCGCAGCGCCGGCTCGCACCGCGCGTGATGACGGTGTACGCATCCTGCGTGGTGAAGGCCTCGCGCCGGTCGATGAAGACCGTTGCCTCGACCTGATACGTCCGCACAGGGTCGATCAGGGCGTCGTCGTAGTCCAGCGAGAACTCCAGCTCGTTGCGGCCGGAAAGATCCATCCGCCGCTCGACGATTGAGCGCTTCACGCCCGGCCGTTCCACCTCGAACAGCCGCACGATCGCGAAGGCGTCCGGCGGCAGGTCCCTGCGATCGCGGATGATGAGCCTGCCGGTGATGCGCGGCGGCAGACGCTCGATGGACGGATCGATCACGCGGACGCGCACGTAGACGGCCTTGCCGTCCCGGTGCGTACGGCGGAAATGCAGACCGCCGCAGCGATAGAGCCGCTCGCCGCCGATGATCACGACTTCGACCGGGTCGGGCAGACGGTAGACCCAGGCCCCGACCGGCGGATCGATCACGCGGTAACTCACCCGGCCGAGCGTTTCGAACTCCTCGTAGAACACGTCGTTGCTGACGAAGTAGAAGCGGCCGCCGACGCGGATGCGCAAGTAGGAATCGGGCAGCCAGCCGATTTCGACTCCCACGGGCGGGCGGGCGATGATGAAGCGCACGCTGCGGTCGCGCTCGACACGCGGAATGTAGTAGACGTCGCGATCGACGTAGTACTCACGGTCGCGGATCACCACCCGCCGCGCCTGCGTGCTGAGTCGGCGCACTTCGGTGCCGACGTCCGCCGCGCGACGCAGGCGTGCCCTGCGGCTCTGGCGTTCTTCGGCTTTCTCCTCGACGACCTGGGCTTCCTCGACGGTCTCGACGCGCTGCTCGTCGCCGCTGCGCGGCGCCACGCGCGTGCCGCCGGAGCGCTGAATGCCGGTCTGCGCCTGCGCGCTGAGCAGCGGCGCGATGATCGCCACCGCCGCGGTGACGAGCGTGGACCTGATGAGCGTTTTCATCCGTCTTCTCCTTTCGCGGGGCCGCGGCCCCCAGCGGGTGAGACGAGCGAGCCCGCCGGTTTGTTCACAAGCCCCGCACGACGCATCGCCCGGCGCTGCGGGCCGCGTTCCAGCTTCGATTCACCGGCCAAGTGGCGTCGTCGGCACGCGATCCGAGCCCGGGCGACTAAGACGGGCTGTGCCCGTGCCGACTCTACGGAATCAGCGTGATGTCGACGCCGGCGAAGATGCCGTCCACGTCGAACGTGATGATGAACGCGTCGCCGCACTCGAAATCGAAGGGGTTCGTGAAGATCACTCCGGTGTCGTCGAAGGCGTCCACCAACTCGCCCGAAAACGGGTCGAAGTACTCCTCGCTGAGCAGCTCGATGTCGCTCAGGCAGGGGAAATCGAGCAGCAGCGTCTCGCCGTCGAACACGAACACGCCTTGCAGCACGCCGTCGGCCAGGAAGCGGTAGTAGCCGTCGAAGCCGGTGACGTTCTCCAGGCCGAGCAAGGTCGCATCAGGCAGCTCCGTGATGATAATGTCGGTCTCGATGTCGTCGATGATCGTCACGTCGTCGCTGATGATGATCTCGTCATCCAGGTCGTCCGGCAGGATGATCGTGTTCGGGTCCTGGGTCTGAATGACGTCGACTTCGTTGCCGATCGACGTCGCGATGTCGCCCAGGTCGATGTTGATTTCCTCGAGCTCGCTCAGGTCGGGGCAGCCGCCCGTGACGAGCGACAGTGCGATGAAGCTGCCGATGATCGCTGTGAAACGGTTCCGGTTCATAAGCGTCCTCGATTGAGTGTGTTTCTTGGTCAGCGAAAGCCGCTCGCGGAACCGCGCCAATCCGTGACGCGCAGCGCGAAGCGCAACCCCATTTCCATCCGGAGCGAAGCCGCCGGCCGACTGGCGCGCCACGCCGGGCGCGGTCGATCGGCGGATTCCCCCCGCGAGCGCTGCATTATAGGTAAATCTGCCTGACGGGCTAGCCCGCCCGACGCGATTCAAGCGCGGCGCTGCGAGATCAACGTCGTCGATCGCATCATGTCGTCATGCGAATCCGCACGGAGTGACCGGTATCCAGCGTTCGTCGCGGCTCGAGCGAAATCCGCACGAATCCGTCGTCGCTCGTCTGGAACGCCTGCGTCTCCGTGCCGTCGATGCGAACGGACGCAATCGGGCGGCCGCGCAGCTCCGCCGGCCACCGCAGCGCGATTCGCGACAGCTCGACCTGCCCGAATCGAACCGCCAGCTCCGCCGCCAGCTCGTCGCCGTCGCACTTCTGCGAGAAGGTCCCCCAACCCTCGGCGGCGGTGAAGGGGCAGCGGAAGTCCTGCGGTTCGAGCCGCGGAGCGAACTCGATCTCGCCGGCCGGCCCATCGTAACGGAACCCGCACGCCGCGAGGAACACGCCGTACGACGCCATCGCGCGGGCGTAGTGGTCGCTGCACTCGACTTCGTTGTAGGGATTTCGCAGGGCGGGGTGGTAGCGGTCGTGAATCGCGCGCTCGGTCGCCAGGCCGCACTGAAGCAGCTCGGGGTCGTCCAGGCCTTCCCACAGCATGTGCGCCGCCGCCTGGTGCTCAAAACCCGACATGCACTCGTTGAAATACATGAACTGCCAGTGTTTCTTCCAGATCTCGGGCGGGGCCTCGCGCGGCCAGGTGCACATCAGCAGGCCGGCGTCGCCCGAGAGCGCGTACGGGCGCCCGCGGTTCGCCGGCGGCAGCGAAGCGCGCAGCGGGCCGACGTCCGGACCGAAGTTGTAGGTCCACAGCGACCGCAGCGCGCTGCGCGCCTTTTCCGCATCAAAAAGCCGCCCGTTGCCGAGTTGCAGCGTCCACCATTGACCCAGCACCTGGTCGATGTGACAGCCGCCCGCGACGCCGATCGCTTCCGCGTGCTTCGGGTCAAGCTTCTGCTCGAAATACTCGCCGTTGAAGAGAGCCTCGAAGCGCGTCCGGCCCGACGCAAGCAGCGCGTCGCACTGCCGCGCGAACTCCGCGTCGCCGGCCAGCGTCGCCAGCGCGCTGCCGCTGCGCAGCGCCGCGAGGTACATCGAAGTCAGCGCCGGAATCTGACCGTACCACTCGGCGTCCAGCGTATTGTGCTGCTCGCCTTCGATCATGCCGTCAGCAGTGCCGTCGGCCGCGTCCTGCTGCATCATGAACTCAAGCGCTTTGCGGATGCGCGGCCAGTTGTGCTTGAGGAACCCGTCATCGCGCGACATCTGGTGCTCGCGCTGGGCGCGCAGGATCAGCCCGGCCTGCCCGTCGACCGCGTCGCGCCCGGCCAGCCCGGCCCGGAAGTCGACCTTCCCGGTCTTCGGGTCCATCGCCAGGCCGAAGTCCGTCCGCTCGCGCAGGTCGCGCTCCAGGTCGGGGAACAGGTGCGCGACGGCCTGGGCGTAGTGCCAGACGTGCGTGCAGGTGCCCGCGCAGCAGCCCACGCCTTCCCACGCCCAGAATCGCCCGTCCGTGAAACGCAGACACGTCTGCGTCGCCAGCGTCGACGCGTTCGCGAACGTCCGCTCCAGCAGCCAGCGCGGCAGCGTCGAGTCGTACCACGTGTCGCGCCACCTTCTCGTCTCCGCGCTGAGCTGCGCTTCGTTCGCCGCCACGTACTTCGCGACCTCGCGCGCCGAGCGGAATCGGCTGGCGTACCAGCGGCCGACGCGTCCGAGCGACGGCAACACCAGGTTCGGAAAGTGCCAGACCACCGCGAACCGCACCACACAGCTCTCGCCCGGCCCGAGCTCCACCGTCCGCGCCAGGGCGCCGATCGGGCCGCCGCCGCTGGAGCGCGAGGCGTCCTCGCGCGCGTCGCCGAACAGGCCGGCGTCGTCGATCGCCGCGATGCCGCGGTCTTCCGGCGCCGGCTCGAGCAGCGCCAGCACGAGCGTGCCGAAGTCGGGCTCCTCATCGAGCGTGCTGGCGGAGCGCGGCTGATCCGAGAAGACGATGTCGTCGATCGCGATGTGACCCCAGGCGCCCGTCGCGTAGTCGATCAGCCGCATCCGGGCAAAGCGCCCCTCCAGCCCGCTTACGTCGAAGTACGCCGCGCGCATCGTGTTGCTGTTCGGGCCGACCATGCTTCGCACGACGCGATCATCGACCAGCAACTGCACTTCGGTCGATCCGGCATGCCCGCCGCCGCCGATCAGGAAGTTGATGAACCGCCGTTCGATCCTGAAGACGGGGCTCAGCAGCGTGCCGGTCGGCTTGTCGCCGGCCGCGGGTGTCTTCTCGGTCACGCGCGTGTTGTGACTGTTGACGACGCGCTCGCCCAGGTGGCCGCGCACGTCGTGATAGGCCGGCATCGCGGCGCGCGCGAACGGCCCGCCCGCGAATGCGTCGCCCTGCGCCTCCCACGCGCCCCAGTCGCCGCGCTCGAAGTCGTCAAAGGAGATGTCCGGTCGCGCGCTGACTTCGCCCTCGTCGGACTCCGCCGCGCACTCCAACAAGAGCAGGTCGTCCTGACGCAGAATTCGATTGCGCCGCCGCACGCGGTGCAGGCCGCTGCTGTCCTTGCAGACGGCGTTGCCGAGGCGCCCGGCCAGCGTGGCGCGCAGCGGCTTCGCGCCGGTGTTGTGCAGCGTGAAGTGCAGCAGCGTCGCGGGCAGGCTCGAATCCGCCGTGTTCAGCGGAATGAACGGACTGAAGGCCTCCAGCGTGACTTCGACCGGACAGCCGGCGTCGCGATAGCCGACCGTGCCGATCGGGTATTCGCCGCGGAAGCTCACCTGCCCGAAGCCGCCGCTGTCGAGCGTGCGGGTTTGCTCGGTGCCGCCGCCCTCGAGCCGCAGCGTGAAGCCCTGCTCCACTGGCGAGCTGACGGCGTTTCCCGGCTGGGCCGGCCGAACGTAGTTCGCGCCCGAGGTGGCGCTGATGTTCTGGCCGTCGAGGTCGGGGATGTCGTTCGGCAGCACGCCGCCGCCCACGCGGTTGAACACATCCCAGACCCACAGCCGCCCGTCGCCGGAGAGGTACATCGTACCGGCGCACAGTCCGCCGACCGGCATGCCGATGTAGCGCAGTTCGTCGCCGCGCAGGTCGAGCGGCCCGGCGCGCTCGAACAGTGAGCGCACCCACGCCGGGTTGAGCTTCTTGTCGCGCGGGATCAGCTCAACGCCGGGCTGCGATTGAAACGGGCCGGCGAAGATCGGCCGCACCGGCCCGGCCAGCGCGCCGGCGGCGACCGCCGCGGAGAGCTTGAGAAACGCGCGGCGGTCGGTGGTGCTCTCGCCGCAGCACCCGCCGGGGGCGCAGCAGCTTGTGCGGTTCGAAGGCCAGTCGGTCGCGCGCGGGTTGGCAAGCCGTGGATTTACGTCGGGTTGATGCTGCGAAGTGCTCATGGCGGCATGATACCCGGCCCGCCTGGCTCTGAGGCCTGTTGCACCGGGTTTCAACCGGTGTCGCTCCGCTCCTCCAA
This sequence comes from uncultured Planctomycetales bacterium, assembly GCA_964465125.1. Taxonomy (GTDB): domain Bacteria; phylum Planctomycetota; class Phycisphaerae; order UBA1845; family Fen-1342; genus CAYOHG01. The sequence continues at coordinate 584 of CAYXIO010000093.1, read as the reverse complement.
CAATCCGTTCGCCGGCCCGCCCGATTCACGCGCGTGCCCGGACCCGCCCATGTCACTCCAGGCTGCCACGCACACACGCCACAATCAGGGACACTCGCCCGCCGGGAGTTGGTGCGGAACACGCAGCCTCGCCTCCAGCTCATGAAGAATCTCACTGTGATCGGTGCGAATCGTCACGGTGTCCTGGTCAATGCGCGTCCTGGCCTCAAGAAGTGAATTGTGGGGAATCGAGATAATCAGCCGGTCCGGTGTAACTGGTACATACAACGACACTCTGATTGAGCGTAACGAGTCGATAGTAAGGCTGAGTACCGCAGTCTCGAGGACCGGCCCGGTGTCGGGCGCGGTTGTTCCAACGGCGATCTCCCTGCAAAACTGCTCCACCTGGCCGTGCGGAATATCGATGAGAAGGCCCCGAGCGGAAACGGTGGCAGTGCGGATGCGGGACGCCCTTCCAGCGACTATGTCTCTTCAGACGCCGACCGGCGTGAGCAAGCACCGCCAGGCCAGGCCTCCAAACATGCCTAAGGGGGCCCCTGAAAATCCCCGATTCCCGCGCGCTTTTTGAATAAACTCGTGGCATA
>CAYXIO010000092.1:0-9721 GCA_964465125.1 uncultured Planctomycetales bacterium | reverse complement strand
GCTCCGCGCCGGCGGGCGCGTCACGCCGGACGACCGCGGCCGCCGCGGCGCTGCGCAAGCCGGACGATCCCGCGGGTGAGTGGCTGGTGGTTCGCGGGGCACGGCACAACAACCTCGCGAACATCGACGTGCCGATTCCGCTCGGGCGGCTGGTGGCGGTGACGGGCGTGAGCGGCTCGGGCAAGAGCTCGCTGGTGAACGACATTCTCTGGCCGGCCCTGGCCAACCGGCTGATGCTCGCCAATCAGACCGTCGGCGAGCACGATCGCATCGAGTTCGTGCGCGGCGATTCGGGTTCGGGCAGCGCGCGGCTGACGGCGGCGGCGCGGCCGCTGCTGGACAAGGTCATCAACGTCGATCAATCGCCGCTGGGCGCCACTCCCGCAAGCAACCCGGCGACCTACACGCAGGCGTTCGACCTGATTCGCGAGCTGTTCGCGCGCCTGCCCGACAGCAAGGTGCGCGGCTACGAGTCGAAGCGCTTCAGCTTCAATCGCCCGGGCGGCCGCTGCGAAGCGTGCGAGGGCAACGGCCAGAAGCGCATCGAGATGCACTTCATGCCCGACGTGTGGGTCGAGTGCGACGTCTGCCGCGGTCAGCGCTACAACACTGAAACGCTGGAGGTGCGCTTCAAGGACCGCAGCATCGCCGACGTGCTCGACCTGCGCGTGCACGAGGCGCTCGAGCTGTTCGCGAACGTGCCAAAGGTCCGCCGCATCCTCCAGACGCTCGCCGACGTCGGGCTCGATTATGTTCAGCTTGGCCAGCCCGCGCCTACGCTCTCGGGCGGCGAGGCGCAGCGCGTGAAGCTCGCCGCGGAGCTCGCCAAGCCCGACACCGGCCGCACGCTCTACATCCTGGACGAGCCGACCACCGGCCTGCACTTCGACGACGTTCGCAAGCTGCTGGAAGTGCTCCATCGGCTGGTCGACCTCGGCAACACCGTCCTGGTGGTCGAGCACAACCTCGACGTCCTCAAGTGCGCGGACTGGATCATCGATCTCGGGCCGGAAGCGGCGGCGGCCGGCGGGCGGATCGTCGCGATGGGGCCTCCCGAAGAGCTGGCAGGCTCGCCACCGCCGCAGCCGGAATCCGGACAGCCGCGCGAAGCGCCCGCGGGACAGCCGCTGGGCTCGCACACCGCCGCGGCGCTGGCCCCGATCCTGGCGGCCGGTCCGTACGAGACGCGGACGCGCTACTGCCCTGAGGAGCACGCCGAGAAGCAGCTCGCCGCCGAGCGGGCCGGCTATGGCGACGTCGGCAAGAACGTGAAGATGCCCTGGCAGCTCGACGGGCGGCACTGGCATCTCCAGCAGCGCGACAATCGCGACGGCAAGGCGCGCCAATGGGAGCCGGGCGCGCTGGAGTTCGTGATCGACCTGGTCGAGGAGGAAGGTCGCCGACTCGCGACCGGCGACCAATCGAGCGTCTTTCGCCCGACCGACTGGAACAACCGCGCCAGCGTTGAGATCGCCTCGCCGGACGCATCGACCTGGTTTCTGCACGCGCTGACCGGCGGCGAGTGGCTGCTGGAGCTGTACTTCCGCACGCCGCCCGGGAAATTCCGCACGTCAGCGGTCGACCGGTTGATCGGCCTGAGGACGTTGGACCAGCGCGACGATCTGCCGATCTACGGCGGCGAGCCGCGCGCAGAGGTCCGACCGCGTCAGGACGGGTTCGACGCGATCGCGGTGTACGTACACGACAAGGCCGAGATTGACACACCGGGATTCCGAGGCTTCGTGCGACAGACGGTCAAGGCTTACGTGGAGGGGGCCGCGGTGCTGCGCGGCGCCGGAGCGGAATGATGGCGCGGTGCCGAAGCGCTGGCCGTAGGCGGGAGTGAATCATGCTGGATGCGTTGCCGCGGCGGGCGCTGCTGCGATTCGAGATTCCGGTGCGTTACCTGGAGCGTGCGCCGCGGATCGACGGCCACGTGGGTAAGTGGTCGGCACGGTATCGAGCGCCGGCGTTGTCGGAGCTGGATGACGAATCGCCGTTCGCGGAGGTTTTCTGGGGCTGGAACGAGGCCGGCTTCTATTTTGCCTATCAGGTGCAAGACAAGTCGGGCGCACCTCAGTGCGACCTGGAGCGCTGGTGGTCGAAGGACGGAGCGCGGCTGTGCATCGACACGCGCGACGCGCGCGAGAACAAGCGCGCTACGCGCTACTGCCACTTCTTCTACTTCCTGCCGGCAGGCGGCGGACGCGACCGCAAGCAGCCGGTGGTCGGCATGCACCGCATGAGCCGGTCGAAGGAGCCGCCGCCGGTCGTCGACACCAGCCTGATCCAGGTTGCAACGCACGCTCGGCGCGGCGCGTATTCGCTGGAAGCCGCGATTCCGGCCGCGTGCCTGAGCGGTTTCAGTCCCGCGGAGCACCCGCGCATCGGACTGTTCTTCAAGATCAAGGACGTGCACTTCGGCGGGCAGCATCTGTCCGCGACCGATGATCTGGGCTGGAACGCCGACCCCAGCACGTGGGCGACCGGCGTGCTGCTGCGCGAATAGCGCCGTGGCGTCCGGCTCAATTCGAGGTCGAAGCGGCCGGCGGGGGAGCCGGCTGCCCCGGCACGGCGCGGGCGGCGCTGCCCGTGGCGGCGTGCTCCTCGACGATTCCCTTCCAGGTCTTTTCCAGTTCCGCCAGCAACGCGGCAAACGCCTGGCGCTCGGCCCGGTGGCGCGATTGCTCGACGGCGTCGTGGCTCGTCCAGGCGCTGGCGATCTGCTTGTCTTCCGCATTCGCCTCGGCCACGCCGAAGACGAACCCGGTGCGAACGTCGAAGAAAGCGGCCGACGCGGTGGTCTGGACGCGTGCGACCTGGGTGGGCGCCATTCCGAGCGTAATCAGGCGCAGCGGGCCCAGGTCCTTCTCATCGAGCCAGAAGACCGTGTCGATCGTGTAGGCCAGCAGCATGTCACACTTCATGCTGGCGGCGGCGACGCGCAGCTCCTTGTCGCTCTGAAGCACCCCGGGCAACAGCAGCCTGGAGACCGGCGCGAGCGCGATGACCATCGGCATGCGGGCGATGCGCTCGAAGTCCGCCGCCTGCTCGATGTCGCGGACCGGAACGACCGAGTAATCGCCTTGCCCGTACCCGTTGGCGCTGTAGGTGCGGTAGTCGGGCGCCTGGACGCGCACGACGGCGACGCGGAGCGGAAACGGCGCTGCCGGCTCGCGCTTCATGCGCTCCTTGATCTCCTCGTCGGCGTTGCTCAGCGACGTCAGGGAGACGCCGCGGCCGGGTGTGCGATAGCTGGCGCAGCCGGTGACGAGCAGGACGGTGGCCACTGCGACGGTCAGCCGGGCGGCGGAGACGAGCCGGGTCGGCTGCGATCGTGGAAGGTGGGCGAAGCGCATGGGGATACTCCTTGGAGTTGAGGATACCCAGTATACCCCGCCGGCCGCCTCGGGCTGCGGCGTTCGCACCCAACATCGCGCGCGATTCCTCGCGCGCGTGCCCCGCCGCTACAACCGTTCCGTGATGCTCTTGCCTTGCAGGAAGAGCTGCAAGTAGTCGCGGCCGCCGGCCTTGCTGTCCGTGCCTGACATGTTGAACCCGCCGAAAGGCTGCACATCGACCAGGGCGCCGGTGCACTTGCGGTTGATGTACAGGTTCCCGACGTGGAACTCGTGGCGGGCGCGTTCGATGCGGAAGCGGTCGTTGCTGTAGAGCGCGCCGGTCAGGCCGTAGATGGTGCCGTTGGCGATGTCGAGCCCGTCGTCGAAGTCCTTGGCCTTGATGACCGCCAGCACGGGGCCGAAAATCTCCTCGCACGCGATCCTGGCGGTGCGCGGCACCTCGATGATCGTCGGCGGAATGAAGTAGCCGTCGGCGGGGACGGTTCCGGACTTCTTCGCTACGTCGCCGGTGCTGCCGAGCACGAGCCGGCCTTCGTTCTGCCCGCTCTCGACGTATCCGCTGATGCTCTGGTAGGCGCTGGCGTCGATCACTGCGCCCATGTAGAGGTTGTCCGGGTGGGTGGTGTCGCCGATGGTCAGCTTGCGCGAGCGTTCGACGACGCGCTCCAGCACTTTGTCGTAGACGTCCTGGTGCAGAATGGCGCGCGAGCATGCGGAGCACTTCTGCCCCTGGAATCCGAACGCGGAAACGGTGATTCCCTCGGCGGCGGCTTCGACGTCGGCGGTCTCGTCGACGACGATGCAGTCCTTGCCGCCCATCTCGAGCACGCTGCGCTTCAGCCAGATTTGCCCGGGCGAGATCTTGGCGCACTTTTCAAAGATGCGCAGGCCGACCTCCATCGAGCCGGTGAAGGCGACGAAGCGGGTCTGCGGGTGCTCGACGAGGTAGTCGCCGATCTCGCCGCCGGAGCCGGGGCAGAAGTTGAGCACGCCGGGGGGCAGGCCGGCTTCCTCGAAGATTTCGGCCATCTTGGCGGCGATGACGACGGAGGTGCTGGCGGGCTTGAGGACGACGGTGTTGCCGGTGACGATCGCGGCGCTGGTCATGCCGGTGCAGATGGCCAGGGGGAAGTTCCAGGGCGGAATGACGACGCCGACGCCGAGCGGAATGTAGCGCAGCTCGTTGTCCTCGCCGGGGTAGGGCGTGACCGCCTGCGCGCTGCCGAGACGAATCGCCTCGCGTGCGTAGAAATCGAGGAAGTCGATGGTCTCGCACACGTCGGCGTAGGCTTCGATCCAGCTCTTCGAGACCTCGAAGCACATCCAGGCGCTCAGCTCGTACACTCGCCGGCGCATGATCGCCGCCGCCTTGAACAGAATTCGGGCGCGGGTTTCCGCGTCGACGCGGCTCCAGGTCTTGAACGCGCTCAGGGCGGCCTGCATGGCCTGCTCGGCCTGCGCGCGCGAGACCTTGCCGGCGAAGCCGACCACCGTCTTGGGCTCGGCCGGCATGACCGAAGCAATCTTTTTCTCGGTCTCGATCGTCTTCTCGCCGATGCGCAGCGGGTAGCTGCGGCCGAGCTGCTTGCGGACGCTGTCCAGCGCGGCCAGCATCTGCTCGCGGGGGCCCTTCTCGGCGAAGTTGACGTAGGGTTCGGGTCGGTATGGCGTCAGCATGGAGCATCTCCGGAACGAGCCTCAGATTCGGGCAGGTTTGGTATGATAGTTGCTATTGAGCAGCATGACCAAGCGGTTCCGAAGCGGGCCCGCGGGAAGCCGTTTCTCCCCCGGGGAGCCGCCAAGGCATCGGCCGCGTCGTTGCGGCGAAGAGTGAGGTCACCATGAGGTCGGGGAGGCGGCAAGCCGCGGACGCTGAAACCGTCGCGGCGGGTTCGGGCGATTCACTGCGAGGCGGAAGCGCCCGGCTGCGCGTGCTGCGCGGCCGCGGTCGGGTACGCCGAGCTGCCTCCGGGCCGGCTCTGTCCTGTCCCCGGGCGGGGGGCTGCCTGACTCAGCGCGCCGTCGCGGGGCTTTCGATCGGGATGATACTCACCGATCCGCGCGGCAAGGTGATGTGGATGAACCGCGCCGCCGAGCGGCTGTTCGAGCTGACGAGCGAGTCGTCGCTGGGTCAGCGGATCACGCAGGTGCTGCGCGATCCGGAGCTTCGCCGGGTGTGGGAGCTGGGCGCGTGCAGCGACGGGAACTGCATGGCGGACATTTCCGTGAACTGGCCGCGCAAGCTCGACCTCAAGCTGAACCTGACGGACTGCCGGACGCCCAGCGGCGAGATGCTGGGCCGGGCGATGCTGTTCTGCGACGTGACCGACGAGCGCAGCGTACGAGTGGAGATGACCCATGCCGTGGCGCGTCGGCTGCTCGACCTGACGGGGACCACTGCCGAGGCGCCGGCCGCGGTCGCAGACCTGACGCCGCAGGAGCTGCGCACGCTGCGGTTGCTGGGTCGCGGCATGCCGAATCCGGGCATTGCCGCCGAGCTGAGCGTGGAACGATCGACCGTGCGCTCGTATCTGAAAAGCATCTACCGCAAGCTGGGTTTGCGTTCTCGTGCGGCGGCGATCCGTTTCGCCATCCACCAGCGGCTGGAATAGGACGGATCCGCCGGCCGGCCGGATGCGCGCAGCCGCGCAAGTCACTTCCGTTGAGCCCTTTCGGTAGACCCGTCTGCGTCTCGCGGCGGGGTGAGCGGCGGGGGCGTTGCGTATCCCCCGAAAGGGGGAGAAACTCGGCCCCCAGCGGCAATACCCGCGATCCTCGTGCGAACCGATGATGCCAGTGTAGGGAGGCTGGCTGCCGCCAGCGAAACTACGCCCGAGGAATGAGCATGTCACGCCATCTTGCCCCGCTGGGGCTCGCGATGCTGGCCCTGTCGGTTTCGATGCTTTGGACGGTCGGCGGCTGCCCGCCGACCGATACGACCGACCCGAATACGGTCACGTCCAAGCCAATGGACGTCCACCTGTTCCAGTACGACCCGAGCACGGGCGAGTACCTGCTGGGAGCTAAGCGCATCTCGCAGGCGGAAATCGACCGCGACCTCACCGGGCAGCTCTGTGGCAAGTGTCACGCGCAGCAGGTGCAGGAATTCAAGGAGTCGGTGCACTTCCGCTGGGCCTCGCCGAACGACAACATCCTGTTTCCCGGCGGCGGGGCGCACGGCATGCTCGACCGCGCGTGCGGCCTGCCCGCCTCGACCGGCCTGATCAACTACACCAGCGACGTGCAGCTCGACGAGTGCGGAAAATGCCACGCCGGACGATTCCTGCCGTTGATGGAGCCGTTCTTCGCCGCGCAGTTCGCGCAGATGGGACTGCCCGACGCCGAGGAGCAGGCCGCCCGCATCGTCGAGGGCGGGATCGACTGCCTGATCTGTCACGCGGCGGAGTATCGCTCGGTGCCGTCGGACAAGTCGAACCTCCAGGTTGCGGCATACGCGCCTGCGGACGGCGCTTCGCCGACGGAAGGCGGCGACGCCCGCAGCTCGCACGACAACACCGACTTCGACGGCGACGGCGCGCCTGACCCGCTGATCGACGCGGACGGCGACGGGGTGCCCGAGACGCCGCTCATGATGGACCGCGACGGCGACGGGATGCCGGAGACGCCCTGGACCACCGTGGCACAGGATCGCAGCTTCGAGGCGGTGTCCTCCATCGGTGCGACCCATGACGAGACCTGCCTGCGCTGCCACGAGCACGCCCGCACGGGCTACAAGCGCGGCACGCTCTTCCGGCCCGGACATGACGTTCATTCGAGCTCGAATGCGGTCGCGGAGATCGGCGGCGGCAAGAATCGGCACTGCGCGGCGTGCCACACGGTCGATCACCACAAGTTCCGCCGCGGCGACAGCGTCGGCGGCGACCTGATGGCGCTGGACTATCCCGCGGGGTCGGAAGAGAACAAGCTGAGCTGCGCCAGTTGCCATGACGCGGCCGGCCTGTCGCAGCCGATCCACCTCTCGCGGCACATGGAAGTCCTCGCGTGCGAGACCTGCCACATTCCGTACACCTCTGGTATCACCTACTCGCTGTGGGGGCAGGGCACCAACCTGACGTTCGGGCGCAACGCCGACGGCTACGACACCAAGGTCATCGCGCTGGATCACTATCTCAACGGCGGCACCGACGAGGACGTGAACGCCGACTGGGAGGCGTACAGAACCTATCCGACGCTGACCTGGTTCAACGGGCGCGTGTCGTTCCTGGCCCAGTCGCTTGCGGTGCGCGGCAGCGAAGGCGCGAAGATCACGCCGTTCAAGCCGATGGCCAACGGCATGGTGTTCGACGCGCGCTACTTCAGCGGCGAGACGGTGACGAACGCGGCCATGGACGGGATGTACCCGTACAACGCGTACTCGATGTACCGCTTCCAGGCCGGCGGCTCGAACGCCGACATCTTCTCCGCGCTGGGCTTCCTGTCCCTCACGCCGGACGAGGTTCGCGGCATCACGCTGAACGACTTCATGTCGGATGATCCGGATCGCCAGGCGATGGCGTTCATGCAGATTTTCCCGAACATGATGCTGTTCGATAAGACGACCTATGGCTACGTGCGTTATCAGGTCGCGTCGAACTCGCCGCATGACGCGGATCACGACGGGTATGTCGACGCCGGCGCGAGGTTCAACTTCGACCTGCTGACGTCGGTCAACAACGGGCTGCGCGCATTCCAGGGTTTCAACGTTCCGACGGGCCTGCCGGCGGACTACGCCTGGTATCCGCCGGTCGAGACCCTCAACGACCTGGTCAGCATGAAGTTGCCCGACGGCACCGACATGAAGATCTACCTGTCGCTCGAAGGCACGAAGCTGCCCGCCGAGGAGCAGCCGGCCTACTTCGCGGCCCTGGCCAACTATCCGGCGTTTTCCAATGGGATCACGCTCGGCGGGCACGGCGTGCGGCCGCGCGCAGAGGCACTCGGCGCGGGTCTGACCTGCCGGGCCTGTCATTCGGCCGGCGGTGCGATGGATCACCCGGTGCCGGTTACGCAGACGGTGCCGCGCGAGGTGCCGGGCTTCGGCACGCTCGAGTTCCCGGTCTATCGCTGGCGCTACTACCAGATTCACGCCATCACCGACCTGGGCGTCGCGACGGCGTGCGAAGATGTCGCCGGCGGCGCCGTCAACGTGGATATCGTCGGAAACGCCGACTACCGCCGCGAAAGCGCCAACACCCTCGTCGTAAACTACATCAACCCTGCGGGCGAAGGCTCGTTCCGGACCGCGGACGATGCCGACTCGCTCGCCGGCACCGGGCTGAGCGCGGCCGACCTGACGATGAACGGCGGCGAGTGGATGCCGGCGCTCGAGCCCGACGTGCGGATGGTGCCGAACTACCAGATGCTCGGGTACACGGCCGAGGAAATCCTGTTCCTCGACTAGACGAGCCTTGCGAGTGAGTGGGTGGCGCCGGCGCGGATCGACCCGTGCCGGCGTCGCTGCTCTCGGCGGGCGGGGGGGCGCGGCCGGCCGTCCGCATAACCGCGGCAAACGCGTCGCGGTCATTCGCGCATCGGCCGCGCAACGCTATATTTCCACGGCGTTGTTTCAGTATCCCGCGTAATGAAGGGGGCAGCCGTGGCTGTGCAGAAGGCAACCAACATCACCTGGCACGAGGGGCACGTCGACCGTGAGGACCGCTACAAGCTGCTCAAGCAGCGCGGCGCGACGATCTGGTTCACCGGCCTGAGCGGCTGCGGCAAGAGCACGGTCGCGTACACCGCCGAGCACATGCTGGTCGAGAGCGGCCACCTGGCCTACGTGCTGGACGGCGACAACATCCGCCACGGGCTGAACAAGAACCTGGGCTTCTCGCCCGAGGACCGCACCGAGAACATCCGCCGCATCGGCGAGGTCGCGAAACTCTTTGCCGACACCGGGGCGCTGACGTTCACGAGCTTCATCAGTCCGTACCGGGCGGACCGCGACCTGGTGCGGAAGATTCACGAGGACGCGAAGCTGCCGTTCATCGAGATCTTCGTGCAGGTGCCGATCGAGGTGTGCGAGACGCGCGACCCGAAGGGGCTGTACAAGAAGGCCCGCGCCGGCGAGCTCAAGGAATTCACGGGAATCTCCGCCCCGTACGAGGAGCCGCTCAAGCCGGAGCTGGTGCTGGAGACGGCCACGATGTCGCCGCAGGAGTGCGCGGTCGCGGTGATGGACTACCTGGCGTCGCGCGACCTGCTGCCGCGGTAGGCGTAGCGGGTCAAAATGCTGCATCAGGGGTGGAACGGGCATCCTGCCCGCTTGGGCGGAAACTCGGTGCGGGCAGGATGCCCGCACCACCCTGCTAATGATGCGAACTAACAACACGAGGCCGTTCCGCGATGACCGGCCGGAG
>CAYXIO010000091.1:0-9852 GCA_964465125.1 uncultured Planctomycetales bacterium | reverse complement strand
GGTGGACCTGATCGACCTCAGCGAGTTGCTGATCGGGTTCGGAACGAGCTGCTGACGGTCGGTTTAAAAGCTGCTGAACGCATTCGATAGAGGCGGTTCCCCGCCCTTGAACCGAGCTGCCGATGAGGTTCGCACGGCGGCGGCGGCGCTGCCTGGGCGGAGCGCGCTGCGTGCGGGCGCCTCCAGGCGGGTTCGAATCCGTGGTCGACTTCGGGTGCGGCTACGGCGGTCGCATGGGCGTACGCACCGCGCCTGCCGAATGCGGATCTCACCCCCCTCAGCGACCTGGTCTGGCAGCACGCCCGGGCGCTGCCGTCTCGAACAGGCTCTCAACGACGACCCTCGCGTATCAAGCCGGTCGCAACCCGCTCCCCGCAAGATGCACCTGCGGGCGCAGGCCGTGAGTAGTCCGGCCGATCGGGGGGTGCCGGCGCTGCGAGCATCTCCGGCCAGCGTCCGCCGATTCACTTGAAAACCCTAGCGGTATGTGGATATAGTGATCCGTAAATCCACTTGCCCCGGCCGAGCTTGGAGTCGCGACGGCAGTTGCTGCCAGCCGCGCGCGATCTATCGCTTCGGGCCGAGCAGAGTCCCAACTTGGGGAGCGGACATGTCGATCGTACAGATCACGTTTCTCGCGAGCCTCTTGGTCGCCACTGCCACCGCCCAGACGCCGCTGGGGACGGCGTTCACCTATCAGGGGCGGCTCAACGACGCCGGCAGTCCAGCCAGTGGGACGTATGATCTGCGCTTCGTACTGTACGACTCGTTGGTCGGCGGCGCTCCGCAAGGTTCGCCGGACTGCGCCGACAACATCTCGGTCATCGACGGGCTGTTCACGCTGGACCTTGACTTCGGCGCCCAGTTCACGGGCCAGGAGCGCTTCCTCGAAATCGAGGTGCGTGCTGACACCGGCCTGAACTGCGGCAACGCGACCGGATTCGTAACGCTCGGTCCACGTCAGGCGCTGAGCGGCACGCCGAACGCACTCTTCTCGTTAAATGCCGGCAAGCTGGATGGGCTGGACTCTTCGGCCTTTCTCCAGTCGATTCCTGTTCCGCTGAACCTCACCGGCAGCGCCTACAACATTATCGGCGCCACCAATACGTCCACGGACAACGCATCGGTCGGCGTCTATGGTGCGTCCACCGCCGCCAGCGGCGCGACGTACGGCGTGTGGGGACAAAGCGGGAGCGTGGACGGCGTTGGAGTGCGGGGCCAGGCATCGTCCCTCACCGGCGCTACGACCGGAGTCCTTGGGTATGTTCAGAGCACCGACGGCCGCGCGGTGCATGGGTGGGCGAATTCGGGAACCGGCAACACGTACGGCGGCTACTTCCAGAGCCAGAGCACCAGCGGCGTAGGTGCGTTCGGTTACGCGACCGCGTCCAGTGGATCGACCTACGGTCTCTTTGGACAAAGCGACAGCACGTCTGGGAGGGGAGTCTACGGCCTGGCGAGCACGGCCACCGGCAACACGTCCGGTGTCTATGGTCGGGCCGACAGCACCGCCGGCAAGGGTGTCTATGGCACGGCCACGGCCGCATCAGGCCTTGCTTACGGTGTACACGGCGCAAGCGCCAGCACTTCCGGCGTCGGGACCATCGGGCACGCCAACGCCACATCGGGCACGACGTACGGCGTATACGGCCAGAGCGATAGTTCGACGGGAGTCGGTGTCTACGGCATCACCACGTACACCGGTGTCAATGTTACCTACGGGGGATCGTTCCGGAGCAACAGTCAACAGGGCCGCGGCGTCTATGGCCGGGCCGCCAGCGGCTCGGGCGTCACCTACGGGGGGTACTTCGAAACCGACAGCGACCAGGGAACAGGCGTGTACGGCGCAGGCGGTGTCGTCGGGGTGCAGGGCTGGAGCGATTCCGAAGTAGGCGTCCTCGGGCAGGCCGGGTCGAGCGGCACCGGCGGTGTCGGCGGGAGCTTCGAGAGCCTCAGCACCGACGGGCGCGGCGTCGTGGGCTGGGCCAGCGGGGGCGGCAGCTCCTACGGCGGATCGTTCGGCACGCCCAGTACCTCCGGGCGCGGCGTATACGGGTCCGCCACGGCCGCCACCGGGGGCACCTTTGGCGGATACTTCGAGAGCAGCAGCACGTCCGGGTACGGCGTCTATGCCCGAAACAACGCCACCAGCGGCACGATCTACGGCGTGCGCGGATACGCCTCCACCGCCGCCAGCGGGTATGCGGTCTACGCCGCCGGCGACATGGGCGCCAGCGGAGTCAAGCCTTTCCGCATCGATCACCCCATTGACCCGGAGCACAAGTACCTGCTGCACTACGCGACCGAGTCACCCGAAGTTCTCAACGCATACTCGGGCAAGGTCATACTCGACGAACACGGCACAGCCGTCGTCGAACTGCCCGTGTACTTCGCCAGCATCAACAAGGACCCGCGCTATACGCTGACCGCCATCGGTACCGCGATGCCGAACCTGCACGTGGCGGACGAGATCAGTGAGACGGCGCTCACGGCCGGCGAGCAGGCCGGGCCGGGAGAGGCGCCGCCGACGTGCTCATTCCGCATCGCTGGCGGCCTGCCACAAGGCAAGGTCTCCTGGCGCGTCGAGGCCGTCCGCAACGACCTGCGCATGCGCCTGCACGGCGCGCCGGTCGAACGCGAAAAGTCCGGACTCGAACGCGGCAAGTACCAGCATCCCGAATACTACGGCCTGCCGTCGGAGATGGGCATGGATGACCACGGCGAGCGTGACTACCAGGAACCCGCGGTCTCTCCCAGCGTGACACCCGATTAGGGCGCCGCACCCTCGGAGCAGTGCGGCAGGCGCCGTCAAGGGCCGTTCAAGGCCCGAACGCTCTACCAGAACTATGCAGCAAAAGGGGCGAATCGCGCGCGCCGTGTGGCGCTGGGTGTTCGGCACGCCCTCTCCTGGTCAGGAAAACACCGACATGATGTACAATCTCATTCCGACTGCGGTTCTGGCGGTGGCCCTGGGGTTTGTCTCCAGTGCACGCGCCCAGACCTACGACCTGTCCTGGTACACCGTCGACGGCGGCGGCGACATGTGGACCAGCGGCGGCACGTACGAGCTCTCCGGCACGATCGGCCAGCCCGACGCGGGCGTCGTAATGACCGGCGGCGACTTCGAGCTGGTCGGCGGATTCTGGGCCGCCGGCGCGCCCTGCACGCTCAACGGCGACCTGAACTACGACGGCACGATCGATCTGCTCGACCTGTCGCAATTGCTCGCGAATTTCGGCACGCTCGGCGGCGCGACCTATGAGGACGGCGACCTCAACGGCGACGGCGCGGTGGACCTGATCGACCTCAGCGAGTTGCTGATCGGGTTCGGAACGAGCTGCTGATGCGATTGGGCAAGGGCCGCCGCGAAGGGCCGTCCGCCGCTGCCCGCGCGCTTCCGCGGGACGAGCGCGCTTCGCCTTACGTTATCGCGCATCCCGCGGGTATGATGGCCGGCGCTTGAGGCGCAGAGCGGAGTCTGCTAGTGCCCAGGCTGACCCCGCTCTGCGACGCCGGAAGGGCGCGCGATGGCCGCCGACGGGCAGCCTGTCATCCAATATCTCGCCTCCGCGGACCGAGCCCTGGCCGGCGCCGCGCTGGGACCGCGGCGGGGCGCGGACGAAGACGCGAACTCTGACGCCGCCGTTTCCCTTCGCAACCTGGCCTATTGCTACGCGCCGAGCTCACAGTATCCGCTCGCCCCGCTCGTACGCGGGCCGATCGACAGGGTCGTCGCGTACGCCGTCGACATGGACGGCACCAGCACGACCACCGAGCCTCTGGCGCTGCACGCGCTGGAATACATGGTGCGGCGATTCACGGCACGGCGGACTGCGGAGGAATGGTCCGGCCTCGATCCGCTGCGCGACCATCCGCACGTCATCGGGCACAGCAATCAGCATCACACGGATCACCTGCTGAGGCGCTACCAGGCCGAGTATCAGCCCGCGGCGCTGCGTGACGCGTTTAGCGAGGCTCTGGCTTGGACGCTTTCTCACCTGCCGGAAACCCCGCGGGCCCGCCAGATCATCGACACGGCCCGCATGTGCGGGCTTCGCGACGCGCTTTCCAGCGAGGACGTCCGCAATGCGATCCGAGCCGCCGCTCAACTCCAGGGACCCCGCGACGGCCCGGCCGCACAAGACCTCGAAACGCAGCTTCGAAAGCGCCTCCTGCCGCACATGGCGGCCTTCCGCTGCGACGAGTGGGGGGCGCGCGTGCGCGCCGCGCTCGACGTCTACTACATGCGCTATCACTCGATCCTGCTGCGCGCCGGCCAGGATGAAGCCGCCGTCCGACGCGAGATTTCGGCGGGCGACTCGATCCCCCCGACATCGACGCACGCCGGCGGCGGACGGCTGATCGAGCCCATGCCCGGCTACGCAATCTTCGTCGCGGCGATCAAGGGCCTGCTCGGCCGGGAGATCGCGGCGTTTCGCGACGAGCTGGAATCGCTCGCGTCCGGTTCGGATTCCGATCGCAACGCGCCGCGCAGCGGATCCGCATCCCGAGAGCGCCGCGCTTCGTTCGAAGCCCTTCTGCGTGCCGCGGAAGGCTTCGAGCACCGACCGGCGAAGCTGGCGCTGGTCACCGCGTCCATCGCCTTCGAGGCGCAAACGTCCATGGACGTGGTGTTGGCGCGGATGTGCGAACAGGTCCGAAGCTGGCCGGTTTCAACGCCGCGGAAAGAGCGCATCCTGGCCGAGTTCTCGGATCGTCAGCAGTGCTTCGACGCTTTCATCACGGCCGACGACGCCTGCGAGCATCGGCTCAAGCCTCATCCGGACCTGTACAGCCTGGCGCTGGCGCGCATGGGTGTCGAGCCCGGAGGCTACGCCCGCTGCATCGGGCTGGAGGACACCGAGCCGGGCATCGTCTCGCAGCGAACCGCGGGAATCGGCTGCGCCGTCGCGCTGCCCAACGGCGACACGCATCGACAGGATTTCCGCGCCGCGGCGCACGTGCTTTCGGGCGGTCTGCCCGAGCTGCTGCTGTCGCATCATCTGCTCGCAAGCCCGCCGCCCGCGAGCCCGCCAGGACCAGCCGTGGATCGCACACAATGACCAACGACCGCATGGATACGGGCGAGGCGTGGATCGTCACCCATCGCCGCTGCGACGCCGCCGCACTCGCCCAGCACCGCAGCGTCTTCGCGGTCAGCAACGGCCGGCTGGGCCTGTCGGGCCACATCATCGGCGACCGCGACGGACCCTGGCCGTTGACCCTCGTCGCCGGAATCTACGACGAGCTGGACATGTTCTCGCAGATTCGCGCTTCGGCCCGAACGCGCCCGTGGCTCGATGAAGCCTGTTTCGACGGCGCCGGGGCCAGTCCGGCCGTCGCCGCCCTGCCCGATCCGCTCCTGGTGCGCGTGTTCGTGGATGGACGGGAAATCTCGCTCGCGCTCGGACGGATCACCCAGCTCGAGCAGACGCTGCTGCTTCAATGCGGCGTCTACGCGTACGTCTTCGACTACCGCGACGCCGACGGCCGCGCGACCCAGGTCGAGTGCCAGCGCTTCGCGTCGCTCAACCAACCTGAGCGCGTCTACATGCGCGTCGCGATCACTCCGCTGGACCACGACGCACCGATCCGGATTCTCAGCGGCGTGGACGGCGCGGTGCGTTCGAATCTCACCGGACAGCGGCAGTTCGAAATCGTCGATCGCGCGGCCGATGCGAGTGGCGTTTGCCGCATGACCGTGCGGACGCGCGCCCGCGGTCACGTGCTGCGCATGACCGTCGAGCATCGCCTCCGCAGCGGACCCGCCCCCCTTCGCACGTCAGGGCTGACGGCGGCGGATTCGGCTTGCACCGAGTTTGAATTCGCCGGTGCCGCCGGTCGCACGATCGTGTTCGAACGCTGCGTGACGGTTGCGGGCGAATCGCCCAACGAATCGAGCGGCGCAGCCGCCGCGAGGAGCCACACCTCCGCCGGCCGACAGGGCGCGGAGCTGAACTACGCCGAAGCGATGGACGTCAATCACGAAGCCTGGCGGTCGCTTTGGGCGCGGGCTGACGTCGAGATTGAAGGCGACCCCGAAGCGCAGCGCAACCTGCGGTTCTGCCTGTTTCACCTGCTGTCGGCGGCGCCGCGCTGGTCTGAGGCAGCCAGCGTGCCGGTGAAGCTGCTGACCGGCCAGTACTACCAGGGCAACACCTTCTACGACACCGATCTGTACATCATGCCGTTCTACACGTTCGCCTGTCCGGAGCTGGCGCGCCCGTGCATCGGGTACCGCATCGCCGGAATGGAGCACGGCCGGAAAATCGCCGCGCGGCAGGGCTTTCGCGGACTGAAGCTCGCGTGGCAGGCCGGGCCGTTCGGCGAGGAATGCCTGGGAGACTGGTATTGGTTCCCGCGCACCAACATTCACATCAACGCGGACGCGGCCTACGCGCTGATGCAGTTTGTGCGCGCCACCGGCAACGCGGAGCTGCTCCGCGGGTCCGGGCTCGAGCTGCTGGTCGATGCGGCGCGCTTCTACGCGTCGCGCGCAACGCGCATCTCGGCAAGCGGCGCGTCGGAAGGCGGCCAAACCTGGGATTTCGCCGACGTGTCCGGACCGGACGAAGGGCATTGCCACTCGCGCAGCAACTTCTACACGAATTTCCTAGCCGCACGCACGCTGGAATGGGCCGCCGAGGCGTGGCAGGCGCTCGACGGCTTCCAACGAAGCGCGCTCGACCGGCGGCTGGGCCTTGAGCCCGACGAGCCCGCGACGTGGCTGCGCATCGCGCGCGGCCTGCGGCTGCTGTTTGACTCCAGCACGGGTGTCTGCGAACAGTGCGAGGGGTTCTTCCGGCTCAAGCCGCTGCCCGAGGACTTTCTGGCGCGCCGCTCAGCCTGGTTCGAGCCCGTGTACGAATACCAGGCGATGAACCAGCCGGACGTGCTGATGGCCATGATGCTGTTCGGGCAGCGTTTCGACGCGCGCATCTTGCGGGCCAACTGGGAAGCCTATCGCGGTCGCAGCCTGGACTTTTCGTCGATGAGCTACGTCGTTCACGCGATCATCGCAGCGCGGCTCGGCGAAGCGGACGAGGCTTATCGCAACTTCCGCATCTCCGCCGGCATGGATTTGGACGAATCGCTGACGGGCCGGCACGACACGCACCAGGGTTTGCATGGAACCGCGATGGGCGGTGCCTGGATGGCGGCCGTGTTCGGATTGGCGGGCGTGCAGTTCCCGGTGAAGGGACCGCTCCAGCCGGTCGATATCCAAATCAACCCCTGCCTGCCGCCGCACTGGCTACGCCTGCGCTTCAAGCTGATGCTGCTGGGCGAACAACTTGAGATCGTGGTCACCCAACACGAGGTGCGCGTCCACGTCGGCACGCGGGCCGCGCTTCACCTGCCGGCGCGGATCGGTACCGAGGACCTGACCCTCGTCAGCGGAAAGACGGCTCGCGTCGCGATCGCGCCTCGCGCCGACCGCGCGGACCGCCAAACCGCGCCGCCCCGCTGACGCGCGCGTGCCATGGGCCCGCGTTCAACCTACCACCCGTAGACGGGGGCGCCGTCGCGATCGCGCGCCGCCAGCGGCGGTCCGTCGTTCACAACGACCTCACGCCCGGCCAGCTCAGGCGCGTGCAGCACCAGCTCTCCGGCACCTGCTGCGCGCAGCTCGATCCGCCGGCGTGACGCCAGCGTGGAGATGCGCACGATGGCCCGCGGCCGGCACTCCAGGAAGAGCGCGCCGTTGCGCATGACGCGGACCCCTTCCTTGAGCTCGACGTTGTACGCGTCTTCGCCCAGACGCACGTTGCGAACCCCCGCGTCGGGGAAGCGCAGCGAGCCGAACCGCAGCCAGCCGGCCGGCTCGCCGTCGGCCAGCTCCTGGATCGCGAGCAGCGCCATCAGCCCGCCCCAGTGATAGAGCCGGGCCGCGTTCCACACGTCCGCGCCGCGCCCGCTGACCGAGTTGTAGTTTTCGTACACGCCGCCGTCGGCGCGCCAATTCTCCATGAACAGGGCCAAGCTCTTCTCGGCCAGCTCCGCCGCGACGTCGTCGAAGCGGTAGCGCCGCAGCCCCTCGGAAACGAGGAAGTTGAACGGTCCCCAGATTCGCCCGCGCCAGTAGTCGTTGTCCGGAAACGCCGGATCGCTGCGCGCGATCGATGGAATGACCCAGCGCCCCCAGAACTCGTCGGGGTTCAGCAGGTGCTCTCGGACCATGCGCTCGGCCCGCTCCGGCGGCGCAACGCCCGCGATCAGCGGGAAGAACGACGTCGGCGCCCAGCGCGGCGACAGCCGCCCGTCCCAGAGACGATTGCAGTAGATCCCCGCAGTCTCGTCCCAAAGCCGCTCGTTGATGCGCGCCCGCATCGCCTCGTACTCGCGCTGAAACGCGGCGCTTTCGCGCTTCTTTCCGAGGCAGTCGGCGATGCGCGCAAGCGCCTCGCAATCCATCGCGTAGTACGAGTTCAGCCCCGCGTCGGCCAGTTCCAGCGTGCCGACGGCGGCGTTGAACGGCACGTCGTCGTACATCGGCGAATTGTCGAGGCCCGACTCGTACATTGCGCATTTGGCCGAGTGCTGAAGCTGCGGGTTGTCCTGAAGAAGCTGCGGAAATTCGAAGCGCGGCCGGGCATCGCTGCCCCACTCCAGCAGCCCGTCGGCATTGCCGTCGCGGTGCTTCATCCAGTAGCCGTGCCAGCGCTTCAGCCGCGCGTACATGGGCGCCAGCCAGCGCCGGTCGGGCGCGGCCTGCTGCACCTTCCAGATCATGTACGCGCCCAGGCAGGGCATCGAGCGATCGCGGCTGGCCGCGCCGTGCGCCATGGAGTAGTTCGGCACCATGCCGAGCTCGTCGATCGCCGCAGTCACGGCCTCGAAGTTGTGCCGCGCCAGCGCGGGCGAAGCGTTCGCGATCAGCGCCCCGATCATGAACGTGTCCCAGCACCAGACCGCGACGCCCTTCCAATCGCGGCACCAGTCGCGGCTGACCGGCGAGCTGACCAGCCGACGGCGCGTATCGAACAGCGTGTTCCACGTCACGGCGCCGATCATGGCCTCCGGCGCTTCCGCCAGTGCGCCGCTGCCGCTCAGCCGCACCGCTTCGCAGGCGGCGATCGTGCCGGGACGATCGGCATCCGCCGGAGCCGCGGCGACGCGCGGCGAACGGACCGTGACCGCCGCTCCGGACGCAGCGCATCCGACGGCATACGGCTCGGCGACGTTCAGGAAGTAATCCCGCGGCCAGGTAGCGCCGTCGAGTTGAAGCTCGAAGCCGCCGAACGTGCCCGACTCGGGCGACCGCACGCACAGCGGCTCGCCGTCGGGCGCCAGCAGCCGGAACACGACGCGCAGCCCCCCGCCGCCACGCGCTGCCTTGCTGAGATCGACCGGCGAGATTGAAAGGCGCAGGGCGCCGTTCTCATCCTCAGCCGCGGACCGCCAGCCGGCGCCGCCGGCACTGAATTCCAGCACCGCCGGCAGCCCCAGCGGCGCGTGCACACCCAGCCGCGTCACATCGCCCCAGGTCAGCGCATGATGCAGTCCGCCGCGGTTCTTCACCTCGCCGGCGGGCCGATGATCCTCGTCCCAGATCGAGTATTCGATGCAGAACCGCTGCTTGCCGCGGTCGAGATACACCAGCCGGTTCACGCCGCGAAAGTCCCACGTGTTCCAGCCGGTCGGGTTGTGGTCGCGCATCGAGTCAATTGCCTTTGTGCCTGGAACCTCTCCTCAGACTCCGTTGCCTTTTGGGGAGAGGTTGGGAGAGGGGCTGCTTTCCCGAGAATACCCAACCCTCCCCCAACCCCTCCCTGAGAGGGCGGGAGGCTCTGAGATAACCGCTAAATCGTTATTCAATAGCGCGCGGCGCGAAGATAGGTAAGGTGTAGAAGA
>CAYXIO010000090.1:0-10021 GCA_964465125.1 uncultured Planctomycetales bacterium | reverse complement strand
GATGCGCGGAGCATCGGCGAGTGGGCCAACCACACAGCTTATTTCAACGGCGGGCTCGTTCAGGTCTCGCTCTACGCCGCGCCCGGCTCTTTCGGGAATCACCTCGACATCGCGGAGGTGATCGTCGGCGAGTGGATGCCGGGCGACGTCTGGCCCGAGTCGCAATGCGGCCCGACCGACGACCGCGTCCGCTCCGAGAACGCCGAGCGCTGCCGAATCCTCAGCATCGGCTGCTCCGGCACGATTTACACCGAGCAAAGCTGCCTGATCACCGCGGGGCATTGTCTCCAGTCCGGCGCCACCGTGGCCGAGTTCAACGTACCCTCCTCGCTTTCGAACGGCACGCTGGTGCACCCGCCGGTGGAGGACCAGTACAGCGTCAACTCGGCCAGTCGCGAGTTCCTGAACGGCGGCGTCGGCAACGACTGGGGCCTGTTCAAGGTCTTCAACAACTCCAACACCGGCTTGCAGCCCTACGAGGCCCAGGGCGCGCTTCAGGCGCTCGACACGCAGTTGCCGGCCGTCGGCACCCAGATCGACGTCGTCGGCTACGGCACCGACACCGGCGTGGACAACCAGACCCAACAGCGCAGCACCGGGCCGGTGGCATCGATCAGCGGCGGACCGAATCAGCCGGCCGTCAATCACCAGGCCGACACCACCGGCGGAAGCAGCGGCTCCGGCGTGCGCTCGCTCGTCTCCGGGCTGATCGTCGCGATTCACACCCACGCGGGCTGCAACACCGATGGCAGCGGCGCCAACGCGAGCACCGGCATCACTCATCCGACCCTCCAGGCGGCGCTCGTGGACTACTGCACCGGCGGCGGCGGCGGGGTGACCTGCGACGACATCGCCGGCCTCAGCGCACGCTGCGTGCTCGGCTCGCGCCTGCTGGTCGTCGTACGGCTGAACAACAGCAACCACAGCGGCGAGACGCTCGTCCTATCCATCGACGGCAATGCGGTTGAGGTCACCGTCGTCGGCCGGCGGGCCGTGTTCTTCGAGGGCGGCTTCGGCGGAACGCACGTCGTCTCGCTGACCACCCCGGACGGTTGCGTCGACCCGATCACGGTCAACTGCGAGTGACGCGCCGGCGCTGACGACCGTTGATGCCGGCCCGAACAAAACCGTCCCGCGTTGCACGTCTCGTGCACGCGGGACGCTCCTTTCTTCGAGGCGCTGACGTGCCGCCCGGCGGTCAGGCCTGCTTCGCGTTCAGCTTCTGGAACGCATCGTTGATCTTTAGCGTCGCCGCCAGGAACGCCGGCTCGTAGCCGCGATCCCGGCTGCTCTTGACGATGGCGTTGCAGTCCTTCGGCAGGCATTTGCCGGAGAAGCCGCGCGCGTCGGGATAGACGAAGGTGTGGTCGCGGCTGATGCGCGGGTCGGCCAGCCAGATTTCGCGGAGCTGGTTGAAATCGACCCCGTGCGTGCGGGCGACGTCGTAGAACTCGTTCACGAACGTGACCTTGACGGCGTAGAACGCGTTCTCCATGTACTTCGCGACTTCCGCGGTGGTCGCATCGCAGAAATAGAATCGCACTTTGGCGTTGTTGAAGGCCTTGTAGAAGTCGGCGGCCGCCGACACCGCCTCGGGCGTGCCGCCCAGCACCACGAAGTCGCGTTCCGCCATGTTGCCGAAGACATGCGCCGTCGTCTCGCCGAGGTATTCGGGCTGAAAGACGATTTTCTTGTTGTACCTGGCCGACAGGCGGTCGGTGGTGCCCGGAGAGACGGTCGAGCGGATGATCATCAGAGGAGCGGTCACCCAGGAGACGACCTCCTCGACAATCGAGGCGTTGCAGGAGCCGTCGTCGTTCATGGGCGTGGGCACGCACACGAACACCACGTCGCAGCGGTTGATCGCCTCGCGGCTGCCGCCCCACTCCGGCTTGTACGGATCAAACACCACCGTCTCCGGTCCGCACAGCTTCTGCATCGCGCTGCCGACCACGCCCCCGCCGACCACTCCGGCCTTTGCTTTCGCCACGGATGACTCCCTCGCCCGGTCCGCCTTTCCCTTGCGCTGCTTCAGACGGTGCGATTTTATGGCCCGCCCGCAGCCCCGTCTAACCGGATCGCGCCCGGCGGCTCAATACTGCGGCGCCGGCAGGTTCAGCGGCGTGAAGCAATCCGCGCAGCGCGGCTCATAGGCTTCCGGCCCGCCAATCAGCTCGCCCGCCACCACGGGTGCGATCCGTTGCGAGAATCGCGCCGGCGCACCGCACGCCCGACAGGGGGCGTGCAGAATGACCACGACGTCCGCTATCTCCCTGAATTGCGGCAGCGGCGGAAACGGCCGGCCCCAGGTGTCATGGTCGATGCCGGCCAGCACGATCGAGCAGCCCGCGCTGCGGAGCCGCTCCACGACGGCGAGCAGGCTGCGCCCGAAGAACTGGGCTTCGTCGATCCCGATCAGGTCAGCGTCGGCGGCGAGACTGGGAATATCCAACGCGTCATCCGTCGCGGCTGCGGGAAAGCGCCGCCCGTCATGCGTGACCAGCACCGCGCGGTCGTAGCGGGCGTCGAGCGAATGCTTGAAGGCCCGCACGCGCAGCCCCTGCTGCTGCCCCGCGGCCAGGCGGTCGATCAGCCTGGCAGTTTTGCCGGAGAACATGCAGCCGCAGATCAGCTCGATTCGGGCGCGCGGCATGGAGTTCATGGCGTGGCCTTCGGGGCTGCGCCGGTCTCGCCGCGCAGCGCGCGGATGGCGCGGACGAGCGTCTCGATTCGCCTGGGATCGAGCGGGTTGGACCACAAGCCCTCGCGCTTGAACCACGAGCCGACGATGAATCCGCGGGCGTGCGGCCAGAGCGCGGGAAGTTGCTCGGGAGCCAGGCCCGAGCCGACCCACGCCTGCCGCCCCGTGGCCTGATGCACCGCGGCGAGGTCCGCCGGCGGCGTGGGCGTGCCGGTGGCCGCGCCGGTGACGATCAGCTCGTCCGCGCCGGCGAACAAGGCCCCCCGCGCCGTTTCTACCAGGGAGACGTCGGCCGTGATCGCGTGACTGGCATGCTTCTTCTTGATGTCCGCGAAGATCGCGATCGAGTCCGCCCCGATCTGCCGGCGATAGCGCAGCAGCGGCCCTGCGGAGGCGGTCGCCATCAATCCCTCGTCCGCGACGTGCGAGAAGACGAAGTTCTCGGCCCGCACGAATTGTGCCCGCACGGCGAGCGCCACCGCCAGCGCCGCCGCATTCGCCCCCGCCAGCACCTGCACGCCGAGCGGCAGGGAGCTGACCGCGCGGATGGCGCAGCCGACCGCGGTCATGCTCGCGACGATCTCGGGGCCGGCCTGGTCGTACAGGTAGGGAACGTCGTGCATGTTCTCGAACAGGAGCGCATCGACACCCGACGCGGTCAGCACGCGCGCCTCCTGGGTCGCCTGCGCGACGATGGCGGCCATCGCCTGCTGGTGCCGCGGCGTACCCGGAAGGGCGGCGACGTGGATCATGCCCACGACGGCGCCGCGCGGCAGGGATACGATCGGGTTCATGCGGGCGAATGTACGGCGGCGATGGATCGGCTGCCAGCCATCGGCTACGACGGAGTTCGCCGGGTCGAACGGCGCCGGCTACGCGCCGCGCCGCTCGGCGGGTACGCTTTGGCCCCCGAGAGTCTGCAAGGAGCTGGGTGCATGCGCTGGACGTCCGTGCTGGTTGCCCTGATCGGGCTGGCGGCCTCCGTCGTCGCGGCCGATCGAACGGGCGACGATCCGATGGAGCTGATCCCCGCCGACGCGCTGCTTTGCTGGCAGGGACGGCCGCTGCCGGACGCGCAGCTCGGCCCCGCCGAGCAGCGCAGCACGGTCGAGACCTTCCTGCGGACGGCGATGCAGATTCTGTCGGCGAACCTCAAGCCCGCGGATCGGCTCGGCGTGCGGCTGCTCTCGGCGATCACGGTGGTCGGCCGCTACCCGTTCGCGCTGGCGCTGCTCGACGCGCAGGCCGTCCCGATCAGCAGCCAGCCCGACGCGAACGTCAAGGTGGATCAGCTCAAGCTGGTGCTCGCGATCGACGTCGACGGCAATTCCGAACCGTTTCGACAGATCATTAACGGCATTCTCCAGGAGCAGGTCGACGCGGGCAGCGCCACGCTCGTGGCGCACGAGGTCGAGGGCTTCAAGTTTCAGGAGCTGACCGACCGGCGGCTGCCCGAGTGGTCGCAGGTCGCCTGGGGCCAGGTCGATGACTATTTCGTGCTCACCCTCGGCCGCGACGTCTGGGCGCGGGTGGCTTCGGTCGCGGCGGGCAAGGAGCCGTCGATCGCGACCGAGGAATGGACCGTCTTCACGCGAGCGCGCAGCCCGCAGCGGCCGCTGATGGAGTTCGTGATCGCCGCCCGCGCCCTGCGCGAACGGCTCGACCCGTTCGTTCATGGACGCGCGACCGCCTTTTTCCGCGCCTGGACCGCCGAGGACGTCGACCGGGCACATTGGCTGATCGGCTACGAAGGCCGAGCGTTGTTCTGCATCTCCTGGATGCGCAAGGGCGAGACCATCCTGCGGCGCACGTTCGCCGACCCGGCGAATCACGATCCGAAGCTGCTGGGCACCTTTCCCGAGGACACCCGCTACGCCATCTTCAACCTCGAGGTGGATCGCTTCCTGCGGCGGATCTTCGCGGGCTATTACGCCACGCGCCCGCCTGAAGCGCGCGAGAAAGCCATCGCGTTGTGGGAAAAGATCCAGTCCGAGAAGGGCTTCAACGCCGACCGCGACCTGCTGGCGCACCTCGGCAACACCATCGTGTTTCACAATCACCCGCCGCACCCGGCCAAGCTTCCGATCATGTTCACGTCGCTGATCGAGATACGGGATGAGCCGGCGGTGGTTGAGCGGACGCTTGAGACCCTGTGTCAGGCGTGGAAGCAGGGCATCGAGGACGCGGCCGACGAAACCGGCGAGCGCTCGCCCACGACGCTCGAGCGCGACCCCGACGGCATCTGGTACCTGCAATTCGGGTTCGGCTTCATCAAAGGCATGGCATGGACGTGCACGGACCGCTTCATCGTGACTTCCTGGTCGCCGGACGCACTGCGCGAGTACCTGCGCTACGCGGGCGACCGGGTCGGCAAGCGGCAATGAACTTGCGGAATCCGCGCGGCGCACGGGCTGCGACGCTTGCTGGCTGCGCGCGGCGGTGTTTCAATCCACGGTTCCAGGGAGGTCGCGCATGAGTCGCCGCATGATGGCTCGCGGAATCGTTCTTGCAGGCGGGTGGGGACTGACGGGGTTGCTGGGCATGCTGGCGGGCTGCGCTTCGTTGCCGGGCAGCGAGTTGACGCTGCGCCCGGCGCCGAGCGAGTTGCGGGCCGCCGCCGCGTTGCGCCTGCCTGCCGATCAGAAGTTCTCGATTCACCTGGCGCCCTCGTCGCGCGCGCCGGGTCTGGGCGGGCAGGCTGAATCCAGCTCGACCGCCACGGACGACGGCAACGCTTCGGCGAATGCGTCGGTGCAGAACGGGGGCAAGGCGTCGGCCGGCTTTCAGCTTGGGCACGCCTTTCGGAATGAGACGGACCGCCAGCTCGACCTGGGTACGTCGCTGGAGCTGAGCTACTCCTTTTCGACCCTTGCCACGCCCGCCTCGCAGACGCCCGAAGCTACCATCACCCTGCTCGTTTACGTGCGTGACGGGCGCAACCGCCTGCTCAGCTCGTTCAAGCTGGTCGAGCACACGACCGAGCAAGGCTACGTCTCGGCGTCGGCCAGCCGGGAATTCAAGTTCAGCCCCACGCTCGCGCCGGGCGATTCGGTCACGATCTTCGCGGCTGGGAACATCGCCATCGACACGAAGGCAGGTCACAGCGCGGAGGGCAGCCTCGCCGTCAGCGGCATGACCTTGTCGCTCGACCCCAAGCCCGCGCCGCCGATCGCGAGCGCGCCCTCGTCACCGCCGGCGGCGGACGCCGGGCCATGAGCGCCGCGCCGCGCGAGGCGGCGGCGCGGACTGAGGCGCTGCGCGAGCAGATTCGCCGGCACGACTACCTCTATTTCGTCAAGAACGACCCGCAGGTCAGCGACTTCGAGTATGACCGGCTGATGGCCGAGCTGCGCAAGCTCGAAGCCGCTTACCCCGACCTGATTACCCCGGATTCGCCTACGCAGCGCGTCGGCGAGCGCCCGCTCGAAGGCTTTCAATCGGTGCGCCACGCCGTGCCGATGCTCTCGATCGACAACACCTACAGCGAGGGCGAGCTGCGTGAATTCGATCAGCGCGTGCGGCGCCGGCTCGACGGCCGCGCCCCCGAGTACCTGGTCGATCCCAAGATCGACGGAATCGCCGTCGCGCTGCGCTATGAGCAGGGCCGGCTGGCCGTCGCGGCGACGCGCGGCGACGGCGAGACGGGCGACGACATCACCGCCAACGCGCGCGCCATTCGCAGCATTCCGTTGCGTCTCTCGGGCGAGGACTGGCCCGCGCTGCTTGACGTACGCGGCGAGGTCTACTGGCCGCGGACCGATTTCGAGCAGACCAACCAGCGCCGCGAAGCCGAAGGCCTGGAGCGCTTCAAGAACCCGCGCAACGCCACCGCCGGCACGCTCAAGCAGCTCGATTCCCGCGTCGTCGCGTCGCGTGCCTTGGCGTTCTGCGCCCACGGCTTCGGGCTAATCGAGCCGTTCCCGCCAGAGGTGCGCCGCGCGTCGCAGCTTTTCGAGCGATTCGAGCGATGGGGCCTGCGGATCAGCGAGCACCGCCGCCGTTTCGGCGATCTCGACGCGCTGATCGCCTTCATCCATGTATGGGATCAGAAACGCTTCGAGCTGCCGTTCGACACGGACGGGCTCGTGATCAAGGTCGACGCGCTTTGCGACCGGGATATTCTGGGTGTGGCGTCCAAGTCGCCGCGCTGGTGCATCGCTTACAAGTACGCCGCCGAGCAGGCCGGCACGCGGCTGCTGAGCGTCGACTTCCAGGTTGGCAAGCTCGGCACAATCACGCCGGTCGCCAATCTCGAGCCGGTCGAGCTCGCCGGCACGACTGTGCGTCGCGCCAGCCTGCACAATTTCGACCAGGTTCAACGGCTCGACGTGCGCGTCGGCGACGTGGTGACGGTCGAGAAGGCGGGCGAGATCATCCCGCAGGTCGTCGCGGTCGATCTCTCGCGCCGCCCCGACGGCGCCGCTCCGATCGTTCCACCGGCGAGTTGCCCGGAGTGCGGCGGCGAAGTGGTGCGCGACGAGGGCGGCGTGTACCTGCGCTGCATCAACCCAACCTGCCCCGCGCAGCTCGTCGAGCGGCTGCGGTTCTTCTGCGGCCGCGACCAGATGGACATTGAAGGCGCCGGCGAGGTGCTGGTGGCGCAGCTCGTGAGCGCCGGCCTGGCGCACACGGTCGCAGACCTGTTTCGGCTGCACCAGAAGCGCGACGCGCTCCTGGCGCTGGAGCGCATGGGCGAAAAGAGCGTCGACAGCCTGCTGGCCGGCATCGAGGCCGCCCGAGCGCGCCCCGTGGCCCGGCTGCTGACCGCCCTGAACATCCGCCACGTCGGCGCGACGACCGCGGAGCTGCTGGCGGGGCACTTCGGCTCGATGCCGGCGCTGCGCGCGGCGGATGAGGTTCAGCTTCAGGAAGTCGAAGGCATCGGGCCGGAGGTGTCGCGCTCCATCCGCCAGTGGATGGACCACGCGGCCAACCAGTTGCTGCTGGATGAGCTGGCGGCGCTTGGGGTCAATCAGACGCAGCCGCGCCGCGCCCGTGCTTCCGACGCGCTGCTCGGCAAGACCGTCGTCGTGACCGGCACGCTCCAGAAGTACACCCGCCAGCAGGCCGAAGCGCTGGTCAAGGAGCACGGTGGCAAGTCCGCCGGCAGCGTCAGCAAGAAAACCGACTATGTCGTCGCGGGTGAGAACGCCGGCAGCAAGCTCGACAAGGCCCACCAGCTCGGGATTGTGGTGCTCGATGAAGCCGCGTTCGAGCGGCTGCTCGCCGGCGAAGCGAATTGAGGCGTCCTACGGGACGGTGAGCGCGGCTTCGCGAATCGGACCGGGAATCAGCGCCGGCAGGTGCTTGTGCAGCCGCGCGACGCTCAGCGACAAGTCCGCCGGCCGCGGCTCGGGTGCGTCGACCGTCACGCGCGACACGGGCTCCAATCGCGGCGCATCGATCCTCAGCATGCGGGCGAAGCGCTCTACCAGCTCATAGCGGCTCAGTCTCTGCGGTCCGGCCACGTGCAGCACGCCCGTGACTTCGCTCTTCGCGATGCCGATCAGCGCGGCCGCCGCATCGCGCACCCAGACCGGCGTGCGATACTCGTCGATGAACAGCCGCAGCGCGACGCGGCGTTTCAGCGCGTCGATCTGCTGCGCGAAGGTCGTCGGCCGCGCGGTGCAGGGCCGGCCGTACATCAGGGCCAGGCGAACGATGACGGCGCGGTCGAGCCCGCGCAGGGCGCGCTCGGCGGCCAGCTTGGTCCGGCCGTAGGTGCTGAGCGGCCGGGGCGGGTCGCTCTCGCAGTAGGGAGCCTGCTGCCCGTCGAACACCATGTCGGTCGAGCAGTACACCAGCCGGGCACCGCGGCGCGCGGCGACGTCGGCGAGCACGCGGGTCGAGTCGGCGTTGATGCGGGCGGCGCGCTGCGGTTGCTTGAAGCAGTCGCCCACGGCGGTCATGCCGCCAACGTGCAGGATGTGCGTCGGCGCGAAGTCGTTGACGACCCGGCGAAGCTCCTCGGGCTCGGCCAGGTCGACCGCCTCCGTGCGCGCGGGGCTTTCCACCGCCGATTGTCGTCCCGTCAGCGCCAGCACGCCTCCGTGTGATGAGACGCGGCGGGGTTCGTTGGCAGCGGCCAGAAGCCGCAGCACGTGTCCGCCCAGCAGCCCGGACGCGCCGGTCAACACCCAACGATCGGTTTCGGAGGGGGCCATGCGCGGGCACTATGGTGGCGCGCGTCGCCGCCCGTCAAGCGTAGCCAGGCAAACCGGTCCGTTCCGCGGTCGCGGCACGCCCAAGGTCCCCTGCCCGCATACAATGTGCGCAAAGCGAGGGAGCCCCATGCACCGTTGGCTGCTGCTGCTTGTGATCGCGACGTCGCCCGTGCTGGCCCAGGACCAGTCAGAGGACGGGCCGGCACGTCCGCCGCGCGAGAAGAGCCAGGGCGGGCGCATGGCCGAGTTGCGCGAGAAGGCCCTCAAGCTCATCGAGACCTCCAAGCGTTTCGAGAACTGGGACGAGCAGTACGAGCTGGTCATGTCCGCGGTGGACAAGATCTACGATCGGAACGGCTGGGACACCGAGGCGGACCTGTTCTCTCTGGAGCTCACGCACGAGGTGGGTGCCCTGCCGCCGTGGGATGTGCAGGGCCGCTACGAAACCTTCAAGGACATGGTGAGCGAGCGCTACCTGCTGGACGATCGGCAGCAGGAAGCGCTTCAGCAGGTGCTCTTCCAGAAGTCGCTGCAAGTGTTTTCGCAGCATGCCGACCGGATTCTCGAATACTCGCTCGAGGCGATTGAGACGCGCGCTTCTGGGGAGCCGTTTACTCCGGAGCAGATCGCGCGCTGGGCGACGCTGGCGGCGCCGGTGATGGCGGCCAGCCGGCAGGCCATGAAAGAGGGCGCCGAGCAGCTCATGGAGGAGCTCGACCCCGAGCAGCGCGAGCTCGTGCAGGCTGACCTCAACGCGACCAACGCGCGTCTCGACACGGTCATGAAGATGGCCGACGGCTGGCGTCGCGGGAACTGGACGCCCGACCAATGGGGCCTCGAAGAGGACCCGATTCAGAACGCCGTGGTTGTGATGCGCCCAGAGGGCGAGCCCGGCCCGACGCCCGACGGCCAGAACGCTGCGGGCGAAGCCGAGCCGCAGGAGCGATCGGGCGGCGCCGGTGGCGCGGCGGGCGCTGGCGGCGCGGACCCGCAGCGCGGCCGAGCGGAACGCGGCGAGCCGCCGGCGGCGGAGGATGGCGAAGGCGCCGCAGACGAAGCCGCGCAGCGCGCCAAGGCCGACCGTCGAGCTCCGACGGCGGATACCGCCAACAACGACCCGTGGGCTGCGTACGTGCGTGAGTTCATCCAGCGCTAC
>CAYXIO010000089.1:0-10266 GCA_964465125.1 uncultured Planctomycetales bacterium | reverse complement strand
CCGCCGTAGCTGTCGAGCATCTCGGGCAGGCCGTAGATGTACGGGTTGAAGTGCGCGTACCACTGGAGGTAGTAGGCGTCGGCATCCGACGGCGGCGATTCATCGCCGGGGTCGAGCTTCGTAACGTCCGGGTTTTGCGGATTGGGGTCGTCGTAGAAGTAGCGGATGTACCAGCGGAACTCGGTCCCGTGCGGCTGCTCCTCCCAGGTCGCGCTGTACGTGTCGCCCGTGGGCGTCATCGTCATCGCGTCCCAGCCGGACCACGAGCTGCCCGGAAGCCGGCGCTTCCACCAGAGCTGAATTGTCGTCGGCGTCGGAACGCCGGCGGGCTTGGTCCAGCGGAACGTGACGGCCTGGCCGTCCTTTTCCTCATACCCGACGCCGTCCGTGCGGCCCGGCTGCGTCGCGCCGAACCAGCCGTAGCCCTCAGGGTCGAACGGTTGGCCGGAAAAGTCGCGGCTGACACTTCCGATTGGGAAGTACGTGCGGTCGTGGACGCCCTTGATGAACTGGAACGCCGGATCGCCCGAGCGCGAGCGGATCGGCACTTCCGGCCGCGGCATCGGGCAGCATGGCGGCGACTCGCCCAGCGCCGCGTACTCCTTGCCGCTCTCCTGGTAGTCCCAGCACTGGCCCTCGGGTCCGCAGCCGTAGACGCCGCCGAAGTCGAGCAGCCGGCGTTCCCACGTCTCCGGCCCCCACAGGCAGCGCGGATGCTGACGGTCGTACCACTGGCGCTTGATCCAACTGTTGCCGTTCCAGTGCGCGTGCGGGCGCGAGCCGAAGACGGCGTACAGCAGGCCTTCGAGTTTCTCCAGCGCCAGGGCGAACTTCCCGCCCAGCGTGTCCTCCCAGTTGATCTCGCCTGGACCGGCCGGCGGCGAACCTTTCGGCAACACCTTCACGCCCGGTGGATGAAGGTCGGACCACTTGAGCTGCGCGGGGTACTGGCCGCCGGGCGTGGCGAAGCCCTCCTCGCCGTGCGAGTGCGTGCCGTACAGGGCGTGCTGGTCGCTGGCGATATCGACGAACGGCATCAGACGCCCTCCAGCTCGAAGCGCACCTTCGTTGGTACGCGCAGCGTGTCGCCGTTCGCGGCCCGTGCTGCCGCAGTAGTCCTGCCAGGCGGCGTACATGGCATCGACTTCGACCCGCCGACCCGGCCCCACCTCACAGCGCTCCCTCACGAACGCCCGGATCGGCGACGTCAGATCTTCAAGTTCCTGCAACGCTTCCAGCGACGACGTCGGCTGCACGAAGTAGCCGCGCTCATTGAGCCGTCGCCAGCCGGCGATGGACCAGTTGAGGATGCCGGGCAGCTCGCCGAGCAGGCGGTCGGTCAGCTCGTGGTCCTCGCGCCCGTACCATGACTTCGTCAGGCAGAGCAGGATGAATCGGCTCGCCAGCGCCCCGCTGGAATCGGTGAGCTTGGGCAGCTCATTGGTCAGGATCAGGAAACGCGTCGGCAACCGCCCGGTCCACGGCGACAGGTGCTTGCGGTCAACGGTGATCGTGTCCTCACCGCTGATCGACAGCAGGCGCTCGACGATCACGGCCTGGTCGGTGCGGCCGCTCAGTCTGGCGTCCGCGATGATCGCCAGGCGCTTGTGCAGCAGCGGCCAGAGTCCGAAGTTCGTTCCCAGGCTGCCCAGCGTCGGGCCGCAGACGTTCTCGCGCCCCAGCATGCCCGTCAGCACGCGCGAGACGGTGCCCTTGCCGCTCCGCTTCGGCCCGACGATGAACCCGATCTTGTGTTGGCGCGTATCGGGCAGCAGGAAGTAGCCGAAGAGTTCCTGAAGCGTCTCGACCGCCTGGATATCGTCCTCGAACAGGTCGTGCAGGAATTCCAGCCAAGCGCCCGGGGCGGGCGCGGACGGGTTGTAGTCGTAGTCCACCGCGTTCAGCGAGAACAGCAGCTCGCTGTGCGGATGCACGCCGCCGGTGGGCAGGTGCAGCAGGCCGTTGCGGCAGGCGACCAGTTCGTCCGCCGCGGGTCCGGTCGCGCGGTCCAGCCAGCACGGGGCCTCGATGATGTCGGCCAGGAAGTCGCGCTTGAGTTGCAGCAGGATTTCGCGGATGTGGGCCGTGCGGGGCACGACCTTCTCGACCACGACCATGAGGTCGTCGTAGTCGGGATGCGGGACCGCGCCTTCTTCGTACTTGCCATGCGAATCCTTGCGGGCCGGCCGGCTCCACCATCCGACGTCGGTGATGAACCTGGCAATGCGGGCGCCCAGCTCGGCCTCGGCCAGGGCGCGGTAGCAGGTGCCGAAGTACATGTGGAATTCGCCGCGCCAGTAGATCATGCGATCGTTGGCTTCGAGGTAGCAGCGCGCGATCTCGTCGTAGCTGTACAGCGGTGGCAGCGACTCGGGCGGACCGCCATCGGGCTTGGGCGGCGGAACCTTGCAGCGCTTCTTCGGCCGGTATTGATCCGTGACGATCCCCACCGCCTTGGCGATGGTGAGCTGGCCGTAGGTCTGACCGCCACGCTCTTCATCCCACTTCGGGCGGAACAGGCCTGAGCGGCGGAACAGCCGGTCGAGCTGCGCCGGGTTCTTGGTGTAATACGCCAGCGTGAACACGACCGAGCTGTCAGCCTCGCTGGCCGAATTGAAGTAATCGTTCCACTTGCCGGTCCACAGCGCGCTGAACTTGGCGCTGCGTTCGCCGCGTCGCGGATGCATGGCCAGGTTGAGGATTTCGTCGTCGGTGAGCGCCGGCGGCGGCTCAGACGGCGTGGGCGGAACGTCATCAAATGACGGCTCC
The DNA here is from genome assembly GCA_964465125.1 of uncultured Planctomycetales bacterium. Classification (GTDB taxonomy): domain Bacteria; phylum Planctomycetota; class Phycisphaerae; order UBA1845; family Fen-1342; genus CAYOHG01. The sequence goes on along the minus strand of CAYXIO010000089.1, from coordinate 7,497 downwards.
GCCGACGCGCCGAATACCTCGGCGTAGAGCTGGTCGATCTCGGCGTGCCGCTCTTCCACGTCGCCGCTGACATCCTCGACGCGCTGGCCGGTGACCGTGAAGAATCGCGCGTGGTCGTACATCTCGACCGCGCCGTCCTCGAACGGCCGCTTGCAGGCAGACCCAGGCTTGCGCGCCCGGACGAAGACCTTGATGCCGCAGCCGGACGGGCTCACCTCGCTGTAGCTGTTCAAGGTGCGCAGGATGCGCAGGCCCCAGGCCTTCAACTCGCCGGTTTGGGGATCACGGCAATCATCGAGATCGACGCCGCAGAAGGGATCGGCCTCGTCAAAGACGAACCCGACGCCCTCGACAGCGGCGAGGCGTCGGCAGGCGGCGACAGCTTCCTCGAAGCTGGTCCACGCGCTGGGATCGGTCGAACTGGCCCGCTGGCCGGTGCGCGCGTTGATCGGCACCTTGGTCGGCTTGCCATCGCGATGCTCGAACTTCCAGCACACCCATTGCGGCCGTTCGAGCAGACACTTGGGTACGATGGCGCGCAGTTGATCCGCGTTGATCATCACGCCGCCTCCCGCTGCTCGCGCTCCCACTGGTGCAACAGCCAGGCGGTCAACGCATCGACGCGCTGCTGCCAGCGCTGTTCCGCTTCCGGCGTCGGCGGCGCGGCCGCCACGCTCATCTCGATTTGTCCGACGCGTTCCATCGCGTCCTCTTTCGCACGCTCCATCGTGGCCACTCCGTTCCGAGGATGCGGACCGCCTCCATGCGGTCGCGGCGGGCATTCGGGTTGAGTGGATCGTTCGCTGGTTGGCCGGTTCGTTCGCTGGTTCAGGGTGCGGGGAGCGGGCCACGCTCATGGCCGTGACCCGCCCGCCCGCTGTCACGGAAATCAGACTTCGCCTTTCGCTTTCACCGCCGCACGGGGATCGCAGAGCGCGGCCCCGTAGTCGAAATAGACGCGCCAGCTCGCGGCCAGGCGATTGACATCCTGGTCGAGTCCGAAGAATTCGACGGTCGGCGACTTCTGGCCGTTGAGGAACGCCACGATCATCGCCGACGCGCTGGCCGGCCCGAACAGATACCACGCCTTCGTCGATGCGCCGGCCCCGAACTTCGTGGCGTTACTCAAGCGCGGCTCGACCTCCAGCGCCACTGCCCGGCGGACGCTGTTGCCCGTCGGCTGGCCCTGAGCGGTCGTGATGTACTCCGACTCGAGCACGCCGCGGGCGACCGTTTGCAGCTCCGGCGGAACGAGCAGCGTCGTCGGCCGGATGTCCAGGTCGTTTGCCTCGGGATCGCGCTGCGTGAGCATCGCGGTGATGGCCTTCGTCAGGCCGTCGATGCCCAGCGCCGTATCCGCGCCCGTCAGGTAGTTGCCGTTGCCGGCGCTGAAGAAGTTCCCGGCGTTGGCCAGCAGCACCTTGTAGACCAGGTCCGCCAGGGCCCGCATCGCCGCCCGCCCGAACGCCCGCGCCGTCTGGTCGAAGATCGAAAGGTCATCATTCACGAGGTCGCGACGGTCGATCGACAGCATCTTGCCGAACGTGTCCACGCGGAAGGACGAAGTGAACTCGTCCACGCTGCCATGCTTCAATTCACCGCCAGGGGCGACCTGCTGGAGATTCCCGGTAAAGCTGGGCCGGATCGCCGTGTGATCATGGAAATTGCTGGCCGAACGGACGGCCGCAAACGCCCAGAACGTGGCCTTCGACTCCTCGTAGGCGTCGAGCAGCATTTTGTTTGCGACGTTGCCCAGCGCCGTCGGCAGCGAGTACGAACTGAGCGCGGCCCGCACCATCTCGTCGCGGCCATGTGGAACTTCCTTGCCGTCGAGCAGCAGCGCCGCCCGGCACAGATCGAGCGCGTGCGTGACGCGCAACTGGTCGGCCTGCTCCATCGCATCCACGCCGAGCGCCTTCTCGGCCAGGGCGGACATGCCAAGCCGCTTGAGCAGCACCGCCTCGAGCGTGGGGACGCCGCCGACCGTGGGCGGGTTCCAGACGCCGCGCAGCTTCGGGCGCGAATCGCGCAGGATGTTCAGCAGCTCGGCGCTGAGGTCCTTCTGCTCGATCTCGCCGGCGATGGCGGCCGACTTCAGTTCGTCCACCTTCTGCTGTGCCTTTCCCCATCCGCCAGCCGGCGGACGGCAGACCGCTTCGATCATCTTCAGCCGTTCGCGCTCGCTGGCGCGAATGGCGTCTTCGTTCACGCTCTGGACATCCGTGTCCATGTTTTTCTCCTTCCTGAATCGCGACGCCGCGATCGCCACGGACGTGCTCGGGTCCGCCGCGACCACGGTGATGCTCACTTCCCGCAAACGCCCGCGCTTCACGAGCGTGAAGCCACGCGGCGACGACAACGACCGGCCGTTCACCATCACCTTCTCGCCGGCGCGGATGCGCTCATGCTCTTCTGGCTGCACGCCGACGCTGGCCTGAAACTGGAATCCGCCCCGCGCCATCTCGACGATCTGCTGCGCCGCCTCGCCGGCGCCAGAGACCACGCCCGCCACGAAGAGCCGCCCGTCGCGTACCTCGGCCGTTCCGTGGCCCACCGCGCCGCCCACGCGGGCGTCGTGGTCTGCCAAAAGCGGAACTTGCCCGCCTGCGTCGAGCCCGGCCAGGTCAATGGCCACGTCGCCCCAGCCGCTGACGTACATGATCCCGCCGCCGTAGGCGAGCATGCTGATCTCGGGACGCTTGCGCTCCCCGCCGGCGGCTTCAATGGCGACGTCGGCAGCAGCCAGCAGTATGCTGTCGGTTGCGATGGCCTCGTTGACTTCCATGTCTCGGTCTCCTTCATGCGGCGTTCGCTGTCGCCGACAAACAAAAATGTGCCGCGCGACCGTTCTCGCGGCGGTCTCCCCGCCAAGTTGGCAGGTAGGACCCCTTGGTCGTCACGTCACGTCCCTCCTTCGAACGGGTCGAAGCCGGCCGCCCGCAGCTTCGGCGCGAGCAGCCTCAGGCGGTAGCGGACGGTCCCTTCGGTCAGGCCCAGGCGACGTGCGGTCTCGCTGACATTGCCGTTGCACTTGATGTACAGCTTGCACATCGCCCGACTGTCCTCGTTGTCGATGAACTCGAAGAGGTCCTCTGGCGGCTCGAAGGTGGCCTCTGGCGTCCGATCCTCGACCACGAGTTGCTCCAGGCCACGCTCGTACCCCTCGTTGAGCGCGAAGGCTTCGAGGGCCGCTTCACGGTCGTCATCGTCGCCCGTCTTCGGCGTTACGACCTGCTTGGATCGGCTGGCGTGCTGCACTTCAAGGGCGACGAACTTCATGACGGCCCGCTGCACGATCGTGTAGATCAGCGTCTTCGGCGACGCCCCACGCGCGGGGTCGTACTTGGGCGGCTTGCTCATCAAGTGCAACAGCGCGTGCTGCACGACATCATCGAACTCGACGTACTTCGGACACCGCTTCTGGGCTTCGATCAGCGCGACCGCTTTCGCGTAGTCGAGCAGGTCCGGCGTCAGTTCAAGTTCTTGTGGTGAGGGGGTCATTCAGACCTCCTCGCCGCGTTCGAGCCTTTCCTGGACGTCCTCGGCGAGCGAAAACGAGATGATCGCCGGCCTGTCGTCCCGCGGCGGCACGCGGTGCATGATGAAGTACGAGTCGTCGTCGGGGATGCGCCGCCCGTGCTTCGCGGACTCCCGCTCGGCCGCCTCGCGCAACGGCCGCAGGAAGTCGGCGTAGCGGCACCCCAGCGTCTGGCACATCGCCGCGTAGGGCGTGAGGATGCCGCACTGCTCGAAGTGGTCGGCGGCGGCGTCCACATCGGCCTGTGACCAGGCGTCCGGCGCAGCAGGCTTCACGACGCCGTCCTTGACGAGCAGCTCGAGCATCGCCGGCCGGCAGTCGTAGCCGCGCGACCGAAGGTGGTTCGATGCCACGGTCAGCGCCATCGGGAACATGTCCCGCCGCTCCATCTCAGCCGCCTCGTGAAAGGCCCGGTCCGCACCCGGGGCCGGCTTCAGCTTGAGGTCCACGAATTCGTCAAAGGTCAATCCGATACGGTCCATCGTCATCTCCTTCCAGGTCCAGGGGATGGGCGGCGCCACCGCCCACACATCAACTTCTTTCCGGCAGAAGGGCCGATTCGTAAAGCTGATCCGAAAAAACTGGTGCAGCAAGGATTCGGAGCTGGTGCTCGCGATAATGCAGGCCAGCAGCACGACTTAGATGAGCCACCGACGGGTAGGCGACCTGCAGCGGTTCTGATACGCTGTCGAAATGCTCGCGCCAGAAAGATTTGCAGCCTGGATGTGTGCCCACGTGGCCAACGACCACAAGTTCGGTCGCAAAGTCTTCCGGTATCACCCCCGTTCGGATACGCACTCGAAAACGCTCTGCCGTTTCGTCTTTGAAGATCTGCTCGAAGCGTGTCCAACCCTTGCTGCGCAGGTCCACCGTGGCGAAGTTGTCGGCGTCATCAACGCCGAGTTCACGTTTCCGAACGGAAAGACCAAGACGCTCGACCTGGCCATCGGTGAACCAGCCGAACTGATTACGCCGAGCAGCCCCGGGAGCGACCCGACAGTACGAGCGCTATCGCGCTTGCGCCTCTCATGCGAGGCAAAACAGTGCATGACCGAACATTCAAAGACCAAGCCGCGCATCTTCGACGAGCTCTCCTCTTCGCACGAGATCGTGCATCAGGGCGACACGAACGCACTCGCAGCCGGCATCGTCGTCGTGAACATCGCAGATGAATATGCGTCGCCCACGCGGCAGGTTAGTGCGGAAGGTGAGCTCATCAAGGTGAAGCATCGGCAGCCGCAGGTAACCGAATCGATGGTTCGGCATCTCGAAGGTCTGGTCATGCGGGAGGCGCCCGGCGCGGTGGGTTTCGATGCATTCGCGACGATCGTGGTCAACTGCGACAACATCGGAGCATGCGGACTACACACGGCACCTCCGGCGCCCCAGCCCGGGTCGAAGCACCATTACGAGACATTTCTTCGCCGACTCAGCGAGGCGTACGCCCGTCATTACGGCGGATAGTCAACGCGGGTCGCTCGCCGAACATTCTCGGTTCTCCCAGTTCCCGCCGGATGCGCCGCGCGGCAAGGTCGAAATACTGGGGATCGATTTCATTGGCGATGCTGTTCCGGTCGGCCCGAATCGCGGCGACGGTCGTAGAGCCTGTTCCGCTGAACGGGTCGAGAACGGTATCGCCGGTGAATGAGAACATTCGGACGAGGCGATAGGCCAGTTCGATGGGGTAGGGTGCTGGATGGTCCTTCGCCGACACGCCGGTGAGCCCGTTCCAGATCGGCTGAAACCACTCGGCCTGCTCATCTTTCGTCAGCCGGGATGTAGCCCGTTGCTCTTCGGTCGGGTTGCGGTACGCCCCGGGTTTTCGCAGCATCAAGATGTACTCGACGTCGTTTTTCACGATCGCGTTCGGTTCGTACGGCTTGCCCAGAAAGCCGCCGCCGTTTCCAGCAGCCTCGAATTGCGCGTTGGCGATCTTGTGCCAGAGGATCGGCGTCAGGTAGTCGAAGCCGATCCGACGAGTCCGTATCGCGATATCCGCGTGGAGGGGTAGCACATGATGGCGACCGCCGTTTCTGCGCCGCGCCACGCATACGTCGCCGACGTTGCACACTAGCCGGCCGCCTGGAACCAGGACGCGGAAACAGTGCCGCCAGACCACGTCGAGCTCGTCGTGAAACCGCTCATACTCGTCAAGGTGACCGAGTTGATCCGGATGCTCGTTGTACCGCTTGAGGTTGAAGTATGGCGGCGACGTCACGACCAGGTGGACGCTCGCGCTCGCGATCCAGTCGAGATCGCGGGCGTCGCCGAGATTTAGGACGTGCTGCGTGGCAGGGCCGCTGTACGGCTTCGGCTCGGGAATCGCCGTCTTGGATCTCGCTCGACTTGTCGCCGTCATCCTCGCGCCACCTTCTAACGCACGGTCGCTTATTGTATTGCACCCGCTACGCACGCCGCGCTAGGCCGGCGAGTACCGGGTCCGGTCCATCATGATACGGGTTTTGTTCGGTCCTGCAAGAGGCACTCTCACGCTTGGCGATGCGTTCGCTGCTCTAGCACACGCCACCCACCATCCGATGGTCCGACACGATACTCGGTGAAACACCCCTCTGGATCGAAAGTCGAGCACACGCGACAAGTCACGCGCATGGCGTCGCCAACCACGGCGAGTACTACGTCTTTGATCCAGAAGCGGAATCCCGGCCCGCCTGTCGCTCGCAGTTGCTGGAGGGCCGTTGGGAGTGCCTTCAGGTACGCGTTCAAATCAACGGAAGTCACCGTCAGCTCTGATTCAGCTTCCGTCTCGCGCGCGACGGCAACCTGGATTTTCGCCTCTGGTGCGTACGCCGCCACAATCTCAGCGTCCGTACCGTTCGTCAGGCGGTCGAGCAGGGCAATGACCTCTCGCCGCTGCTCGGTGCTCGGTTCGCCACGCGTTCGCGGCGCGAAGAATTCGGCAATTGATGAAGGCGACGTTTCGCCTGCGCCGCGCACGCCGTGTTCGATTCCGTGGGAAGCATCCGTTGCACCGCCAGGCCGTGCAACGGCGTTGGCCCCTGCGACGTCTTGCAGGAATCGCTCGAAACGGGCGACGCCCTCTGTTGAGGGGTCGTTTAGGTCGAGGAACTTGCCCGTTTGGGGGTCATGTGCTTGCCACCCTTGGTCCCGGCAAAGTGTCGCCACGTCTCTCAGGAATGCATGGTCGCCGTAGAGGTTCAGCATCACGGACCGCACCGGCGATTCTTCGCCGACGTGAAATGCTACGCGATAGCCGCGCCCATCGAAATGTCCCCACCCATCGTCTGACCAGCCTGTGTTCGGAAACACGCCGCTGATGGCTGCTATCACGTCGCCCCGTCCGCCCATCGGGGGCGGTTCGAAATCATCTTCGTCCATCAACTTGGCGAAGGCTGAAGCGGGACCAGCGAACCGATATAGAAACAGGTCGTAACTCATGTCGTCTCGATCTCGGCCGCAATCGCCAGCCTTCCTGTCGACACACGGTCATTCTAACGCGCAGCCGCGGGTGGACGCGTTCCGGCCTGGCGGCTTCGCCAGCGCCCGAACGCGGCCGCGTCCCCAGGTGAACGGAATCTTTTTCTGACGGGTAAACCCGGCGTCGGCCGTATCCCAGACCATCTCGAACTCGACGCTGGCTTCCTTCAGCGTCGCGACTGTGGCGCGCCAGCCCGAATTCGCACGGGTCGTGACGTCGGCCTCGCCGGTCTCCAGGTTGAGCGTGACGTCGCGCGTGTTGCCCAACGCGGTCCACGCGCCGCCGCCTCCCTGGCCGCCGACCTTGTAGTTGAGCACGGCCTCCATGCCGAGCTTGATGGCCATTGCAATGCCTCCTTACCGCGTGTAGCCGACGACCAGCAGCAGGTGACCCGACGCGCCCTGGACCTCGAATTCGGTGAGGTCGACGCCTTCGAGCAGCGCCGCGGCGCCGGGCGGCCACGACGCCGGCGTGCCGCCGCGGAAACGCACGTTCACGGGGT
>CAYXIO010000088.1:345-10723 GCA_964465125.1 uncultured Planctomycetales bacterium | reverse complement strand
ACCACCACCTGATCGGGCCGCCATACGCCCGCCGGGTCTTTCGCCGGCCTCGCGCCGGCGGCTTCTTTTTCGTCAGAGGTAGGCGCCGGCGATGAGCGCGTGGGCGCGCAGGAACCGCGCAACGGCATTGGAGGCCGACGACGGCGAGCACCCAGCCTCGTGGGCCGCGTCAGCCGGCGACCAGCCGTTGACGAGCACGAGGCGGGCTGCGGTGCGTGGCGGGTCGCGCGAGCGCATCAGTTGGGCGAGCGCGAAGAACTGCGCAGGGGTCAGCTGTCCGCCGGCCGCGAGTTGACGCGACCGGCGCGGGAATTGCGGAGCAGAACGGCTCACGCTGAGGCCTCGCTGTCAACGATCGACTCAGCGCGCGCCTCGATCTCGGCACAGACGCGACGCAGTTCCGCTGCCTGCCAGCTACGCTCTGAGTCCCCCGCCGCCCACGCCCCTCCGATCTCCGCAGTCGCCCGCCCCGCCTCCCATGCCGCCTCTGCCGCCCACGCCGCCGCCTCTACCATAAGCGTCATTTTGATCCCCTGCTGCCGGCTACTCGCCGCCGGCGGGCGGATCGCGGATGCGATGTGATCATCATACACGTCTAGGCGTGTATGTCAAGCCCCATCGTCGTCCCGCGCATCGACGATCCGTCGCACGATCTCCACGGTCCCGTCGACCTGCCTGCGGTTGTCGGCCTCGAAGAGGCCCAGGTGCTTGCCCAGGAGCTCGAGCGCACGCACCTTGTCGTGCGCCTTGATCCGCAGCGAGCCGCCGCCCTGCGTCGTCGTCTGCGCGACCTCGGCGACCGCAGCCGCCTCGTCGTCGGTCAGATCGTCGCTCCGACGCAACACGACGCCGTCCGGACCCCACGACACGACGCGGCGCTGGTCGCCGAAGGCAATCCGCACCAGTTCGTTGACGACTTGCTCTTGTGTCACGCCGACACGCCGCTGCAGATCGCGCTGCCGTTTCGCGATGAGTTCAGCGATGTGACGTTTTGCAAGCAAGTCTTGTGCCAGTCGGCCCGCCGTGTGGGTGCTATACCCGGCGCGGCGCGCCGCGGCCGACCCATTGAGATCGACCAGGTACTCGTCGACGAATCGCTTCTGCCTGTCGGTCAACTGTCGCTTCGCCATCGTCCTACTCCTTCACCTTCGCCTTCGCCTCTGCCGCCCGGTAGCGGAGGTAGCGCGGGTTGCGCCTCGACCAGTCGCGCAGAACCTCGACCTGCCCCTGCGATCGCAAGAACAGCAGGGCCCAATCGACCGCCTTGTCCGTGCGGCCCACGCGCAGCACGATTGTCTGCCGAGTGAAGAACCGCCCCGGGTGTGCCCGCAGGAACGCCAGCACGGCTACCGCGGCCCCGTTCGGCCGCGGCACACCGGGTGGGTGCGGGTTGTGCGCCCTGGGCCGCGGAGCCGGTGCCTCGAGGGCGACCAGTTGCCGGGCTATCCAGTCGACGCTCATCCCCGCCCCGGCGCGACCGTCCAGAACGCGCCGTCCGGCCCGCAACGCTCGTCATGCCGGCGCGCGAGCGAGATCGCCAGGACGCCGTGCGCATTGCGGACCCTCTCGTGCACACAGCAGTCGACCGCATAGGTCCGCCCGCCGCGGTCCTGGTGCGTCATTCGATAGCTGCCGAGCAATGTGCTCATATCCGCTCCCTCGTTTCGGCTGGATTCTGCCGCAACCGCGGTTGGCTCAACTATTGATATACCGTTTTCGGTTGAAAAAATCAATTTGCTTGGATACGTTGCGACGTGTACTTTTTGGCTATCGCACAGTGCGATGCGCCGCCCGGCGGCGAGTAGCCGGCAGCAGGGGATCAAGGAGAACACCGTGACCAAGTTCAATTGTTTTGACCACGACGACGCGCTGCGGGCTTGCTTGGATGCAACCAACTTCGGCGCTGCTGTCTCCGACGACGACATCGTTACCCTGAACCGCGCGGCTGGCGCGTTCGCCTGCAACGCACCGGAAACGCTGACCCGCCGCGACTTTTCTGACGCGCTGGCCCGCGTCCGCGCCGCCATTGAGCGCGCCCGGAGCTGAGGTCGCTCCTGAGGAGATCGACATGACCAGACCCAAACGTATCGTGGTCGAATGGATGCCGCGCTGGCTCCGGGCATCGCATGAATCTGCCGGGAACTCCGGCAGCTATCCGATGAACGGCGCGGAGCGATATGCGGTTTCGCGCGAGTTGGCCGACGAGCTGCTCGCCGACGCGCCTGACTGGGCGACGGTCGTTAACGACCGGTGGCAGGAGTACGAGGTCCTGTACGAGATCCCGGACTGAGAGGCTACCCAATGCACACCACTCTGAAACAGATCCGGTCCCACGGGCCATGCGCAGACGGCTGGCAGCGCCTACTGTCGCACTTGGGGAAAACCCGAGCGGACAATGAACCGCTGGCAATCACGACGATTCTGCAGTCCAACGGACTGGCCGACGCCCTCTGGTGTCTTCGTGCTGTCGAGGGGCACGATAGGGAGATCCGACTGTTGGCCGGTTCAGGAGAGCGCATGAGCTCGTCGCGGGCGCGTATCTGTAACCGCTAGGGCATCCACACGACGCGGCGCTGCCAGATACTGACCCGTACGGAGACGCCCGGCGTCTCGGCGTAGGTTTTCTCGGCCACAACGGCGGCCACCGACGCGTCGTCCGGCCAGCAGACGCCGGACAGACCGTCGATGACCGCTTTGACCACGTTGTCCAGATCCGGCCGAGAGACGTGCGCGAGTTCGCCGGTCAGCGCTGCCGCCCGGCGGGCCTTCGGCCAGCTGGGCGGGACCGGGAAAAACGCCCTCACGCTCAATTCGACCGGCTCGACGGTCGGCGGGCGACCGGCCATAGCCTGCGCGCCGAACAGCGCCACGGTCGACTCATACCGGACGGTCCGGGCCGGCGTGTAGGCCAGGGTCCGCCCGGATCGCGTTGAGATCCGCGCACGGCCTTTCGCCACAGGCGGCCCTGGGACGAAAAATTCGGCGACTATGGCTCCGGGTATCAACCGCGCACCGTTTGGCCCGCCAGCGCCCGATTAGGGCCGTTTCCGGGCATTGTTTACGCCGGCTCTCGCCGTCCAGAACGCGCCGTCCGGCCCGCAGCGCTCGTCATGCCTGCGCGCGAGGCTGATCGCCAGGACGCCGTGCGCATTGCGGACCCTCTCGTGCACACAGCAGTCGACCGCATAGGTCCGCCCGCCGCGGTCCTGGTGCGGGTGATCTCGCGGCAGGTAGTGTGCGCAGGTTGAGCAGGGTCGGTCGGTCACAGCGTTTCCTCGGCCAGCGACGGTTCGCGCGCCGCGACGGCCAGCAGGACAGCGGCCGAGCCGTCGTCCGGCAGGCGCTCCCCGGCGTCCGCGACGTGGCCTCGCAGGATCTCCTGCAGGCGGCGATCGCGCTGCGCTCCGCGGATCAACAGCACGACCGCGTGCACAGACCGCGGGTGTCGCGCCCACCGCAGCGGGTCGCGGGTCGCACTGGCCGCACCGCGCAGCGGCTCAAGCGCAGCCTGACCAACAGCCGGATCGGCAGGGGCCGGCAACGCAGGAAACCCCTGGCTCGACACTCGCCCGAGCGACGCCTGTCGGCAACTCTCCACGAACTCCGCCAGACTCGGCGGCCACTCGCGGCCGGAGTCGGTTTCCGCCTGCACCGCCCGCGCGATCGTCTCGCCCTCGAAGCGCCCCAATTGCTCGGCCCAAATGCGCTTCGTCTCGACATGGGTCTCCACCGGGAACATCGCGCCGAGCCGCTGCACCCCCCAGGTTGCCGCGAATCTGGCGAACAGTCGCTCAATCCACGCGGCTGGTAGTGAGTGGTGTGTCGACATCGATGATCTCGTTGCGGTGCAGGCCGGCCAATGCGAGACCGGATTCGGTGGCGGATCTCCGCGGCGGTCCTCGCGGGGCGCGCTCCGTTCGCACGAAGTTCCTCCATGTCGCCGGCCAGTCGGTTTTCCTGCCCTTGGCTGCGGGCACTGCGATCCAGTAGTCGCGGAACCTGGCTGCGGTTTCCGCCGGGTCCAGGTCCGGCCGGCGCGTCCTGCACCAATCCAGCTCCGCTTCTGCCGGGAAATCGTCAGGGATGCGCGAGCCGGTAGGCGAGCGGCTCTTCTCGCGCACGCGCGCGTTCTCTCTATCTGTCTCTGTCTCTGTCTCTGTCTCTGTCTCTTGGGCCGATACAGTAACGTTTCTGGAACGTTTCATGCGTTCCCGATGCGCTCTGACGCGCTCCGTAGAGTCGTCGGACTTGAACTGCCGGTCATCCCAGCGCAACGGCTGGAACGTCTCCGAATCGATCAACCCGACCTCAGCGAGCCGGCGCGCAACCTCATCAAGCGCCGGTTTGTCGAGTCCTAGTTTGACCGCGAGCTTTGCCCGCAACAGCGGGCCGCCCTCGTCCAGGATTCCGGCAGCCTTGCAACACAGAAGCGCCACAAAATGCCATCGGTCTTCGAACGCCAACAGTCGCAACTTTTCGTCATCGACGGCCTCGGCGTACAGCCGAAACCAGCGCATTGGACGAGACACGCCACGCGCTCCGATTTACTGGTCAGACGCCATCATTGGCTTGAGGCGTGAGCGCTTTTTCGGCACGAAGAACACTCGGATGCCGTGACCACGCACGAATATGGTGTTCGGAAACTGACAGCGGCCATTCATCACCATCTGAGCCTTGTATTCGGCCGTGCAGTCTGTACAAAATCCGTGCAGCGATTCCAGTTTCGACTGGATCGCAAGCTCTCGCCAGATTCGATATTGCCTTTCGTCCTCGAAGCATTTCGGCGTGCCGATCGTCGCCACCGTAGAGAGTTGCACGTCACTCAGTTCCTCCAGTGATCGCGCGAGCTTGTGATGCTCTGGAATTTCAACAGTCAACGCAGCAACAATGTCTGCCTGCGAAAACGACTCATCCTCTAGCGTGAATACTCCGGATGTATTTTCCATTACATTTTCTCCTACTTGACACCAATCGTCCCGTGCCCCCGGGTCCGCCGGTACGTCTCGCTAGACCGCCAGATCACTCCGGCCCGCGCCGCGCGCTGGAAGGCGCCGCCCCAAGCGTTGATGCATCGCCGCGCCTCGAGTAGCAGTCACACACCGACATTTTCTGCACTGCGAACCCCCCGATGCCACACCGCAGATCCGTCTCGCGCCAGAATGTCACCCGCACTGCACCGCCGTCACAACCGACCTGCCGACGGCGGTATGTGAAATGCACGCAAACCCGGCAGCAATCGGGTGAGGTCCGATACCCCTGCGCCTGACTTGCGGCGCTAGACATGCGCCTTGTACTCGACGATCCGCCCGCACTCACACGACGGGATGCGCAGCCAGCACGACCCCGCGCGCCGAGGCGGCCCGGCCGGCGGGACGTAGACGCCGACCTGCCACCCGGCGGGTGCCGGCTGCGGTTGTGAGCGACCGAGAAACGCATAGCCGCGCGGTCCGAGGACGTACCGGCCTCGGGTCTTGACAACGTAGTGCTGCTGGCAGAGGCCGCGCAGTGCGCCGACGAACGCATCGCCAGCGATGAGCGGCTTGAGCAGTCTGCGCAACTCGTGGTCGAGGTGCGCGCCCGCCTCGATGCTGCGGATGATCCGCTCGCCGACCTCGCCGATGCCGAGCTTGCGTGTCGGCGTGCCGCGCTGTGCCTTTGCCATTGTTGTTCTCCGGCGCGGTGGTCAGGCTTGCGTGGTAGGCGGTGGCTCCGTCCGAATCCCTGCGGTCCTCGACCAGACCTGCCGGCCGGCGTCGCGCTCGCCCTCGCAGATCTCGCAGAGGGTTGACCCGCCGTTGCGCTTGAGCACCCTCGCCTTCGACCAGGCTAGCACCCGCTTGCCGCCGGGTATCCAGACGATTGCGCCGCGTTCGAATGGCGTCGGCATGGCATACCTCTCCGGTTGTTGTTTCGGTTCTGGCGAGCCGGCGAGCCGGCCGCGAATGTATACGCCGGCGGTAGCCACAGCTAGGCCGGCGTCTTCGGCTGGCGATGCGCGTCGGCGACGCGCAGGCGGCGCTTTGTGACCACCTCGATCTGGTACTGACGGAGCAGCGGGATTTCGCCTGCGGCCGCCCACATCGACACAGCCGCGCGCGAGATGCCGAGTGCCTCGGCTACGTCCTCATGCCGACCGCCGAAATACTCGATCACGTCAGATAGTTTCATGCCGAACAGGATAGACATCGATTCGCCAGCCGTCAATGGGTTGACGAATGCCCGTAATCTACTTTACCGTTCGTTGATGGCCAGTCAATCGCGCATCATGTCCGCTGTCGAGTCGGTCGCTAATGTGGCGATCGGCTACTGCGTCGCGCTCGCAGGTCAGATGCTGGTATTCCCGATCTACGGAATCGAGGCCAGCTTGACGACGAATGTGGCAATCGGCGCGTGGTTCACCGGGATTAGCCTGGTGCGGTCCTACTATGTGCGCCGCCTTTTCAACTGGATACACCACCGATGAGCTATGCCGAGTTTCTCGACGCGAAAAGCCAATACTACGGCGACAGTGGATTCGATCCCGAGTGGTTGCCCGACTGGTTATTCGACTTCCAGCGCGACCTAGTTTCGTGGTCCATCCGCAAGGGGCGCGCGGCGACCCTAGCCGATTGCGGTCTCGGCAAGACGCCGATGGAGCTTGTGTGGGCAGAGAACATTGCGCGCAAGACCGGCGGTCGCGTGCTGATCCTGGTCCCGCTCGCTGTTGCCCACCAAATGATCGAGGAAGCAAGAAAATTTGAGATTGATGCGCGGCGATCAACGGACGGTACGGCGCATCGCATCACAGTCACGAATTACGAACGACTGCACCTGTTCAGCCCCGAGGACTTCATCGGGTGCGTCTGTGATGAGTCATCAATACTCAAGAGTTTCGACGGCGCGCGGCGCGGTGCTATCACCGTCTTCATGCGCAAGATGTCGTATCGGTTGCTGGCGACCGCGACGGCAGCGCCAAACGATTACATCGAACTCGGCACATCGTCCGAAGCGCTCGGGTATCTCGGCCATGTCGACATGCTCAATCGGTTCTTCAAAAACGACCTGAACAACAGCGCGCAGGGTCGAATGCGGGGCGAGGTCATCAAATGGCGTTTCAAGGGTCACGCCGAAACGCCGTTTTGGCGATGGGTCTGCTCATGGGCGCGCGCGGTACGCCGGCCGTCAGACCTAGGGTACCCGGATGACCGTTTCGTGCTTCCACCGCTTATTGAGCGCGAACATCTCGTCGATGTGCGCACGCTGCCCGATGGCGCGCTATTCCACATGCCCGCGGCCGGACTGAAGGAACAGCGCGAGGAACGCCGTCGATCGATCGAGGAACGATGTGCGAAGGTCGCAGAGCTGGTCAACGGGACGGGACAGCCGGCGCTCGTCTGGTGCCACCTGAACGACGAAGGCGACATGCTAGAGCGCCTGATCCCCGACGCCGTACAGGTGAGCGGCAAAGATTCCGACGACGAGAAAGAGGCCAGAATGATCGCGTTCGCCGATCGCCAGGCGCGCGTACTCGTCACCAAGCCGAAGATTGGGGCATGGGGATTGAACTTCCAGCATTGTGCACATGTCACGTTCTTCCCATCGCACAGCTTCGAGCAGTACTACCAGGGCGTGCGGCGTTGCTGGCGGTTCGGGCAGCAACGGCCGGTCACGGTCGACATCATTACCACCGAGGGCGAGCGCGGCGTGTTGCGCAACCTGCAGCGCAAGGCGGAACAGGCCGACCGGATGTTTTCGTCTCTCGTCGCACAGATGAACGCCGCGCTCGCCATCGATCGCGCATCCGGTCAATTTTCAACGAAGGAGCAGATTCCGCCATGGCTGTAATCGACCAATTGATTACCGATCGATTCGCTCTGTACCACGGCGATTGCATCGAGGTAATGCAGCACCTGCCGGCAGAGAAGATACATCTGTCGGTCTACTCGCCGCCATTCGGCGGTCTGTACCACTACAGCAGCAATGATCGCGACCTGTCGAACAGCGACGACTACGCGCAGTTTTTCGAGCACTACGCCTATGTGGTGCGCGAACTGCACCGGCTCACGATGCCGGGACGCATGACCGCCGTGCATTGCATGGACGTGCCCACCGGCAACAGCGGGACGGATGCGCTGATTGACTTCCCAGGCGACATCATCCGCCTGCACGGGCGCGAGGGCTGGCATTACGTGGCGCGGTACGCGGTCTGGAAAGAACCGCTCGCGGTGCGCAACCGGACGCTCCAGAAGTCGCTTGCGCACAAGACAATCGTTGACGATTCGTCGCGCTGTTCGGTCGCCAACGCCGATTATCTGCTGGTGTTCCGCCGCCTCGGCGACAACCCGGTGCCTATCGCACACCCGCACGGACTCACCGAATACGCTGGGGAACGCCAGCCGCCCGCCGAACTGATCCAGTACCGCGGCTGGACCGGGAAGCAAACCGAGAACCGTTGGTCGCACTGGATCTGGAGGCAGTACGCTAGCGCGTTTTGGGATGACGTGAGGATGAACCGCGTGCTGCCCTTCAAGGCGGCCCGCGCCGCCGACGACGAAAAGCACGTCCATCCGTTGCAGCTCGACGTAATCGACCGCTGCCTAGTGCTCTGGTCGAATCCTGGCGAAACCGTACTCACGCCATTTATGGGCATCGGCTCGGAAGTGTATGCGGCCGTCGCGCAGGGCCGCCGCGGTATCGGGGTCGAACTCAAGGCGAGCTACTACCGCCAGGCGGTGCGCAATGTCGAGGCGGCGGCTAGCGGCCACCTTATCGATCGCGATAATCTGGAATTGGATCTCGCCACCGACACAGACGAACAGGACGCGCAAAACGCTTGACACGGCTGGTCAACTCGCTTACCGTTCGTTCTGTGGCCAGCAAGTACGCCACGGACGGGGCCGGGCCGGCGCGGCACAGCCGGCAGAGACACCACAGGAGAGAAACATGACCACCACCACCACCACCATGCGCATCCGCTACACGATCAACGACGGCAATCTGGTGTGCGCCACCGAGACCCTGACCGACGAGCAGGTCGTCGCCCGCGCGCGGCGCTACCGCGAGATGCTGGAGCAGGCGTTCCGCGCGGAGTTCGGCGACGACGCGGATATCGACCTCACGATCCAGTACAGGACCTCTGGGTCGTCTGCCCGGCCGCAGGTCTACTCGGACGACCCCGACATCGACTACGTGTCGCTTGAGGAGCGGGCCGACGAGATCGCGCGGCAGACGTTCGAGCGGCTGATCGATGCCGAGTGAGGCCGACATGCACGACCAGATCACCGACGCCGAGTACCAACACGACCTGCGCGACCTGCGCCGCCGGCAGGGCACTCCCGAGTACGCAGACGCGCGCCGCGCCGAGATCGCGCAGCGGGCGTGGGCGCTATTGCACGATGCCGGTGCGTGCCTCGAATTCATCAACGAGCACGACCTGTCGTCCGGCACCGAATTCACGCACGCGGGCCATCGGTACTACATACTGGACTCGGGGATGATGATGTCGCTGTGCGACGACCCGATCGAGCGCGAGGCGATCAGATGCGCGGTCTACGACCGCATGTACGAGATCATGGCCGACGACGACGGTCCGATAGCCAAAGAGGTCGACGAAGAATGGAGTCAACCATGACCACCTTCCACCGCCGCTGCCGTTATCACCGCGACCCCGGCATGCAAATGCCGGGCGGCCTGATCCTCGTCGTTGGAACGCTGCTGTTCGCGCTGCTGATCGGGGTCGCGCTAGCGGACTGGCTGACCAATCACGACACGATCGCGACGATCGCGCGAGGGGTGTCGCGATGAAAACGACTTTGAACCGAATCCGCGAACGCAGGCCATGCGTAGGAGGATGGGAGAAGCTGCTTCGGTATCTGAACAAAACCAGATCCGACGACGAACCGCTGGCAATCACGACGATCCTCGACAGTAACGGGGTCGACGACGCGCTCTGGTGCCTCCGGGCCGTCGAGGGACACGACCGCGACATCCGGCTGCTTGCCGTCGCCTACGCGCGCCGGATGCAGCACCTGATGACCGATCCGCGCAGCCTTGCCGCGCTCGATGTCGCCGAGCGTCACGCGCTTGGAGCAGCGACCGATGATGAGTTGCAGTCGGCGTGGGAGGCGGCGAGGGAGGCGGCGGCGGTGGCGGCGTGGGCGGCGGATGCGGCGTGGGCGGCGGCGGCGGCGGTGGCGGCGTCGGCGGATGCGGATGCGGCGGCGGCGGAGGCGGCGGCGGTGGCGGCGGCGGTGGCGGCGCGGGCAGAGGCGCTGGACGCGGAGCTTCGTTGGCAGGAGACCGAATTGCGGCGCGTCTGCGCCGAGATCGAGGCGCGCGGGGTGACGCGATGAAAACGACTTTGAACCGAATCCGCGAACGCAGGCCATGCGTAGGAGGA
>CAYXIO010000088.1:0-245 GCA_964465125.1 uncultured Planctomycetales bacterium | reverse complement strand
TGATGAGTTGCAGTCGGCGTGGGAGGCGGCGAGGGAGGCGGCGGCGGTGGCGGCGAGGGCGGCGGCGGCGGCGGTGGCGGCGGATGCGGCGAGGGAGGCGGCGGTGGCGGCGGCGGTGGCGGCGTGGGCGGCGGAACGCGCCTGGCAAGCCGACGAACTACGCCGACTGTGCGCCGAGATCGAGGCACGCGGGGTGTCGCGATGAAAACGACTTTGAACCGAATCCGCGAACGCAGGCCATGCGT
>CAYXIO010000087.1:0-10768 GCA_964465125.1 uncultured Planctomycetales bacterium | reverse complement strand
GACCACGCCGGCCTTCGGCGACGGAATCTCCACCGCAGCCTTGTCGGTCTCCACCTCGAGCATCGGCTGGAACTCGGCGATTGTCTCGCCTTCCTTCACCAGCACGCTGACGATCTGACCCTCGTGAACACCCTCGCCGAGGTCGGGCAGAATGAAGTCGTACATTCGTCGGGTCCCCTGGACTAAAACTGCACGGTCTCGACCGCGGCCTTGATGATCCGGCCGGTGTCGGGCAGAAACGTCTTCTCATTCGCAAAGTACGGAATAATCGTGTCGAAGCCGGTGACGCGCTTCAGCGGCGCTTCCAGGTACAACAAGCTGTTCTCGACGATCCGCGCGATCACCTCCGCGCCCACGCCGCAATGCGGCGAGGCCTCGTGAACCACGACCGCGCGCCCGGTCCGCCGAACGGACTCGTTGATCAACTCGCCGTCGATCGGCGAGACGCTGAGCAGGTCGACGACCTCGGCGTCGATGCCATAGTCGTCGGCCAGCTCCTCGGCGGCTTCGAGCGTCGTGCGGAGGGTGGCGGCGTAGGAAATCAGCGTGACGTCGCGGCCGGAACGCGCCACCACACCCTTGCCGATCGGCAGGGTCTCGGGCTGCTCGGGCACGTCTTCGCGGAACGAGCGATAGAGCGCCTTGGGCTCGAAGAAGATGACCGGGTCGGGATCGAGGATGGCGGCCCGCAGCAGCGCCCGCGCGGTGCGCGGCGACGAGGGTAGCACCACCTTCAGGCCGGCCAGATGGGCGTAGGTGGCCTCGGGGGATTCGCTATGGTGCTCGATGGCGCGAATGCCGCCGCCGTAGGGCATGCGGATCACCATCGGGCAGGTGTAGCGGCCGCGCGTGCGGTTGCGGAAGCGCCGCACGTGCCCTTCGACGTGGTGGAACGCCGGAAAGGAGAAGCCGTCGAACTGCATTTCGCAGATCGGCTTGAAGCCGCGGAAGCAGAGCCCGACGGCGGTGCCGGCGATGGCGGCCTCGGCGAGCGGCGTGTCGACGACTCGGTCGGGTCCGAATTCCTGGATCAGGCCGTCGGTGACGCGAAAGACGCCGCCGTCGACGCCCACGTCCTCGCCCATGATGAGGACGTTGGGGTCTTCGCGCATGCACTCGGCGAGAGCCAGGTTGAGCGCTTGCACCATCGTAAGCTGTGGCATCGGATCCGGCTCCGTCGTGTGCGTCAGTGCGAGACCTGTCGGTCGAGCTGCGGCTCGTCATCGCTCAGCGGCGCGGGCTTGCCGTTCTCCAGGTAGTCGCGCAGCTCGGCCTCCTGCCGCGCCAGGTCGGGCGTCTGTTCGGCGAACATGTGGTGCAGAAACTCGAACTTGTCGTGCTGATGGGTCTCGTAGATCGCGACGCCCTCGTCGATCAGCTTCTTGACCTCCTCCTCCATCACCGCCTCGATCTTCTCGTCGAGCAGCTTCTTGTCGTACAGGTAGCGGCGGAAGCGCGGCAGGGGATCGCGCTTCTCCCACTGCTTGACGACGTCCTCGCTGCGGTACTTCTTGGGGTCGTCGGCGGTGGTGTGCATCTTCAGCCGGTAGGTGATGGCCTCGATCAACTGCGGGCCGCCGCCGGTGCGGGCTTTCTCGATCGCCTCGCGACAGGCCGCGATCACCGCGAGGAGGTCGTTGCCGTCGACCTGCAGCGCGTTCATGCCGTAGGAGATGGCGCGCTGGGCCAGCGTCTGACAGGCGGCCTGCTTCTCGCGCGGCACCGAGATGGCCCAGTGGTTGTTCTGGATCATCACGACCAGCGGCACCTGGAAGACGGTCGCGAAGTTGAGCGCTTCGTGGAAATCCCCCTGCGACGTGCCGCCGTCGCCGATGAACGCGGCGCAGACCGTGTTGTCCTTGCGGAGCTTGCAGCCCCAGGCAACACCCATGCCGTACTGGCACTGGCTTCCGATCGGAACGCAGATCGGGAGATCGTTGACGCCTTCGGGCACGACCGAGCCGGCCTCGTGGCCGCCCCACCAGAGCAGGTAGGTGCCGATCGGCCAGCCGCGGTAGAGGTAGGCGGCCAGCTCACGGTAGGTCGGCGCCAGCCAGTCCTCCTTGCGCAGGCAGTAGGCCATGCCGAGCGCGGTCGCTTCCTGTCCGGTGCAGGGGCCGTAGGTGCCGATGCGGCCCTGCCGCTGCATCCCCAGACAGCGTTCGTCGAGGCGACGGGTCAGCAGCATGGTCCGGTAGAGCTTGCGCAGGTCGGCGTCCGAAACCTTCGGTTCGACGCTGGTGTCGAGCGCCCCGTCTTCCGAGAGCACGCTGAGCCATTCGACAGTGAGCGGAATGTCGATTTTCTTTCGCGGCACGTTCTTGCCCCCGCACGCCTTTAACGGGCCCGGTCACTGGGAGGGTCCCGATGTGGGACGGACGGGGGAGTTTACTCGCGCCGCGCGCGGCTGCCAACGGGTCGGCCGGCGCGCCCACGGGGGCGGCGGGTGGAGCGGCTTCGCGACGCTAACCGCAGCCCGCTCCGAACTCGGCCAGCAGCAGGCTCAGGTCGGTAAGGTCGGTCACTCCGTCGCCGTTGAGGTCGGCCGCGCAGCGGTCCGGCGCGGCGCAGCCGAAGTCGACCAGCAGGCCGCTGAGATCCGTCAGGTCGACACAGCCGTCGCAGTTGAGGTCGCCGACCCGCGTTCGCAGCCAGGTGCCGTTGACGCCGCCGACGGCGCCGAAGACCTGACCGGGCACATAGACCAGCAGCGTATCATCGGCTTCGGTACGCATTTCCTGGTCGAAGGTGAGCTCCTCGCCCGGGATGTCGAGCGGATCGCTCAGCCAAGCCGTTCCGTCGAAACGCAGCGAAGTGAGCTGGGGCTGGTCGTCCTGCACGCCGACCATCGTCGCGATCGCGCGGCGGTCGTCGATGAGTCGGACGCGGTCGTAGGTCTGAAAGGCATATTCGATCGAGTAGGGGTTTTCGGCCGGCAGCCAGCCGGTCCCCGGCAGATAGCGCAGCGCCCAGAATCGAATCAGCGGGCCGGCGAAGCGCGACAGCATTGCGATCACGCGCCCGTCCGGGGCCGCGTCGATCGCGCCGAAGTCCAGATAGGTCTCGGCGTCGGGACCGAGCAGGATCTCGGCCTGCTCCCACGCGCCGGAGACGAGCCGGCTGCCGACGATCGAGCGCAGGCCGGGCGGGCCGCCTTCCCAGATCACCGTCAGGGCGCCGGGCGTCGCCGCGGCCAGCACGCCGCCGCTGGATTGGGCCGCGGACTGCGATCCCGGCACGAACGTGGCAGCGCCCCAGGATGTGGTTGTCGGATCCCAGCGATGGGCGTACAAGCCGCGCTGCGTTCCGGTATAGACAATATAGACCAGGTACAGGTCCGTGCGGTCCGCCGAGCGCGCAATCCGCGGCTCGTCGGCCTCGGCGCCAGCGGGCGAGACACGCGCGCGCGGCAGCCAGGAGCCGGAGGCCGCCTCAAATGCGCTGCTGAAGATCGTCGCGATGCCACCGTCGTCCCGGTTGGTGACGACGGCGACATTCCCCGCCGCGTCGGCGCCCGTCGCGGTGCGCTGGAAGAAGTCCGGCGACGCGTCGACGACCGTCAGCGGTCCCCAGCCGCCCGCAGGATCGTGCCGCAGCGTCAGCAGCCGGTAGTCGGGTGACTCGATGTCGCGGAAGGCGATGGTGATCACGTCATTGGCGCCGACATCGGCGCTGAAGTTCGCGGTGAAGTTCTCGGTGTCGTAGAGCGTTTCCGCCGGCAGCCACAGCCCGGCGTGATCGAGGGACCGCGCGGAACGCACCAGGTTGCGGCCGCCCAGGGCGCCGTCGTGGCGAGATTGGATGGCCCAGGCATCGCCCGCACTGTCGACCAGCAGCGCTTCGAGCGCGTCCGATTGGGTTTCGAGCGTCGGCGGCGGAGTGATGACGGTCGGTTCGTCCCACGCGGCACAGCCGAAAGAACCGAGCTCACTGCGGCCCGGCGTGCCAGGCGGAATCGCGCGGTCACCCCGTCTGGCGAGCCATCGGCCGTCGCGGGCGAGCCACAAGGTCCGCGCGGTCGCTGTGCCGGGCCCGGCGATCGACAGCCGCAGCGTGCCGTCGGTCTGTTGATGCAGATGCGGGCGAGCGCCATGCGCGAGCGGGAATCGCCAGAGCCGCATGCCGTCCGAGTCGAGCGCCTCGACCGATGCGCGCGAAATCGCGAAATGGAGTTTGTCGTCGGCGTGTGCGGCGGCCGCCCCCGCGCCAACGCAGGCGACACTGGACGCGATCCAGACGGTGAGACGCCGGCGGCGGAGGTCTGGTGTACTCACCATTACCCGTTCTCCCTGCGAGGCGCTGTGTCCCGGGCCGTGGCAACGCGGTCGGACGAATGACGGACGAGCCCACTCGGATCGTTGAGAGCCCGCGCTCCTCACTATACCGATTTTGACCGTCGGCCGAGCCGGATTTCAGCTCGACCGCGCCAGTGCAAGGGCATCCGCCGTTAGACTCCGCGAAACTCGCGCGGAGCTGGGTCAGCTCAATTGGATACAGCGGCGCTCATCATCGACGGGGCGATCATCCTGGCGTATTTCGCCGGGATTACGGCGGTCGGGCTGTTCGCCGGCCGGCGCGAGCGCAATCTGGAAGACTACGCCCTGGGCGGCCGCCAGATTCCGTGGTGGGCCGTGATGGCCTCGATCATCGCCGCCGAAACCAGCGCCGCGACGTTCCTCGGTGCTCCCGCCGAGGGCTACGCGACGCGCGGGCTGACCTATGTGCAGCTCACCGCGGGGCTGATCCTCGGGCGCGTGCTGGTGGGGCACATCTTCCTCAAGCCGTACTACACGTTCCGGGTGTTCACTGTCTATGAGTTTCTCGCGATCCGCTTCGGACCGATGTCGCGCAACTACGTCTCCGCACTTTTCCTGCTGATGCGCGTGCTGGCGTCGGGGGTGCGGCTCTACGTGCCTTCGCTGGTGCTCGTGCTCGCGTGGCGCCTGTTCGTCGAGCGCGAAAGCGTGCAGTATCAGCAGCTTGACTCCTGGCAGCCGTATGCGTGGGCGATTCTGACGCTGACCGCGGTCACGTGTGCCTACACGATGCTGGGCGGCATCAAGGCGGTGATCTGGACGGACGTGATTCAGGCGACGCTCATGTTCTCCAGCGCGATCGTGGCTATCGTGACGCTGCTGCTGGAAATCGGGGACGGCAAACCGCTGGCCGCGTTCGGGGCGCTGGGGCAACGCGTTCCCGAGATGACTCGCACCGACGGCTACTTCCTGACCGGTTTCGAGAGCTTGCCGCCGGACGCCAGCCTGTTCGAGACGCTCTGGCACATCCTCGAAAGCAAGTACACGCTGCCCGCGGCGCTGATCGCAACCACCTTCCTGAACATGGCGGCCTTCGGCACCGACCAGGACATGGTTCAACGGCTGCTGACCGCCAGCGATCATCGCAAGGCGCGCCGCTCGCTGATCACCGCTGCCCTGCTGGACGTGCCGATCGCAACGGCGTTCACGTTCATCGGCGTACTGCTGATCGCGTACTACGAGCTGCGGCCGGAGCTGCGGCCGGCCAAGGCGAACGACGTCTTCGGCGTGTACATCCTGTCGGTCATGCCGGTGGTCGTGCGCGGCTTCGTGCTGGCCGGCGTGTTCGCGACGGCGATGGGCTCGCTCAGTGCCGCACTGAACGCGCTGGCCACCACCGCCACCAAGGACTGGTACATTCCGTTCTTCGCGCGCCAGCGGAGCGATCGCCATCAGGTTTCGGCGGCGCGGGTCTTCACGGCGCTGTTCGCGTTGCTGATGGTGCTGATCGCGGTGGCGTTCGCGTGGGCCAACGTGCGTAACCCCGGGTTGACGATCATTCCGGTCGCGCTGGGCATCGCGGGGTACATCCTCGGCCCGATGCTGGGCGTGTTTCTGCTGGGCATGCTGACGCGCTCGCGCGGCTCGGACGCCGGGAACCTGATTGCCGTCACGGTCGGGCTGGTGACGATCTTCGTCGCGAGCGGGCGGTTCTTTGACCTGTGCGATTATGTATGGCCTTCGGCGGCGCCGTCGATGCCCTCCGGCTGGCCGCGGATCGAATTCACTTGGTATGCGCTGATCGGCGCGCTCGCCACACTGTCCGTCGGCGGTCTTTTTCGCACGCCGGCGGCCGCCGTCGAGCGCGCCAGGCAGCGCGCCGCGTAAGCGGACGCGTCATCAGAGCCGCAGGATCTCCCGCCGCGCTTTTCCGCGACGCTGGGCGCCGGTCGATTCTCACCCGTAGGCTCGCTACACTCCGGAACGCGACGCCGGGGCGGCCATCTCGACGCCGGCGCGCATCTTCAACACGGGGTAGTGCAGCGATGAAAACCCTCTGCGTGGGCTGCGTTGGTCTCATGGCAACCGGTCTCACCCTGGCTGCGGCGGTGGAGCGGCCGGAAGTCGATCTACCGCTTGTGATCCGCGGCGCGACGGTCCTTGCCGAGCCCGGGGCGCCGCCGTTGGAGAATGCGACGATCGTAATCCGTAACGGGCGCATCGAGGCGGCGAGAGAGGGTGCGGTCGCGCCTGCGGGCGCTCGGGTGATCGACGGCAGCGGGCAGTTCGTCTACGCGGGCTTCGTCGACGGCTTCACTCGCGTCGGCGTGCAGGATCAGGAGGTCGGCGAGGATCACGAAAAGAACGTCGAAGGGCGCTTTCCGGACATCTCTGAAAACGCGCAGGTGGCAACGGTCGCGGCCAATCGCAGCGGAATTCACGTCCGCCGGCGGGTGGAGGAGTTCCTCAAGATCGAGCCGGAGACGTTCAAGGACATGCGCGCGGCAGGGTTCACCGCGGCACTGCTGGCGCCGCCCAACGCGATCCTCGCGGGCCGGGCCAGCCTGATTTCGCTCGGCGAGGAGCCGGTCCGGTCGAGCGTGCTGGCCGGCGGCGTCGGGCAGGCCGCGTCCTTCGCGACGCCGCGGCGACATCTGCTCGTTCGCGGGCGCTACCCCGGGACGCTTCTGGGCGTCATGGCCCATCTGCGGCAGTTTTTCGAAGACGCACGCTGGCACGCCGAGACCGCCCGCTGGCGCGCGAGCGCCGGAGCGCCGCTGGCCGATTCGGTCGAGCTGCCGTTCGATCCCGACCTGGAGCTCATCCAGCCCATGCTGCGCGGCGAGCAGCGCGTGTTCTGGGCGGCGGACAACGTCGACGAAATCGACCGCGTGCTCATGCTGGCGCGCGAATTCGCGCTCAAGCCGATCATCGTCGGCGGGCGGCAGGCCGACCGGCTGGCCCAGAAGCTCAAGGCCGCGGATGTGCCGGTGGTGCTTTCGCTTGAACTGCCCAAGCCCGCGCGCGAGTACAAGGTTGACGTCGCCGCGCTGACTGAGCCGCCGGTCCCTCAGCAGGGTTACGGCAAGGCCTGGGACGAACGCTCGTTCTATCCGTCGCGCGCGTACGACGAGGCGAAGACCTGGCGCAGCGAGCGCGAGCGCGTTGCGCAGGCGCTCGAAACGGCGGGCGTCCGCTGGTGCTTCAGCTCGACCGGCATGGAGAAGCCGGAGCGGGCGCTGCAATGCGTGCAGGCGTTCGTGGAATCCGGTCTGAGCCCGGACGCGGCGCTGCGCGCCCTGACCACGACGCCCGCAGAGTTGCTGGGGGTTTCAAATGAACTTGGCCGGGTTCGCGTCGGGATGCGCGCCCATCTGACGATGCTCAACGGGCCGCTGGGCGACAAGGACGCGGAAATCACGCGCGTGATCGTCGCTGGGCGCGAGTATCGCACGGATGCGGCGGAGCGGCGCGAGCCCGCCGGGCAGCGGACGGAAGAAGGCGGCGCGGTTGCCGCCACGGAGTCGGCGGAAAGCCAGTCGGAGTCGGCCGGCGCTCCTCCCGCTGCTGCGACGCCGGTCAGCGGTGAGGCCGCGAGGTCGCCGCTGGTGGAAGTGCGCGCGCATGTACCCGCCTGGCCGATCGAAACGCCGGCCGACCGCGTTCCACGACTGCACACCGGCGGCACGGTCCTGCTCAAGAACGCGACGGTGATCGCCATCACTGGAGAGGACCTGGAAAACACCTCCGTGCTGATCGAAGCGGGCAAGATCAAGGCGATCGGCCGCGATCTCCAGGCTCCGGCGGACGTCAAGGCGATCGACCTCAGCGGCTACACCCTCATGCCCGGCGTGCTCGATCCGCATTCGCACATCGCCGCGTATGACGTCAACGAGTGGACCATGAGCGTCACGCCTGAGGTGCGCATGGCGGACGTGATTCGGCGCGACGATTCGAACCTGTATTTCGCCCTGGCCGGCGGCTGCACCGCGGCCCACGTCATGCACGGCTCGGCGAACACCATCGGCGGCCAGAATGTGCTGCTGAAGCTGAAGTACGGCCGCCCGGCGGAGGACCTGGTTCTCCCGAACCAGCACCGCACGGTCAAGTTCGCGCTGGGCGAAAACGTGAAGCGCCCCGGCATGGACCAGGATCGCTGGGATTCGGGGTCGCCGCGCCGCTTTCCGGGCACGCGCATGGGCGTCGAGACCGTCATGCGCCGCGCGCTGGATTCGGGCCGGCGGTATCTGCAAGAACTGAAGGACGACCGCGAAGCCCGGACCGCCGGCAAGAATCCGCCGCCGCTGCGGCGCGATCTCCGCCGCGAGGCGCTGGCGGACATCCTGCGCGGCGACATCTGGGTCAACACGCACTCCTACCGGGCGGAGGAAATCCTGCGCCTGTTTCAGGTCGCCGAGGATTTCGGCTTTCGCATCGCGGCCCTGCACCACTGCCTCGAGGCGTATCGCATCATTCCCGAGATCGCCCGGCATGGCGCCGCGACGGCTACGTTTTCCGACTGGTGGGCCTACAAGATCGAAGCCTACGATGCGGTCCCGCAGAATGCCGGCATGCTGCTGCGCGGCGGCGTGAATTCGACGCTCAAGAGCGATTCCGGCGAGCTGATGCGCCATATGCCCCTGGAGGCCGCGAAGTGCATGCGATCCAGCGGCCTCAGCGCCAACGAGGCGCTGCGAATGGTCACGCTCAATGCCGCCACGATGTTCGGCTTGCAGGATCGGATCGGCAGCATCGAGGTCGGCAAGGATGGCGACATCGCGGTGTACAACGGTCACCCGCTCGACACATTCTCGCACTGCGTCCTGACGTTGATCGAGGGCGAAATCTACTTCCAGCACCGCGACTTCGACGCCGACTCCCCGCAGCCCCCGGCGCATACGCCCGTCGAGTTCGCCAAGGCCAGCGCTCGCGTGATTGATCTCACCGGCGATGGCTCGGGATCGGTGCCCAAGCTCCCGGGGGCCGGAGCCGACGCAGCGGAACAACCTGCCACAAACGGCGATGCCTCCGGCAGGACCATCTACGCCATCGTGAATGCGACGCTGCATCCGGTCAGCCGTCCGGCGATGGAGCAGGGCACGCTGATCATCGAGAGCGGCCGCATTGCCGCCGTCGGACAGGTCTTTCAGATCCCCCCGGGCGCGACCGTGATCGACGCCAAGGGGCTGCACGTCTGGCCCGGGCTGATCAATGCCGCCACCACGGTCGGCCTGTACGAAATCGGGCAGGTGAGCGTCACGGTGGATACTTCCGAAACCGGCACCTATCAGCCTGATCTGCTGGCGGTTTCCGCGTTCAATCCGCACAGCGCCATGGTCGACGTGACCCGCGCCGAGGGCATCACCTCAGCGCTGGTCATTCCGAATGGGCCGGCCGTCTGCGGTCAGGCCGGGCTCGTCAATCTCGACGGCTGGACGCTGGATGAGATGCTGATCGAGCCGCGCGTCGGATTGGTGGTGAACCTGCCCAGCGAGGGGCCGAAGGGACTGCTGGAGGATGACAAGCCCTGGCGCGACCCGAACCAGCCCGAGCCCGATGAGCCGATCGACCGCTCGCTGGCCGAGTTGCGGCGCTTCTTCGAGGATGCGCGCGCCTACGCGCTCGCGCGCGACAGCGGCGAGCTGACCACCGCCTCCGACTCGCGCTTCGAGGAGATGCGGCCGTACGTGCTGGGCCGCAAGCCGGTGCTGTTCCGCGCCGGCGGCTACAAGCACATGCTTGAGGTGCTGCAATTCGCCGATTCGCTCGGCTTGAAGCCTGTGATTCTCGGCGGCAGCGAGGCGTGGAAGCTGGCTGACCTCCTGGCCGCCCGCAAGGTGCCGGTGATCTATGAGGGCACGATGGACATGCCCGCCGACGTGCCGCTGCCGCCTTACGCGTCCGATGCCTGGGACAGCCGCTACCAGGCCGCGGGTGTGATGAGCAAGGCAGGCGTCTCGTTCTGCGCGGCGCATCAGGGCGCTGACCTGGCCAAACTGCTGCCGCTCGAGATGGGCATGGCCGTCTCGCACGGGCTGGATTCTGACGCGGCGATGCGCGCGTCGACGCTGTCCGCGGCGGAGATTCTGGGTGTCGCGGACCAGCTCGGCTCGCTCGACGTGGGCAAGGTCGCGAACGTTATCGTGACCACCGACCATCCCTGCCGGGCCACTACGCGGGTAGAGTACGAGTTCATTGGCGGCCGGCCGGTCGCGCTGGAGAGCAAGCACACGCGCGATGCGGCGGGGTTTGCGCAACGCCCGGCGCCGACGCTGCCTCCGCCACGGACCGATCTCGCCGGCCCGCCGTCGCAGACGAAGTGAACACCCAGGGGCAGAGGGCGCAAGGGGTCGAGGGGGAGAGAGACGGAGCGACGAAGGGAAGGAGAGACGGAGAGACGCAGAGACGCAGAGACCAAGAGACGGAGAGACGCAGAGACCAAGAGACGGAGAGACGCAGAGACGCAGAGACGCAGAGACGAAGGGACGAAGTGCGCGGAGCGGCGTTCTTCG
>CAYXIO010000086.1:0-10819 GCA_964465125.1 uncultured Planctomycetales bacterium | reverse complement strand
CAGGAATTCATCCGCGTACATCCCGACGAAGCGTACCGGCTGCAAACGGCCGTCCTGGAACTGAAAGACGAGCGCGAAACGTACCTGATCGCGCCCGAGCTTTGGGGCGAACTGCCCGGCGAGTTGAAGCCGGTCGCGCTGTTTACCGCGGTCAATCGTCAAGGCGTCGTGTTTCTGTGGCCGGTCAAGCTGCCCGGCGATGACGGCCGCGTCGATGAATGGAACCGCTCGGCGCTGGAAGCGGCCGACCACGCGGCGACGCGCTGGGTCCGCGTGAAGGCGAATATGTCGCTCGGGGCGTACGAAATCTTCGAAGCGACGGGGGACCTTCCCGCGCCGCAATGGCCGGATTCCGACTTCACAACGCTGTTGCGCACGGCCTTCAAGGTGCGCTACATCGACAGCATGGACCATCCCGTCATTCGGCGGCTGCGGGGCGAAGCGTGAAGCTCGGCGAGCGGACATTCCGGGAAACGTGGGCGGTCGATTTCGAGTACGCCGCGCCGGACGGCGAGCCGCCGGAGCCGCTTTGCATGATCGCGCGGCGGATCGAAGACGGCCGCACGCTGCGACTGTGGCGCGACGAGCTGCGGGCGCTGCGGTCCGCGCCGTTCGCGACGGATGCGGATGCGCTGTTGGTCGCGTTCTACGCCAGCGCTGAAGCCGGCTGTTTCCTGGCGCTGGGCTGGCAGACGCCGGCTAACGTCCTGGACCTGTTCGCCGAGTTTCGCAACGCGACGAACGGGCTGCCGACGCCGTGCGGCGCTGGATTGCTGGGGGCGATGATGTACTACGGAATCGACGGACTGGCGGTCGCTGAAAAGGAATCCATGCGGGCGCTCGCGCTGCGCGGCGGCGAGTACAGCGACGCCGAGCGGGCGGCGCTTCTGGACTACTGCGAAGGCGACGTGGCGGCGCTCGAGAAACTGCTGTCAAGGATGCGGAACGATATCGACCTGCCGCGGGCGCTGCTGCGCGGCCGGTACATGACCGCGGCGGCGCGGATCGAAACGAACGGCGTCCCGATTGACCTGCCGCTGTTCGAACGCATCCGCGACCGCTGGAGCGCGATTCAGGATCGTCTTATCGAGCGCATCGACGCCGACTACGGCGTGTTCGACGGCCGCACGTTCAAGGCGGAGCGCTGGGCCGGCTGGCTTGCCGCGAACGGCATCCCGTGGCCGCGGCTGCCGTCGGGCGCGCTCGCCCTGGACGATGACACCTTCCGCGAAATGGCGCGTGCGTATCCCGCCGTCGCGCCGATCCGCGAGCTTCGCGTATCGCTGTCGCAAATGCGGCTGTCCGAATTGTCCGTCGGATCGGACGGGCGGAATCGCTGCCTTTTGTCCGCGTTCCGAGCGCGCACCGGCCGGAACCAGCCGAGCAATACCCGATTCATCTTCGGCCCCGCCGTCTGGCTGCGCGGGCTGATCGCGCCCGATCCGGGCTGGGCGCTGGCCTACATCGACTACGGCCAACAGGAAGTCGGCATCGCCGCGGCGCTCTCAGGCGATTCCGCGATGATTGCCGCGTACGAATCCGGCGACCCGTATCTGACGTTCGCGAAGCAAGTCGGCGCGGTCCCGGCTGACGCGGCGAAGGGAACGCACGGCCCGACGCGCGAGCAGTACAAGGCGTGCGTCCTGGCCGTCCAGTACGGCATGGGGGCGGACTCGCTCGCGGCGCGGATCGGTCAACCGCCGGCGATCGCCCGCGACCTGTTGCGCCGGCATCGCGAGACGTACCGGCGGTTCTGGCAATGGTCCGACGCGGCCGTGTCATACGCGATGCTCCGCGGCGAACTGCATACCGTCTTCGGCTGGAAGGTGCGCACCGGCCCCGACGTGAATCCCCGGATGCTGGCGAACTTCCCGATGCAGGCGAACGGCGCGGAAATGCTCCGGCTCGCGTGCATCTTCGCGACCGAACGCGGCATCGCCGTTTGCGCGCCGGTTCACGACGCCATTCTGATCGAAGCGCCGGCGTGGAAAATTGCCGACGCGGTGCGCGAAACGCAGCGGGCAATGGCGGACGCCAGCGCTGCCGTGCTGGGCGGTTTTCGGCTGCGGACCGAAGCGAAGGCGTTCACCTGGCCGGAGCGCTACGCCGACGAACGCGGCCGGCGAATGTGGGACACCGTTCAAGCCGTCCTGGCTGAGCTACCCCCGGCCGAAACCTGTAGCGCCGGCGCTCACGGTTTGACCATCGCGCGGGACGATAGTTGTTGCACGGGCGCTCACCCTACCTGTAGCGCCGGCGCTCACCCCGTGCAATCTTATCTCTCTCTCTTTACTGAAGATGGGACCCCCGATGCCGAGCATGGACCCGGACCGGCTGCGGTTGCCGACGCCGCGACCGCTGAAACCGAAGCCGTCGGCACGGCCGCCGCGCCCGAAGCCCGGCGAACGGTTTCTGAAAGGGCCGATCCCCTGGAACTGGCTGTGCGCCGCCTTGTCGCTGCGGGGCCGGGCGGGGGCGGTGGGCGTGGCGCTGTGGCTGCGGGCCGGACTGACCCGAAAGCGAACGGTCAAGCTGTCGTACAGCGACCTGGCTGCGATGCGTGTCAACCGCTACGCGGCCCGGCGCGGACTGCGGCTGCTGGAAGCGGCGGGGCTGGTCAGCGTGGAGCGCCGGCCGGGCTGCGCGCCGGAAGTGACGATCCTGGACGCGCCTTCGACCCCGACGCCCTGCCCGGCGACTGGCGCGACGCTTTCGAGGAACGGGCGGGCATCATGCAATTCGACGGGAAGCTGAGCCGGGCGGACGCCGCAGCCGCAGCATGGGCGGACACGTTGCGTCTGATCGGCAATCGGAATCTAGTTGCGTGCGAGCAACTAGCGTGCTATGCTGGTTTACATGGCCGGTCTAATGGACACGATTCGAAAGGCGATCGAAACGAGCGGGCATACCCGCTATCGCATCGCGAGGGAAACGGGCATCGCCGCGAGCCAGCTTTCGCGGCTTGTGAACGGTAAGACGGAATTCAGCGTCGAATCAATCGAGAAACTGGCCGATTATCTCGGGCTGGAAATCGTGGTTCGACCAAAGCGCAGACGGAAGGGACGGTGAAACGTGGCACGGAGCCGACACCGATCGAAGGGAACCGGGACGCTGTTTCGGCGCGAGCTGAAGGGACCGTGGGTCGCGCGCTGGTTCGACCATAGCGGACACCGGCGCGAAGCATCGACCCGCACGACGGACAAAGCTGCGGCCGAACGCATCCTGGCGAAGCGCGTTGCGGATGCCGCGATTCGGCGGGACGGCGTGATTGACGCCGCGCAGGATCGCTACATCGTCGAAGCCGCGAAGTCGCTCGCCGCGCACTTCGCCGAGCATGACGAGTACCTGCGCGTGCATATCAATCGGAAGACGGGCTTCCCTGCCACGCCCGAACACCGATCGCACCGGCAGAAACACTTGACCGCGGTCGCGAATGCGCTGGGCTGGTCGAAGCTGGAACACCTGGACCGCGCCAAGCTCGAAAAGTGGCTGGCGGAACGTGAGCCGGCGGGAATGTCAGCCCGGACCCGCAACACGTACGCGCTGAGCTGGTGCGCCTTCGGCAATTGGTGCGTGGACACCGGTCGGCTTGTGTCAAACCCGTTTACACGGCTTGGGCGGGCGAACGAGCGGGCCGACAGGCGACGGCATCGGCGGGCGCTGAGCGCCGACGAACTTCGCCGGCTTATCGACGCCGCCCAGCGCCGCCCGCTGGCGGAGCAAGGGCGGACGCCTGTCAAAGTGGAACCGACGGAAGGCGAGCCGAAGAAACGCGCGAACTGGACGTACGAACCCGTCACGCCGGAGAACATCGCCGAGTGCGAAGCGAAGGCCCGCGACCGGCTGAAAGAGAAACCCGAAGTCGTGGCGCAGCTTGAAGCGCTGGGCCGACGGCGAGCGCTGGTCTACAAGGCGCTGGCGCTCACGGGGCTGCGCGCGAACGAACTGCGATCCCTGACGATCGCGGCCGCGATGCTGGACGGCGACGAACCGTACGCGACGCTCGCGCCCGAGAATGAGAAGGCGCGCCGCGGCGCGGATATCCCGCTGCGGTCCGACCTGGCGGCGGACCTGGCCCGGCACGTTGCCGATCGGCTTCGCGAAGCGCGGGAAGCGGCGAGCCGCGAGCGCCAGCCGATGCCGGCCCGGATGCCCGCTGAAAGCCCGCTGATCGTGGTAACGAGCGAATGGCTTCGCGTGCTGGAACTGGACTTGGTAGCGGCCGGGTTGGCGCGGCGCGTGCGGGCGAAGGATCGCAAGGGCGCAGACTGCTGGCGCATCGACAAGCGCGACGAGCGCGGCCGCACGTTCGATATGCACGCCTTCCGCACGACGTTCAATTCGCTGCTGGCGGGCGCGGGCGTCCCGTTGACCACGCGGCGAATCCTGATGCGCCACGCGGCGGAAGGCATCACCGATGAGCACTACGCCGATACGAAGCTCATCGACCTGCGCGGGGCGTTGGACCGGCTGCCGGAATTGCCGCTGGGCGATGAACCCGAAGCGAACGTGCAAGCGGCGGACGGAACCTACGGCGACGCTGGCGCGACCCCGAATTACCCCCGCCCATACCCCCGACAATTGGAGCGCGAAACGCGACGAAACGGCGCGGAGTCGTGCGGCGACAATCGCGCGCCGAGCGCCGCGCGCGGCGAACGTAAGCCCTTGTCAGCAGCGGACCAAAGCGAGCATTTGCGACGTGATGCGAACAGGGGAAGAAAAGCGGGCGATGGGATTCGAACCCACGACGTCCAGCTTGGGAAGCTGGCATTCTACCACTGAATTACGCCCGCCAAGGCCGTTTTGCTCTACTTAAGCTCGACGGCTTGCTCTACTTAAGCCCGGAAGCTGCCTATAATCGGCCGCCGAACCACCCGGCATTATACCCGGAGATCGACCGTGGCAAAGAGCAGGCAGCGAATCCCGAAACTCAGGTTCACCACGTGGCGAGACCTTGGTTGGCACGTGGCCTTCCGCGACAAAGAGACCCGCATCCCCCGGAAGCACGTCTTCAACATCCGCGAGCGAGAGCGTGAGGCCGAAGCCCGCGTGCTCTATCACGGTTGGGTGCTTGAGCACCTTGGAGCGAACGGCAAGACCTACCCCACCCAGGTCAAACGCCCGCCGCGTCCGGCCAAGCGACCCGAGATGCTCTCGGGTTGCGTGCTAGAGGTCGCGACAGGATTGAAGAAGGCGGAAGAGGCCCGTGTTCGGGGGGCCGGAGAGCCAAGGCGACAAGGGAGCATCGCAGCACCGGTTTACCGAGACCGCGTGAAGGTCATCCACGACTTCCTTGAGTTTCTCAATGACCGGCACGGCACGAACGCAATCACGCGGCTTCGCCTTTCCGACTTGTCGATGCAGGACATCGAGGAGTTCAACCGAGCCGTCGTAAAGAAAGGCTTCTCAGCATCGCAGGTCGCCAAGCGTCTGCAAATCGTAAAGGCCCTCATCGACCGGGCAGGACGCCCTGAGCACGGTCAGCAAGTTCTCGCGTGGAATTGGGACTCTCGCGATGTGGTTCATGGCAAGCCTTCCGAAGAGCGGACGCTTCCAACCGTGGACCAGTTGAAGCGAATGCTTCAAGGCACAGACCTTCGTGGCCGCACCATGATTTGGCTTGGGCTTGGCTTAGGGCTTGGAGCGAAAGACCTCGCAGCGATTCACGTCGGGCAGATTTCGGCGAAGGCGTACGACCTACGACGGCCCAAGACCGGCGTTGAGCGTTACGGCGATACCCCTCCCCTTGTTTGGGCTTACGTAAAGAAGTACCAGGAGGCCGCTCGCCGTGAGGCCGGGCAGCTTCTCTTCGTTACGCGAAACGGGGTCCCCCTTGTGCAGCCGACATCGAACGCCGTGACGCTTTGGTGGGATAAGCTCCGAAAGAAAATCGGCGAGTCGAAGGAGACGCTCGACGGCTTCTACACGCTTCGGCACTTGGGAGCGACCGATTTTGGTTCGCGGCCGGGATGCTCAATCGGTGACATGAAGCGTTGGCTTGGACACACGGCGAGCAGCGACATGGCCGACCTCTACATGCGGCCCGTCCGCCCCGAATGCCGGGAAGTCATCGAATGGGTTCGAAAGCGTCTGTCGTCGGGGAGTATGACGCAGGACACGCCGAAGAAGACGAAAGCGGTACCGGCTCAGTCGCCGACTTCATGAGAGCTTCCAGGTCGGAGTAGGGATGCCCCTTGTTGCCTTCCGCCTCTCCTTACGGCGTCGGCATCCCGGGAAACGTTGGTTTCGCGGCTGTATGCCCGGCCTGTGCGTGCCCCTGTCAACGCTTCGTCGATGCCCTCCCAGACAGCAACGCATGACTCGGGGCCGTCGCGGGCCGCTAACCCAGGAACGTGCCGACCAGCGTCGCTACGACCGCCACACAGCCGGAAAATAGAAGCGTCCGGCCGAGGATTGGGAGGTGTGAGGCCGATTAGCCGGGCCGGCTCGTCGCGGAGCTGGGTGTGCTGGTCAATCCAGGCGTCGACTTCCGCTTCAATCGCCTGTCCCAGCAGGCGTTGCGCCCCGTCCCGCAGAATCTCGGTCAGAACATCACGTCCGGGCGCTGGAATCGTGCTCGTCGCGCTGCTACTCTCGTGCATCGGCGTACTCTCCTGCCCACCGTGGGCGGTTCGGAACCACACTTGGCCCGAAGAGTACGCCGCCCTTTTTCAGCCGGCCATCAACGAAATTCGGCTATAGCTCCGCGCCACCCGCCGGGCGTCTTTCCGGCCTCGTCCTTGTCGAAGTTCCATTCAGCCTTCGGCGACTGCGGCGGCGTTTGCGAGCCGCCGTTGTCCTGCCCCAGCGCTGTCACTGCCAGCGCGGCAATCAGCATCGAGAGAGCGCGTGTCATGACGTTCCTCCTTTCGAGGTTGTCGGTCGTCCCCATTCCCGCGCGAGGCTAGCCTGAGGGCTGGTGTGTTGCCACTGACGGTTTTCTGAAAAGTCGTTCAGAATCTTCCCCGGCTCATCCGTTGCCCTCCCCGGACCATCCGGGGAAGCCGCCGACCCGCCCGTGGGCCGCCCCGACCGGCACGTAGAAGCCCCCGGCGCAGCCGTGCAAACCCCCGGCGCGGCCGTAGAAGCCCCCGGCGCAGCCGTGGAAGCCCCCGGCTGGCCCGTGCCGGTCCCCGGCTCAGCCGTGCCGTTCCCCGGTCGGGCTGGACATTCCCCCAGCCGAGTCGGATAATCCCCCGCATCCGTGGGAGCGGCCCCCGGTCGGGTCGTGGAGCAGCAATTCATGCCCGATCCGTCGCCGCTCCCAGCGCAGAAGGCTCACAAAGGCGGCGGCGGCCGCCGCGGTCGAGGTTCAGGAGCGCCCATGGCGAACGATTACATTCCGCGCGGCGATGCCGAGCTCAACGGCTGGCTGGCCAACTTCGTCACGTACGCGAACGCGAACCTTGTAGCGCTGGAGCTGGTCGCGGGCGACATGACGCCCGTCACGACGGCGCAGACGACGTGGAACAGCAAGTACCCGGCCCACATCGCCGCCGCGGCCGCCGCCATCGCCGCGCGCGAGGGCAAGGACGCGGCGCGGACCGGCGTCGAAGCCGCCGTGCGGCCGCTCGTCCGCCGGTTGCAGGCGTCGGCCAGCGTCGATGACACCGAGCGCGCCGCGCTCGGGATCACCGTCCCCGACAAGGAGCCGTCGCCCGTCGGCCCGCCGACGACGCGCCCGGTCGCGACGGTGGATGCTTCGCAGCGCTTGCAGCACACCATCGACTTTACGGACGAGTCCACGCCGACGCGGCGGGCCAAACCGGCCGGCGTGATCGGGGCTGAGATTTGGGTGAAGGTGGACGGCCCGCCGCCGGTCGATCCCGGCGAATTGACGTTTCTCGCCGTCGATACCCGCGCTCCGTACACGCGCGACTATGACGGCCCGCAGGGCAACAAGCTCGCACACTACATGCTGCGCTGGATCAACTCGCGCGGCGAGGTCGGGCCGTGGAGCGCGACGGTCACGGCGACGATTGGCGCATAGCAGGGATGCTCGATGCTCAAGATGAGCAAATTCACTTCCGACGTCGCATCATGGATTGCGGAAGTCGGCGTCGCTAAGTTTCAACCCGCCTACTCGACTGAGCTTGGCGCGATGTTTGAAGCCGACGCAATCAAGCTCCTTCGAGCGCTCCCGACCGACAGCGTTGACCTCGTCATGACATCGCCCCCGTTCGCCTTAACGCGGCAGAAGGAATACGGAAACGAGCCATTAGAGCGGTATCTTGAATGGTTCATGCCCTTCTGCGCCGAGATCAAGCGCGTTCTCAAGCCGGCAGGCAGCTTTGTTCTCGACATCGGCGGCGCTTGGAAGCCCGGCGTACCGGTCCGAAGCGGTGCCGCCGATCTCCAGTAGGATCGGAGTCACATGTTTGAACTGCTCCGATCCCCTTGGAATGCGCGGTTCGACGGCTTGCTGACGCAAGCCAATCGGTCGCTCGTACTGTGCTCGCCCTTCATCGGCCGCAGTCCCTGTGAGAAGATTCGGCAGTACCTCCTCCGTGACGGCGCGCGCCCAATTGAGGTGCTCATTCTGACAGACCTCTCGCGCGAGAACATGTTGTTGGGAGGGACGGATGTCGCTGCCATATCCGACCTCGTCGCATCGGTGCCGCAGACGGCTGTAAGGTTCCTCCCCAGCCTACATGCCAAGGTATACGTCGCGGACGAAGCACGTGCCATAGTCACATCGGGAAACATGACGGAATCAGGGATATCGCGCAACTTCGAATACGGAGTCCTTTTCACCGCACCGGATACGGTGCGCGCAATCCGGGATGACGTCGTCAGGTACTCCGTGCTTGGCTCACCGGTGGACGGAGCCCAGCTTCACACATTTGCGTCGGTGGTCGCCGAGTTGCGGGAAATGCGCCAGGCGGCCGAACAAAGTATTCGCTCGCGAGTCCGCCGAGAATTCGATAGGCGGCTACGTGAGGCAGACGAGAGCATCCTTGCGGTCCGTGCGGCCGGTCGTACGGCTCACGCCATTTTTGCCGACGCGATCTTGCACATCCTGCGCCAAGGACCACGAAAGACGGCTGAGATACATGCGGCAATCCAGCAGATTCACCCGGACCTCTGCGATGATTCTGTTGACCGGGTGATAAATGGGCAGCATTTCGGCAAGAAATGGAAGCATGGCGTCAGAACGGCCCAAGTCTTCTTGCGCCGACGAGGGGACATTGAGCTTCGCGACGACCGTTGGCACCTCATTGCAGAGCATACACCCCCTGGTGCAATACCGTGAGTTGGAGGCTTGGCGTATGAAATCGAGTAGCGCAGTTGCAATCGCCACCGGCGTCACTGTTCTTGAGAGCGAGGGTCCGGCTTGCGAAGGATGTGACGGGAGCGGAATTCGTTGCCCCGCCAGTCCCTCATGCGTGCTGCCGCATGAGCAGTTTCGGAACTGGACGATCGTCGAGCGTTGCGACACGTGTCAGCTGTACCCCGACGATGCGTCGGCAGCAGCAACGCTGTTCGGCGAGGTTCGGTGGATTGAGTGCGCATCGGGCGGGCAGCATGTCGTAGCTCGTGGCCAACGCGGGCTGGCGCCCCCATAGCGCTGGGATCCGCG
Organism: uncultured Planctomycetales bacterium; assembly: GCA_964465125.1. Lineage (GTDB taxonomy): Bacteria > Planctomycetota > Phycisphaerae > UBA1845 > Fen-1342 > CAYOHG01. Next base: position 1,239 of record CAYXIO010000086.1, on the reverse strand, counting down.
CCGACATTCAACTTTCTCTCGCAAGTCGCCAAGCTTGCAAGTCAATGCTGAAACACTCCGAACGGCTCACCACCATGGAATCGCGACGTATCTTCGTCCCGCCGCGGAGGGTCGCGAAGTCGTTGTAGCCGTTACACCGGACGCTCTGCTGTGGTACATACAGCATGGGCTGCCGTTGCATAACTCGGAGGGCGACGCGACGGCGGCGACCGATCTCTCGCGCGCAAGCCCCGAAGAGGAGCGCACCTTTCTGGACGAGTCGGAGAATGAAATCCAGGCCGCGCGCCGCTATGACTTGGTCCAAACGATGCGTGCGTATCGCGACGCCAAATTCAAGCCGGAGGTCTTGCGCGCCTACGGCTATCGCTGCGCGGTTTGCGAGTGTGCCTTGAAGCTCGTGGACGCCGCGCATATCGTTCCTGTGTCCCACCCGCATTCGACTGATGAGGTCACGAACGGTCTGGCGCTCTGTCGGCTGCATCACGGGGCCTACGACAACGCATTACTCGGAGTACAATCCGATTTGTCCGTGGTCTTGAACGACCACGCACAGCGGCGTCTCTCGGAACTGCGCCTAGACATGGGATTGGACGACTTCCGAAGCCGACTTCCCGCTAAGATTCGCGTCCCCACGAACATCGAGGTTCGTCCGCTGCCCGCAAATCTCAAACTCGGCCTGAAAGTGCGGCGCTGGCCTGAATCACTAATCGGCTGACGCACACGCAGGTATTGTGAATCCTTCTTGTTGATGCCGGTGATGTCGCCGACGGTCAGGCCGGTCACGTTCGGGCTGGAGGCGAAGCGGTAGCCGATCTCCCAATCGCCGCTGCCGCGTTTCGCGCCGGCTGCGCCGAGGAAGAGGCATTCGCCCACGGCGAAGCCCTTGAATGCCGAGTTGTTCACGCGGCCGGTCAGCGCAAACAGCGTCAGCTTGTACGCCAGCGTGACGACGGCATCGGCCAGGTAGTGCGTCTCGGCGAGGGTAGCGCGGGCATCCTGCCCGCGATCCGCTGATGTCTCGCGGCCGGGGACGCCCGCGCCACCCGTGATGTCCACGCCTTCGACGCTGTCGACCGTGGCCCGATTCACAGGCTGGAAGCCTGTGCCACAGTTGAAGTTTGGCGCGGTCTGGCCGGGCGGGGGTGGGATGGGCATCTTGCCCGTCAATCGGGCGACGTTCTGTGTTCGCGGGCGAGGACGCCCACGCTACCCCTGCGTGATGTGCTGCGCGCCGCTGGC
>CAYXIO010000085.1:0-11077 GCA_964465125.1 uncultured Planctomycetales bacterium | reverse complement strand
GCACAAGGGCAACATCATGAAGTTCACCGAGGGCGCGTTCCGCGACTGGGGCTACCAGGTCGCGACGACCTTCTTCCGCCCGCAGGTCGTCACCGAGCGCGAAAGCTGGATGCTCGGGAACAAGGAATCAAACCCCGACCTGTCGGTTGAAGCCAACGCGATGATGGTCGAACCCGGCTACGAGATGATGACGCCCGACCAGAAGAAGAAGGTCTGCGCCGAGGTCGAGACGGCACTGAAGCTCTGGCCGACGCACGGCGACGGCAAGTGGAAGAAGATGCTGCTGATCAAGGACACCATCGCCGACATCACGCTTCAGCAGGTGCTGACGCGGCCGCGCGACTTCGACGTGATCGCCACGCTTAACCTGAACGGCGATTACCTGTCCGACGCGCTGGCGGCGCAGGTCGGCGGCATCGGCATCGCCCCGGGCGCCAACATCAACTACGTCAGCGGGCACGCCATCTTCGAGGCGACGCACGGCACGGCGCCGAAGTACGCCAACAAGGACCAGGTCAATCCGGGCTCGGTGATCCTGTCGGGCGAGATGATGCTGCGCTACCTGGGCTGGGGCGAGGCCGCCGACCTGATCCTCAAGGGCATGGACGGCGCGATCGGAGCAAGGACGGTGACGTACGACTTCCACCGGCTGATGGAAGGGGCGACGCTGCTGAAGTGCAGCGAGTTCGGGCAGGCGGTGATCAAGCACATGTAGTTCGAGCCGCGCAGGCCTGCCCTCTCGGGACGCCAGCCGACGCGCTGTCGTCGCGACGCGCGTGACCGCAAGGCGACGCCGTCCGACGTGAGGATTGGGGCCAGTTTTCATCCTCCACCCGAGGGTCCCCATGCGCCGCGTCCTGATCATCATCCCGATCGTGCTTGTCCTGCTCGCCGGACTCGTCTACAGCCAGCGCAGCACCGGACCCTACTTCGTCTCCGGCATGATCGAGGCCGACGAGGCCCGGCTGGGCTCGCGCGTCGGCGGGCGGGTGCGCGAGGTGCTGGTGCGCGAGGGGCAAAACGTCACCGCCGGCCAGACGCTGGTCACGCTCGAGCCCTTCACGCTGCAAGAGGAGCTGGCCGAGGCGCGGGCCTCGCTGGCTGCGTACCAGGCCCGCCTACAACTGCTTCAGGCCGGCTACCGCAGTGAGGACGTCGCGCAGGCCACCGCACGGCGCGACCGCTACAAGGCGGTCCTCGAACGTCGCGTCGCCGGCAGTCGCCCGCTCGAGATCCAGGTCCGCAAAGAGAACCTGGCCTACGCCGACGCCGACCTGAAATTCGCCCAGAGCGAGTACGAGCGCGTCATGGGTCTGGCCGAGCGCACCGACGCCGCGCGGCGAGAGATCGACAACGCCCGCATGCTGCTCGAGCGCGCCCAGGCCCGGCTGCGCGGGGCGCGCAGCGAGCTCGAGCTGGCCGAGGAGGGCTCGCGCGCCGAAGACATCGCCGAGGCGCAGGCGCAGCTCGTTGAGTCCGAGCAGGCCCTGGCCCTGATGAAAGCGGGCTATCGGCCCGAGGAAATCAGCGAGGCTCAGGCCCGCGTGCAGGCCGCCCAGGCCGCCGTCGAGAGCATCGAGCGCCGCCTGGCCGAAACCGAGCTGAAAGCCCCGTTTGACGGCGTAATCGAGGCGGCGGATCTCGAGCCCGGCGACCTGATGGCTCCCAACGCGCCGGTCATCAGCCTGCTCGACACGCGCACGCTATGGGTACGGGCCTACGTCCCCGAAAACCGGCTCGACCTGAAGCTCGACCAGCGCGTCACGCTGCGGGTCGACGCATTCCCCGACCGGCGCTTCGCCGGCCACATCGGCTTCATCGCCCGCCAGGCGGAATTCACTCCGTCCAACGCGCAGACCCCGCAAGAGCGCAGCAAGCAGGTCTTTCGCATCAAAGTGCTGATCGACGAGAGCCGCGACGCGCTGCGGGCCGGCATGTCCGCCGACGTCTTCCTGGAACCCGCCCCGTGACCGAAGGCGACGAGATCGTCATCGCGGCCGATGGCCTCACGCGCCGCTTCGGCGAGCGCCTGGCCGTCGACCGGGTCAGCTTCGCCGTCCCGCGCAGCGCCATCTTCGGCTTTCTCGGCCCCAACGGCAGCGGCAAGTCAACCATCATCCGCATGCTCTGCGGCGTGCTGCGTCCCAGCGACGGCCGCGGACACGTGCTGGGCCGCGACGTCGCGCGCGAGTCCGAGGCCGTCAAGCGCCGCATCGGCTACATGTCGCAGAAATTCAGCCTCTACGGCGACCTCACGGTCGAGGAGAATCTCGATTTCTACGGCCGGGTCTACGGCTTGCTGCGCGAGAAAATCCGCCGCCGCAAGCGCGAGCTCTACGCGCTGGTCGAGATGCAGGACCGCCGCAACCAGCTTACCGACACGCTCTCGGGCGGTTGGAAGCAGCGTCTGGCGCTGGCTTGCGCGCTGATTCACGAGCCGGAGGTGCTGTTCCTGGACGAGCCGACGGCGGGCATCGACCCGGTCGCGCGTCGAGCGCTGTGGGACCTGCTGGGTGATCTTTCGACGCGCGGCTGCACGTTTTTCGTGACGACGCACTACATGGACGAGGCGGAGCGCTGCACGCACGTCGGCTACATCGACACCGGCCGGCTGCTGGCGTTCGGGCGCCCGGCCGAGCTCAAGCAGCGCGACGACGTGACGCCGCCGGGCACGCGCCGGCTGGAGCTGACGACCGTGCACCCGGTCGCGGCGATGCGCTCGCTACAGGACGCGCCCGGCGTGCGCGACGCGACGCTCTTCGGCGAAGCCCTGCACCTGCTCGTGGAAGAAACCCTGGACGAAAAGCTGCTGCTCGAACGCCTGCACGAACGGCGCGACGCGGTGACCCTGCGGGCGGCCACCCCGACGCTCGAAGACGTGTTTGTCTCTCTCAGCCGGGCCGCCGCCGCGGAGCGCACGCGATGAACGGATTGATCGCCATCTTTCTGAAGGAGTGGGCGCACATCCGCCGGCAGCCCATGACGCTCTTCTTCGCGTTCATCATCCCGGTGGCCGAGCTGCTGATCTTCGGCTACGCGATCAACACGACCATCGAGGATATCGGCACGATCGTGTACGACATGGACGGACGCGCGTCGAGCCGCGAGCTGCTCGACGCGCTGCGCAACACGCACACGTTTCGCATCGTCGAGCACGTCTACGACCGTGAATCGACCGAGCGGGCGCTGGCCTCGGGCCGGGCGAAGGTGGCGGTCGTCATTCCGCCGGACTACTCCGACCGGCTGCTGCGCGGCGAGCAGGCCAGCGTACAGGTGTTGATCGACGGCAGTGATTCGCAGGTTGCCAGCACCGCGCTGAACGTGGCCAAGCTGCTCGGGCTGAACGTCTCGATGGCCAAGGCGCGCGGCTTCGCTGAGGCGTTGCAGATCGCGCCGGCGCGCAACCCGGCCGGCGGGCTGGCCGTTCCGGTCGACGTCCGCGCCCGGCTGCTCTACAACCCCAACCTGGAAAGCGCTCACTTCTTCGTGCCCGCGCTGGTCGGCATCATCCTCCAGCTCGTCACGCTCTTTCTGACTTCCTTCGCGATCGTCCGCGAGCGCGAGACCGGCACGCTCGAGCAGCTCTTCGTCACGCCGGTCGGCCGGCTGGGGCTGATGCTCGGCAAACTGACGCCCTACGCGATGATGGGCTTTCTCGAAACGCTGATCGTGCTGGCGGTCATGGTCTACGTCTTCGGCGTGCCGATCGCGGGAAATCTCTGGCTGCTGCTGCTGCTCAGCGTGCTGTTCCTGCTCACCGCGCTGGGCCTGGGACTGCTGGTTTCCACCATCGCGCGGACGCAATTGCAGGCCATTCAGGTCGCGTTCATGATCATGCTGCCTTCGATCCTGCTGTCGGGCTTCGTCTTTCCGCGTGAAGGCATGCCGCTGCCGGTCTACCTGCTCTCGTTTGGCATTCCGGTCACGTACTTTCTCGAAATCCTGCGCGGCATGATCCTGCGCGGCGCGACCGTCGCGGATCTGCTTCCGCAGGTCGGCGGGCTGGCGATCTGCTTCACCCTCATTCTGACGCTGGCGACGCTGCGCTTCCGCAAGCAACTGGATTGATCGGCACCGCCCGACTCGCGGCCCCGCAAGACCGCATCCGCCCGGCGGCACGATGCCCGGCGCGGCGCAGGCGGCGAGGCCCGGTCGAAGGACTTTCGCATCACCGCGCGCGAAGGCTATGGCGTGCGCAGCCGGTCGTAGAATCGGATCAGCTTCCGCAGCAGATGCATGCCAAGCGGCTCCGGCTGCGTGGGGAATTGCACGCGTCCGGTCATCCCCTGCATCAAGGGCGCTTCCGTCGGCGCACGGACGTCGATGGTCACCTCGAAGTAGCGCTGCTGCGATTCGTGCGTGACCTCATCCACGGCCACCTCCCCGCCCGCCAGGTGCGTCAGTGCCGGTCGATCGACGCGGCGCGAACCGGCCGGAACAAGGCCGCTTACAACGCCTTCGAAATCGTCGAAGCGCCCGTCGGACGGCCGGAAGACGACGCGCTGTCCGGGCTGCGGATGGGCCGCGAGCAGCGCCGATTCGTCCAGCAGTGCCTGCACCTGCGGCGCACCGTCCACCACCGTCAGCAGCGCATCGCCGGTGCGCAGGTAGCGGCCCGTGGCGTGTTCGAGCGTGTTGCCGACCACTTTTCCAGCCTGCGGCGCGGCCACGACCAGATCGTCCACCTGCTTCTGTTGATATCGCTCGGACTCCCGCAGCGATCCGATGCGGGTGAGTTCCTGCTGCGCCCGAGCCGGATCGCTGAACCGGTAGGCGTCGCGCCGAATCGTCGCCGCGGCGAGCTGGGCTCTGACGAAGTGCAGCGATTCGGCGCTGACGTCGTTCAGCAGCGTCGCCAGCGGCTGCCCCGGCTCGACGCGCTGACCCTCCTGAACGTGAACCTGCTCGAGGTAGCCCGGCGTCGCCGCGCGAACCACGCTCTGGCGCTCGGCACGGACTTCGCCGGGCACCGAAACCGTCCAGCGCACCGGCAGCGCGGCCAGCGCGAGCGGAAACAGCAGGGCTCCCAGCGCTCCCACGGCAACCGCGCGGACCCGCACCGGCGCCGTCTCCTGCGAGCGTACAAGGTACCCGAAGACCCGCGTCCCAGTCCGAAACAGCGCGAACCCAACGTACATCGCCGCCCCGGTGATGCCGACGATGAAGAGCTTGGACGCGATGAGCGCGGCGATCGCCATCGCGAGCGAGAACCGGAACGCCGCGGCCCCGATGCCGTAGACCGCCAGAATGACGCTCTCGCGCGCATCCGCGGCCGTGCGTTCTGGCCGCAAGCCCAGCAGGTAGCGTTTGGCGATCGCGGCGAGGTGGGCCTGCGAACGGCCGACCAGATTGGGAATCTCCAGCCAGTCGCTGAGCACGAAGTAGCCGTCGAATTTCATCAGCGGGTTCAGATTGAACAGGATCGTCACGGAGCTGGCGAGGAAGATCACGTTGTACGCGACCGCGTTGAGCAGCCCCGGCGAGGTCAGCGACCAGACGAACACCGCCAGCGCGGCGAAGATCGCCTCGACGTACATCCCGGCCAGGCTGACGATGATCCGGTCGCGCTTGCGCGGGAATCCCCACGCCGCCGAGGCATCGACATAGGCGCAGGGCGTCAGCATGATCAGATAGGCGCCGATCTCCGGCACGTGTCCGCCGAAATGCCGGCAGGCGTACGCGTGCCCCAATTCGTGGAACGCCTTCAACACGATCAGGGCCAGCCAGATCAACGGCAGGTTCTGCGCGGCCAGCAACCCGTTGAGCGGCTGAAGCAGCTCCTCCCAGCGCAGCACCGCCAGGCTCACCGCACCGCCCACGAGCAGCAGCCAGAGCAAGAAGCAGACGCGCGAGAACAGTACGCGCCCGACCGGCAGCGTGCGCGATAGAAACCGGTCCGGATTCCACAGCGGCAGCCGGAATGAGATGGGGGCCATCCACAACTGCTTGCGACGGGCCTGCCGGCGGGCCGTGTTTCTCCGATAGAGCGACTTCTCGTCCGAGACCGGCAGATTCAGGAATCCGAAGCGGTGCATCGAGAAGACGAACTGGTAAAACGCCTCTTCGTCCGCCGCGCCGGCCTGCTCGTTGGCCACGAGTTCGGCAAAGACCTCGCCCAGCGTCCGCTCCGGCTGGACGCGCATCAGCACTTCGTAGTCGTGTGCCCCGACGCGGTGGCTCTGAAACGTCACCGGATCGCGAATGATGTAGGAGGCCCGTCCGCGAAAGACGTGCCGGCTGAATTCCAGGTCCTGGCGCAGGCCGACGCGAACCTGGCGCAGGCGATCGGCCAGGGCCGGCGGCGCCGGGGCGGCGTGGGTCGTGCTCACAACCAGAACCTCAATCGCAGGTAGTCCACAACCGGGTGCAGCGTCAGCCACCACACCGGCCGGCGCTCAGCGCGAATGCGCGCAACCCCCTCCATGCCGGGGCGGAACCACTCGCTGCCCGACTGAAGCGCCGCTTCGGCCACGTACACGTTTTTCTGCCCGCGAATCTCGGCCGCGGGCCGAATGCGCGAAAGCCGCAGCGGCTGCACGTTCTCCGGCCGGCCGGTGGATGCGAATTCGCCTGCGAGCCCCGGGTGCAGAAACGCGACGGCGCTTTCCGGAACCGCCAGCTCAACCGTCCAGCGCTCCAGCGGGGCCATCTCGAACAGCGCCGTGCCCTGGGGCAGTGCCGCACCGATCTGGTGGCGCAGGTCTCCCGCGACAATGACGCCATCGAACGGGGCGCGTATCTCGGTGAGCTTGAGCCGCGCTTCGACCAGCGACAGCCGCGTTCGCGACAGCGCCTCGTTCGCTTCCGCCAGCCGCGCCTCCACCGGCTGGTTGACCGCCAGCGCACGAAGCCGCTCCTGTCGATAGACCTCCAGCTCCGCGGCGTACTGGGCGCGCTGGGTCGCCAGCTCTTGATCGTCGAACTTCGCAAGCACCTGGCCGGCCTGTACCCGATCGCCCGGAAGTGCGCTCACGGATTCGAGCACCGTGTCGAACGGCGTCGACAGGTGCCGCACTTCCGCCGGCTGAAGCACGCACGGCACCGTAAGGTGATAGGGCAGCGTCCCGAGGATGAACCAGAGCGTGACGGCGACCAGGCCGGTCAGCATCAGCTTGCGGCCGATTCCGCCGGACTTCCAGAGCCAGTCCCAGCTTGATCGGGCGGAGTCGATCGCGTGCCGCGCAAGCCCGCGCTGCGCTCGTCGAAGCAGCACAAGCGCGGCGGCAAACGGCTCCACGGTCTGCTGCAGTTTGCTCAGCTTTTCGGGGGTCAGGGCCTCGCCGCTGGACTGCCGCATGCTGAGCACCGCTACGATGCGATCCTGGAACCGCAGCGGAAGCGAGGCGACGCTTGCCCCGCGGGACGCGCCGTGCCACTGGGTGTGCATCCTGGGCCGCGCGCCTTCGGGCAGCGTCGTGCCATCGCGCTGGATCAGCACCGGGGCGCCGAGGTCGAGGCACTCCTCCATCGCCGAGCGAATGCACTGCACGCCCGGGCTGCGCGGCTTGACGTCGTCGAGCCCGGAGATCGAGAGAATCTCGACGATCGAGCCGCGTACCCTTCCGAGCGTCGCCTGCTCGAAGCCGAACTTGTTTCGCAGGCCGTTCGTGATCGAGAAGGCCAGCTCGGTGTCGCTTTCGCAGGCCGCCGCTCGGCCCAGCGTCTGGGCCTGACTTGCCGCACCTGCGTTCGCGGTGCCGGCGGGCGTGGCGGAGCGTTCCACAGAATGTCCGGTCGCTTGCAGGTGCGACGCCAGGGTGGCCAGTGACTCCAGCAGCGTCAGATGGCGGCGGGCCTCCTCGGCGCCACAGCGCACGACCAGCGCCACGGCCCCGCAGACGATGCCCGTCGAATCGAACAGCGGCGCCGCCAGGATTGCGATCTGAAGCTCCGAGTTGCGGGCGGAGAGCAACCGGGCCCGCGACAGCCCGCGCGCCATGGACCCCGTCAGCAGGTCCTCCGTCGGCGCGCTCCAGAACGCCGGCGAGGTGGACCCGGAATGGTACTCCTCCTTGAACACTTCGGCGTTGCGGCGGTAGTAAACGCGTGCGTACGGGCTCGCAAACGCGCGCCCGATGACGCCCAGGGCGCGCGTCAGGAAGCCCTGGCCCGTATGGGGCTGCTGCGTCAGGGACATGAGTTCGGCAAAGAGCGAAGCCCCTGTCGAGCTGCCGGGGCTACGTGCATTGGTGCTCGTGCGGTTCGCACCATCGATCGCGGTCGCAGTCATCTGAGTTTCTCGATTCCATCGCTAATGAAGAGTCGCAGTCAAGCCAGTCGTCGTGGAGAGGTCTTCGGGAAGCTGCACGGGTGCGAAGAAGCTGAAGCCGGCCTCGTAGGCGTCTTCGCGCAGCAGGATGCAACGCACGCAGCGGGCAAACGTGAGCGGCAGGTTCAGCACGTTGCGGTCAAACTCGAGGCGGTAGACGTCGCCGACCCCGACCGGCAGCGGAAAAAGCGTCAGGCATCCGCCTTCGGACAGGTCGCCGGTCACGCCTTGCAGCTTGAATCGCGTCAGCTCGCTGGCACTGGCCGGCCGCACGGTCACGGGCGCCTTGATCTGAACGCGAAAGTGCGCCCGGCGCATGCGAATCTCATCGCTCGTGTTGCGCTCCAGCTCGTTCAGAAGCTCGATAGCCTCGCCATCCTGAAAGAGGTCCACTCCGTCACGCGCCGTACTCATGGTCGATCCTCCTTTCGGACAACGCCGGAATCCGAGCCGCCGGGTCGCGCGGCGTGCGCCTGCGGATTCGGCCCGTCCGAGGCCGTTCCGATTGGATCTTCTCCGGCCGAATGCGCGCTGAAACGCACCGACACCGCCGCGCCGGCCGGCCATTCCAGCCCGGGGTTTTCCAGCCGGACACGGACCTTGGTGGTCTGGCTGGCCGCGTCCGCCAGGCGACTGATGAACATGATGCGTCCCTCGCGCAAGTCTCCGGGCCGAGCCGCGCAGGAGACCAGCGCGACCCGTCCCTCGCGCAGCGCTTGGGCCTGCTCGATCGGACAGTCGACCACGACGTCGAGAGAATCCACCCGCACGACCGTCAGAATGCCATCGCCGGGCTCGACGGTTTCGCCGACCTCGCACAACTTCTCGGCGACGAAGCCGTCGAAGGGCGCGCGAATCTGGAACTCCTCCAGCGCGGCGCGTTGCAGCGCGGCGTCGCGCGCGGCCTGCTCATGCCGAAACTGCGCAAGCGATAGTTCCAGCTCGGCCGCTTTCGCCTCGGAGCGGGCGTCCAGCAGCTCCTTGGCCGTCGCCGCCGACGATTGCTGAAGCCCTTCGAGGCGGGCCAACTCAACGCGGGTCTGCTCGAGGCGTGTCTCCGCCAGTTGAATCTCGAGCTCCGACTGCGCCAGCGCGTCGGCGATCGCCGCACGGGCGCGCTGCACGTTGTCCTCGAGTTGAACGAGCACGTCACCCGCCTTGACGCGCGTGCCGAAATCCACGCGGACCGCCGCGATTCGGCCGGTCTGCGGGCTGGCCAGCGTGGATCGCTGAAGCGGTGTGGTGAATCCGAGCCATTCAGGCTCCGGGCGGCTGGTGTCGAGTCCGGCCTGTTCGCCGGCAGCGGGTGGCGCCGGGCTGGCCAGGAGCGCCGCCTGGGCCGAAACCCCGACGAACAGAAGGAGCCATGCGAACGCGCGGGCACTCAACCAGCCCCCGCGAAGCGGTGGACTTGTAGTGGACAGGGCTGCGGATGCTGGCATTGCTGTCGCTGCCGTCAGAATGCTCACTTGCGTTGCTCCCGTCTGGGCTTGTCCTCGTCCGAGTTCCCCGAACCGCCGCTTCGTCCGCCCGCCCAGCCGCGAACCAGGCTCCACAGGCCGGCCAGAATCCCGCTGGATGCGGTGGCCTGCGTCGCCAGACTGCCCTCCTCGCTGGGAACAAAACGCCCCTGGCCGTCCTGCTCGGGCTTGCTCACCGCAACGCTTGGCGCCGCCGTCGCCTCTTGTCCATGCGAGCGCGATCCGCCGATCGCCGGCTCCGCACCGCGGGAATGCCCGAATCCGGAGCCGTCGTCCTCTGCGCCTGCCGGCGTATCCACAAAGGCATCGCCGAATGCGGCTCCGGGGGGCAGATCAGTCAACTCAATCGGATGCAGCTCAGGTCCGGCGTCCTCCAACTCGCTGTGCGATGTGTACTCGCTGCCGAGCGCACCGTCCGCCGCTCCGTCGACCGGAGTGGGAATCGGTGTCAGCTCGGCTTCGAGCGCGGCCGCGCTCGCATCGACCTCGACGTGCCCAGCCAGTGGATCCAGGACGCGCAACCGCTCCGTCCCGTTCCAAAGCGATGGGCGCGCGTCTGCGGCGTCCGTGTTGGGCAGCGGCTGATCCGGCGCAGCGTCGTGGGTTGGCTCGCTGCTTGTCGGAGCGTCGCTGTCCACGTCGCCGGACAGTCCAGGAGACGCCGCCACGGGCTGCGGCGCATCGTTCGCGGGCGTGCCGACCGGCTCGACGATCGGCGTCGCCTTGTCGCCCGTGCTGGCCGCGGGCGTCTCCGACTCGACTGGAACCTCGATCGCATCGTCCTTACCGGAGTTCACATGCTCGCGGGCCGTCTTGGCTTCTCTGGTGAGCCGGATTTCAACCGTGTCCACCGACGTGTTCGTGCCGTCGCTCACGCGCAGTTCGAATGTGATTGGACCAGCCGCCGCGTCCTTGGGTGCGACGAACGTCGGGTTCGCCGTGTCCGCCCCGTGCAATGCGACCTGAGGTCCGCCGGTCTGAATCCAGGTGTAGGTAAGCGCCTGACCCTCGGAGTCCGCGGCACCGGCATTCAACTGAACCCGGGCCCCCTTCTCGATGACCTGGTTGGCACCCGCATCCGCGCTGGGCGCATCGTTGTCGGCGTTGACGTGCACCGTCAGCGTGTCGACGCTCGTGTTCGTGCCGTCGCTGACGCGCAGCTCGAAGCTGACATCGGTGTTGGTCAGGCCTTCGGGCGCAGTGAAGGTCGGGTTCGCCGCGGTCGGGTCGCTCAGTTCGACCGCCGGCCCGGCCGTCTGAACCCACTGATAGGTCAGGTTCTGGCCTTCGGCGTCGCTGCCGGCGCCGTTGAGCTGTACCAGCGCGT
>CAYXIO010000084.1:0-11991 GCA_964465125.1 uncultured Planctomycetales bacterium | reverse complement strand
GACCATGCCGCCGCGCTGCCCGCCCATGCCCAGCGCGCAGGTCTTGCAGGCGTTGCGGCGGCGAAGCGCGCGGAGGAATCGGATCAGTCCGCCGGCACGGGACGCCATGCGAAAGACGTAGAAGACGGAGCGCCAACCGCCGCCGGCGCGGGCCGCGCGGAGGCGCCGCGGCCGCGGGCTCAACGCAGGTCGGCGCGGGGCGGGAACGGGTTCCGGCGACACGGGCCAGACCTCCGAATGGAGTCGTCACGAGCGGACAACGAATGCGGGATGATAGCGTGGGGAAGGGAGGGAGGAGGTGTCTGAGAGACGGAGACACGAAGAGACGGAGAGGCGGAGAGGAAGAAAGGCGCGGAGGAAGTGACCGAGGGACGAAGGGACGCAGGGGCGAAGTGAGGCGGGCGCCGCTAGGAAACGCCAACACTGCGTCTCTTCGTCTCTCCGTCGCTCCGCCTCCTAGTCTCCTCGGGCACGCCCCTCCGCCAGGATCGAATCCGGCACGCGGCGGAGGTCGCGGACAATGCCGCACCAGGACATCAGCTTGAGGATGTAGTAGCTGATGTCGATCTCCCACCAGTAGAAACCCTGCCGCGCCGAGCTGGGGTAGTGGTGGTGGTTGTTGTGCCAACCTTCTCCCAGCGTCAGCAGCGCCAGGACCCAGTTGTTGCGACTCATGTCGGTCGTCTTGAAACGCCGCCGGCCGAACATGTGCGAGAGCGAGTTGATCGTGCAAGTGCAGTGGAACAGCACAACCGTCGAGAGGAAGAACGCCCAGAACAGCATCTGCCAGCCGCTGGTCCCCAGCCCGGGCGCGACGACGCGCAGGCACTCGCCCAGCCCGAAGAGCGCGGCGGCGAACAGCGCCGGCGTCAGGAACTCGTGGCGATCCAGAAACCGCAGCTCCGGAAAGTGATGGAGATCGGGCACGGCCTTCAACGCCGTGGGTTGCGATTCCTCGCAGGTCAGCCAGCCGATGTGCGACCAGTAAAACCCGTACCGCTTGGCCGAATGAAAATCTCCCTCCTGATCGGAATGGGCGTGATGGTGCCGATGCTGCGCCGCCCACCACAGCGGGCCGCGCTGCGCCGCACTGTTGCCCACCAGCGCGAAAACGAACTGCCAGAAGCGCGACGTGCGGTAGGCGCGATGCGAAAAGTAGCGGTGATAGAAGCCGGTGATCGCGAACATCCGCACGTAGAACGTGATCAGTGCGGCCACCAGCGCCGCCCAACTGAAGCCGGTGAAGATCGCGCCCAGCGCCATGACGTGCAGGAAGATGTAAGGCATCAGCCGGTTGAAGCGGACCTTGAACGGGTTCGCGATCGGCCCGGCGTGGTCGGCCGCGGATTCACTCGTGCGATCGGCCATCACCGCGGAAGTCGGTAAGTCGGAGGGAAGCGCTGCGGAAACGCCGGCGGATGGGTTCAACTGAAAGTCTCCGGGCAAGGACGGCTCATCAAGCTCGGTTGATAACCGGAATCCGGCATCGCCAACGGCGGCGGGCAGGCGGGTCAACTTAGGTCGAGCGCGACGGATGTTAGCCGAAACGCGGGGCTTGTCGAACGCGGGCGGGCGGAAACCGGAAGGGGCGGTAATCATGGCGGTATCGCGGCGCAGGCGGGCACGCGCGGCGGCCCGACGCGCTCCTTTGGCGGAGCCGACGACGGGCGCGAACCCCCGTATCACCCTGCTCGGCCGGAGTCGCCAGCGCCCCATCCGCGCGACGCCCCCCCCCGCGTTGGAGCAGCGGGCCGCAAACGCTATACTGCTTCTCGCGCAACCCACTCGCTTGCCGGCGGTTGCGACGTTGGGAGACGCGACCGCGATGCAACATCCACGGCCGGACGTTTCCGTCGTCGTTCCGATGCTCAATGAGGAAGCCAACGTCGAGGCGGTGCTGCGCCGCTTCGTCGAGTCGCTCAGCGGACAGCGCCGATCGTTCGAGTTGGTGGTCGTCAACGACGGCAGCCGCGACCGCACCGGCGAGCTGCTTGACCGCGTCGCCGCATCCGAGCCGCGCCTGCGGGTCATTCACCTCGCCCGCAACTACGGGCAGACGGCGGCGATGATGGCGGGATTCTGGGCCGCCCGCGCGCCCGTCATCGTACCGCTCGACGGCGACGGCCAGAATGAGCCCGACGAGGTCGGCCGTCTCGTCGACGTGCTCGAACAGGGCTACGACGTCGTCAGCGGCTGGCGGCGCGACCGCAAGGACTCCTGGCTCCGTACGCGCGTCTCGCGCGTCGCCAATTGGATCATCGGACGCATCACCGGCGTCAAGCTGCACGACTACGGCTGCACGCTCAAGGCCTACCGGGCGCACATGATCCGCGATGCGCGCCTCTTCGGCGAAATGCACCGCTTCATCCCCGTCTACGCCTCGATGCACGGCGCCCGAATCTGCGAGGTCGTCGTCCGGCACCATCCGCGCGTCGCCGGCCACAGCAAGTACGGCTATGGCCGCATCGTGAAGGTCGCGCTTGACCTGGTGCTCGTGCGCATGCTCCAGAAATACCGCACCAAGCCGCTGCACTTCTTCGGGAAGATCACGCAGTGGGCCTGGCTGGGCACGGCGGCGTGTTTCGCGTTCGCGGTGCTGAACGCGATCTACTCGCTCGATCCGTGGGCCGCCTTTTGGGGCAAGGCTCCGCTGATCGGGACCATCTTCTTCGTCCTGGGCTGGATCGCGATCATGTCGGGGCTGGTGGCGGAGCTGGTCATGCGCTCAGGCTTCGAATTCAACGCCGGCCGTTACTGGGAAGAGGCGCGCCGGGTCAACTTTGACCGCACCGACGACGACGAGCCGCCGCGCTCGGCATCGTATGAGATCATCGAGCCGGCCGGCGTCCCGCAAGCGACGCGCCGCTAGGCCGGGGCTTCGCCGCGCGCTTCGACGGATGTCCGCCCGCTCGTACAATTCCGCTCGGACCGCGCCGAGCGCGATCGTCGCGTCCTCCGATCCGGGAGCTCGCCTGTGGACAAGCCCGTCGCCGCCATGCGCAAGGAGTATCGGCTCAAGGCCCTGACCGAGACCGAGGCCGGGGAGGATCCGATCGACCTCTTCACGCGCTGGTTCCAGGAAATGGTCCAGACCAGCGGCGAGGAGCCCAACGCGATGGCGCTGGCCACCGTCGCGACCGACGGCAAGCCGTCGTGCCGAACCGTGCTGCTGAAAGGCTACGACGAGCGCGGCTTCGTGTTCTTCACCAACTACGACAGCCGCAAGGCGCACGAGATCAGCGCCAATGCGAACGTCGCGCTGTGCTTCTGGTGGGCCGAGCTCGAACGCCAGGTGCGGATCGAAGGCCCGGTTGAGAAGATCAGCGCGGCGGAGTCGGATGAGTACTATCACTCGCGGCCGCGGCTGGCGCAGATCGCCGCCCTGCTGTCGCCGCAGAGCAGTGTGATCGGGTCGCGCGACGTGCTCGAGCAGCGCCTGCTGCAATTGCAGGCCGAATACGTTGGCAAGACGATTCCGCGGCCCGACACCTGGGGCGGCTATCGCTGCGCGCCGCAAGTCATCGAGTTCTGGCAGGGACGCGAGTTTCGCCTGCACGATCGATTTCGCTTCAAGCGCGAAGCGAACGGCGGCTGGAAGCGCGAGCGCCTGGCGCCCTGAGCGGCGCACTCGGCGCGGATTGAGGAACGCGATGTCCTATTCCTACGTGGTGCTGGGCGCGGGCCGACAAGGCGTGGCCCTGGCGTTCGACCTGGCGAAGAACTGCGAGGCCAAGCGCGTCACGCTGGTGGACTCGGATTCCGGCGCGGCGATGGGCGCGGTGGCGCGCCTCGCCACACTGCTCCCCAGGCAGACTTCAAGCGTCACCGCCGAGACTTGTGACGCGTCGCGACCCGCCACGACCGAGCGCGTGCTGCGCGGCGCGGACGTGGCGATTTCGTGCGTGCCCTACCGCTTCAACGTGGAGCTGACGCGCGTCGCGGTGGGCGCCGGCGTACACTTTTGCGACCTGGGCGGCAACACCGAGGTCGTCCGCCGACAGCTCGACATGCACGAGGCAGCCACGCGCGCCGGAGTCAGCGTCGTGCCGGATTGCGGTCTCGCGCCCGGCCTGGGAAACCTGCTCGCGGCTCACGGCATCACCCGCCTCGACCAGCCCGAGGCGGCGCACGTGCGCTGCGGCGGTCTGCCTGAGCAGGCGGTCGGCCCGCTGGGCTACAAGCTGCTGTTCAACTTCCAGGGGCTGATCAACGAGTACAGCGGGAAGGCGGAATTCCTGCGCGACGGCCGGCCTGTTCTGGTTCCAACGCTCACCGAGCTCGAGCAGATCGAGTTTCCTGAGCCGATCGGGCGCTGCGAGGCCGCGGTCACTTCGGGCGGAACGAGCACCTGCCCCCAGAGCTTCCTGGGCCGCGTCCGCGACTACGACTACAAGACCGTGCGCTACCCCGGGCACTTTGCCATCATCAAGGCCATGTTCGAGCTTGGGTGCTTCGAGGAGCGTGTCCACCTGCGCAACGGCACGACGATCGAGCCTAAGGCGCTGCTGCGCCAGCTCATGGAGGACCGGCTCGCCTTCCCCGACATCCACGACGTCACCGTCCTGCGGGCGACCGTCTCGGGGATCCACGCCGGCCGGGCCACGACCCTGGTTTATGACCTGCTCGACCGTCGCGACCAGGCGACCGGCTTCACCGCGATGGAGCGCACGACTTCGTACCCCACCGCGCTGATCGCGTACATGCAAGCGCGCGGCCTGATCCCGCCGGGAGCCCGACCGCTGGAGAGGTGCGTGCCCCTGGATAAGTACGTGGAAGAGCTGCCGCGGCACGACATCCGGGTATCGCAGCGCACCGCCTGACCTTTCGCGCGTCCTTCGATACGATACGATCACCGGCGTCGGCCCGCCGACGCGGAGCCCGCTCCGCGCTCGGCCGCGATGCGACCGCACCCACGAGAGGACGCTCATGAGCGACTTGCTGAAAAAACTCGGCATCGAGAAGGAGAACTACGGCGGCTTCTGCGGCGAGTGGCTCGGCAGCGGCCCGAAGCTCGAAGTGAAGACGCCGATCGACGGGTCCGTCATCGCGGTGGTCCACCAGGTCAACGAGGCCGAGTACGACAAGATCAGCGAGCGGGCGCACAAGGCCTTCTTCCAGTGGCGCGACGTGCCCGCCCCGAAGCGCGGCGAGATCGTCCGGCAGCTCGGCCACAAGCTGCGCGAGGTGAAGCACGAGCTGGGCGGGCTGGTGACGCTCGAAATGGGCAAGATCGCCGCCGAGGGCGAAGGCGAAGTGCAGGAGATGATCGACATCTGCGACTTCGCGACCGGGCTGAGCCGCCAGCTTTACGGCCTGTCGATGCACTCGGAGCGCCCGCAGCACCGCATGTACGAGCAGTGGCATCCGCTGGGCGTCGTCGGCGTCATCAGCGCGTTCAATTTCCCGGTCGCCGTCTGGAGCTGGAACGCCGCCCTCGCGGCCGTCTGCGGCGACGCGACCCTATGGAAGCCCTCCAGCAACACGCCGCTGTGCGCCATCGCCGTCACCAGGCTCGCCCAGCAGGTCTGCGCGGCCAACGGCGTTGACTCGGCGATCTTCTCGCTGGTGATCGGCAAGGGCTCGACCATCGGCGACCGCATGCTCGCCGACCGGCGCCTCCCGCTCGTCTCCGCGACCGGCAGTTGCTCGGTCGGGGTGCGCGTCGCGGAAATCGTCGGCAAGCGCTTCGGGCGCACGATCCTCGAGCTCGGCGGCAACAACGCCATCATTGTCACGCCCAGCGCGAATCTCGAGCTGGCGCTGCGCGCCATCGTCTTCGGCGCGGTCGGCACCGCCGGACAGCGCTGCACCAGCACCCGCCGCATCCTCGTGCACGAGTCGATCAGGAGCGCGCTGGCCGAGCGGCTGCTGGCGGCCTACAAGACCATCCGCATCGGCGATCCGCGCAAGAGCGGCACCACGATGGGACCGCTGGTGACGCATGCCGCCGTCAACGACCTGCTCAACGCCGTCAAGCGCGTCAAGGAGGAAGGTGGGCGGGTGCTCGGCGGCGGAAAGAAGCTCGACGGGCCGGAATATCCCGGCGGGCACTACGTCACGCCCTGCATCGCCGAGGCCCAGAACGCCTTCAAGATCGTGCAGGAAGAGACCTTTGCGCCGATCCTGTACATCATCGGCTACGGCAACGCACGCTCGACGCCGGCGCAGGCGGTCGGCGAGATCGGCCAGGCGCTGTGCATGAACAACGGCGTTCCGCAGGGCCTGAGCAGCGCCATCTTCACCGAGAACCTGCGCGAGGCCGAGAGCTTCCTCTCCGCCGCCGGCAGCGACTGCGGCATCGCCAACGTCAACATCGGCACCAGCGGCGCGGAGATCGGCGGCGCGTTCGGCGGCGAAAAGGACACCGGCGGCGGCCGCGAAAGCGGCTCCGACTCGTGGAAGCAGTACATGCGCCGCCAGACCAACACGATCAACCACGGCACCGAGCTGCCGCTGGCCCAGGGGCTGAAGTTCGGGGAGTGAGGGGCCATTGGGCATGGTGAACGTCGTCAAGCGCGGATAGCCAGGCAACTCGAGGTCTTGCTGGGTGAGGCGCTCGCTCAGTTTGAGATTCCGCTATCGGAGCGCAGACTTGCGATCTCCCACCTGGACAACATGCTGATCGACGCGCGCACGCTGTTTCGCGACCTCGATGCCGCCGCCAAGACCGCGCGAATGAGACTCGAAGCGACCGGCGGACTGGCATGAGTGACACGGTATTCAACGAAACGCCGCTCTCGGAGACTGATCGCTTCCTGGTGGCGCTTTACGCGTCATTGGGACGCCCGCTCGATTCACTTGCGTATCCGCGCGAGTTCGAGCAGCTCTATGAGCAATTCGCTCGGAAGCTGAAGTTCAGGACCGAAATCGGTGTTTCGGAGGCTGTTGCGGCTGCGAAAGGCGGGGCGCTTGCCGCGCACGCTGCTACCCACGCCAGATTTTGTGACGCTCAAGTTCTCAGCCGAAGACGTGGGCTTGGCGTCCGAACTCGGAGCCCAATACGCTGGAACCCTTGGGCCGCGAGACCGCTTGGCGTACACGCCCGAATTCGAAGCGCTTGTTCAGGAGTTTAACGGCCGCCGCACCGGTCCGGACCTCCCGCCAAGCGTGATCTGGCGCTCGGTGCTCAGGGCGGCGAAGCCGACCGAAAGCGCCGTACGACCGATAATGTAATGGCATTCGGGGGCACGGCCGCCCTGCTTCGGCGCGACGGGCGCTGCCGACTGCGATCGACCGTGCTTGTCGATGTCTGAAGGTGCGTATACAATATCTTGTGTCTAACCGCGGACGTAACTGCAACATTCAGTGGGTGCTATTTTGGAGCTCGGCCGCGTTCATTGCGTTGACTGTGTGCAGGGCCTAGCCGCCCTGCCCCCCGACTCCGTCGACCTCGCCTTTGCCGACCCACCCTTCAACATCGGCTACCACTACGACGTTTACGACGACGGCAAGGCCGCCGACGAGTACCTCGCCTGGTCGCGCCGCTGGATCGAAGGCGTCCGGCGCGTGCTCAAGCCCAACGGTACCTTCTGGCTCGCGATCGGCGATGAGTTCGCCGCCGAGCTGAAGGTGCTCTGCACGCGCGACCTGGGCCTGCACTGCCGAAGCTGGGTAGTCTGGTACTACACCTTCGGCGTGCACTGCGTGAACAAATTCACCCGCAGCCACGCGCACCTGTTCTACCTCGTGAAGGACCCGAAGAGCTGCACCTTCAACTCGCTCGCGGTGCGCGTGCCCTCGGCCCGCGAGCTGGTCTACGGCGACAAGCGTGCCGATCCCGCCGGCCGCGTGCCGGACGACACCTGGCTGATGCCGCCCGTGCTGTCGGCGGAAGTGCCGACGCGCGACGGCTTCGTCCTGCGGCCGCAGGACATTCCCGAGCGCTTCCCGCAGGAAAGCGACACGTGGTATTTCGCGCGCGTCGCGGGCACGTTCAAAGAGCGCCGCGGCTGGCACGGCTGCCAGATGCCCGAGCAACTGCTGGGCCGCATCCTCCGAGCCTGCTCGAACGAGGGCGACCTGGTGCTCGACCCCTTCGGCGGCAGCGGCACAACGCTGGCCGTCGCAAAAAAGCTCGGCCGCCACTACGTCGGCTTCGAGCTGTCCAAGTCTTACGCGGCGAACATCGAGAAGCGGCTCAGGGCTATTCAAGTGGGCGATCCGCTCGTCGGGCCGGAGAATCCGGTCGAAAGCGCGCCGAAAACCCGCGCCGGGCGGGCCAATCAGCGCGACGCGTCCGGACGAATCGTGCGCCGGGATCGTCGCCGGAGCGGGCCGCAGCTCTTCACCGGAACGTAGGCGCTCGAGTGAGCTCGCAGCGACCGGCTGCGAATCGCTGTGGCTGATCGCGGGCGCGCTGGCGACCTGCGTTCCGTCGGGGCGGTTCCCGTCCATCGCGCGTTTGTGATTGCACTTCCCCGCGAGGTCCCCCCACCCGGCGTCATCTGAGTATCATGCGGTCCGTCCGGGGCCGATCTGTCACGGCGTGAACCGGCGACGGCCCGGAACAAACCTGGTTGAGATGCGCCGGGCGCAAGCGAGGTGATCGGCGTCCGCGACGAGGAGGCTTATCGAGGCCGGTGCCGGAATCCAGCGAAAATCCAGCCGCGAGCGCATCGAAGAACCAGCCCCGAGGCGGTTCGCCCGGCCAGCCGAAGCCGCCAGGCGCATCCGGCGCGGGCGGCGACGCACGATCGCCGGGTGTTCAGGCGGAACAAGCGCCGACCACCTATGCCAATCGGGCCCGTCACTTCATGCGAGCCGCGGTGGTCGGACTGGCCGCCGGCCTGATGGGAGTGATCTTTCGCGAGGCGCTGTTCCGGGCGGAGCGTTCGCGCGAGCACCTACTGACCACGCTGCGGAGCTACCCGCAGTGGGGCTGGCTGGTACTACCGTTCATCGGGCTGATCGTCGGCATATTCATCGGCTGGCTGGTGCGCCGCACGGCGCCGGAAGCCGCCGGCAGCGGCATTCCCCACGTCAAGGCCGTGCTGGTCCGCGTGCGGCGGATGAACTGGCGCGTGCTGATTCCGGTGAAATTCCTCGGCGGGGTCCTCGGTATCGGGGCCGGCCTGTCGCTGGGCCGCGAGGGGCCCACCGTCCAGCTTGGGGCCGCCGTCGCCAAAGCCCTCAGCGGTTTCCTTGGTGTCTCGCGCCGCGCGCTGCCGCAGCTCGTCTCGTGCGGCGCCGGCGCCGGACTCGCGGCGGCGTTCAACGCGCCGCTGGCCGGCTTCATCTTCGTGCTCGAGGAGCTGCATCGCGAGCTGTCGGCGCTGACCTACGGCGGAGCATTGATCGCGGCGGTCTGCGCCACGATCGTGACGGAGTCGCTGGCCGGCCAGGCGCCGTCGTTCTCCGTCCGCATGCACACGGCGCTGCCGCTGACCGTCCTGCCGCTGGTGGCGATCCTCGGCGTGCTCGGCGGTCTGGTGGGCGTGGCGTTCAACAAGTCGCTGGCGAACGGCCTGAGGCTGGCCGACCGCGTGACCGCGCGCTGGCGCTGGCTCTTGCCGGGCCTGGCCGGCGCAGCGGCGGGGCTCGCCGCCTGGTGGGTTCCCGACGCCGTCGGCGGCGGACATGCCGCCGCGGAGCGCATCCTGAACCGGCAGATCACCGCCACCGCGACGGCGCTGCTGGCGCTGTTCGTAATCAAGTTCGGCCTGACGGTGTTCAGCTACATTTCGGGCGCGCCCGGCGGAATCTTCGCGCCGATGCTGCTGCTCGGCGCGGTGCTGGGCGCGGTTTTCGGGCGAGGCGTCGGCTACACCCTGCCGTGGCTGGCCCAGAAGGAAGCCGCCTTTGCCGTGCTCGGGATGGCGGCGGTGTTCACGTCTTCCGTGCGTGCCCCGCTGACGGGCATCGTGCTGATCCTGGAAATGACCGCGCAGCAGGAGCAGCTTTTCGCGCTGTGCGTGACGTGCATGGTCGCGTACCTGGTTGCCGAGCGGCTGCGCGACCGCCCGATCTACGACGCGCTGCTGGAGCGCGATCTGCTTCGCGACGGCGTGATGGAGAGTCGGCCCGATCCAAACCTGATCGTCATCTGCGTGCACCCCGGATCGAAGGTCGAGGGCAAGCGGCTGCGCTCGGCCGGCCTCCCGAAAGGCTGCCTGGTGGTCGGCGTGGCGCGCGGCGGGCACGAATTGCTGCCGGAGGCCGATCTGCAACTGGCGCCCGGCGATCACATCACGGTGATGACGCCCGGCAGCAACCCGCGCCTGACGCTCGACGTCGTGCGGCTCTGCCAGCAGCATTAGCGCGTGTCGATTGCTCCGTAGCGGCGACCCGCCGTGGTCAACGAACCTTCGCGCTAAATCGACGCGTGCCGTTCTTCACTCGCAAGTCGCTATTCGCTATTCAGCACTTGCTCGTCACCCACAGAGGGACGGCGCTACGGCCGCGGCAAGCGCGTCGCATTCTGCATCGGGTCAATCACTCGATAGGTCTCGGGAACGGCGAATGCCGAGGCCTCGACGCGCGGATTGACCTCGACCGCCTCGACCTGGCGCACCTCGCGCGACATCTTCACCACGCCCTTCTTCGTGCGCTCGTCCACGGTTTGGAACGGGATCCAATGCCCGTCCACCTGCCGGAAATCGGTCGCCCGGAAGTCGTTCACCACGTCGCCGGCGGCGTTGTAGGTGTGCATGCGCGTCACGACGAAATCGCGGGCCGGGTCGAGCTCGAAGTCAAACAGCCGGACGCTCTCATTACCGCGCTCCAGCACGTCGAAGACGACGGTGTGGGGGTCGTCGTTCTTTCGGCGAACGAGCCGGTGCTCCAGAATCCGCGGCGAAAGCAGCCCGAGCGCCCGCCACTGCTGCACGTCGCTGAGCCGGACGGGGATGCGGACGGCGATGTGCTGATCATCCTGTAGTTGCGTCGTGCCGTCGCTGGCCACGATCCTTCGGCCACTGCGCGAGATGGTCGCGCGCTCCAACTCGGAAAGCTGATGCTCCGTCGCGAGAGCCGCCAGGTCGCGCGAATCCGATTCCGTAACGAGCGACTTTGCGCCCGCCAGGTCGCACAGCGCCACCCGCGAGAACGCCGCATTCGATTGAAGGTCTGACAGCAGCGGGGCGCGCTCAATCTGTGGAAGCTCTACGTCCTCGATGTTTCTGCGCGCGGCCTCGATGACCGAGTCCTCAGCACCCGTCCGGCGCAGTTCGTCTTCGACGAACTGGACACTGCGCTCGTGGAGATCAAGCGCCTCCATTTCAGCCCGCACGTCGTAGGCCGGCACACGTTCGAGACTGGTGACGACTTTCTCGCGGAACCGAACCGAGGTCAGGCCCGCACGCAGGGTGTCATGGCGGTGCGTGACCGCGCGGACAAGTGTGTCCGCGTCGGGTGAAACCTGAAGCGCGAGCACAATTAGGAAGGCCACGATGCTCACGGTCTATTCTCCATCCCCCGATCGTCCATGTCGTTCAAAGGCAACAGCAACCACTCTCGCGATCGCATTCAATCGCCCTCTTGGTTGGCGCCGGTGCGCACACCACCTTTTTGATACACCCCGCATCGCGCGAACGTCGCAGCGCCGTCGGCTTCTGCGCGCGGGCGGGCGGAGTGCCTGCTACGCCGGCCCGTTGCGGCATCCGCATTTCGTTATCAAGTCCCCCATGGTTGTCTGATATAGAGTGGTGGTGCAGTCGCCGCAGTTCCCTTCGCACTCAATGCGGATCGAAATGACCGCCGTGTACTTCTCCGTCCACAGGCACTCCTTTCCAATCGGGCACAACCCAGCGCAGCCCATTTCGTACCTCATGACCAGCCCGTCACATATCAGCGGCTCTCGATCACAGCATCCACCCCCTTCTGTAACCCACCCGGCGCCGAACGTCGAGCAAGGAGGCAAAGGCGGATCCGGAGAAAACACGATCAAGGCCAAGAGCATCGCAACGAAGTTCATAGAGCTCCTCACGACAGGCCGAAGGCGGATGCTGGGGGGGGGGGGGGGGGGGGGGGGGGGGGGGGGGGGGGGGGGGGGGG
>CAYXIO010000083.1:0-12515 GCA_964465125.1 uncultured Planctomycetales bacterium | reverse complement strand
AGAGACGGGGAGACGAAGAGACGGGGAGACGAAGAGACGGGGAGACGAAGAGACGGGGAGACGGAGAGACGGGGAGACGAAGTGCGCGGAGCGGCGCTTTTCGCGCCCTGCGCCCCGTGCGCAGCGCGCGCTGCGCACCTGGCCCCTTAACCCATCAGCCCCTTGCCCCTCGACCCCATCACCTGCCGAAATGTCGACCTGTCGACCTGCTGTCCTATCGAGCCCTCCACATGGCACGACCACGCCCTCGGCCCCTTGGCTCCTTCCTCCTACCCCTCCATCTCCACGTACAACGACTCATCCGGGCGGTTGTCCACGCGCGCCAGCTCCGGGTCCGCTGACTGCTGGAACTCGCATCGCCGGACATTGCGGAAGCCCGTCTCCGCCAGGATCAGCCGCAGCGTCGGCCAGTCGTACATGTAGAAATGCGCTGAGCGTCGGCGGTCGAGATAGCCGCCGTGCACGGTGTTGAGGAACCGGTCGTGAATGGCGCGGTCGGTCTTGTCGTGCGCGACCAGGTCGCGCGTCTCGTCGAGGTAGCGCTGCGTGTGAAAGACGAGATCGGGCACGACCAGCCGGAAGATGCCGTCCTGCTTTAGCACCCGCCGGCATTCGCGCAGCACCTTGCGGCCGGTCTCGCGCGGCAGGTGCTCGAGAAAATGACTGGAGTAGATGCGGTCGACGGAGCCGTCGGCGTAGCGCAGCCGCCTGCTGGCGTCCTGCCAGAGGATGTCGGTCGGCCACTTGGTCTCGTAGTGCTTGCGCGGCAGCAGGCCGATCTGAAAGAGCAGCTTCTTGAGCGCGGGATGCCGCGCCAGGAAGACGCTGGGCGAATTGTCGATGTTATCGAAGCCGGGCAGCGTCGCGGGTCCGCAGCCGAGGTTGATTCGGATCAGATTCTGACTCATGGGAATTCGTGGTCGGCATGGATCCGCGGCGCGGCGGAGACGCGCGTGAAGCGCGGCCGCAGAGTTGCTCGTCGGTTCCTCGGGATCAGCGCGCGGCCGCGCGCGGCGGCGGCGGCTTGGCTTCCTCGGGCGGCGCGATGATGCTGCCGGTCGACTTGCAGCGGCGCAGCTCCGGTTTCGACCAGAATTCGTCCATGATGCGTTTGAGATCGACGGCGATGTTCTGGAGCTTGAACTCGGCCTCGTGCACCAGCTCGCCGGTGTCGTCGGAATACCACTGGAGCTTGTCGAGTGCGCCGGGCGGCCGCTTGTACTCCACCACGAGCCCGACCGTGTTGGCGGGCCGACGCGGGCTGTGCGGAACGAACGCCGGCACGAGGAAAATCTCGCCCTCACGCAGCACGACGTCCTGGCGGTTTTTCGTCTGCGGATCGATCAAGCCGAGCGTGACGTCGCCTTCAAGCTGGTAAAAGAACTCCGCCGTTGGGTTTACGTGATAGTCCTTGCGCTTGTTCGGGCCGCCGACGATCATGATGATGTAGTCTTGGCCTTCCCAGACGCACTTGTTCCCGACCGGCGGCCGCAGCAGGTGACGATTCGCGTCGATCCAGGCCTTCAGGTTCACCGGGCTGATCTGCGTCATGCGGCGGCCTCCGGCTGTCATGGGCGGCGTGTGCGAATCCCGTGGGCCAAGTGTATCCGCGCGTCGCGGCGCGGGTCAAACGCGGACAGGTCTGTCGATTTTCGAGCTCCCGGGCCGTTGCGATGCCTGTAGGACGAAGTAAAATCGCACTATCATAGACGATGCCGCGCCGGGGCGGCTAGCGAGGAAAACTTATGCCCAAGAGCGTTCGCAAATCTGCCGGGCGCGCGGTGTCCAGCGGTGCGATGCAGTCCCGTATCGAAGACGTTTCGGCCCAGTTGCGGCGGTCCCTTCGCGAAGTGATCAATGCGCTACCTGATCGTCCGACCCGTCCGAGCGCGCTGACGCGCCAGCTCGAGCTGAACAAGAATCTCGCCAGCCGCATCATGGCTTCGCTGCGCGACACGGACGCGCTCTCGTCGTTGGCGCGGCTGCCGGCGCCCGAGGGGCTGCGCATCTTTCTGGCGAAGGCTGCCGAGCGCGGCGTGCCGCAGCGCGTGCTCGAGCGGGGGCACTCCGCGGCGGATGCGTTTCATCGGCTGATGGACGAGGCCGGCGGCCGCTCCGCGCTCGACGCGATGATCAGCGGGTGGGTGCCGGAGACGCGCATCGGCGGCGAGAACCTCGCCAAGCAACAGATCTTCAAATCGCTGGGCTTCGTGCTCGGTTATTTGCAGGACGTGGAGCTGATGCTCCAGATCGTGCAGCCGTCCAGCAGCGACGCGTCCAAGTGCGACGTGGTGGCGGTGATGGGCAAGTTCGAGCTGCGCCGCATTCGAACCGGCGCGACGATTCTGCTCGGCGGCGGGCGTTTCGCCGCCTCCGGCGAGTCGGGCCCGAGCATTCAGCCGCTGACGCGCGACGGCGGCGCCAACATGCTGCTCCCGCGATTCAGCAGCTCGCCCGCGCCGAAGCTCCAGACGCTCGAGCAGGGCGGGACGGTCTATCACTATCTTCCGGCCGGGCCGGAGACGCCCGTCGGGCAAGGGCTCAACCTGGTCTTCGGATACCGCGGGGTGGCTTCGATTCCGCGCAAGCGAGATGATCGCCGCCGCGAGATTCCGTTCACCGCGATGATGCGGACGCCGACGCGGCTGCTGATTCACGACGTGTTCGTGCGTGAGGATGTCTGGCCGCCGACGCTTCCGCGCCTGACGGCGGGCGTCCACCGGCCGGGCGATCAGGGACCGGCCGGTAGCAGCGCGGAAGTGCTCGACAAGGTGGACGTGCTGGAGCGGGTCGAGCTGCTGGGCAACGGCGTGGCGAGCGTCATCAGCCGCGACGTGCCCAATCACAGCGCGATCATCAAGTTCGCTTTTGACGCGCTCGGGGCCGCGCCGGAGCAGTTCCGCGGGTACCGCATGCGCATCCTGCACCCGATTCAGTTCATGTGCTACACGACGTGGCTGGACCTGGCCTGATCGGACGAATCCGCGGCGCGAGTCATTTCATCAACCAGAACCTGTCGCAAGCTCCGCTCCCCGTTGGGGAGAGGCTGGGGGCGGGGCGGTTACTCAGCGGCCTACGGTCCTTCCCCCGACCCCTGCGAGCGCGGGGGGCTCGAGAAGTTTCCGCGCGCTCGAGATCACGCGACTTGCGAGGACACGGCCCGCCCCTGCGCCGATTCAGCCTGCGGCGCGTCCGACCGCTGCGTCTCCAGATACCACTGAACGGTGCGCGGCACACCGACCTCGTACGGGACGGTGGTTTTCCAGCCGAGTTCGCGGCGGGCGCGCTCCGCCGAGAAATACGTGCGGCGTCCCATCAGCCAGACCGCGTAGCGCGTGACGAACGGGGGTTTGCGCGAGCGGAACAGGTGGCCCAGGCACTCCAGCACGAAGCCGGCGAAATACGCGACCGGGTAGGAGACGCGCGCGGCGACGGGCGGCGCGCCCAGCGCGCGGGCCAGCAGGTCGAAATACGCCTGCTGCGTGATCTCTCCGTCGTTGGAGCAGTTGTACGCGCGCCCGTTGGCCTTGGGATGATTCGCCGCGAGGATCGCGCCTTCGGCCACGTTGCCGGCGTAAACCACGTTCAGCCGATTGTCACCCGCGCCGAGGATTTTCGCCCGACCCTCTTTGATCATGCGCACCAGCCGCGCGATCGTGGTGCGGTCGCGTTCGCCGTAGATCCAGGCCGGTCGAATCACGGTGACTTCGAGGCGCCCGGCCTTGCAGGCCTCCCAGACGATCCGCTCGGCTTCGACCTTGGAGCGACTGTAGTAGGCCCAGCGATAGAGCTTGAAGCCCAGGTCGTAGGTTTCGTCGACGGTGTAGGCGTCCGTGTGATACCCGTAGGTGCTGATCGAGCTGATGTGGACCAGCCGGCGCACGCCCGCGCCGACCGCCGCCTCGACGACGTTGCGCGTGCCGTCGATGGTAATGCGCTGGAATTCCTGCCAGGGCCCCCAGTCGCCGACGCGGGCGGCGGAGTGATACACGACCTCGCAGCCGGCGCAGGCGCGCTGGAGCGACTCGATGTTCGTGACGTCGCCTTCGACGATCTCGACGTCTTGCGACATTAGCCAGGATGAATCGCTTCCGCGGCGGACCAGCACGCGCACCGGCGCACCGCGCTTGCGAAGCTGTTCGACGATGTGGCTGCCCAGCAGGCCTGTCGCGCCAGTGACAAGGTTCATCATTCAGCTTCCATGCGGGGCCGGTCGGCCGCGCCAACAGTTCCGCCTCGCGAATCCCGCGGCTCAAGCGCCGGGGTCGCGCAGCAGGGCGACGGCCTGATCAGCGATCTGGCCGGGTCCCAGCCCGCAGTAATCCAGTTCGTCCTCGGGGGCGCGCGTCGATTTGGGAATGCGCTGCACGTGCAGCGCGCGGACGCGCAATCCGCCGCGCTGGGCCGCCGCTTCGGCTACCGCGCTTCCCACGCCGCCGCCGTAGTTGTCCTCCAGCACCAGGCCGAGGTCGCCGCTGCGCGCGATCGCGTCGCCCAGGCCGCGCGGCGCCAACGGGAGACTATACGCGTCGAGTATGGCCACGCGGATGTTCTGACGGGCGAGTATCGCGGCGACTTCGCGCGCCACGTGCACCATGTAGCCGGACGCGATCAGCGCCAGGTCGCCGCCGCTCTGCAGCGTCTGGAACCCGCCCGGTTCGAAGGCGGTGTCCGGTGAGTACAGCAGGGGAACGTCCGGGCGGTGCGTTCGCATGTAGCACAGGCCGGTCTGCTCGATCATCAGACGCGTGCAGTGATATGCGGCGACTGCGTCAGCCGGTTGGAAGAACCAGGCCGCGGGCCGTTCTCGGTCGTCCGAGCGAACGGTTCCGAACGCGCGGAAGAACGCCACGTCGAGCAGGCCCATCTGGCTCGGTCCGTCGGAGCAGGGCGTAATGCCCGCGTGAGATCCGACCAGCTTGATGTTGGCCCGTGAGATGAACGCCAGTTCGACCTGATCGAACGCGCGTGAGAGGAACTTCGCGAACGAGTTGGCGAACGGGATGTTCCCCGAAGCCGCCAGGCCCACCGCCGTCGAGATCATGTTCTGCTCGGCGATCTTGCACTCGAAGAAACGCTCGCGGTGCGCGGCGGCGAACATCTCGGTAAAGGTCGAGTTGCTCACGTCGGCATCGAGCGCCACGAGATTCGGCACCACGTCGCCGAAAGCGCGCAGCGCGGCGCCGTACGCGCGGCGGGTGCCGACCTTTCCCTTGGCGAGCAGCGCGCCCAGCCCGCCGGATTCCATCGCGGCTTCGAAGCGCGGCCACGAGACCGAGGCGAGGATCGGTCGCTCGGGGCGCGGGACGGCCGCGGGCCGGCGCGGTCCGCTCGGCTTGGCCGGCTCGCCCTTGCAGAGCGAAGCTCGCGTGGCGTCCAGCTCGGCTTCGATTCGCGGCAGATCGTCCTTCGAGCAGGGCTTGCCGTGCCAATTGCCCTTCTGCATGGTCGGCGACGCCCAGCCCTTGATCGTGCGCGCGACCACGCCGAGGGGACGCTCACTCGGGTCCGTCGCCAGGGCGGCGGCGATCTGCTGCGGGTCGTGACCGTCGATGATCTCGGCCCGCCAGCCGAACGCCTCCAGCTTGGCGGCGATCCGCTCGGCGGATTGCTGGCTGGAGACATGCCCGGCCTGCCCCTGGCCGTTGGAGTTGAAGATCGCGATCACCTGGGTGAGCTTGTGGTCGACGATAAAGTCGGCCGCCTCCCAGATCTGGCCTTCGCGCGATTCGCCGTCGCCGATCAGGGCGTAGATGCGGCGCGGCGATCGCGCCAGGCGTGCGGCGAGGCCGAGCCCGGCCGCGACACTGAGCCCCATGCCGAGGCTGCCGGTGGCCGCGTCGAAGAACGGGAAGCCCTCGAAGGGATTCGGGTGCCCGTCGAGCACGCTTTCGCGGGCGCGCAGCCGGTCCAGCGCCTCGTTCGTGAGGCGCTCGAGCTTGCCCGCCCGCCCGACCATGCCTCCAAGGTCCGCGTAGGCGGCATAGACAGCCGGAACGGCGTGGCCTTCGGAAAGCACCAGGCGGTCTGAGGCAGGGTCATCCGGGCGGCTCGGGTCCCAGCGCATGCGCTCGTAGAGCAGGTACGCCACCAGGTGGGCGATCGACATCGCGCTGGTCGGGTGCCCGGCCCCGGCCCGGGCGGTCATTTGCACTGACAGCCGCGCGATCTGGATAGCTTTTTCGTGCAACGCGACGGCGAAGCTCATGCGGGCTCTCCGTTCAGCAGCGCGGGAGCGAAAATCGCGGACGAGGCGTCACGATATAGCTGCCGGCGCGGCTGGGCAAGCCGCGCGAAACGTATCGGCGGCGTCCGAATGCGGGCGGGATGGTACAGGCGTTCCCGCCCGTTCTTCGTTCACGCTGAAACACGGCGCGCGCGTCTTCAGCGGCGCAACCGCGCTCTTTCAGGCGACCGGACAAGCTATAATGACGACTCCGGCGCGCCGTTCCCCGACGCGCCGTGCAAGGTCCGATCCGATGGTCCGCGGAGGGAGAGAATCCATGTCTCGTCTGAAGGCCGTTGCGGCGGCGCTGCTGGGCACGCTGTCGCTTGGCGGGTACGCGCTGGCTGCCGACTGGAGCAACGCGGGCGCCAACGCGCAGCGTAATTGCGAAACGACTGAAGCCGGTCCCGACAGCGGCGCCGATCTGCTCTGGTCGGGCGGACGCAGCTCGATCATCTCGTGGCAGCCGGTCATCGAGGGCGATCGGGTGTTCATGGTTCGCCAGACCGGTTTTCCGCCCGGCGGCGAACCCAACGGCTCACCCGTGATTGCGATGAACCTGTACACCGGCGGCGAACTCTGGCGGGCGGACGTCCCGTACAACAGCGGCGACTGGACCACCTGGGTGGCCGGCGCGCGAGACGGAAAAGTCTACGCCTCGCGGTCCGGCAACGGCGCGTCCGTCGCGGCCAGGATGTACGCGCTCGACGCCGCGACCGGCGCCGTCGTCTGGGTGTCGACCGGAAACACGCGCGCCGGCGCGTATGACGGCGTGGTTTTCGCCGACAACGGCGACCTGATCGTGGCGGACTTTTATGAAATCACCCGCATTCGTGCGACCGACGGCGGGACGGTCTACAAGGTTCCGCGCACCGCGTCGGTCAGCGGCACTTGCGGCGCGGCGCTGTTCGGCAACGCGATCTACGTCGTGGACGCCGTCGTCGGCGGAAACGCCGTCCGGCGGCACGACCTTGCGACCGGCGCGTTTCAGTATCAAAGCCCGGTCATGACGGGCTTCACGATTCAGAACACGCCCTTCGTCGGCCCGGACGGCACCGTCTACGTCTCGCGGACGCAGAACAATGCCGCAACCGACTTCTTCTACGCGTTCTCGGACGAGGGTTCGTTGCTTACGCAAAAGTGGTCGACGGCGGCACGCTGGACGACCAATTCCGAATTCGCCGCGACCCAGGGCTCGGTCTACATGCTCGCGCCCGGAAATATCATTCAGCATCGTGACGCGGCCAGCGGCGCCCTGCTCGGCGCGTCGGCCGCGCTCACGTTCGAAAGCAGTGCCGCCCCGCGCATGGCCCTCGACAAGCGCGGCTGGCTGTATGTCTCCAACGGCGGATTCAGCCAGGGCCGCATGTACGCACTCGATGAGGCCCTCAACACGGTCTTCAGCGTCGGGGTGACCAACATCAACATCGGCGGACCCGTGATCGGGAACACCGGCACGCTGGTCGTCTCCGGCGTCGGGACGGACATTCGCGCCTACCGCACGAACCGGCCCTGCCTCGGCGACCTGAACGCCGACACGGTGGTCGACCTGCTCGACCTCAGCATTCTGCTCTCGAATTTCGGCAGCACAAACGCCACGCCGGAGGAGGGCGATCTGAACGGCGACCAGACCATCGACCTGACCGACCTGAGCATGCTGCTGGTGGTCTTTGGGACCCCGTGCCCGTAGGGCGGGCGCAGGGAGCGAACCGCGCGGCCGAGGCGCACCGAGTTCGTGGTCCATCGCCGGCCGGCCTGGCGCGGCTCAGCGCCGGCCGCGCGCCACGCGGATGCGGCGAATGGCGATCAGCAGCCCCAGCACGACTCCGATCGCCAGTCCCAGGAGCCATCTGCCGGCGAACCAGCCGATGCCGCCGCCGAGCAGCGCGCCAAAGATCAACCAGAACGCGAGGATGCGGCGACGGATCACGGGCACGCGAGGCTCCTGAGTTCCGGGGGTTCTGAGCTGCGCCGACGGCGCCGGCTCGAGGTTCGAGGCGTCAGCATAGCCGAGACGGCTCGCCTGCGCCACCGCAAGTTACAAACACCCATCGGATGCAGCGCAATGCGCGATGTGCCGCCGCGCGAACCGACCGTCCTTATGGCGGGGGGGCGAGGAAGCGCGGCGCTTCGGCTGATCCGCTGGGCTGCGATGCCGGCGGCGTGGCTGACGCGGACGCCGGCGACGCGCCCTCGGCGGCCGCGGACGCATCCGCCGTCGTCGCGGCGGCGTCAACGCGCAGCGCCGCGATGTCGGCGGCGTAGCGTTGCTCGAAGGCGCGCACGGTTTCGGGCCGGGCCTTCACGAAGACCGATCCACTGATGCGCGTGTCGTCGGCGCAGTCGATTTCGAGGTCGAGACGGACGGTGTCCTGGGTGAGCCAGAGCGAGCGAACGCGGACGTAGCCGCCGGTGAAAACCGTCTTGCCGCGCCGCAGCCCGATGGTCTGGAGCAGGAACCCCCGGCCGGCGGCCTCGTCGCCCGGGCTGATCGGAGTCATTTCGTCGAGTGCGGGTGCGGAGAGAAAGAGGCGGAAGTCGGACGGTCCGCTGCGCGACCCGGGCAGCGGAAAATCGAGGACGAATCGGCGTCGGCCGGCGTCCCCAGCAAATGCGTAGTGTCCCCCGGTCAGTTCGATGCGCCGCTGGGCGCGCGGCGCGGTTGGCTGATAAAGCACGATGTCGCGGGTCGTGCTGCAACCGGCGGGGACCAGCAGGAGCAGGGTGACGAGGGCGCGCGTTGCGAGCGGCGAACGGCCGCTCCTGGGCGGCACTCCGGGAAACCCGGGCAAGGGGGCTGACATGTGTCCAGAATACGAGCCCGGCAAGCGGCTGCCAACGGGCCCGCTGCGCGACTGCCACCCAGAGCCAGGGCTGCGCTCGCCGCTCTGCCGCCGGGAGGCGGTTGGCAAAAGCGCCCGCGTGACCTACACTGCTCGGTTCGATGCCGTGGATAACGTACAAACTGCTGCTGCGGCTGGCCTACTGCTCGGGCCTGCTGTTGCTGGCGTTCCCGGGCCGCGTCCACGCGGACCGGCCGATCGACCCGCCGCCGGCTCATCTTCCCGCTGATGCGGATTCCGAGCGCCGACCGGGTCCGCAGCGCCGGCCGCCCGCGCCGACCCTCTCGGAGCTGGTGCCGGACGTGCTTCCGCCGCCGCGCTGGAACGCCGGCCCGGCCGGCCCGGTCTCGCTCGACGTGGTCGCGCTGCGGCTTCCGACCGCTGCCCGCGAGCTGGACGAATGCCGGTGGGTTCAAACCGGACCGGCCATCGCGACGGATCGGGTCTCCGCGTCGTCGTCGGCGTTTTCTCCCGCACCGCGCGTGCGAACGCCGTACGAGGTCGGTCTCCCGTCGCAGCTAGCCCGGTTGAGGCACGCCATTCAACCGCACGGCCCGCCTGCCTCGCGCTAGTCTCGAATTGTTCACCTGCACACACCTGGGCCGTCCGCGGGTTCGCGGCGGCGGCGTCTGACTCGATCCCGTAGCCCTTCTCCTCACGGGGAACCGCAGATGTTTGAACGGAATTTGAATCAACGACTGATCCTGATCGGTGTGGTCGTGCTGCTCGCCGGTCTGTTTCTCTATCCGCCGCAACGGCAGTTGCGCGGCGGCCTGGACATTGAAGGCGGCTTCTCGCTTATCCTGGAGATTCAGGAGACGCCCGGCGAGCCGTCGACGCCGCAGCTCGCGGAAGAAATGAAGCGCCTGCTTCAACGGCGCGTCGACCCGGCCGGCGTGATGGAAACGCGCTGGGCCGTCATCGGCAACAACCGCATCGAGGTGCAGGTTCCGCTTCCTCCGAAGCGAAACAAGGAGCTGCGCGAGGCTTACCTCAGCGCGCAGAAGGAGCTCTTCGCGCGCAACGTCGAGCGAAGCGCGCTGGAGCGCATTTTCGCGGCCGATCCCGCCGCGCGCCCCGACCTGGCGCGGGCACTCAGCGGCGGCAACAGCGAGCGCGAGGCGCTGATCACGGCCGCGGCTGCGGAGTACGACGCGTTTCAGAGGATGCGCGCCGAGTACGCCGCGTCGGCGCCCGCGGATGCGTCGGCCAGCGCGCCGACCAGTCAGGCCGCGCTGGAACGGGAGATCGCCGAGCGCGACGCAGGCGAGCGGCTCTCGGACGCGATCGACACGGTCCTGGCGCTGAACCTGGACACGCAGGTGTTCAGCGACACGCTCGAGCTGGCGCCGGAATCGCGTCAGCGGATCGAGATGATGGACCGTTTCCGCAGCCGGCATCCCGAGCTGAAGGCGGACATCGACCGCGTCGCGATGGCCTATGACGCGTGGAAGAGGGAGCGCGTCTACCTGGAAAGCCCGGCGGACCTGGTTCGTCTGCTGAGCGGCGCCGGCGTGCTCGAGTTCCGCATTCTCGCCCGGCCTAGCGCTGAGAACGTCACCCTGTATGACCGCTATCGCAAGCAGCTCCAGGAGCGCGGCGCGCGCCCGGTGGCCGGAGACACGGAGGGTTGGTTCCGGATCGACAACCCCGTCGCGTTCATGAATCTGCACTCCGCCAACGACCTCGAGACGCTCGACCCGCGCAACGTCCAGGCGATGGTGGTCGACAAGCGCGGCAAGGACTGGTTCGTCCTCGCCGGCCTGACCCCCGAAAAGTGCATGCTGCACGGGACCTCCGGCGGGCCGCAATGGAGCCTGAAGAAAGCCGGCATCGGCCGGGACCAGCTCGGCCGGCGCAGCGTGACCTTCGAGCTCGACGCCGTCGGCGCGCCGCTTTTCCGCAACCTGACCGGCAACAACGTCAACCAGGAGTTGTGCGTTCTCATCGACGACGTGGCCTATTCCGCCGCCAACATCCTCGAGGCGATCGGCTCGCACGGGCAGATCAGCGGCGACTTCAGCACCGAGAAACTCACTTACCTGCTTCAGACGATGCAGGCGGGCGCGCTGCCCGGCCGGCTGAAGGACACGCCCGTCAGCGAGCGCATCATCGGGTCGAGCCTGGGTCAGACCAACCTCCGCAAGGCCTTCTGGTCGGGCGTCCTCGGAACCGCCGCCGTCATGCTGATGATGGCCTACTACTACGGCTTGTGCGGCTGGATCGCGAACTTCGGGCTGATGCTCAACATCCTGCTGACGCTCGCGGCGATGGCGATGCTCAACGCGCGCTTCTCGCTGGCCGGCATCGCCGGCGTGATCCTGACCGTCGGCATGGCCGTCGACGCCAACGTGCTGATCTTCGAGCGCATGCGCGAGGAGAAAGAGCGCGGCTCGACCCTGCGCATGATCGTGCGAAACGGCTACGACAAGGCCTTCTGGACCATCTTCGACTCGAACCTGACCACCCTGCTCAGCGCGGTCATTCTCTACTACGTCGGCAGCGAGGAAATCAAGGGCTTCGGGCTGACGCTCGGCTGGGGCATCGCCACCAGCATGTTCAGCGCCCTGTTCGTCACCCGGACCGTCTTCGCTCTGCTGCTCAAGTACAACCTGGTGCGCGACATCCGCATGCGGCGATGGATCGGCGTGCCGAATATCGACTGGTACGGGATGCGGAAGGTCTTCTTCGCCGTCTCGCTGGTCGTGCTGGGCATCGGCCTGACCCTGCTCGTGATGCGCGGCAAGCGCGACACGTTCGACGTCGAGTTCCTCGGCGGCGTGAACGCGGAGATCGAGTTCAAGTCGGCGGTGGGGTCCCGGTTCGACGACACCAGCATCCGCGACGCGCTGACCCGGGTCGCCGAAAGCCTGGAGACCGATGGCCAGAAGCTGCGCGACGCCCAGGTGACTCCGGTGGAAGGGGAGCCCGCGAGTTTCGACGTCAGCGTCGCGGGCGTCAGCGGGGCGCGCCTGGCCGCGATGATCGCCGAGCCCCTGGAGGAGGGAAGGGGGGGCCAGCTTCTACAGCGCGGCGGCATGGGAACGATCGGCGAGCATTCGGTACGCATCCGCGTTCGCGATGGGGTTTCCGCGGAAATGGTGTCCACGGAGGTGCGCTCCCTGGCCGCCGGCGAGGGCGGCATTCCGATGGACGCCGGCGAGCTGCGCCGCGCGAACATCGGCAAGGTCATCGACCCCGGCGCCGTGACCGCGGGAAGCGCGATCTGGAACCTGACCACGACCGTCACCAACAAGGCGCTGGTGCAGCACGCGCTGCTGAGCGCGTTCGGGGACAACCTGAACATCCTGCCGCGCGTGCTCTACGTGCTGCGGGCCGGCGATCAGGGGCGTCCGTTCCCGATTCAGGATCGCCGCCTGGAAATCGTCCTGCCCAACGCGCCCCCGGGCACGTCGGCTGACCTGACCGACTTCCTGGGCGGCGCG
>CAYXIO010000082.1:0-12811 GCA_964465125.1 uncultured Planctomycetales bacterium | reverse complement strand
ACTACCTCAAATACCGAAATCGGCAACGCTCACACCGCTCGAAACGCGCTGTCGCATGATCGGGAATAAGCATTTAGCCGTAGCGCGGATGACGCCGCACCAGCTCCAGCATCCGCTTCAGCAGCGCTCGATCGCGATCGGGGCGCTGCGGTCGGTACCGCTGCGTCGTTCGCGCTTGCCCCAAGGTCCTGCAGGCCCGGCGCTGCGACACGGCCAATCTCCGTTCCACCTGATCAACCGCATCGCGCCGCCGCGTCGGGCTCAGTATTTTCCCGAGAGCGTTTCCTTCAGAATCGCCTTGTCGAGCGTCAGATCCGCCACGGCCTTCTTGAGCCGCACGTTCTCGCGCTCGAGCTCCTTGAGCCGCTTGGCGTCGTTGGCCTTCAGGCCACCGTACTGGTTGCGCCAGCGATGAAAAGTCTGCTCGCTGACCGCCAGCTTCTGGCAGACCTGGCCGATCGTCTGCCCCGCCGACAATCCGGCCTCGGCTTCGCGCAGCTTGGCGATGATCTGCTCGGGACTGTGACGCTTCCGCTTCATCGAGAGTCTCCTGCCCACTCAGGGGCGGTTAGACTCTCATAACGACTGGATCAAGTTTTGGGGAGCAGGTCAGATGCAAGCGGCAACTCGCATGGCTCATACGACGGTCGGTTTGTCGTCTTTGCAACGCCCTCGCAGAACTTGACCGATGACGATTTGTCAGGGTCGGGTGCCTACCATTACGAGGTCTTTGGGTATGACCGCCAATATCAGTCGACCATTTGGTTGTCCAGGAACACCGGTGGTGAGCAGTCCCTCTATACAAACGTCTACCCGAGTATCTCGGATAATGGGCGATTCGTTGCGTACTATGCCCAGTCAGACGACCAGGCCCCCAGTGACACAAACGAAAAAGGAGACATCGTGCTTCTCGACCGCGATGTCGACAACGACGGGGTCCTCGATGAAGTGGGACAAACTGCGCGTTTGGTTGTTTCGCGAACTGAGACGGGGGCACAAATTTCAGACGCGGATTCGGGCCCCCAGTCCTGCGTGGCCGGTGACGGATTCGCCGTGGCCTTCAACACGCCGTCTGACCAGCCGTCCGAACTCGATGAGAACGAGGAAGCCGACGTGTACGTGCGCAGCCTGTGCCATCCGGACCGCGCCTGCGTCGCAGACATTGACGGTGACGGGATGATCGACTTGGACGACCTGTCGGCGGTGCTAGCCGCAAGTGGGGCCACATGCGGGGATGCGGAATACGATGCAGCGGCGGACCTCAACTGCGATTGTGCGGTTGACCTTACCGATCTGTCGGCCGTGCTGGCGAACTACGGAAATCCGTGTCCCTGATCGCGCGCTGGGCGCGAGCGCGAACGGCGCATTCGGGCAATTAGTCTTGTGGAGGCGCCAAGGAATCTTTTGCGCGCGGCATTGAACGGCTACCGGTCGTTGTACGGAGCCCACTCGCCGCCCCAGGGCCGATCGGGCCAGATCGACCAGCCCGGGCCGTCGGTGTAGCGCGTGTCCATGGGGGCATAGCGGGCGCTGCCGTCCAGGAATCCGGCTACGTGCTGGTTCAACTGGCGGTGCCAACCGACGATCCGCTTCGCGTCGGAGTTGTTCGCGCCGCGGGGCAGCGCGCCTTCGAGCGCGTAGTTGAGGCGGTTTTCGTAGAAGATGATGAACTCCGAGGAGTGATGCCGCATCCGGTTCTCGATAATCGTCGAGCCCAGGCCGGGGATGCCCTTCTTCATGTTTCCGCCCAGGGCCAGCAGGAAGCGGTTGTTCCAACTCCCCGTCCCATAGACGCCGGTCGTACCTCCGGGCGGATCGCCGAGCAGGAAGTTGCTGCCGTCGCCGACATAGTAGTAGGGCCAGTACCAGTTCACCGCGTAGCTGGTACCCCAGAAATACCACGTCTGTTGGAGCGTGTCAGCGTCGAGATTCGAGTTGGACGCCCCGGCGAGCGGGACGGCCGCGCTGGTATCCGAAGGGCACTTGAAGAACTCCGGCAGCGTCGAGCGAATCTGGTAGCGCCCCGGTTCGGTGTAGCGCGAGGGATTGTCCCACGTTACGTCGGAGGAAATGTAGCGGTTGAGCGGGCGGTGCTTCGGCTTGAGTTTGATGATGTCGGTCGAGCCCGCGATGGGGTTGGGAGAGCCCGACACTCCGGAATCCCATTCGGATGCCTGCGCGTCCGGGATGCCTCCGCCCCAGATGAACTCGGTCAACAGATTGGGGCTCACATACGTACCGTCGACGTAGTATTGCCGCGGAACGCAGAAGAAGAGCGACTTCTCTTTCTCCGCGAGGTACGCACCCGCCGCCCCGGCGATGGAGCGCAGGTTCGACAGGCACGTGGATATCCGCGCCTGCTCCTTGGCGCGCGAAAGCGCCGGCAGCAGGATGGAAATCAGCAGGGCGATGATCGCCACCACGACCAACAACTCGATCAGCGTAAACGCGCGCGCAAACACTCGTCGCATGAATCCGCTCCTCGAAGCATTCCACCTTCTCCCTGGCCGGGTCGGAACCGGACGGGACGAGATGATTCCGCCGCGCGGTGATTCCGTCGAGCGACGCGCGCGGCGCAACTGACCTATTGACTAGAGCTTATTCCCCAGACGCGGAAACATCAACCCGACGGTCCATCCCGCGTAGCTTCGGCGTTATCAGACGACGGAGGGCGCAGGGCGCGCTAGAGGTCGAGGGCCGCTTCGGCGCCCCGCGCCCCGCGGTAAGATTTCCCACGTGCAGTGCTTCGACGCCATCCGCGCCGACCCGCGCCTTGCCGCACTGGTCGAGCGACTGACGTCTGCGCCGGGCCCGGCCGTCGCCGGCGGGCTGTGGGGTTCTTGCGCGCCGATCCTCGCGGCCTACGCCGCCCAGCGGCTCCTCCGCCCGCTGCTGCTCGTCACGCCGCACGTCGACGAGGCTGACGACCTGCGCGACGACATCGAGACGGCCGCCGGCCTCACGCCTGATCTGCTGCCGACGCTGGAGTCGCTCGGCGGACCGGACCCCGAAGACGACGAACTGTGGTCGGAGCGGCTGCGCGTCAGCGTGAAGATCGACCAGGCGGCCCGCGACCCACAGCCCGGCGCGGCGCGGCCGATGATCGTCGCCGCCATTCACGCGCTGATGCAGCCCGTGCCGTCGCCGGCGGCAATCGCGCAGGCGGCGTTGCGCGTCGCCAAGGGACAGGCACTTTCGCCCGAGACCGTCTGCGAATGGCTCGAACGCGAGGGCTTCACCCACTGCGACCAGGTCGAGCTGCCGGGAGACTACGCGCGCCGCGGCGGAATTGTCGACGTCTTCAGCCACGCGCACGACGAGCCGGTGCGAATCGAGTTCTTCGGCGACGAGGTCGAGTCGATCCGCCTGTTCACGCCCGACACGCAGCGGTCCAGCGCGACGCTGGGCGCGGTGCAGATTCCGGCGGCGCGGGCGGTTCGGCCGGCGCGCGGTAATTCGAAGGAGCGCGGCGACGGCGAGACGACCAGCTTTCTCGCGCTGCTGCCGGCGGACACGATCGTCGCGTTCTGCGAGCCGGTCGAGATTCAGGAGCTGGGGCGGACGTATTGGCAGCGGTTGGGCGAGCGGGCGGGGCTGATTCCCGCCGACGCGATCTTCCGCAAGTCCGCCGCGCTGACTCAGCTTCTCTTGCAGCGCTTCGCCGGCGGCGAGACGAACGCGGTCGACTTCGGCGTGACCGGGCTTCCGCCGTTCGAAGCGCGGCAGAGCGACGCGTTGCTGGCGCTGGCGGAACTGGCGGGCGAAGCCGAAGTCTTCGTCCTGTGCGACAACGAGCCGGAGCAGCGCCGGTTCGAGGAAGTGTTGGAGGAAGGGACAAAGGGACATAGGCACGAAGGGACGCCGGGACCGAGGGAGGAAGGGACGAAGGGGCAAAGGCACGAGGGGGAGGAGGCGGCGGATCAGACGATGCGAGCCGAGTGGGACCCGGCGGCGCTGCGGGCGGTGCGCTCGGTCGTGGGCGTGCTGCATCGCGGATTTCGATGGACGCCGGCGGGTCACACGCAGCGGCCGATCGCGTTCGTGCCGCACCACGAGCTGTTCGGGCGCTATCGCCAGCGCCGCACGCTGCGGCGAGTCGCGCCGGCCCGGCCGATCGACACGTTTTTCGATCTCAAGCCCGGCGACGCGGTCGTGCACGTGCTGCACGGCATCGGGCGCTTCGTCGGGCTGACCACGCTGGAGCGCGAAGGGCGCAGCGAGGAGTACCTCGCGATCGAGTTCGCCGATCGGGCGGTGGTCTACGTCGCGGCCAGCCAGATTCACCTGGTGCAGAAGTACATCGGCAGCGCCAAGGGTCGCCCGAAGCTGAGCAAGCTGGGCGGAGCGGCGTGGAAGCGCTCGAAGGAGCGCGTTGCCGAAGCCGTCACCGACCTGGCCGCCGAGCTGTTGGCGCTGCAAGCCCGCCGCGCGACCCAGCCGGGCATCGCGTTTCCGCACGACACGCTCTGGCAGAAGGAATTCGAGGGGGCGTTCCTGTACGAGGAGA
The DNA here is from genome assembly GCA_964465125.1 of uncultured Planctomycetales bacterium. Taxonomy (GTDB): domain Bacteria; phylum Planctomycetota; class Phycisphaerae; order UBA1845; family Fen-1342; genus CAYOHG01. The sequence goes on along the minus strand of CAYXIO010000082.1, from coordinate 8,304 downwards.
CGCCCGACCAGCTTCGCGCCCTGGACGAGATCAAGATCGACATGACCCGCGCGCGGCCGATGGATCGGCTGCTGTGCGGCGACGTCGGGTTCGGAAAGACCGAGCTGGCGATTCGGGCGGCGTTCAAGGCGATCGAGTACGGCAAGCAGGTCGCCGTGCTCGTGCCGACCACCGTGCTGGCCGAGCAGCATCACCAGACGTTTCGCGATCGTCTGGCGGACTACCCGTTCTCGGTCGAGGTGATCTCGCGTTTTCGCACGCGCCGCGAGCAGACGAAGATTCTCGAAGCCGCCCGCAAGGGTCAGCTCGACCTGCTGATCGGCACGCACCGGCTGCTGTCGGGCGACGTGCACTTCGCCGACCTCGGACTGCTGGTGATCGACGAGGAGCAGCGTTTCGGCGTCGAGGCGAAGGAGCGGCTCAAGCAGCTTCGCGCGACGGTCGACATTCTCACGCTCAGCGCGACGCCGATCCCGCGGACGCTGCACATGTCGCTGCTGGGGATTCGCGACATCTCGATGCTGGCGTCGCCGCCGCTGGATCGCCGGGCGATCGTCACCTCGGTGCGGATGTGGGATGACGCGCTGATTCGCGAGGCGATCGTGCGCGAGTTGAACCGCGAGGGGCAGGTCTACTTCGTGCACAATTTCGTGCGCGACATTCACGCGATCGCGGCGAAGCTCCAGGCGCTGGTGCCGGACGCGCGGATCGTGGTCGGCCACGGGCAGATGAGCGGTCCGGAGCTGGAAGACGTGATGCTGCGGTTCCTGCGGCGCGAGGCCGACGTGCTGGTCTCGACGAACATCATCGAATCGGGCATCGACATTGCCAGCGCAAACACGATCTTCATCCACCGCGCGGATCGCTTCGGGCTGGCCGATCTGCACCAGCTTCGCGGGCGCGTCGGGCGCTCGCGACACCGCGCGTACTGCTACCTGCTGCTGTCGCCGAAGCACCCGGTGCTCGAAACCGCCGCCCGGCGGCTCAAGGCGATCGAGCAGTACAGCGAATTGGGGGCGGGGTTTCAGATCGCGATGCGCGACCTGGAGATTCGCGGGGCCGGCAACATCCTCGGCCCCGAGCAGTCGGGCCATATCGAGCTGGTCGGCTACGAGATGTACTGCCAGTTGCTCGAGCAGGCCGTGCGCAAGCTCAAGGACGAGCCGGCCGATCCCTGGCGCCCGGTCAGCCTCGATCTCGGCATCTCCGCCAGTATCCCCGCGCGCTACGTCAGCAGCGAGCGGCAGCGCATGGAGGTTTACCGGCGGCTGGCGCTGTGCCGTTCGAGCGCCGACGTGGAGACGCTGCGGTCGGACCTGCGCGACGGCTTCGGACCGATTCCCGACGCGGTCGAGACGCTGCTGCAACTGGCGGAGATTCGCGCGCTGTCCCAGCCGTGGGGCATCCGCTCGATTGTGCTCAAGCCGCCGGACCTGGTCTTTGCCATCGACGACTTGCAGCGTGTCAAGCCGCTCTTCGCGCAGGGGCCGGGCTCGCCGCGCGTGCCCGACGGCCACACGATTCACTGGCGGCTGGGGGCACGCTACCTTGAGGCCGCGACGATGCTGGCCGTGCTGCGCAAGCAGCTTGGCGGCCCGCCCGACGGCAATGCCGCGCGGCCGGCGCCGGCTGCGGCCGCTGCCGTGCAAGGCTGAGAATGTCGCGGTGCGCCCCGGTCCGTGAGCGGAGGCCGGTCCGGCGATACACTGCGCTTCCATGCCCACCGCCCGCGTTCCGCCGCTCGCGATCGCCGCTCTCGTCGTTCTGTTCGAAGCGCTGTGCTTCACCACGGCGCTGCCGATCATCAACTTCTATACCGAGGCCCTGGGCGGCAACGGCGTGTGGGTCGGGCTGATGTTCGCGGCGATGACCGCCCCGAAGCTGGTCAGCAACCCGGCCTGGGGAGCGCTGGCCGATCGGATCGGCCGTCGCCCCGTGCTGGCGATCAACACGCTCGGCACGCTGGCCGGCTCGATCGGCTGGGCGCTCTCGCACAACGTCTGGGCGCTGCTCGCGTCGCGCCTGGCGATCGGCGTGTTCGGCGCGCAGGCCGTGCTGGCGCAGTCCGTCGCCGCCGACACGACCCCGCCGCAGCGCCGGGCGGCGTCGATGGGGCTGCTCGGGGCGGCTTTCGCCGTGGCGCTGACCATCGGGCCGGTGCTCGGCGGCTGGGTCAGCAAGTCCTGGTCGATGGCGGCGGTCGGCTGGGTGTGTGCGGCGTTTCAGATCACCTCGCTATTGCTGATTCTGCTGCTGCTCACCGAAACGCGGCCGGGGCAGGCCGCCGTCGCGCGATGCGCGTCCAGCCCGACGACGCTGGCGGGCACTCTGCGCGACGGGCAGGTGCGTTCGATCGCGGGGTTGACCCTGATCGTCACGCTGGCACTCTCGCAGCTCAACAGCACCTTCGGGCTCGTGCTCGACCAGGCGTACCGCTTCGACCGCGAGCACGCCGGCTATGCCTGGGCGTTCTTCGGCCTGATCGCGGCACTGGTGCAAGGCGGAGTCGTGCGCCAACTGACGCCGCGGCTGGGAGATCGCGGCACGGCGCTGGCCGGCGCGGTGGCGGGCGTGCTGGGGTTCGGCGGCATGGCTTTCGCGCCGTCGGTCGCGCTGCTGTTCGTGTCGGTCGGGCTGGTCGCGGTCGGCGCGGCGCTTACGACGCCGACGCTGACGGCGATGCTGTCGGGCTGCGTGTCGGCGGAGGCACAGGGCGCGGCGATGGGCGTCAACCAGGCCGTGATGAGCCTGGGCCGCGCGCTGGGCGCGGGATTGGGCGGCTGGATGTACGAGCTGCGCAAGCCGGCGCTGCTGGCGCTGCCGTTCGGCACGTCGGCGCTGTGGCTGTTGCTGGCGGGCTTCTTCCTGGCGCTGCTGCGCTCGCCGGCGGCGCGGACGGCGGCAGAGCACGCGCCGTGTGGTGCGCCGCCGGAGCGCTGACGCACTATTCCTTCATCAGCCCCAGCAGACCCGCCGTGTTCTCGCCCAGAATCCTGCGAACGACCGGCGGCGGCAGCGCGTTGCCCAGGTCGTCCCACAACGCGCGCACGTTGCGGGCGTGCTCCTCGGCGTTGCGGCAGGCGTTGCTGCCGAAGAGCAGCCGCTCGGGCCCGATCATCTCGACCGTCGAGGCGATTTCTGCGCACGAGGCGCCGGACGTCTCGACGAACAGCCGCGCATCGCCGCGCGACTTCGCGCGCGTGACCGCCTCGATCGCCTCGCTCCACAGCGCCAGCCCGTCGGTTCCGAAGAGCACGAACGCAGTTTGCGGCACGCGGCGGGAAAAGACGTACGCGTCGATCGGCCGCGCGCCGGCTTTTTCGCTGACGCGGATGAAGACCGGTTTCTTGACCGACGCCGCCACGGTGAGCACCGGTTCCAGTGCGGTCGATTCGAGCGAGAAGCCGTTCAGCTCGGGCGCGAGCAGCAGGCCGGCGAAGGGCTCGCCGAGCAGCGCCCCGGCCATCGCGTGCGGGCTGTGATCGACCTGTCCGGGCCGCACCCAGTAGAGCGCGTGCCAGCCGCGCTGCTTAGCGCAAAGGTCGAGGCATTCGCCGTTGGCGATGGGCTCGTCCTTGTTGGCGGCGCCCGAGCCGACGGAAGCGGCGTCAAGGTTGGAGACGATCAGGCGGTCGAGCCCGCAGCGGCGCTGATAGTCGACAAGCTGATCGAGCGTGTAATCCTGCGGACCGAATCGACCGAGATGCGTTCGCGCGTCGATCTTCATCAGGCGCGAATGCTAGCGCGCGAGGGGTGCAGTGGGCAAGGGGCCGGGGGCGCGGAGCGCGCGGGGCGCAGGCGGGGCTCAGGAGTCGAGGGGCCAGGGGCGCAGGGCACGGAACGCGGAGTCATGGGCGCCGCGTGTCTGCCTTTTTTCAGCCTCTGACTTTCAGCCCTCGACCTTCGGCTTTCGACCTGTTGTCGTTCAGCCTTCTGCTGGCCTTCCGCCCCCTGCACTACTCCATCAGCGGCCTGCCGGTCATTTCGGCCGGCACGTCCAGGCCGAGCATGGCCAGCGCGGTGGGCAGGACGTCTGCCAGCCGGCCGGCGGCGCGCAGCTTGACGCCGCGGAAGGGCTCGCCGAACAGATAAAGGGGGACGTCATAGGTCGTGTGGGCGGTGTGCGGGCCGCCGGTGGCCGGGTCGATCATCTGCTCGAGGTTGCCGTGGTCGGCGGTGATGATCGCGCAGCCGCCCGCCGCCTTGATCGCCTCCAGCACCATGCCCACGCACGCGTCGACCGTCTTGCAGGCCTGCACGGCGGCCGGAATCGAGCCGGTGTGGCCGACCATGTCCGGGTTGGCGTAGTTCAGGATGATCAGGTCGTCCACGCCGCCGGCGATGCGCTTCAGCATCGCGTCCGTGACTTCGTGCGCGGACATTTCCGGCTTCTGGTCGTAGGTCGAGAGCGGGCGGCCGTCGGCGGTCGTTTTCGGCGACGGAATCACGACGCGCTCTTCGCCCGCGAACGGCTCCTCGCGATAGTCGTTGAAGAAAAACGTCACGTGCGGGTACTTCTCGGTCTCCGCGCAGCGAAACTGCCGCAGCCCCAGCGTGCTCAGGTACGCGCCGGCGATGTTCTCCATCCGCGCCGGCTTGGGAAACGCAACCTTGACCGGCAGGCTGGCTTCGTACGCCGTCAGCGTGACGTAGAACAGGTCCAGCCTGCGTTCGCGCTTGAATCCCATCAGCCGCTTCTCGCCGGTCTTGTCGACGCCCTCGTACGGAAAGCGGTCGAATGTGAGGGCGGCGGTGAGCTGCCGCGGACGGTCGCCGCGGAAGTTGAAGAAGATCACCGAGTCGCCGTCGCGGAGGGTGGCCAGCGGGCTGCGGCCGTCGTCGCTGATGACCGTCGGCGGCACGAACTCGTCGCCGCTCATGCTCGGCTCGCTGGGGTTCTTGTAGTAGTGCTCGAGCGCGCGAACGGCCGAGGGGGCGGCGTCGGCGTCGCCGGCCGTCAGCATGCGGTAGGCGCGCTCGGTGCGCGGCCAGCGGTTGTCGCGGTCCATCGCCCAGTAGCGCCCGCATACGCTGGCGATCTGCCCGACCCCGATGCGCCGAAGCTCGGACTCGATCCGCCGGAGGAAATTCACGCCGGAGTTCGGCGGCGTGTCGCGGCCATCGGTGAAGGCGTGCACGAAGACCTCGCGCAGGCCGCGCTTGGCGGCCAGCTCGACGCAGGCGAAGAGGTGTTCGAGCCGCGAGTGCACGCCGGCGTCGCTCGCCAGGCCCAGCAGGTGCAGCCGCGCGTGCCGCGCCCGGCAGCGCTCGACGGCGGCAACGAGCTCGGCATTGCGGAAGATCTGCCCGTCGCGGCAGGCCTTGCTGATGCGGACCGAATCCTGGTCGACGATCCGCCCGGCGCCGATGTTCTGGTGGCCGACCTCGCTGTTTCCCATCGTGCCTTCGGGCAGCCCGACGTCAAAACCGCTGGTTTTGATCAGGGTAAAGGGCCAGTCGCGCCGCAGCATCGCGTCGACGGGCGGCTGGGCCAGCTTGACCGCGTTGGCATGGTCCCACTCGGGATACGGATTCTCGCCCCAGCCGTCGCGGATGATCACGACGCAGGGGCGGTTTTGAACGCGAACGGGCATGGCGACCTCCTCGTCAGCAACGCGCAGCCTACCCCGCGCGGCGTGAAAAACCCAGCCGCCGGCCGCAGACACCCCGCCGCGCCGCCGACATAATAGAGTGAGCCCCGCTGGCGCAGCGGGCGAAACCTGTCTGGGGGGTGAGCCCATGCGGTTGGAGAGCGGTCCGGCCTGCGGTTTGCGCAGCGACGTCGTCTGGTTCTCGGGCATGCTGGCACTGTTCGCCGCGGCCACCGGGTGGTTCATCTACGACGGCCTGAGCGGCTACGTCGCGCAGAACCGCGCCGAAGCGCGCAAGCAGCTTGCGCCGCTGATCGGGCTCGAAAAGATCCCGGCCGAGCTCGGCGACAAGCCCGATCAACTCGCGTTCAATCAACTGAAAGCGGCGGCGCCGCGCAACGCGGAGGCCGTGCATCGACTGCTCGGCACGCCCGGCCACGTCGTGAACCGATCCTCCGACGACCGCGTGGAGTACTTCTACAGCGACTACGGCATGGCGACGGTGACGTACCGCGGCGACGTCGTCGTGCTCGACCAGATGGCCTGGACCAAGTGGAAGCACTCGAAGGACGAGATCACGGGGCAGTACTACTGGGCCGTGGTTCCGGCGCTGATCGGTTTGTATGCGCTTTCGAAGCTGCTTCGCGCCCTGCGCGTGCGCGTCGCGATCGATGAGAGCGGCATCCGCCACGGCGGGCGCACGATTCCGCTGGCGGACCTGACCAACCTGCGCGACTACAGCTCGAAGGGCTGGGTCGACCTCTATTTCCGCAGCGACGGCCGCGAGGACAAGATCCGCTTCGACAACCAGAAGATCGCGAAATTCGACGAGATCATCGACACGCTCTGCCGGTTGCGCGGCTTTGCCGACCCGCGCGTCGAAGCCGAGAACGACGACGAAGGCGACGAACCTACCCCGCGTCCAGCAGGCTGAGCCGATCGGCGAACATGCGACGCAGCGCAGGCCACAGCGGCCGGTGTTCGGTTGACGAAAGCTCCGGGTCGGCTGCGACCAGCGCGAACGCGTCCTGGCGCGCGGTCTCCAGAAGCTCGAAGTCTGCCAGCAGGTCGCCCACTTTCAGCTCGGGCAATCCGTGCTGGCGCGTGCCGAGCAGCTCGCCCGGGCCGCGCAGGCGCAGATCGGCCTCGGCGATGCGGAATCCGTCCGTCGTTTCCACCAGCGTGCTCAGCCTTTCCTCGCCCTTCGCGCCGTGGCCCCGCGCGATCAGCACGCACTGGCTGTCCGCCGTCCCACGCCCCACCCGTCCGCGAAGCTGATGCAGTTGCGATAGCCCGAACGCTTCGGCATTTTCGACGATCATGATCGTCGCGCTGGGAACGTCGACGCCGACTTCGACCACCGTGGTCGCCACCAGCGCTCGCAACCGTCCCGAGGCAAAATCACCGATCGCCCGGGACTTCTCGGCGGATTTCATCCCGCCATGCAGCAGACCGATGGGCAGGCCCTTCCAGGCGCCTTCGTTCAGCCGGCGGAACATCTCGACCGCCGACACACGCCGCGGGCCGGCGGCGGCGGGCGCCGGGGCGGCTTGCAGCGCGGCTTGGTCGGCGTCCACGTCCTCCCCGATGAGCGGGCAGACGACGTAGGCCTGCTCGCCGGCTTCGAGCCGCGCGCGAATCTGCTTCATCACCGTCGGCCACTGGATCGGCCGCACCAGCCGCGTCGTGATGCGCCCGCGTCCCGGGGGCATGCCGTCCAGCACCGAGACGTCGAGGTCGCCGAAGACGGTCATGGCCAGCGTGCGCGGGATGGGCGTCGCGGTCATGACCAGATAGTGCGGCAGCGGCCCCTTGGTGCGCAGGTTGGCGCGCTGCAATACGCCGAACTTGTGCTGCTCATCGACGATCACCAGCGCGAGGTCGGAAAACGCGACGTCCTGTTCGAGCAGGGCCTGGGTTCCGACGACCAGATCGAGGTTGCCCGACTCGATGTCATTTCGAAGCGCGTCGCGCTGGGCGGTCGGCAATCCGCCGCGCAGCAGGGCGCGTCGCACGCGGCTGCCGGCGAGGTAGCGCTCGATGTTGCTGAAGTGCTGCTGCGCGAGGATCTCGGTGGGCGCCATGAGGACGGCCTGGCGCGTGTGCGCGACGGCCAGCAGGCAGGCGTAGAGCGCGACGACGGTCTTACCGCTGCCGACGTCGCCCTGAAGCAGGCGCGTCATGGCGTGTCCGCTCGCGAGGTCGGTGCAGATTTCGTCCACGACGCGCCGCTGGCTGGCGGTGAGCGCGAAGGGAAAGCGCGCGCAAATGCGCTCGTCGATCTCCGCGGTGAAGGCCAGGCGGCGCCCGGCCGTATGCCCACTGCTGCGCTTCCGTCGCAGCGCCATCGCGAGCTCGATCAGCAGAAACTCCTCGTAAGCCAGCCGCCGGCGGGCGCGCTCCAGCGCCTTCTCATCGCCCGGCTGATGCATGCAGCGAATGGCCTCGCCGCGGGCCGGCCAGTGGTGTCGCCGTCGAAGCGACGCGGGCAGCGCGTCGTCGATCGCCGGCAGCTCCGCCCTGAGAGCGGCTTCGACGGCCCGGCGGATGGTGGCGGATTTCAGCTCCCCGACCGCGCGGTAGACGCCGACGAGCCGCTCATTCGTCCCGGGACGGCGCGCGGTGGAGTCATCCGAGACCGGCTGGAGCTGCGGCTGGACCAGCTCCAGCCAGTCGTCGTACTCCTGGACCTTCCCCGAGGCGCGCACGATCG
>CAYXIO010000081.1:0-13077 GCA_964465125.1 uncultured Planctomycetales bacterium | reverse complement strand
CTCCTGAAACGCAACGACCGCCCGAGCAGGCGGTCGCGGGTAAACCGTATCGGGGCGACAGGATTCGAACCTGCGACCTTCTGCACCCCATGCAGACGCGCTAAGCCAGACTGCGCCACGCCCCGGATGTTTCCCGCACGCTAGAGTCAGCCCGAACGGAAGTCAAGCCGCAATCGCATCGCAGCCGCGCGGCGGGGACGTCCGCCGTGATTTTCTCGGCCGGTCGCTCCGAATGACCGCGCCGACCTGCAAGCCCAGCAGCAGCAGGCCGCCGAACGCACCCGCCGCGCTGGCGATGGCCAGGGCCGGGTCCGGGCGATTCAGGTAGCGAACCAACAGCACGCTGCTGGCGGCGTAGAGTGCGACGACGCTCAGGTGCCGGGCGGCACGCAAGGTCGGTCCCGTCAGGACCCGTCGCCAGCGCGTCTGCCCGAGCAGGCAGGCCGGGCAGGCATTGTCGCCGGCCAGCGCGGGCAGCAGCTCATCCCGGCGGCCGCAGCGCTCGCAGACACCGCGGGGTGACGGCTCGTCCGACGCGCGCAGCGTCGCACTGAGCAAGCGGTAGGCGCTCACGGCCTGTGCCAGCTTTGCGGGATCCGCGTCGCGACCCGCCACGTCCGGATGAAAACGCCGAACCAGCCGGCGAAAGGCCGACTTCAATTCGTCGCGGCCGCAGCCGGGGTGGAGCCCGAGCAACCGGTAGCTGCCTTCGATCGGCGCGTGCATCTCGGAAAAGTATAGGCACCTCGGCGGCGACGTGGCGAATCGGCGGGCGCGGAAGCGCGAACGCGGCTTGATGGGCTCCGCCATGCGCTGCCGGCCGGGCTGCGGATAGACTTCCGCCATGACACCGCCCGCACCCAACTCGCCGATCATCCGCGCGGCCCGCGCTTCGGACGTAGAGGAGATTCTGAAGCTCGTGCAGGAATTGGCCGAGTACGAGCGCATGCCCGACGCCGCGGTGTTGACCGCAGCGGACCTGCACCGTCACCTGTTTTGCGCGCCGAGCGGCGACGAGCGCCCGGTGCCGGTGGAATGCCTGATCGCCGAGCAGGAAGGCGCCGTGGTCGGTTTCGCGCTGTACTTCTACAATTTCTCGACCTGGGTCGGTCGCCTGGGGATCTATCTCGAGGACCTGTACGTCCGTCCGCAGCATCGCAAGCGCGGCATCGGGCGCGCGCTGCTGCGCGAGCTGGCGAGGGTGGCGGTCGAGCGCGGCTGTCAGCGCATCGAGTGGGCCGTGCTGGATTGGAACGCGCCGGGGATCGAGTTCTACAAGAGCCTCGGGGCGCGCCCGCTGGACGACTGGAAGACGTTTCGCCTGGCCGGCGACGCGATTCGCGCGGTCGCCGAGGGTTGACCGAGCCCGCAGCGCGGCGTCACGGCGCAACGCAGCCGCCGAGTGCGAAAAGGAATCCCGCCGGTCGGCCGTTACGACGAACCGGCCAATCGCGACACAAGCTCAGGCAGCAGCCGCGTGCCCGCGAAGTGAAAATCAACGAACATGACGACGGTCACAAGCTGGTACTGCATGGTCAGCAGCCAGCAGAGCGCGGTGCGGATGCGCGCCGTCGGCGAATGCTCCGCTGAGGCTGCCGCAGGCGATGCGTGCCGGCGATCCCAGGCGCGCTGCACGAGCAGCGCCAGCACCTGCGTCGCGCCCCAGACGAGATACGACCACGCGGCGCCATGCCACAGCGCGCAGAAGCCGAACACGGCACCGTACGTGAGAATCTGCGGGCGCCGATTTCCGCCGAGCGGAATGTAGATGTAGTTGCGCAGCCACGCGCCGAGCGTGATGTGCCAGCGACGCCAGAAGTCGCGCACGCTGGTGGCGCCGGGCAGCCAGCGGAAGTTGTCTTCCACCCGAATGCCAATCCACAGCGCCAGCGCGGCGGCGAGTTCGTTGTAAGTCCAGATCAGCAGGTAAACGTGAAGCGGCAGCAGGTAGACGGCTCGCAGCAGGGTCGCGGTGGAATACTGGCCGGGCGCGGCGAAGACATCAGGCCCGCCCGCGATGCTCGCCGGAAGCTGCGGACCGATCAGCGCGCCGGCGACGACGCCGAGCGCGAACAGGCCGAAGCGCGACGCCGCAGCGCGCCAGGCCGGCGGCGCCACGGGCTGCCAGGCGGTCAGCCTCGAAACGAAATCGTGACGCAGCAGCACGGGGCCCATGCGAAAGCAAGGCGGGTAGAGCAGCCAGCAAATCGTGTCGAGCAGCGCGGGCCGCTCGTGCAAGGCACGCGACCAATCGACACCCCAGGCGATCAGCCGAAGCTGCAAATAGGCAATTCCCAGCATGTGCAGCGGCGCCTGGCGCGCCGGCGCGGCACCCCACCACGCGAACCAGTCCCATTGCGCCCGCCACCAGAGCGGGAAGCCCAGCGCGAGAACGCCGAGCCAGGCTGCGGCGCGCATGAATCCGGGCGGCAGCGCGCCCGCGCGAACGACCCGGGCGCATAGATGGATCCAGGCGACGCCGAGGGCGAGTCCGGACAGCAGCACCGCCGACGGAAGCGGCCCGCATGCCGCGAGCAGCCACGCGAGGCTCCCGAGCAGCAGCGCGCCGTGCTTTGACTTCGCGCCCAGCAGGCGAATCAGCGGACAAAGCGGCAGCAGCAGAATCAATCCCGCCGGACCGAGCACCAGCTCGCTCGGCGTCGGCAGCGCATCGGGCGCGACGGTGAACGGATTGAACGGGACCTGCGGGAAAATCCAATCAGCGACGCTCACGGCAAGATCGTGACGCGCGACTGCCCCGGCAGCAACAGTTGATAGAGCCAGGCCACATCTTCGTTGTGCATGCGGATGCAGCCCATCGAGACGGCCTGACCGATGCTCTGCGGATCGATCGTGCCGTGGATGCCATAGCCGGTACGGCCGAGGGAGTCGCCATTCAGCCCGCGCAGCCCGATCCAGTGCTCGCCGAGCGGGTTGGCCGGGTCATTGGGCGGGATGATCCGCTTGCTCGACGCGGAAGCGGGCGGATAGTACGTGGGGTTGGAGAGCCGCTCCTTGACGACCCACTCGCCGGTGGGGGTGCCGGCGTCGCGACCGATGCCGATGGGGAAGCTGCGAACGTAGAGATCCTGCACATACACGTCGAGGCGCAACTCGGCGAGCGAGATGCGGACATTGAACGGCCCGCGCGGAATGCGGAGCTTCTGGCCGGCGCGGATGGTGCGCGCGTTGTTGATGCCGTTGATCAGCATGATCGCTTCCGCCGGCACCTCGAACTTGGGGCCGACTCGCACCAGGACGTCGCCGGACGCGACGGTGTAGGTCTCGACCAGCGGGTCGTTGGGCGCCGCGGCGCCTGAGAGGATCGTCTCGCTGACGATCTGCGCGAGGTGTCCGCGCAGCTCGGCCTGCTCGGCCCTGTCGCGGCTGATCGAGAGCAGACGATTCAGCTCGTGTCGAGCCTCGACGCGCTGGCCGGCGGCGTAGTCGCGCAGGGCCTTGCTGATGGCGGCGTTTCCGGCCGCCGCGGGCTCCGACGGCGTCCGCGCGGCGCCGCTGGACCCACGGATGTCCGTCCCGGGCGCGGAACCGCGCGCCGTCGGCGAATCAGCCGACTGCGGATTGACCGAGGCCGAATCCTGCGGGGCCAGAAGTTCGTCTCCGGGCACCGCCGAGGCGTGCGGCGCGACGCCATTCGCGCCGCCCGCATTCCGCGGCGCTAGCGCGGCATCGCGCTTCTGCGCGGCCTGCGGCTCGCGCTCGAGCCATGCCGGCCCCTGCGAGATCAGCCACCAGAGCCCGCTGAGCACCAGCAGGATCGCGGCGGCGCTGAGTGCATACTGAATCAGGTGCGGCCGGGATTTCGGCCGCACGACCATCACGCGCACCATGGCTGGTCCTCCCTGAGCAGCCCAAGCGTACAGGATAATGCCGCTCTCCGCACGAGGGAAAGCGCGTTCCGGCGCGACCTGCGCGAAGCCGGACGCGTCGGCGACCCGTGCCGAGAGTCTACCGTACCTATCGGCAGTCTGTTATCGTTTTCCGTTGTCCGAATCGGACGTGCGACGCAGGGAGGCGAGCCCATGCCGGCCGTCGAGCCACGGAACTCCGCACCTCTGTCTTCTGCCTTCGCACGGAGCCTGAGCGCGTTCTGCGTCTACCTGCGAACGGAGTGCGGGCTCGCGGCTAACACGCTGAGCGCTTACCAGCGCGACCTGCGCCGTTTCGGCACGTTTCTGTGCGAGCAGCAGGTCGAGGACTGGTCACGGATTTCGCCCTCCCTGCTGCAACGCTACCTGGTTCACCTCGCTGCCGAACGATACCGCGAATCGACCGTGGCCAGGCACGTCGCGGCGCTGCGGCAGTGGCTGCGCTGGCTGCATTTGACGCACCAGATCGCGGAAGACCTGCGCGCGGCTGTGGAATCCCCGAAGCGCGGCCGAAGGCTGCCGGTGGTGCTCAGCCTGGATCGCACGGCCGAGCTTGTGACCGCGCCGGACGCCGACCATGAGCTCTCGCTGCGTGACCGGGCGATGCTGGAGCTGTTCTATTCGAGCGGGCTGCGCGTCAGCGAGTTGTGCGGACTGACGGCCAACGACGTCAACCTGTCGGTCGGGTATGTGCGCTGCATGGGCAAGGGTCGCCGCGAGCGCGTCGTCCCGGTCGGGCAGGCCGCCCGTGACGCAATCGAGGCGTACAGCCAGCACCTTCGAGCGGAGCTGCTTCGCCGCGCGGTCGAGAGCGGCCGGCTCGTGCCGCCGCTGACGCCGCGCGTCATCGCCCAGCAACCGCTGTTCCTCAGTCGCAGCGGCGGCGCGATGGAGCGGACGGCGGTTTGGCGGATGGTTCGGCGCGAGGCGACGCGGCGCGGGGTCCCCGGCAAAGTCAGCCCGCACACCCTGCGGCACAGCTTCGCGACCCACCTGCTTGAAGGCGGGGCTGATCTGCGAATCGTCCAGGAGCTGCTCGGCCACGCCAGCGTCGCTACCACCGAGATTTACACACACGTGCAGACTCGGCGGCTGCGCGAGGTGCACGAGCAGTTTCATCCGCACGGACGCAAGCGGCGCAAGCACGAGCCCGATTAGCCCGCGCAGCGCGGTTGAAGACCGGCGCGAGTTCCGCGCTCCATCCCAGGAACACCGCAGGCCCGCGGCACCGAAGTGCCGCAGGCCCGCAAGCGTTGGAACCACGCACGACTTCGCAGGTGCTACTGACCCTGCTTGCCGTAGAGAATGTAGACCTCGCCCGCGTCGGTGCGGCCGATGGGATCCGCTCCGATGGCGCTGATGGCCAGGTCGGCCAGCCCGTCGTTGTTCAAATCGCCGAGGCGCGTCATGCCGCGCGAGTAGGCGGTCGTAGACCCGTTGCCCGGGTCGGTGTTCGTAACAATCTTGGAGCCGGCGCCGACGCCATCCCCGACCACGCGGCCGACGAACTTGACGCCCGGAAGCTGGATCTTGCCGATGTCCGCCAGGCTGAGCTCGCCGCTGAGCGAATTCGAGCCGTAGATCAGGTACACGGCGCCCTTGCCGCTCTCGGCCCCCGGCGCGGCGATCATGATGTCATCCTTGCCGTCGCCGTCGAAGTCGCCGACGCCGGCGACGTTTGAGCCGGCCAGATCGCCGGCGGCGGCGCCGCGGAAGCGGATCGCGCGACCCTGGTTGACCATGTCGTCGATCGTCCAGCCGCCGGCCGGGCTGTTCAGATCCGGAGCGCCAAGGATCAGGATGACTTCGCCGGCATCCACACCGGCGCCGTCGCTGCCCTCGTTGCCGACGACGATGTCGTCGAGGCCGTCGTTGTCGAAGTCGCCGGCGGCGTCGAAGACGCGGGCGAGCTTCTCGCCGGCGCTGGAGCCGCGCAGCATCACGCCCGCGAGCTGGCGCTGGCCGGGGGACTTCTGGAAGTCGTCCAGCAGCAAGTCACCGCCCAGGCCGGTCGAACGGCTCGAAATCAGGAAGATGCCGCCGACCTCGGCCCCGTTGAACGCGCCGCCGTCGTCCGCCTTGATGCGCTCCGAGCCGATGGCCACGTCCTTGATGCCGTCGCCGTCGAAGTCGCCCAGTCCGCGGACGAACGCCAACTCGGAATTGACGTGCGGGCCGACGATCTGCGCCACGCGATCCATGTAATAACCGGCCGTGCCGACCGGATACTGCGAGGGAGCAATGCAGTTCGGCGCCTGAAGCCCGCCGAACGGCCCGGACAGCTCATCCTCGCCCAGGAACGGCAGCGGACATTCCTGATCGTAGAAGAAGTTGTAGTTGTTGTCGCCGTCGCCGCCGAGCCGCGAAGAGCCGACCGACTCGACGATGTACTGATGCGGCACGGGGATGGAGGTGTCGGAGCGGCCGGTCAACTGCGCGTCGACATTCGGCCAGACCTGCCCCGGCTCGATCCAGAGCTGGGTCAGCGTGTACTGCGAACCGTTCGGCTTCGCGTCCGTCCGCATCTGATACACCACGCCCGAGCCGGCCCGCGAGCCGGACAGCAGGGGTACGTCCGTGGTGTACGGCGAGCCGTTGGCGGTGCGCTTGCGGGCGGCGATGTACAGGAACGTTCCGTCGCTGCCGACGGAGGTCCCGAACTGGTCGTTGACGGCCTGACCGAGGACGCGGGCGCCCACGCTGTGAGCCTGCGGGGCGTTGCTGGGCTGGTAGAAGCCGGTCCAGACCGTGGCGCCGCCGTTATTCCACGCGCCGATGCCGCTCAGCGTCGTGCAGGGGAACACGCCGTAGATCGCCGACCAATCGATCCAGGCGTCGAGCCAGTGGCATTCATCGGCTTCGCCGTCGAAGTCGAAGTCGGCGCAGGGATCGCAGGGCGGATCGGTCGGCAGCATGCCGGGCACGCAGTGCTCGTAGTTGTAAGCGATCCAAGGCGGCACCATCGCGAACGGGAACGAGGCCACCTGGGCCAGCGGCGGGCTGGCGGAAGGCACGGTGTACGACTGATGGAAGCCGCCGGGGCTCTGATTGTCGAACACCGTGTCCCAGATGAGCCCGTAGGTGACGTACGCGTGCTCGGTGTCGTCCGGATTGTCGTCGCAATCCGCCATTCCGGCTTCGACCAGCACGGGCGAGAAGTCGCTGTTGATGTAGGGCACAATGCCGGGCCGCGACATGCTCGTGAACACCTGTCCGGCTTCGTGCAGATCGAAAACGCGGTCGTCCTTGCGGTTGGTGACGTTGGGATTCGTCAGGATGTTGTTGCTGCTGGAGACGATCACCACGCCGCCGCGGGCGAACTGCGCCTCGTTGGAATGCCAGACGGGGAACAGGCCGTAGTAGGCGTCATACTCAAGCGTGCCGATCCCGCCGATGCTGCCATCCGGAACCAGGTCGGGATGGGCCACGGCGGTTGCGGCTTGGCCGAGGCAGATCGACTCGACGCGCGGGAAGCTGAACACCAGCTCAGGCAGGCCGTCGCCGTCCATGTCGGGAACCACGGTCACATCCGAGATTCCGGCGGTCCAGCCGACGCTGGCATTGCCGGGCAACACGTTGATCGGCGTGCGGATGCCGGCGAAGGCCAGGCCGGACACGTTGCCGCTGCCGACCGCGTTCAACGGGTGAATTCCCCGAAGCGTGGACGAGCTCCCGTAGACCATGTAGGCCTCGCCAAAGCCGACCGGATTCGTGCCGCTGGGGTTGGTGGTGATGTTGTAGGGCTTGCCGAAGCGCGAGACGATGATCATTTCGTCGTCGCCGTCGCCGTCGATGTCGGGCACGCCGGTCAGCGCGCTGCCCGCCAGGTCGTTGGGGTTGAAGCCCTGGAGAATGGCGCCGCGCGGGCTGTCGCTGAGCTGGTTCAAATCAAACGCGCCGATCAAGCGGGTCGTGATCGCCAGCTTGAGCGTGCCGCCGGTCGCCGCATTGTTGACGTAGAAGGCCGTGGTCGGGTCGATGCCGTCGCTGAGCTCGACGTAGTAGTTGAAGGTGCCGGTCGGAATCGTCGCGAGCGACGGGCTGAAGCTGCGCGTGCCCGTGCCGGAGCCAAACGTCGTGCTGCCGATCAGCTCGAACTCATTGCCGTTCGCGGGAATCAGGTCGGCATCCAGCACGATTCGCACGGTGTGCGAGGAGTTATCCTCGGTCGTCAATTGGATCGGCCAGATCGTGTCCTGCGCCAGCAGGCTGTCCTCGTTGGGAATGAGCCAGATGCCGGTGGGGGCGGCGGCGTCGATCGTGACTGTTCCGGGCGCGTAGACCTCGTCGACGGTGCCGTCCTGCTGAGTCGTGCGCAGCCCAAACACGAATCGCCCGAAGCCGTTGGAGAGAAACGCATTCGCGTCGCTGGTGTTGTAGTTGTACGAGCCGACGCCGGCGTCTTTGCTGATCGCCTTGACCTGAACCGGGGCGCCGTCCGGAACGCCGTCGCTGTCGTTGTCACGCGCCAGCAGGAGCTCGTTGGCGGTCACGGCGCCGGTCGCGTCGACCAGTTCATAGGAAATGGTCACGAAGGAGCCGGGCCGCAGGCGAAGATCGTCCGACGGCGTGAGAATCACGACCGCGGACGCGCCCGCCGAGCCGCCGCCGCTGCCGCTTCCGTCGCCCCCGCCGCTGCCGGTGTTGTCCACAGGAACACTGGAGCCCCCGGTGGTGGTCGTCTCGTCGACGACGACCGGCGGGATCGGTCGCGGCACCTCGTCGCTCGTTCCGTTGTTCGAGCCGCCGGAGCTGTCGCTTGTCGAGTTGTCGTTGTCCGTCTGCCCCGAGGTGTTGGGGACCTGGACCTGCGGGCATCCGCCGACCATGAGTCCGATCGTCGTGCCAAGTCCAAGTACCGCGAGGAGAAGGGGGGTTCGGAATGTGCGTGTCAACATTGACCGCAACCTCCAATGGGCCGGGTGTGTCAGAAGATGCCGGAGGACAATATTGCCACGGGGTCGCCCTGGCGATTGCTCCCCGCCGAACACACTCTAGATGCTCGTAACTGTCGAGTCAATCGCAGCCTACGGCCCGTTTTGGACGGGTCCGGGAATCTCCACGATCGGCGTTTCGTCCAGTAATCGCAATGACTTATAATCCAACCCGCGCCCGCGATCGCAGGCAGCGCGCCTGAGACCGTTGCGAGCATCTGAGTGGACGAATCTCGCCAAGAAAGCGACCCGACGATGTGCACAATCCAGCCGTTTTCCGCCTTCCGATATGCCACGACGCCCGCGGGCAGAAACGTCGGCACGCGCCTCGCGCCGCCCTACGACGTGCTCGACGCCGCCGACAAGCAGGCCCTGCTCCAGCGCGACGCGCACAACTTTGTCGCGATCGACCTGCCGCACGTTCCGCCCAAGCACGCCGGCCCGCCTGAAGCGTATCAGGGCGCGAAGCGGCTGCTGGATGCCTGGCTGGCCGAGGGCGCGCTGCGCCGCGACGAGAAACCCGCGCTCTACGTCTATCACCAGTCCTTCGAGCACGCCGGCCGCAAGTTCACCCGCAAGAAATTCTTCGCCCGGCTGCGCCTCGAGCCCTTCGGTCAGGGCAGCGTCTTCCCGCATGAGCAGACCTTCGGCGGGCCGAAGGAGGATCGGCTGGCGCTGATGAAAGCGACGCACGCCCAGCTCAGCCCGATCTTCGGGCTCTATCCCGACAGTGCCAATGTCGTCGCCGAGAGGCTCGAAGTGTCGCTCGGCGAGCCGATCCTCGAAGGCGGGCTCGACGCGACCGAAAACCGCGTCTGGGCCGTCACCCAGCCCGACGTGCTGAAGCATGTCACCCGCTTGATGGCCGACAAACAGGTCTACATCGCCGACGGACACCACCGCTACGGCACTGCGATGCTCTATCGCGACTGGCTGATCTCGCAGCAGGGAGCGCTGCCCGCCGAGCATCCGGCGAACTTCGTGCTGTGCGTTCTGTGCGCCATGGAGGACGCCGGCCTGCTGATTCTGCCGACGCATCGCGTGCTGCCGAAGGTGGCGCTCTCGTCGTCGGCGTTGTCGCGCGAGGCCGAGCTCGAGATTCAGCCGCTGCGCGTCGCGCGGGCGGACGACGTGCCCGCCGCCCTCGCAGCGCACGGCCCGCAGGCCGTCGGATTCTTCAGCGCCGCCGACAACGCCTATTGCAGCGTACGGCCGCGCAACCCCGCGCTGCTCGACGCCTGCGAGCCCAAGCACAGCCCCGCCTGGCGACGCCTGGGGCTCGCCTTCCTGCACGCCTGGCTGCTCGACCGCGTCATCACCCTCAAGCATTGCGGCGGAACGGCGCCGGAGGTGCACTACGTCAAGTCGGCGGCGGCGGCGGTCGACGAGACCCGCAGCAGCTCCGGCTGCGCGTTCCTGATGCAGCCCACCACCATGAAGGAAATGAGCGACGTCTGCTCGGCGGGCGACCTGATGCCGCAGAAAAGCACGTTCTTCTATCCGAAACTCGCCAGCGGACTGATCGTGCACTCGCTCGCGCCGTAGAGCAGCGCGCTTGACTGTGGCGCGGGTTTTCAACCGGTCGGACTGACCGTGGCACGGATTCTCAACCGGTGGACTCGGGTATCCGGGTGCCACTGCCGTGTCGGCAGTGCGCGTAGGGCGACACGCTTTCGTCGCGCGTGGCAGGTGGCATGCTTTCGCCGTCCGCGGCGTAGGCATGCGGTTCTGCGTACGAATCCAACCGCGACCTGATAGATTGGGGGTCAGATTCGCGGGCAAAACTCCCGCGCTACCCCGGGCGGGACAGACAACCCAGCGCGTTGCCCTGGGCTGACGCTGAACTGCCCCTTCGGGGCGGAACTCCGCATGGCCCGCACCGCCCTCACCCGTGCCGCCGCCGGTCCAGTAGGTGTATTCCGCGCCGCCAGCCGGCCGCCCGGCTCGTCTGCTGGCGTCCCGTCCGTGGACCGGCTAGCATCGCCGCGTGACCATCACGCGCGCGCAGCCGCGCCAAGGCCGCGATCATTGACGACACCCCAGACCCGGCAAAAACCTTTGACGAGCGTTCCGCCCCGCACCGGCCGCCGCAAGCTCTTGTCAATCAGCCGATGGGCAGTGCTGCTGCTCGTCCTTGGCATGGCCGCAAGGCTGTTGCGCTACGCCCTGCGCTTCCCGCTCTGGGGCGATGAGGCGTTCGTCGCCATCGACCTGCTCATCCGCGACTTCGGCCAGCTCTTCGACCCGCTGACCTACCGCCAGTTCGTCCCGCTCGCCTTCATGGCCGTCGAGCTCGCCGCCGCACGCGCGCTGGGCACGTCCGAATGGGCGGTCCGGCTGTTCCCGCTGCTGTGTGGATGCGCCGCGCTGGTCCTTTTCTGGCGTTTCATGGCACGCGACTTCGGGCCGCGCGTAACGCTGCTGGCCGTCGGGTTCCTGGCGGCCGCCTATTACCCGATCCGCCACGCCGTCGAGGTCAAGCCTTACGCCACGGACCTGTTCGTCGCGGTGCTCCTGCTCTGGCTGGCGCGCGACGTGCTCGCGCGGCCGGGCGACCTGTTGCGCTGGCTGCTGCTCGGCCTCGCCGCCGGTGCGTGCGTCTGGTGCTCGTATCCGGCCGCGTTCGTCGGAGGCGGAATCGGCCTCACGCTGACGGTCCTGCTGGCGCGACGCTACTCCACGCCCGCGCTCGTCGGCTGGATCGTCTACGGCCTGGCCATCTGCGGCAGCTTCGCGGTCATGTGGCACACCTACGGCGGTCCGCACGCCGCCGCCGGCGCGAAAACCGCTGAGATTCCCATGTGGACGGAGACCTTCCCCCCGATCGATCGCCCGTTGCGGTTCGCCTGGTGGCTGGTCGAGTCGCACATCGGCAACCTGATGGCCTACCCGATCGGCGGACGCAACGGCGGCAGCATCCTGACCACCGTGCTGGTCTTTTCCGGCATCGTTACGCTCTGGCGGACACGCCGTGAGCTGCTGCTGCTCCTGCTCTCGCCCGTGCCGCTGAATTTCATCGCTGCGCTGCTGCACAAGTATCCCTACGGCGGGTCGGCGCGCGTCTCGCAGTTTCTGGCGCCGGCCATCTGCCTGCTTGCCGCGGTCGGGCTGTTCGCGCTGATCCAGCGTTTCGCCCGGCCGCTGGGAGACTGGCTGCGACGCCGAACGCCGGGGCTGATGCGCCGAGCCGAGCGAGTTCTGCCCGGCAGCGACCGGCGCCGGCTGCTGTACCTCGCCGCCGGCGGCTTCGCGCTCGTATGCGCCGGCGGCATGGTCCGCGACGTGATCGAGCCGTTCAAGAAAGACGCCAACGCGGCTTGTCGGCGGGTAATTCGGGAGCTTTCCGCGCTGGTTTCGCCGCACGACCGCGTATTGATCTTCATGGCGCGCGACGACCAGACGACGTTCGCGCCCTACGCCGGCGTGTGGAAGGGCGACGGGGCTGCATTCCTATACTACATGCATTCGCTGCTGCCGGCCGCACCGGAGTTCGTCCCCCCGCCGGACAAATGGATCACCGCGGCCCGGCTCTCGTCGGCTCCGTCCGCGACGGTGCAGTCCACCGGGCGCGTCTGGCTGGTGATCTACCGCGGCGTGGAGTTCGAGCGGCTCTTCAACGGCTACGCCGACCTGCGGACGGCCGCCGGCACGCCCACGCGCCACTTCGCCGAGCTGCTGGATGGGTATCGGGCGGCGTTGGACGAGCGATTCGGCCCGCCGACCCTGGCGGCGATCGGCGCGTCTTCGCCGACGCCCGGATCGCCTTCGCTCGCGCGCACGGTGCTTCAACGGAAGTGGGGCTACGACCTTCAGGTCCTCGAGATCGAGTGCTACCGGCGGTCCGGGCCGTGAAGCGGTGGGGCGGTCGGCTGTCGTTGTCCCACCGTTCCTTCGTCTTCCCGTTCCTTCGCCCCGCCGTTCCTTCGTCTTCCCGTTCCTTAGTCGCCGCGTTCCTTCGTCCCGCCGTTCACCCGTCGCTCCGTTCCTTCGTCGCTCCGTTTCCTCCCCCGAGCTTCCGCACCGGCCCTGCGGCCCGTCGCGTGCTGTTGACTGTGCCGCGGGCCGGGCTAGACTATCCTCCCGCGCCTTCCGGCGGCCGGCCGGCGGGCGTGGCGAATCCCCGATAGCTCAATGGTAGAGCAACCGGCTGTTAACCGGTTTGTTGTAGGTTCGAGTCCTACTCGGGGAGCTTTTTGTGCCAGTCCTCGAACCGGCGCGCGTTCGGTAACGCGTACCAGACCTCGACGGTTCGA
>CAYXIO010000080.1:0-13582 GCA_964465125.1 uncultured Planctomycetales bacterium | reverse complement strand
GTCAATCGCTTCTTCCGCAGATTCTGAGCCTTGACACGGCGTACTGCATGGGAGACGGCAATGTTGCGCGCCATTCAACGGGGCGGCGTGTTCTGGATGCTGACGCTGGCGACGACGATCGCGGCGCCGGCTCAGGATCAGGACGAGTCGCGGTGGAAACTCTACGATCTGCGCGATCTGGCGGCGTTGCTGGCGGCGCCGCCGCCCGTGTGGGCGCCGGCCGATCCGGCGGGCTCGATGTCAGGTGGGCCCGAGAGCGGAGCCGGCGGCGCGCCGGAGGAGGAGTCCGACAACCTGGACCGTCTCATCGAGGGGCTCACCGGGCAGCTCGTCATGGGCGCGGGCGAGATGCTGGACGGGCTGTACGCGATCGAGGCCGAGCCGGAACAGCACAAACTCTTCTCCGAACTGCTCGACCGCGTTCGAGCGATGTACGCCCGACACTACGAGCTCGAGGTCTCCCTGTCCGAGCTGAATCCGAGCGACGCGCCCCAGCTCGGTGCTGCGGTCGACGACTTGACGCCGTTGTTCCGCCAGCGGCTCGTGCTCACGGGCGGGGCCATGACCCGGTTGGCCTGGGTCACGCAGCATCACTACGTCAGCGACCTGCAGGCGGTCGTGGCCGAGAGCGCGGTCGCGTTCGATCCGCGGACCGCGACGGTCGAGGGCGGGCTGCGCATGAACGTTGCGATCGACGGCGACCCGGATCCGGGCGCGGCAGGGCCGCTCACGCTGCGCATGACCGGCGAATACCGGAGCGTGCAGCTCGAACGCAAGTCGGGCACGTTTTCCAGCAGCGCCGGCGGCGCGGCGTGGCTGGATCTTCCGCGCACGAGCATCTGTGCGCTGGCAAGCCAGCTCCGCATCGAGCCGGGGCAGCGCGTCGCGGTCTGCATTGTGGATGATGTTGAACGCGGGTCAGCGATGGTGATTACCGCAAGGGTGCGAAGACTGGCGGACTGATCGGAACGGCGCTGCGCGACCGACGACGACGGCATCACGCGCGCGTGGTCCGCCGTCGTCATCGTTGGGTGTGGTCGCCCAACTCCAGATGGAGGAGTGCCCGTCAGTTGCAGGACGTACCGAACACGACCAGCAGTGTCGAGAGGTCGTCCAGGTCGATGTCGCCGTCGCCGTCGAAGTCGCCCTGTTCCGGCGTGGCGCCGCTGGTGATGCCGAAGTTGACGAGCACGATAGAGAGGTCGTCGAGATCGATCATCAGGTCGCCGGTCAGGTCTCCGACGCAGGGCGGGTCGACGATGTTGAGCTGCCAGCCCATGTTGGCGTGGTTGTGACAGGCATAGTAGAGCTGGTCGGGCGCGGTCGGCTGCACGCTGAAGGTGAGCTGGGCGTTGCCGGTGGCGTTCTGGCCGGCGACGCCGTCGTTGTAGAGAACCGCGCCGGCGCCGCCCGACGCCGTCGTGGTGACGATGAACGGGTGAATCGACGGCGTGCCGCTCATCTGGAAGATGTAGGATTCGCCGCGCGTGAGCGTCAGTGCGGGGCACTCGACGCCGTCGACGTAGAACACCTGCGGAAAGGCCGCGCCGCCCCACGGGTTGTTGACCGTGGACGAGGCGACGGTGACTGTGAACGTGTTGCCGGCCTGGGCGATCGTCGCGGCCGCGATCATGGCCGCCAGCCCGGCGATCCTGACTTGATTGCGCATGTGATAACCCCTTCTGTCTCCCGAAACGGCTTGGTCCGCAACGCCGCGCGGCGTCGTCGGATGGTTTTTCGGCGGACTTCAGCCTGAAAACGGCACGGTTGAACCTGACCGGCCGGCCAGTTTGAATTCCCAGATTCAAACCGATCGGCCGGAGCGCCCCCCCGGCGCCCGACAGCGAATGCGGAGTGATTCGGTTGCTCGCCGAGGGCATATGTTGCCTGGGGCGTGGGCTATTGCAGGGGGTGGAAGAGATTTCTTGCGGCGCTTGTGGCGTCGGCCGGCGGCGCGCTGCGGGAGCCGTGGGGAGTGCATGGACGGCGCTGCGGCGCGCGGCTCTAATGACCCGAGCGGGGCGAGAACGCGTGCCGCAGCGTGGAGAGGGCATGAATCCGAGCTCGTCGTTCGGTCCGAGAAAACGCGAGCCCGGCGGTCCGAAGGGCCGCGGGCCGCGCGACGCCCCGGGGCGTGCCAGCGACCGGGGGCGCGGCCCTTGCGGACCACGGCACGGCGGCACGAAGTCCCCTCCGCGTCCCGGAGGCCCCGCCGGCGGCTGGGATCACGTCGCGGCCTGGTACGACCGACTGGTCGGCGACGAAGGATCGGACTATCACCAGCAGGTCATCCTGCCGGCGGCGATGCGGCTGCTCGACCCGCAGCCGAGCGAGCGCATCCTCGACCTGTGCGCCGGGCAAGGCGTGCTGGCGCGGTTGCTGGCGGCGGCGGGCGTGGCCGAGGTCGTCGCGGTCGACGCCAGCCCGCGGCTGATCGACGCGGCCCGCCGGCGACACCCGGGCAACGCGCCGATCCGCTATGTGGTTCGCGACGCGACGCGCCTCGGAGACGTCGCCGACGGTCGCTTTGACGCCGCCGCCTGCATCATGGCCGTGCAGGACGTGCCGGACCTGAGCGGGCTCTTCGGCGGAATAGCCCGGGCGCTGCGGCCGGGTGGGCGCGCGGTCGTGCTGTTGATGCACCCGTGCTTTCGCGTGCCACGGCAATCGTCGTGGGAATGGGACGAGGCGAAGCGAACGCAGTATCGGCGCATCGACCGCTACGCCACGCCGATCGAAGTGCCGATTGCAACGCATCCGGGGCGCGACCCAGGTACGCACACGGTGTTCTACCATCGCCCGCTGGCGGAGATTCTCAACGCGCTCGCCGCGGGCGAGCTGGCGCTGGACCGCTGCGAAGAGTTGCTGTCGCATCGCGTCTCGGCGCCCGGCGGCCACAGCCGCGGCGAGAACCGCGCGGCCCGGGAAATCCCGGTGTTCCTGGCGCTGAGAGGGCGAAAGCGCAATCCATAGCGAAGCGCGATCAGCGAGCGCGAATGCCAGAACGGACCAGCGATTCTCGGTGCCCCCACGCTGGCAAGCCCCCGGCCGGGAGCGGCGATTCTGTCATTCGCTATTCGCTCGCCGCTATTCGCACTTGCCCTTCCGCCCCCCGCACCCGCTTCCAGCTTCGCGACTGGTACCAGTAGAACACCACCGGCAGCAGCAGGTCGATGACTTCGTCGGCGACCAGCAGTCCGCCGAGGACCGGCGCCGCCATCGGCTTCATGACCTCGGCGCCGACGCCCGTGGCCCAGAGCATGGGCATCAGGCCGACGATCGCGACGCCCTCGGTCATGAGCTTGGGCCGCAGGCGGTGCACCGCGCCTTCGAGGATCGCCTGGCGCAGCTCGGTGAGCGAGCCGATGCCTGCCAGCCCGCCGCGGCTTCGGATCGCCTCGTGCAGATACACCAACATGACGATGCCGGTCTGCGTGGCCATGCCGAAGCAGGCGATGAACCCGACCCAGACGGCGACGCTGAAGTTGAAGTCGAACAGCCGCAGGAAGATCACTCCGCCGACCAGCGCCCCGGGCACGGCCAGAATGACCAGCAGGGCGTCGCGCACGTCGTTGAACGTCATGTACAGGATCACGAAAATCAGCAAGACCGTGATCGGGAAGATGATCTGCAGCGTTCGCCGGGCGCGCACCTGGTGCTCGAACTGTCCGCTCCACTCGATGTAGAAGCCCGGCGGGAGCTTGATCTGCGCTTCCACCGCGCGGCGGGCCTCGTCGACGAAGCCGATGACATCGCGTTCGCGCACGTTGAGCTGCACGTAGGCGCGCAGCATGCCGTTCTCGCTCTTGATGACGCTGGGGCCCTCGACGACGCGAATGTCAGCCACCTCGTCGATCGGGATCTGAATCGCGGAGCCGGCCATCGCGCTCTCCGGCTCGCCGTCGCCCATCCGCGTTCCCAGGGCATCGCTCATCGGCGCGGCGGTGCGTTCGCTGGCCTGGCGTCTCCCGGCGACCAGGGTCCGGCGGAGCGCGTCCTCGGTCTGCCAGAAGTCGCGCGCGTAGCGAACGCGGATGGGGAAGCGCCGCCGACCGTCGATGGCGGTGGCCACGGTCCGGCCGCCCATCGCGACCTCGATGGCTTCCTGGATGTCGGCGACGTTGACCCCGTAGCGGGCGGCCCGCCTACGGTCGACGTCAATCTCAAGGTAGCTTCGGCCCACGACCTGGTCGGGAACCACGTCGACGGCGCCCGGGACCTTGCGGAGCACCTCGGCGATTTCGTTCGCAATCGTCTGGATGCCCTTCTCACGGACGACCGGGCGGCGTAGGCCCTCGCGCTCGACCTCCTGGGTGAGATCTTCCTGGTGCGGGCCGAACACCTTCACGCCGATCATGCTGCGCACGCCCGTCGCGAGCATGTCGACGCGGTTGATGATCGGCTGCGTCCAGATGTTCCCCCAGCCGGGCATCTGAAGCTCGCTGTCCATCTCGCGCACCAGTTCGGCCTTGGTCTTGCGCCAGAGCAGGGTGCGGCGGTGGAACTCGTCCTGCGCATCGGATCGCACAGCTTGGAGCTGCTCGTCGCTGATTCTGGACGTGGCGCGGCCGGCCGCCTCCGCTTCGTGCCGCAGCGCGTCGAGCAGCTCCCAGACGACCGCGCCGACGGCGACGTCCTCGAGCTCCCAATCCAGCGTGCGGGTGCGCTCGCGCCAGCGCGCGTCGCGCGTCTGAAGGAAACGATCCATCGCGCGCGAGACGGCGGATTCTCGTTCGACGCCGAGCCAGCCGGCCAGCGCGTCGCGGAGGGCCGTGAGCGGATCGAATGGGAGCATCAGCAGGTCGGCGGAGCGATTGGCCACGCCCAGTTCCACCAGGCGGTCCACCAGTGCGTCGAGCAGGTGCGCCAGCTCCTCGCGACGCGGAGACTGCACCAGGGGAAGTCCGTGGTCGCGCACCAGGTCGGGCAGCAGCTCGGCCGTCTCGGCGGCGCGGGGCTCGCGCAGCAGCCGTCCGCCGGAGCGCAGCATCGACAGCAGGTCGTCGAGCGTGCCGTGCACAAGGTCGCGGGCGAGCTGCGGCTCGAATTCGCGCTGCCGGCGGCGCGCCAGCTCGCGCAGCGCGCGGTCGACGCGCTCGGCGGCGGACATGCAGGCGGGCTCGAGCAGCGCCGCGCTCTGCGCGGCGTCCAGCTTCGGGTCGATCAACCCGTCGGACTGGAGCCGCGCCAGCAGTCGCGCGCCCTCGGCGCGCAGGTCGGAATAGGGCACCGCGCGCCGGGGCCACCAGGCCTTCGGCCTGAGGGTGACGATCGTTTCGACCATGTCGAGCCCGGACGGGTCGGTCGCCGTCTCCGCCCGGCCGACCTTGCCGACGACCTGCTCGACCTCCGGGAATCCCGCCATGATGCGGTCTCGCACGCGGATGTCGTCGGCGGCCTGGGTGATCGAGACGCGCGGGACCGTGACGGGCATGTCCATGATGCTGCCCTCGTCCAGGGGCGGCATGTAGTCGTGGCCGGTTTTGGGGAAGTGCCAGCTCCAGGCGGCGGTGAGCAGCAGCAGCGCGAAGGCCAGGCCGCGGCTGAGCCAGCGTCGGAAAAAGGCCGAGCCGAAGAGCAGCGCCAGCGCCACCACGCCGAGGAAGAACACCCGGCCGCCGATCAGGCCGGCCCCGAGGATGAACAGGAATCCCATGAACCAGGCGCCGGCGGCGGGGACGTCGAGCAGCCAGTTCAGCACCGGGCGGTAGATCTCGATCATGCTGCGGACGATCCAGTTCTGCTGCTCGTTGCGCAGCCTGCCGCGAAGCAGCAGCGGGATGATCGCCGGCACGAACGTGACCGCGAGGACCGCCACGCCCACCATGGCGAAGCTCTTGGTGAACGCCAGCGGGCGGAACATCTTGCCTTCCTGCCCCGACAGCGCGAACGCCGGCAGGAAGCTGATCAGCATGATCATGACCGCGAAGAAGATCGGCTTGCCGACCAGCCGGCAGGCGCGCACCGCAGCTTCGGTCGTGTCGCCGCGGATGCGCGTGTCGCCGAACTGGCGCGTCAGCTCGTGGGTGGCGTTCTCGACCATGACGACGGCGGCGTCGACCAGGATGCCGATGGAGATGGCGATGCCCGAGAGCGACATGATGTTGCTGGGCACGCCGAGGTAGTACATCAGCAGGAACGAGATCACGACGGCCAGCGGCAGCGTCGCGCAGATGATCAACGCGCTGCCCAGGTGAGTCAGGATCAGCAGAACGGCCAGGCTGGCGATGATCAGCTCTTCGATCAGCGTGCCCGTCAGCGTCTCGATCGCGCCGTGGATCAACGCGGTGCGGTCGTAGAACGGGATGATGCGGACGCCTTTCGGCAGGCCCGCCTGGAGCTGCTCGATGCGCCCCTTGATCGCCTGCGTGACCGAGAGCGGGTTCTCGCCGTAACGCATCATCACCACGCCGCCGACCGCTTCGGTGCCGTTCTTTTCCAGCATGCTGCGGCGATAGGAGGGACCGAGCTGCACGGCGGCGACGTTGCGGACGAGAATCGGCACATCGTCGCGGGTCGTGACGACGACGTTTTCGAGGTCGGCGATCCCGCGAATCCAGCCGACGCCGCGAATCAGGTACTCGGCGTTGGCTTCGAAGAAGACCTTGCCGCCGACGGCGATGTTGCTGCGTGCGACGGCGTCGTAGACGGCCCCGATGGTCAGGTCAAAGGCGCGCAGCCGGTCGGGGTCGACGTCAACCTGGTATTCGCGGACGAAGCCGCCGACGCTGGCGACCTCGGCCACGCCGGCGACGTAGAGCTGGTAGCGCACGTACCAGTCCTGGATGGCGCGCAGCTCGTCGACGCTGTAGCCGTCACCCTCCACGGTGTACCAGAAGATCTGGCCGAGCGCGGTGGCGTCGGGCGCGAGGTAGGGCACCACGCCCTCCGGCAGCGTCCCCGCCGTCAGGCTCAGCCGCTCCAGCACGCGCGTGCGGGCGAAGTAGAAGTCGACGTGCTCATCGAAGATCACGTTGATCATCGAGTAGTTGAACTCGCTCGTGGAGCGCACCGCCTTCACCCCGGCCAGTCCCTGTAGGCTCACCGACAGGGGGTAGGTGATCTGGTCGTCGATCTCGTGCGGCGATCGGCCCATCCAGTCGGTGAAGACGATGATCTGGTTCTCGGAGAGGTCGGGGATCGCGTCGACCGGCGTGCGGAGGACGCAGTAAACACCCCAGACGGCCACCATCGCCGTGGCCAGGATCACCACGAATCGGTTGCGGATGGAGTATTCGATCAGGCCGCTGACCATGCCGACTCGCTGCTACCGGGTTACGCCGCGCCGACTCGAAGCCGCCAGTTCCATGGCCTAAGGCGACCTGGGATTATTGCCCGACGCTCCGAAGTAGATCGACGCGGCCGCGGGATTCAGGCGGTTCTCCGCGTCGACCAGGAAGGCGCCGGACGTCGCCACACGGTCACCGGGCGAGAGTCCACTGAGCACCGGGTAGTATTCCCCGGCGCGCGGGCCGACCTGGACGGCGAGCATTTCGAACGTGTCTTCGCTGCTCTCGCGGTAGACGATGTGCCGGGTGCCGGTCTGGATGATGGCCGAGACCGGGACCGCCAGCACCTTTTCGATCTGAACGAATCTCATCGGGAACTGGTCGATCGGACAGAGTTCCGGCTTCTCGAACAGCCGCTCGGGATAGACGGGGCAGAAGTAGCCTGAGACGACCTGGGTCGGCGGGCCGCTGCCGAGCGCGGGGAGGGTCTCGGTGATCGACCCGCACTGCAACATGCGCTGGCCCATGTAGGGGTTGGCCAGGGTGGTGGATTCCTGCAACCAGTCGGCGTCTACCATGGGGCAGTGCGCGATCTGGAGCGTCAGCGGCCGGCTCGGGCTGCTCTTGAGCAGCTCGATCATGGCCGCACTGACCTGCTCGAACTGCGTTCGCTGCGCCTTGAGATCGAGTTCCGCCAGAGCAGCGCCGGCCCGCGCCACGGAGGCGGCCTGCGCGCGCAGCGCGTCCGGCCCGCTCTCGGAGAGCGCTCGCGCCGCCTGCGTGAGCCGCGCCGCCGCGGAATCGTCCGTCACGTCCTGCACGTACCGGCTGGACAGGTCCAGGTAGGCGTGCAGCAGGTTGTCGAGCGGGGCGCGATCATCGCTGGCGGAACTCGCCGCAGATGCCGGCGCGGGCTCCGTGACGTGCACGCGGCCGACGGGGGTTCGAATCACCGCGGTGGCGTACATGCCCGGCCGCAGCTTGAGCTCGGGGTTGTCAACTTCGACGCGCGCGGCGATGGTGCGAGTCGCGCCGTCGACCGTATAGGCTATGAACGTGATGCGGCCGGCGAAAAGCTCGGCGGGAAACGCGTTGCTGGTCACCGCCACCGCCGTCCCGATCTCGATCCCGGCGATGTCGTCCTCGAAGATCTTGGCCTGCATCCACACGCGCGACAGGTCGGCGATAGTGTAAAGCCCGTCGCCCTCGCTGACGTAACGGCCCTCGAGCACGCCTTTCTCGGTGACGATGCCGGCGATCGGCGAGAAGATCGTCAAGTGCGTGTCGGGCGACCCGCGCGCCAGAATCTCCGCGATCTGTCCATCAGTGATTCCCCAGAGCGACAGTTTCTGCCGGGCGGCGGCCAGCAATGCACCGGCCGTCGTCGAATCCAGCCCGGGCTCGCCGCGCTGGGCGGCGGCGGCGCGGCGCTGCGCGACCAGCAACTCCTCCTGAGCGACGATCAGGTCCGGGCTGTAGATCCGCGCCAGCGGCGCACCCTGCTCGATTGCCTGGCCGACAAAATTCACCAGCAGCTCATCGATGCGCCCACCCATGCGCGCCGCGATGTAGGCTCGACGCGACTCGTCGAACTCCACGATGCCGACCGTGCGAATCTCGCGGCTGAGCAGCTCATAGCTGACCGGACTCGTAGTGATGCGACCGAGACGCACCTGTTGGGGCGAGAGCCGCCGGCGGGCCAGCACGCCCTCGGGAAGATCCTCGGTCTCGCCCTTCTTGCGCTGCGTCAGGGGCATGCCGCAGATCGGACAGTTGGCCGGTGCGTCGCGAAGGACGTTGGGATGCATCGGGCAGTAGAACTCAACGTTGTCCGCGACGGCCGTTGGAGCCGCCTCGGGTCGGGTCCAGCGGTCGTAATAGTTGATGATCGTGTCCCAGTAGCCGACCACCAGCCCGACCGCGACCATCAGGAAAACGAAGCGCAGACGGACGCTCAGAATCTCGAAGAGCAGCCCGATTTGCCGGCCGACCGAGCGGCGCTGCGGGCCTGGGGTTCCTGCCTGATTCACGCGCGTGACCTCCAGCCTGGGGGAGTATACGCGGACCAGCGGCTTGGTCATTCCCAACGCGAGTCCGACATTTCCGGCCACGCACGACTGACCTGGATCGCCGACCCTGCCAAAAAAAGGCGGCGCGGACCGAAGAGAGCCCCGAATACTCCGCGCGCTGGGTCGTTGGGCGTGTCGGCGGCTGGATTCCCCCTCGCAAGGGAGGTCACACAATGCGAAAACCGTACGCTTGGACGCTGGCGGTCTGCGCCTTCAACTCGGCAGGGGTCGTGCTGGCTCAAGGGCTGCCTCCGGTCCCTGTGCCCCCGCAGAATCCCATCACGGAACCAAAGCGGCTACTGGGCAAGGTTCT
This sequence comes from uncultured Planctomycetales bacterium, assembly GCA_964465125.1. Taxonomy (GTDB): domain Bacteria; phylum Planctomycetota; class Phycisphaerae; order UBA1845; family Fen-1342; genus CAYOHG01. The sequence goes on along the minus strand of CAYXIO010000080.1, from coordinate 3,971 downwards.
CTTCTGGGACGAACAGCTCTCCTCGGACAACACGATCGCCTGCGGCACCTGCCACCTGCCCGAGCGGTCCGGCGCGGACCCGCGTCGCGTCCGGAACCCCGGCTTTGACGGAATTTCGCCCAGTCCGGATGACGTCTTCGCGTCGCCGGGAGTGGTTCGCTGCGACGCTCTGAACGAATTCGATCCCGATGACGCGTTCGGACTTCAGCCGCAGGTGACCCGCCGGGCGGCGAATCCGGCGGTGATGGCGATGTACGCGCCGGAGCTCTTCTGGGACGGCCGCGCGCCGACGCAGTTCGTCGATCCGCAGACCGGGGAGGTGCGCATTCCGTTCGGCGGCGCGCTGGAGAGCCAGGCCGTCGGCCCGGTCACCAACGACGTCGAAATGAGCCACGAGCAGCGCGACTGGGAGGAGGTGGTCGCCAAGCTCGAGCGCGTCCGGCCGCTGGCGATCGCGGCGAACCTGCCGGCGGACCTTGCCGCGGTCGTCGCCTCGCGGCCGACTTACGGCGAGCTCTTCGCGAGGGCCTTCGGCGATGAGGCGATTACGTCCGGGCGGATCGCCTTCGCGATTGCCACCTATGAGCGCACGCTGCTGCCGGACCAGACTCCGTGGGATCGGTTCGTCGCCGGCGATCCGGCCGCGCTGACGCCCGGCCAGATTCAGGGCCTAAACGCGCTCCAAGCGACCACGTGCTTCGCGTGCCACGCGCCGCCGTTCTTCACCAACCACGCGTTTCGCAACGTGGGGTTGCGGCCGACGCAGGAAGACACCGGCCGGCAGGAAGTGACCGGGTTGGCGGGCGACCGTGGGCGCTTCAAGGTGCCGACGCTGCGAAACGTGGGGCTCAAGCCGAGCTTCATGCACAACGGCGCGCTGACGAATCTCAACCAGGTGCTGGATTTCTACCTCGAGATCAATGGGCAGGTACAGTTCCCGGACAACCAGGACCCGCTCGTGCCGGCGATCGTGTTGCCGCCCGACGCGCGGCCCGCGGTGATCGACTTCCTCGCGAACGGGCTGACCGACCCGCGCGTCGCAGCCGGCGCCTTCCCGTTCGACCGTCCGCGGCTTCACTCGCAGCAGGCGCCGCCGAACCCGGCCCTGCTCGGGCCCGGCAGCGCGGGCAGCGGCGGCTTCGTCCCCGCGATGATCGCGCTGTCGCCGCCGAATCTCGGCAATGAGGACTTCAAGATCGGCGTCGAGCGCGGGCTGGCGGGGGCGCAGGCCTCGGTGGCGATTTCGCATACGCCGCCCGTCGGAGGTGTGCTCACGCCCGAGGAGCTGATCGGCCCGATTTCGCTGAATGGAAGCGGGCCGGGCAGCGGCTACGCGACGCTGCAATGGCCGCTGGTGGCCGACTACACGCGGCTTGGCGAAGTGCTCTACATGCAGTGGCAGATCGAGGACTCGGGCGCCGCGGGCGGTGTGGCGCGCTCGCCGGTCGCGCAGCTTACGTTCTTCTGCAACCACTGCCCCTGCATCGGCGACGTGACGCGCGACGGAATCGTCAACCTGATCGACCTGTCGGAGCTGCTGGTGAACTTCGGCTCGACCGACTCCGCGTTCGAGCAGGGCGATTTCACCGGCGACGGCATCGTGGACCTGCTCGATCTCAGCGAGCTGCTGCGGTCGCTCGGCTTCGTTTGCGGTTAGGACGCTCGCCCGCCGCTGCGGCACGAGCGGCGCGGCCAGTCGGCGGGATGACGAATCCACGAGCCGGCGAGATTTCGCACGGGCCACCGCAGTGCTGCGCGGTGGCCCGGGTGTTTACTCAGCGCGGCGGCAGAGTCTATTGTCGGGTTAGCGTGCCGGAGAGCTTGAAGGCCTGCGAGACGCGCAGCGGGAAGATCGGGTCGTCGCTGGCGGGGAAATCCCAATCACCCAGGTACGGCTTGAACGACGCATAGTCGATACTGTCGCCGCCGACCGCATAGGTCGTGACATGCATGCCGGACATGTCCCAGGCCATCGCACCGGCTGCGCCGAACGTGCGGATGTGGAGGGTCAGCGAGCCCTGCTCGCCGGTGAATTCGGCGCTCGCGACCGTCGCGTCGACCGTGTAATTCCAGGCGATTCCGCTCGCCATGGTCACGGATCCGGCGACCTCAACGTGGTCCCCTACGTCACGCAGCGGAAGCAGCATGTCGGGGTTGTAGACCATGCCTGGCAGATACACGGCGGTCAAACGCCCGGTTAAATCGGCGTAGACGGTGACGTCTTCCGAGTGGCTCCAGTCGGCGCTGCGGTGCTCGCTGTACCACCAGATGTCCTCCAGCCGGTTGCCGCCTGCGAGGCCGGCGAACACGGACTCGCCCTCGTCAGGGCCGCGCACGACATGGAGTTCGGAATCGGGACTCTCATCCATGAAGAGCAGCGATTCGACGTGCTCGGCGACATCTTCGCTCTCCTCCGCGGGAGAGATGGTGGTCGTGTCCTCGCCGTATGGGTCGATCACGTCCCACCAGCCGAACTGGTCATTGTCGGCGGTCGGGCCGCTGTAGACGGAGTTGCTGCCGGTCTGGGTGACGGTTTCGAACGCGGTCGGGGATTCATCGCCCGTCGAATCGCCGCCGAGCGTGGCAGGCGTCTGCGTGCCGACGCCGTTGGCTGGTTGGTTGGCCGGGTCCGATGCTGGTTGGTTCACTGGGTTGACGAGGAAGGGTTGGTCGCAAGCGGCCAGCAGTGTTGCGGCCGCCAGCACGAGCGCGAGGCCGACGCGGTGCATTGAAGTGCTCGCTTGGAGCGGCAGGCAGCGTCCTCCCGGCCGAACGGCACGGGCAACGCCGCGCTGCCGACACGGATTCCGCATTCAGTGTTTCGCGGGGATGCGTGCGGCATCAACGAGCGGCTGCAAGTGACGGCGGGTCATGGAGTTGTGGCCGCGACACCTGGGCGGGAGTGCCCGGCCGGCGCATTCGTCGAGGCCGCGCGCGCCGCAGGTTCGCGCTGCTCTTGCGGGCCGCTCCTACCCGAAGCTGATCAACCGCAGTGGATTCCGAAGCGAGCTGACGATCTCGCGCGTGAAGCGGGCGGCGTCGGCCCCGTCGCACATGCGATGATCGAACGACAGGAACACCGGCATGATCAGCCGCGGCTGGATGGTCTTGTGATCGTCGAGCACCACGGCCGTCCACTTGGCCTTGCCGAGACCGAAGATCGCGACCTCGGGAAAGTTCACCATCGGCGTGCTGACGGTTCCGCCCAGCGCGCCGACGTTGGTGACGGTGAACGTCGCGCCGCGCAGCTCGCTGATCTCGAACTTGCCCGTGCGGATGCGGTCCGCGAGGTCGTTCAGCTCGCCGGCGACTTGCGGCAGGGGTTTGCGGTCGACGTCACGCACCACCGGCACGACCAGCCCGCGCGGCGAATCCACCGCGACGCCCAGGTGAATGTAGTCCTTGTGGATGATCTCTTCCGCGGCGGCGTCGTAGGAGCAGTTGAACTGCGGATACGCGCGCAGCGCCGCCGCGACGGCCTTCAGCACGATCGCGGTCATGGTGATCTTGGCCTGGCCCTCGCGCAGCGACGCGTTCAGCTCCTTGCGGTTGCGCTCCATCTCGGTGATGTCGACTTCATCGCCGTGCGTGACGCGCGGAACGTTCAGCCAGGCGCGGGTCATCTGCCGCGCGATGGTCTTGCGGATTTGCGAGGGCTTCTCGCGTCGGACCGGTCCCCATTGCGAAAAGTCGGGCATTTCGCCGGCAGGAACGGCGATCGGAGCGCTTGCGGAGCCGCCGCCCGACGGGGCCGCGGGCCGCGCCGACGCGCCCTTGGCGAAAGCTTCGACGTCTTCGCGGAGCACCCGGCCGTGGGGTCCGCTGGGCGGGACGATCGAGAGGTCAATGCCTAGCTCGCGCGCGATCTTGCGCACGACGGGGGCGGCCGGGGTGGGGCCGCCGTCGCGGCCCGCGGCGCGAGCGGGCGGTGCGGGGGTCGCGACCGGCGCGGCAACGGTCGCCGGCGCGGG
>CAYXIO010000079.1:0-14216 GCA_964465125.1 uncultured Planctomycetales bacterium | reverse complement strand
AAGCTGTTCGAGGACAGCCGCGACACGATCAAGCTCAAGAACGTGGTCAGCGGCGTGGTCGACGACGAGACCCAGGCCAAGATCGACGTCGTCAAGCAGCGCCTGATCAAGTTCTTCGGCTATAACGAGACCAGCGCCACCGACGTGCTGAACTACGTCGCCAGCATCTTCGCGCGCGGCGACACCAAGCAGCGGAGCTGAAGGACGCCGCCAGAGAGTGCCCCGTGAAGATCGCCCAGGACCACCAGCGCTTCCGCCAGATCGTCAAGGGACGGATCCGAAAGGATCTGCGCAAGTTCCTGACGCGCGGCGAGCTGATCGGCAAGGAAGGCAAGCACCTGGTCAGCATCCCCGTCCGCGGGATCGACCTGCCGCACTTCCGCTACGGAGACAACAGCGACTCGGGCGTCGGCCAGGGCGAGGCCCAGCCCGGCGATTCCGTCGGACAGCAGGACGGCCGCACCGGCGTCGGCGGCGAGGAGCCCGGCCAGCACCTGCTCGAAGTCGACATCACCCTCGACGAGCTCGCCGACATCCTCGGCGAAGAGCTCCAGCTCCCGCGCATCGAGCCCAAGGGCCGCCGCAACATCACCGCCGTCAAGGACCGCTACAGCAGCATCCGCCAGAGCGGACCCGAGTCGCTGCGGCACTTCAAGCGCACCTTCCGCCGCGCCCTGCGCCGCATGATCATGTCGGGCGTCTACGACCCGAACAACCCGACCGTCATCTTCGAGCGCTCCGACCGCATGTATCGAAGCTGGAAGCCCACCAAGAAGCCGCTCTCCAACGCCGCCATCATCTACATGATGGACGTCTCCGGCTCGATGGGCGACGAGCAGAAGGAGCTGGTGCGCCTGGAGGCGTTCTGGATCGACGCCTGGCTGCGGCGGAACTACGACGGCATCGAAAGCCGCTTCATCGTCCACGACGTCAACGCGACCGAGGTCGACCGCGAGACGTTTTTCCACCTGCGCGAGGACGGCGGCACCAAGATCTCCAGCGCCTTCCGCTGCTGCCGCGAGCTGCTCGACCGGCACTATGCCGCCGACGAGTGGAACGTCTACCTGTTTCACTTCTCCGACGGCGACAACTCGTCCGAGAGCGATTCGCGCGAATGCTGCCGCATCCTGCGCGAGGAGCTGCTGCCGCGCAGCAACCAGTTCGGCTACTGTCAGGTCGCCAGCGCCTACGGCAGCGGCAATTTCATCAACGTGCTGCGCGAGCAGCTCGGCGACGTCGAGACGGTGGTGTCGTCGCGCGTCAACACCAAGGACGACATCTACGACAGCATCAAGGCGTTCTTCGCCAAGGGGCGCTGAACGCCCGCGCGTGAGCCTGGCCGCCGCGTCCGCGCCCCGTTGACGACCCGCCCCGCGGCCCGCTACAAAACCGGGTCTATGGCGAAGCGAAAGACCCTGAACCTGGTTGTGATCACGCCTGAGCAGAAGGTCCTCGAACAGGCGGTCGAGTCCGCCGTGCTCCCCGCGCACGACGGCGAGCTGGGCATCCTGCCGCAGCGCGCCCCGATCGTCTGCGAGCTGGGAATCGGCCAGCTTCGCTACCGCTCCGAAAGCGGCAGCGGCCGCTACTTCGTCGAAGGCGGCTTCGGCCAGGTGCTCGACAATACCGTTACCGTGCTGACCGACCGCGCGATCCCGGTCAACGAGATCACCGCCGACACGGTCGCACAAGCCGAAAAGGAAGCCCTGGAAGCCGCCGGCGGACATGACGTCGAGCGCCTCCGCAAGGCCCGGCAGCGTGTGCGCGTGCTCAAGTCGCTGCGCGCCGGCTGAAGCGCGAGGGCTGGCATTCCGGCCGAAAACGCGCGTTTCGCCGCGTGCTCCTGCTGACTTCCTCCGCTCGGCGCGGATAATGGCGCCATGACTACCGCCTCTCAGCCCGCATCGGCACGGCCCGGCCGGCTGCTCGTGATCAGCGGCCCCTCGGGCGCCGGAAAAACCTCCATCTGCGACGGATTGCTGCGGGCCATCCCGGGCAGCCGCTGGTCGGTCTCCGTGACGACCCGCCCCCGCCGCGGACACGAGGTCGACGGACGCGAATACCAGTTCGTTACGTCCGAGCGCTTCGAGCAAATGCTGGCCCGCGACGAATTGATTGAGCACACTCAGTACCTGGGCAACGGGTACGGCACGCCGCGCGGCCCCGTCGACGAGGCCCTGCGGGCCGGGGCGGTCATGATCATGGAGATCGACGTGCAGGGCGGGGCGCAGATCGCCCGGCGGATCGCCGAGTCGATCCGCGTGTTCATCCTCCCCCCCACCATGGAGACGCTGAAAGCCCGCCTGGAGGGCCGCCAGACCGAATCCGAGGCCATCCAGGTCAGGCGGCTGGCCAAAGCGGACGGGGAAATCGCCTTCGCCCGCACCGGCGGGGTCTACCAGCACTTCATCACCAACGATATACTCCAGAACTCGATTGACCAGATTCTGCGGATTGTGCGCGGGGAGATGGCCAAGGGATGATTGACGCACTCAACGACGATGCCCTGATCAACCGTGTCGGCGGCCGCTTCCGGCTGACGGCGCTGATCCAGAAGCGCTGGCTGGAACTGCTCCAGGGCGCCCGCCCGCTGGTGGACCCGACCGGGCTCACCGAGATGGAGATCGTGGTCGAGGAGATCGTTCAGGGCAAAGTCGGCATCGACTACGAGAGCTCCGGGCTTTCCACGCCTGCTCCGGCGCCCTGAGCGCGCTGAACCCGCCGCGACCGCCGGCGCTCTCCGCCTGGGAACACCATGCCGCCGCTGGACACCTACCGGGTAACTGTCTGCGTGACCGGCGGCATCGCCGCGTACAAGACCGCGGTGCTCGTCTCAAGCCTGGTGCAGTCCGGCTGTGCCGTGCACGTCGCGATGACGCGCAGCGCGCAGCGCTTCGTCGGTCGGACGACGTTTCGCGCGCTCAGCGGCAACGCCGTCCACACGAACCTCTGGAAACCGACCGCGGCTGGCGAGATCACGCACCTCCAGCTCAGCGAGATCTCCGACCTGGTCGTCGTCGCGCCGGCGACCGCCAACATCCTCGGCAAGCTCGCCGGGGGCATCGCCGACGACCTCGTCAGCACGCTGCTGCTGGGAGTCGGCTGCCCGGTCCTGCTCGCCCCGGCCATGAACGTGCGCATGTGGTCGCATCCGGCGGTGAAGCAGAACGTGCGCTTCCTCGAGGAGAACGGGTTTCTGTTCGTCGGCCCCGAGACCGGCTGGCAGGCCTGCCGCGCCGTCGGCCCCGGCCGCATGAGCGAGCCCGAGGACCTCTTCGAGGCCGTCAGCCGGCAGTTGCTCACCGCGCCGCCCCGCGCCAAGAGCTGAATCCATGCCGCGAACGCCGAGCTTGCAGACGCGACGATCGGGACGCACGCCGCTGTCGAGCGGACGCTTCGCGAATCCAGCGAAATCGACGCGCTCGCTGCGGATTCTGGTAACGGCCGGCCCCACGCGCGAGTACATCGACCCGGTTCGCTACATTTCCAACGACTCGTCGGGGGCGATGGGAATCGCCATCGCCGAGCATGCGGCCCAGCGCGGCCACCGCATCACCCTCGTCCACGGTCCGGTGACGGCCGCCCTGCCGAGGGCGGCGCGTCCAGGCTCGAAGCGCGCCGGGCGAGCGAACGCACGCGCGATTCGACTCGTTCCGGTCGTATCCGCGGCGGACATGCTGAACGCCTGCCGGCGCGCCTGGCCGCGACACGACGTGCTGGTGATGGCGGCGGCCGTCGCTGACTACACGCCGCGCGCGCCGGCCCGTCTCAAGCGAAAGAAATCGACGGCGCCACTCACGCTCGAACTGGCCCCCACCGTCGACATCCTGGCGACCCTGGCGCGCGGCCGACGGTCGAACCAGCGCGTGATCGGCTTCGCGCTCGAAGACCGCGCCATGCGAAAGAACGCCGCGTCCAAGCTGGAGCGCAAGGCGATCGACGCAATCGTGCTCAACCGCCCGGCGGCGATCGGCGCGACGACTTCGACGATCGAGATTCTGGTCGCGGGGCGCGGCTGGGAAGCCCCGCGCCGTGCCGAGAAGCGCCGCCACGCGCAGCGAATCGTCGCGCTGGCGGAGACCCTCGCCGAGCGAACGTAACCTGACGGTGGCAGGCCTCAATCCTCCCAGCCCCACGCGCGCGCTGTGCCGTCCCGGAACTCAACCCGAAACACCCCAGTCGCATCGCCCGCGCGCTCCAGTTCGAGGACGAAGTCTCCATTGCGATCGAGATAGAGGGACGTGGGGCGGAATTCTCCAGCGCGGCCTGGAAGAAACTCGCGCGATTCGGGGTCGGCGAGAATCAGCCCTGACGCGTCGTCCACATGGGTCGGCAAGGCCGCCAGAATCCCGCGAATCTGCCGCACCTCCGATTCGCCGGGCGGATGGCCCGGACTATCAATGCCCACCAGCAGCCTGGAAACCTCGCCGAACCACAAGTCGCCGGTACTGGAGAATTCGCCGAGCCCGGGAAGCTCACCGTTGACGCGCCGGCGCTCGGCGGAGCGCTGCTGAATCAGATCACGCACGATTGCCACGCATACGCGAGCCGCAAGAAACACCGGCACCGCAACCAGAAGCGCGGCGAAAGCGTAACCCGCGTTGATCAGCCAGCCTGGCGGCACAGCAGCCATCTTCTGCTCCGCGATCCTCAGCGGCTGGGTGCATTCATTTCGATTTCCGAATCTGCGCGCAACCGAGCGGTCGCAACGCCGATGCCGGGAAGCGCATCTTAACGTCCCGAGTCTCGTCCTGCTCGCGACGCCGAGCCCGCTGCCCCGAGCCTGGCGCGATCGCTCACTCTTCTCGCACAACCCTCACCGGACCGAACAGCCCCGCGCGGAAATCCTCCTCGGTCGGTGCGGTCCAGCCCGACCGGCCCATGCGACGCATCGTGTTGCACAGCAGGTTGCCCACGCGCACCGTCAGCTCGTTCTCGCCCGGACGAACCAGCCCGCTGATGTCGAACGTGAATGGCGGCCAGGCACGCTGACCCGCCGAGCGGCCGTTGACCCACAACTCGGCAACGTGCCGCACCTCACCGAGGTCGATGTGCACGGTTCTCGTTCCCGCGTCGATCGTGAACCGCGTGCGGTAATCGAGGTAGCCGCTGAAGTCCGCCAATCCCCATTCCGACCACGCCTGAAGCGGCACCGGTTTGCCGCCGGCCGTGCGAAACGCCTCCGGCACGTCCTGCGCCGCACCCGGCATGGGCGGCGGAGGTTGCACCGAGGGGTCGAAACGCACCTGCCACGGCCCCTTGAGCGTGATCGGCGTGCCCGACGATTGACGCTCTTCGGAGAGACGCGCCAACGCCGGACGCTGAGGATCGAAAACCAGCCAGAACGCCTCGTACGGCGCGAAACCAATCCGCACGCGACCGGCCCCTTCGACCGCTTCCGACGTCAGCGGCGTGATCGTCCCGGTTTCGCAATCCCAGCGCGATGTCGCACCGCGCGCGTCGCGAAACGACAGCACGCACTCCTGCGGCTTGCCGGTGTTGTTCGCAAGCCAGTAGAAATCGCGTCCGTCGATGCGGCGATGCAGATCGAGCAGCTCGAACGAGCCCGAGTCGAACCCCACCTGCGGCGCAAGGCGCGGCGCGTTCGTCGCCACGAGCTGCGCCACACCACCGGTCGAGCGACGTACCGTCGGCAGCGCGACGAGCCGCCGCATCAGCTCATCCATGCGAGCGTCGTTCAGCCCCAGCTCGGTCGACGCGCTCGGCAGTTCACCGAGCACGTATACGGCCGCGCCCGCCTCGGCGAACTCCACGATCCGCTGCGCCACGTCGAGCGGCAGAATGAACACGCTGGGGACGACCACCGCCTTGAACGTAAACTCCCCGCGCACAAGCCGCCCGCGCGGGTCGACGGACATCTGGCGCAAATAGTGGTCGTCAGCGATCAGGAATTGCACGCGGGCGGCGGTCAAATCGCGGATGGCCTCGCTGTAGCTGCGCTCGATCTCCGCCAGCGATGGCCCGGGCTCGCCCGTCGAAGCGCGCGACTCGAACAGCTCACCGAAGGACAGCGGCTGCTCCGGGTCGAACACCCGCCCGCCGAGCAGCGCCCAGACGCTGTCCATCGGATTCAGCAGCAGTACGTCGGGGACGGCGCGGCCGCAGGAGTTCACGAAACACGCGCGTCGGCAGAAGTCCGTCCACAGGTGCAGCCACGGCCAGAAGGGATTGCTCGTGAACCAGTCGGGCGGATACGGAATCGTGTCCAGTCGGCGGTTCAGGTAGATCCCGTGCGGGACCATGTGGCTGACGCCCCAGGTGATCACCGCGTTGGCGGCCTGCTTCATCAGCACCGGGGACATCGCCCAGCCGGCGACGCCGAGCACCTCGCTCTGGAACCGTCGATTCTCGAACTCGCTGACCGACTGAGTCTCCTTGAAGTCGTGCACCTCGAGCGCCTTGCGCACCAGGCAGTCGTTGCCGGGCATCGTCACGCTGCGCTGCGCGGCGAAGAAGTCTCCCACCGCGTAGGCCTGCGCCGTCAGCGACTCCTCCCACAGATTGGAGATGCAATACACACCGCGCTGCGCCAGCCAGCGGCTCACCGCGCCGAAAAACCCGTCGGTGTAGAGGGTCGACACGACCCGGTACCACTCGCAGCGCGCCTTCGGCCAGCGGCCCTCCACGTCGCGATCGAGCATGAGCGGCAGTCCCAGCGCCAGGTCGGTTCCGGTCTGCGCGCGGTATTCGCGCTCCAGATCCTCCGACCACGCCAGCTTGAAGCCGTAGTCACCCTCGTTGTCGACGAACACGCCGGGGATCGCGCCGCCGAGATCAGCGCCGAGACGCCGCTCGTAGGGCGCGTGCGCCAACTCGATGAAAGTGGGCGCCAACCGCCGATCGAGGTAATTCACGTCGCTGCCGTCGATGCCGCGATGATGCGCCTTGAGGAAGGAGTAGACGCGCCAATCGCCCGTCGGAGCGTACCACTGAAACGCCGCCCTCGCGCCGATCCGCCGCAACGTCTCGCTGCGGATCAACCGCGGGACCCGCTGCTGCGCCAGCGCCCCCAGGTTCCACGGAGCGGCGTCCGACGCCCCCAGCCGAACCGGCGCGACCCACGCGGAGTCGTCAAAATCCAGCCCGGTCCAGCCGTCGGCAACCGCCGCGGCCGTGCGGCACGCCGACCCGGACGCGATCTCCTGCGTCGAGCCATCCGCCAGCTCAACTCGCAGGCCGAACAGCAGCCCGCACGGACCGTCCAGGTTCACCGCCTCGAACGCAAGCACATTCGGCCCGGCGTGCAGTTGGGGCGCGAGATCGACCAGCACCGGCTCCGGCCAGTCCGAGCTCTCGGCGGCGCGTTGCCCGTTGACGAACATCGCGAAGCGATTATCCGCCGTCGCGCACAGCGGCGCAGCCGTGATGCTCGCGCCGTCCGGAACCTGCAAAGGAACGCGGAACCACGCCGAGCGGTTCGCGCCCTGCGCTTCCGGACACCAGATCCACTCGCCCAGCCTTGGCATGGACGGCGGCGGCACGTACGGCTCGGCGAGCTGTGCCGCAACCGTGACGTACGACTCGGGGCAGTCGATCGCGCCGCCTGCCGCGACGTCAAACGTGCTGCAATCGAGCGAAACCGCCGCCAGCTCCGGGTGCGCGGTCAGCACGCGTCCATCTGCGCGGCCGCTCGGCCACCAGTACTCATCGCAATAGCCCAGGTACGCGCCGGCCGGGCGCGCTTTGTCGAGCGCCGCGCCGAACGCCGCGAACCAGGGCTCAGCCAGCCACTGCTCGTGGGGCAGCCCGTTGCGAGGGTGGGCGTAGCCGGGGTTAAGCCCTTGGCGACACATCTCCTCGGCCATGCGCGCGGTCTGCTGGGCGTCGAGCGGCGCATCCCAGAACCAGAACGCGAACGGCGCGTAGAGCATGCCGGGCGACTGAAAGCCCAGCTCCAGCTCTTCAAACGAGAGCGCCGGGCGCTCGCCGACGCGGGAAGCGGGTTCTGAAGGAGGTATCGCTTGAGCCGTCGCGGTGCCGCAGAAGCCGACTGAAACGCAAACGACGGGAAGCCACGCTCTCACGGTGCGAACCTCCGCTGGATGAATGGAAGCAGGGTCCATGGTATTCCGCACGGACCGAAGAGTGCCCGGGCCAGACCGAAATATCCCTCCGTCCGTCGGAGCGGTCCGCGATCGGGCGCATGCTCCACGCTACACTGCCCGCACCTGCCGGGAGCAAGCGCATGGCCAAGAAGTCGTCGAGCGGATCCGCGAGGGCAGAAGCCAGGCTCGCCACGAGCCAGACCGCGCCGCGCAGGCAGACACCACGCCCGCAAACGCGGATTCACGCCGAGATTCTCGCCTACAACGCGGCTCAGTCCGCCGGCGACCGGCGCATCTGCGGCATCCTCGCCGAGGCAATCGACCGATCCCTGCCGGGAGCCGAGAGCAAGATCTGGCACCGCCACCCGGTGTGGTTCCTCGACGGAAACCCGATCGTCGGTTATCACAGGCTCAAGGACTGCATCCGCCTGCTTTTCTGGAGCGGCCAGTCGTTTGACGAGCCCGCTCTCGCACCCGAGGGCAGTTTCATGGCCGCCGAAGCGCGGTACACCTCTGCCGATGAGATTCCGGCCAAGGACCTGAAGCGCTGGCTCAAGAAATCGATCGCGATCCAGTGGGACTACAAGAACATCGTGAAGCGCAAGGGCAAGCTGGAGCGCCTGAAGTAGATCGCGAGGGCCTTTGCCTTCCGGCGGGTCGACCAGGCGAGAGCGCTCGAGGAAACGGCTGACTCGCCATTCGCTCGCCTTCCAGGGGCTTCATCGCCTGGACTCAGGCCCACTCTTGCTCCCCGCCCGAAGTGCGAGCGCGCGTAGCCAGTGACTTCAGTCACTGGTCAACGGAGCGCCCCAGCCCCTCCTTTTCCTTGCCCGGATGGCGCCGACTTCACCTCAGGCATCCTTCCAAGCGTGTCCCACCCACGGAACGTCGACTTTCGCGTCGAGCCGCAGACGCAGAATCAGTTGGGCCGCGTGGTGCTGAATGTGGCGGATGTTGTAGACGTGCAGCTCCGCGCGTGAGCACGTGCGCCGGCGAAATCCCGACGGTCCGGCGAGCACCTCGGCGGATTCCCGTGCGAGCGTCTCCTGGGCCTTGCGGCGCGCGTATAGCAGATAGCGCCGCACGAACGCCTTCTCGTACAGAAGCACCTGCGGCCGATCTTCCAGCTCCTCGTAGTCTCCGAACTCCGCCGCGTTCTGCGCGTGAAACGCCTGACGTTTCAGTGCGTCGACGTCGTCGCTGGGCTGAAGGTATACATCAGCGAAAAACACGACGTGGAAAGCGGCCTGGCAGAATTTCAGGTTCGCGACGCAGCCATTCCAACTCGTGTCGGGGCAGCGCTCGATCGCCAGATGGAGCATGCTGAGCGACGCTTCGTACTGGTGAGCCAGAAGCTCCTTGAGTGTGTTGAGCATGAGCCCGTTAGAACCGCCGCGGCGAGGTGCGTCAAGCGTTCTCTTCGCGCTCGCCGGAACGAGGCTCCGCGGTTCCATCCTCCGCCGCCGGGCAGCTCAGGCTCTTGCTGTACATCCCCGACCGATCGAAGCAGCACGGTCGGCGCTTCCCCTTCGCCAGCATGTCGCAGGCGGTCGCGATTCGCTTCGCGCGCGTCTCGGGCCGCTTGGGCGAAGTGATCCAATGAATGAAATCCCGCCGCGCGGATGGCGTGATGCCCTTCCACACCTCGCGCGCCTTCGGCGGAGCCGCCGCCAACGCCTTGCGTAAGTCCACCGGCAACTTCGGCTCCGGCTCTTCGGCCACCGGCGAGATTTCCAGCGCGACGACGTCGCCCGGCTCTGCCCGCGCCGCCACGCGCAGCTTCCGGTCCACCTTGAGCCAGTGGCCTCCCTGGCCGTCCGGCTCGAGCGTGGCCCGCAGCGCCGAACCATTGAGATTCCCCTCGACGCTCACCTGTCCACGCGCGGGCAGCTTCGCACTGGCTTCCTTCGGCAGGATCAGGAACGACCACGAGACGGCCTGCGCGGCGGCTCGGCCCGCCGCGATCGCCTTCGGCCGCAGGAGCGTTGCGTGAAAACGGATCATGGCAGCGCTCTGCGAAATCCCGCACTTGGCCGCGCGCGCCCGAGTAATCGCGTTCTTTGCCATCGCGTTCTTTGCCATCGCGTTCGCTCCCGGCGTCGGACTCGCCGGCTACACGAAGTCCCGGCGGCATCAAGCGATTGTAGGAGGTCGGCGGGCAGTGGATGGGGTCGTCGTCGATCGTGTCGTACTGGTTGAGCTCGTTGGCGCAGTAGTATTTTGTCGCCGCGGTGCCCTCGATGTAGGTCTTGCGGTTGCCGATCGGGTCGTAGGTGAACGTGCGGCCGAGGCCCGTTACCGGCGTGCCCTGGCCCGGCGTGTCGTTGTCGTAGCGCGTCGAGCCGGTCAGCTCGTTGCGATCGTTGTAGCTCCAGGTGTCGTTGTGCGGACTCGGCGACGCCCCGCCCGAGCCAAACGCACTGCCGGTGCGCACGACGCTGGTGCGCCGCGCGAGCGAATCGTTGACGTAGGCGTACCTGGACACGATGTCCTCGGGGTCGCTCCCGCCCCAATAGTTCGCCACCGAATGTATCAGGTCGCGGTTCGTTTCGTACGCGAATTGCACGGTCCCGACCACGCTCGACCCGCCGCCGACGTACTCGATTCTCGACACCAGCGAAGCCGCGACGGCCATCGCTTTCGCGCCCGGCGTCAGGGCGAACGGACGCACACGATCACCTCATCGCCCCATGCGACCGCTAGGCGCCCTCCGGGCGCAACGGCGATGTGGAAGAGTGGAGAGCCGATCGAGCGCGCGTCGAGACGATCGGTCCACACGCCCCCGGGCAATGAACCGAGGATGAGTACATTGCCCTCGAGTAGCAGCGCCACATGCTCCATCGCGGCGTCGACATCCACGGCCACAACCATATCCCGTGTGCAGTCGATCGGCAGTGGGATCCTCCGCTCCCGCGTCGAAGCAGAGTCGTACACCGCAAGCGAGCCCTCGTTCAAGGAAACAGCGCAACCAACACCAGCGTATGCCACGCCATCGTTGACCGCCACCTGTGTGGGCTGAAGCGTACACGCATCAAGAACCACGCTCGGGCGGTCAGTCGGCTCCGTGTAGAGAATAATGTGGCCGAGTAACCCCGATGCCACAGTCGGCCCGTACAGAGCATTGCCCGCATCAGAGACTTGCGCGAGATTGAGGCTGGAGGGAATGGACCTACTGACGGACATGCTATTCGATGCCGGATCCCACTCCAGCAGCCTTAAGGCCAAGGTCGCAGGCTCATTCACCAGAACAACTACGCTGTTCCTGCAATTGAAGCCGAGAATCCGCAGGCTCTCGCTGGTTGCGGCCGACGGATCTTGGCACTCAGCAACGACCGCCGAGGTTACGACCGCTCCGCGACGGTGCGCCCGCAGTTGGTACCGCCCATTCGAGTCAACCAGGTACACCAGGGTTTCGCGATCCGCGGAAAGATAGAGCCGATCGGCACTGCCTCCTGCAATGTCGACGAAGAGGACGGATCCACCGGTTGACTCGGGTGCAATTGCGTGGACCGAGCGCCCGAAGGGTGCACATCGTGCGGACCGCACATACGGCTGGCCTGTGGTCGGGAACCGATCCCAACCAACCCAGCGAAGGCTTGCAGGAAGAAGTCGTTCGGGTCGCAGCACATAGAGCGCGAGTGACACGGAAAGTGGGGCCCAGCAATTGCGGACGGCGGCGCGGACGCAGAGCTTGCCTAACGCGTGTCCGCGGGAGATTCGGCCGGAGCGCCCGAGCATGGTTCCGCACTCGGGACAGGCCGTGGCTTCTGGGGCGGTGATTGGATAATAGCACTGTGCACAGAAGTGCAACGGCTCCACCGGGATGCGTCTGTGGATTCGCTGCGCACGCCATACCGCGAGGAGCAACCCGCCTAGCAGCGTGAGAAGCGCACAGAGAGCCAGCGCGTCGCTGACTATCCCGGCTCGATCCACGAGGACACCTATGCACGAATAGTAAATGGTCCCGTCGGAGCCGATCGCAACGTCCAGTATTCCGTTGCTAAGGTGCAATACTTGGAGCGAGCTCTGCATACTGTCCCAAGCATGCGCATCCATCCATGTGACCCCTGGAGCCCAGTGCTAAAGGGGGCAGAGCACCCTGGAGCACCTACGCCGAACGTCCTGGCCAGCCTGCCGCCGTCGGATACCTGATGAGGTACCACGCAACCGCCCCGCGCCAGCGCCCGAGACGACGCGCATTCGGGCGTAGCTATTCGCCCCAACAATCTTCCCACGTTCTGACGGCGCCCGGCAGCAGTTCGAGATCGCCCAGTTCCTTGCGAGTGCCCGGCCACAGTGCGTTCCAGCTCTCGCTTCGAAGCTGCTCCGCCATTCGGCTCAGTACACCACGGTCATGCTCGCGGTAGCTGCGAACGATCCAGATCCCGATCTGCGGGTGAAGCTCCTTGAACTTCAGCCAGCGCTCGACCTGCGGGGCCAACTCCGGAAACTGCCAGTGCCAGTCGATGGCGCGTTGCTCCGCGGCCTTCCGGGGGTCTGCCTCGATGACGCGCTCCAGCTTCCGCGCCGCGGTCTGAATCCACTCGGCGCGTGACTCCTGGCCGTGCACCTTCCACCACGCTTCCCACTGCCGCTTGGTGCGAACGTCGGTTTCGAACGTGATCCGCTGGAGGGCGGACAAAGCGGCATCGTGCGAGCGAGTCGCCAGCAGCTCAATGAGCGCGGGCACAAAAGTCTCGTGGCGCAGGCCACGAGCGTGATAGCAGAGGATCGCTCGACCTTTCTCATCGCCGCGTAGCGCGTCAATCCAATCACGCAGTTTGGCTTCGTTGATCGGTTCGCCGTGATCATACAGATACGACTGAGCGACGCTCAACTCGCGCCCGTTTGCGGCTTGCTCCAGGCGCTTGAAGAAGCCGATGGTTGACGGGTCGTGAAAGCAGTTGGCAATCGCTCGCAGGCACGCCAGGCGCTCGGATTCATCCGCCGCGCGCCGATACAACTCGATCAGGAACGGGCGCCACAGATCACGATCCGCCTGGGACAGCCACTTGTAGGTGAGATAGCGGCTTGTGTACTGAGTTCCGGCACGACCACTTTGCCAGGGGCCCAACCAGGCAGTGTAGATGAGTTCGCGATGGGACGTCGATGCGTCCAGCTTTTCCCGAAGCCAGGGGATCGTCGCCGGGTCCTTGACGATACCGAGCACGATCCAGAGTCGCCGGGGATTCGCCTGCACGGCGGAGTCCACCTCGTGCATGGTCGCCGCGGTCGCTTCGAAGCGGCCCGCGATCAAGTGGCGAGTCGCTGCACCTGGTCGGCCTTCTACGCTGAATCCGTCTGGCACGCCGCGCAGCTCCACCACGCGCGTCGCCCAGTCCTCAGTCGCCCGAGCCCCGGCTATTGGTGGCTGCACCGCCAAAAAGAGCCAGCCGATCGCAGACACGACCGATGGAGATTTGTGCACCATGACCCAGTTCCGGCACGGGCCTAGTGATCGCACCCAGCGGGGCGCTGAGGTGGAGGATCGCCAAGGTTCTTATTTAAGGCTCGTACAACGTAATAGCGAAGGCATTCGCAATGCTCACGCTGGTCGGGCGGGCATTCCTCTTGGTTTTCCGTTGGTCCACAGTCGGTAGTCGCGGCCCAGTTGCGTAACTGCTCCAGACACTCTCGGTTGCCTCGGCAGCGATAGGAGTTCTCGCGAATGCAGCGCAAATGCACTTGGTCCGCCACGCACTCATCGTCATTTTCCCAGTGCGCGCGGCCCGCGCAGTCGTCTCTGGAGTTGGTGACGTGAACAAACTCGTGCCTGGCCAAGCACCCACGCATGATTCGATTGGCGGTCGGCTGGGACGCTTCTCGGTCAATGCGTTCGTCGCAAAGGCAGACGCAGGGAAAGCCATCCATGCATACCGTCAGGGCCCTGGCGTCGCTCTCTGCGCACGCAGCTTCACAGGAGATCGGATCACATAATCGGACCGGTCCGAAAACGTCGCATACCAAACCGGGGTGCCGCCTGGATGAAAGCCCGAGCGCATCCTCATGTGTGGTTGGCGCGCACATTGCGTAGCAGTAGGCAGGTAGCCCACCCGCCTCCCCAATCGGATCCCGGCTCGTCCACCTTCCCGTCAGCGGATCGTAGTACCGATACCCCCAATTCCCCAACCCCGTCTCATCATCCCAATA
>CAYXIO010000078.1:4500-14567 GCA_964465125.1 uncultured Planctomycetales bacterium | reverse complement strand
CCGCAGCATGATTCACACCCGACACGACGCCGCGCGGTTGTTCAGATGTTCCAAGTGTTTGAGCGCATCCTCGATTCAGAGAGGCCGACAGGCTGAGCCGGCCAGCAGCCCCGGACGCGAGCAAGCACAAGGTCAAGGTCAGCAAAGAGAAAACCATGCCGGGGCGCATGCTATTCGATCCCCGGTCGATCAATCTTGCCTTCAAGGCACAGTTTGTTCAGCGCGGCTGGTCGCCGGTTCGCGTTCCCTGCGAATACTCCAGCGACTACTACGTCCCGGACTACGAAGTCCGGCCGGACAACCGAGGCGCGTTCCGCGAAATGGACTTCGTCAAGTCGAGTCTCGGAGTCGAAGTACAGTTCGGCAAGTACGCCTTCATGGTTTACAACGTCTGCGCGAAGATGACCATCTTCAAGAATCTCAAGCACATCGACTGCGGCGTTGAAATCGTACCAGTGAAGGCGTTCGCAAACGAAATGTCCACGGGGGTTTCGTACTTCGAGCAGTTCCTTTGGGACCTGGAAGCGCGCGGCGTATCGAACATTGACATTCCGGTGCTCATCATCGGGATTGATGCGTAGCCGTCGCCGGATGCATGCCTTCGAATGACGGGCGGGGACGCCCGTCCCACCCTTGTTGTACGCCGCGCCGCCGCCGACCTGCGTCCAGGCGCCGTCGGCGTCCATCGTGGCCTGCGCGGCCGCATAGCCGAACGGCGGCGAGCTGCCGGTCTTCGAGGTGATTATCGCGAACGCGGCCGTGACGCTGCCGCCGCCTCCGCCGCCGATGCGAGAAACGGTCCAGGCGATCTCGGGGTCCTGGCGGTCCTCGACCGGTTCGACCCACAGCAGGCGGGCCGTGCCGGAATCGCCGCTCTCCAGGCGCGAGGCGACGCCGACGGCGACGTCGGCCGAGGCGTGCGCTTCGTCCACCATCCGCACGCGCACGACGCAGACGCCGTCCACGCACGCCCGGACGATCGCGTCGTCCTTCGCGGGTTCGAGCAGGATCGCGAACTTGCCGGGATGCGGGCTGGACGGCACGACGCCGCGCAGCGCGACGCGCTGCTTGAACTCGTCCTCGTTGTCCACCCGCTCGATAATCGGGCCTTCGATGCCGAGCACGTCGAAGCGCTCGCGATCGGCACCGCTCTCGTTGCGCACCAGCACGATGCCGGTGTCGCGCAGTTCGCGGACGGCGTCGCGCCGGGCGTTGCGCTGTCGCTCCTGGAAGTCGCGGGCGGCGTCGATGAACGTGTTGAACGTCGCCGCCGGGATGGCCAGCGGATCGCCGCGCTTCACCTTTTGCATCGGGCCGGCCATTGCTAACTTCCGTTCGGTTTCCCGCGGACGGGATACTCCCTCAGCAGCCGTTCGAGCGCCGAGATCAGCTCCGGCAAGTACGATTGGTCAACCTGGAACTCGAACTTGTGCTGCTGCGTCAGATGATCGGGAGTAATGTCAACGACCAACGTGCCGCGACCGTCCTTCAGATCGACCTTGGCGTTGAGATACGGCTCAATGCAGGCGAGTTCAGCGCCACCCGTCAGACTCGCGTGAAGGGGCCTGAGTTGCTCAAGCCATCGTTGCACTTCTGATAGATGGAGAACCGCGCCGGACGCACGCACGAGCGCGCCCTCGGCACCACATTGGGCGACCACGCGCAGCCAATTTCCGTCCCAGTAGTCCTCGGCCGCGTCGAACTCACGCCCGAACACCCAGACACAGAAGCCCGCGATCTTGAAGGCCGGTGGTCCGTAGTGCTCGTGATCTTCAGTTGACATGCTGTCGCTCTCCTCGAAGTAGGCGCCTCTCCGCCATGCTATGCTCAAATCCCCAGCAGGCTGAAATCGCCTTCGGCGTAGACCTTCTCGATGTAGACCGCGATCGGCCTCTTCACGAGCGCCTTGGCCGCCGCGTCCTCGGCGTCGGCGTAGCGCACCCACAGGTACTCCCAGCCCTTCTTGGCGATGCCCGTGATGTCGCCGATGGTCAGGCCCGTGACGTTGGGGCTGGCGGCGAAGCGGAACGTGATCTCGCAGCCCTTGACTCAACGCCGCGTCGCGAAGCGACACCGGCTGCGGCGCAGCCGCGATGCTACGCATCGGGCGTTGTGTCAAGGGCCAGTCGCCCTGGCCGCGCTTCGTGCCCGCCGCGCCACTCGGGGCCGTGGTCCGCCGCTCGGCGCCGTGGTCCGAAGCGCGGCGCCGTGGTCCGAAGATCGGCGTCGCAGGCGAAGGACTCGGCCCGCCGGCGGGCGCGCTCCGATAGGTCGCCCTCAGCCAGCGACTGCATCCGCCACGCGATCCGCTAGAACAGCCAGTCCTTGTTGCCGGTCCGGGTCGGTTCACCGCGCACCGCCTCGTACTTCTCGCGCAGCTCGGTTTTTCCTGGGGTTATTGCGACTTGACTTCGTCACGCGCGACCCTTATAGTCGATAATCGGATAAATAACTCCGCATTGATTGCCGGAGCTGTGGCTCCGACGTACGGCGCACGCATGTGCACAACTGTACAGTTTCCGCGCTCTGCCGCGCAGCTACATCGATCATCTGCGCGACGCGAATCACACGGATCAGTGGGGCAACACGCTGCACGCTGCCTGGACCGCGACGGGCAAGGGCGCGCCGATCCCGATGGCAGGGTCGCTCGGATCGCTGGCGGGCTTCCTGGTCGCCGATCTGGATTGCGATTGTCTAGTGGGCCTGTCCGACCTGGCCCTGCTGCTGGCTTCATTCGGGTCAGACAGTGAATCGCCGGGATTTCTGCCGGCGGCTGACCTGGACGGCGATTTTCACGTCGCGCTGCCGGATCTGGCGCTGCTGCTCTCGCGCTTCGGCGACCGGTGTCCGTAACCGCGGTCGGAGCAACCTCGGATGAGGCCGCGCCCTGCACCCGCCAACCGCACGCAGACCTTGAAGCGCGCGGCGCCCCGCCCCGCGGCCTCAACCGGCCGGTCGCGCTATGGCCGGCGGCGGGCCGCGACGTTGGCGGGCGTGTACGTCCTGATGGGCCTGCACATCGCGCATTGGAGAATCTCCGGCAAGACCCTTGCGCCACTCGAGCTCAACGAGGTGATGTACACGCTCGAACTCGGAATCATCACGGCCGGTTTCCTGTTCATGCTGACCGCCTGCGTCGCCACGCTGATTTTCGGGCGGTACTTTTGCGGCTGGGGCTGCCACATTCTCGCCCTCGAAGACCTTTGCACGTGGCTGCTCAAGAAGCTGCGCATCCGGCCCAAGCCGGTTCGGTCGCGCTTGCTGCTGCTCGTCCCAGTGGCCGCCATGTTCTACATGTTCGTCTGGCCGCAGGCCACGCGCCTCGCGCAGGGTCGCCCGCTGCCCGTCGCGCGCGTCCAGACCGATGTTCACGGTTGGGCCTCGTTTCAAACGTCCGATTTCTGGCGCAACCTGCCCAGTCCCGGCGTCGCCTTGCTCACCTTCGCCATTTGCGGATTCGTGATCGTGTATGTGCTCGGTTCGCGCTCCTTCTGCGCGTACGGCTGCCCGTACGGCGCCCTGTTTCGCGGCCTCGACCGCCTTGCGCCGGGGCGAATCGTGGCGACCGGCGATTGCTCCAACTGTGGCGCGTGCACCGCCGTCTGCCCGTCGCACGTACTCGTACACAAGGAGCTCCAGCAGTTTGGAACGGTGGTGAATCCGGCCTGCGTCAAGGATCTGGAGTGTGTCAGCGCCTGCCCGGATGGGATCGTGAAATACGGCCTGGCGCGACCGCCGTTGCTGCGGGGCTGGTCGGCCTGGCGGCCGCTACGCCAGCCCTTCGACTTTCACTGGGCCGAAGAGCTGCTCATTGCGAGCGTGCTGCTCGCGACCTTGCTCGCGTTCCGCGGGCTGTATGACCTGGTTCCGTTCCTGATGACGCTCGGGCTGGGGGCGATCCTGGCTTGTTTGGCCGTCAGCGTGGCGCGCGTGGCGTATCGCAGCGATGTGCGGTTCGGACATCTCTGGGTCAAGCAGGCGGGCCGGCTGACGCGGACCGGCGTCGGCGTGCTCGCGCTCGCCCTCAATGTGCTGGCCTTCTCAGCGCACTGTGCCTGGATCCGTTACCACGAGTACTTTGGCTATCGCGCCGCCGCGCTCTCGCCCCAAGCCGCCGCGCTCGACGGTGCTGTCGAACATCTGGAAGTCTGCCGGCAATGGGGGCTGGTCTGCCCGCCGCGCCTGCCGGCCACACTGGCCCGTCTGTACGCGACGCGCGGCGCGCGCCGCGCCGACGCGGGCGATGTGCAGGGCGCCCTGGCTGATCTGTCCCGGGCGGTGCGCGCTCAGCCGGATGCGGCGGAACTCCACTACAACTACGGTGTGCTGCTGGCCGCCGCGGGCCGCGAAGAAGAAGCGCTGCGCAGCTATCGCAGCGCCGCGGCGCTCGAGCCCACGGATGCTGACGTTCACAACAACCTCGGCTTCCTGCTGGCCCGGCGGCAAGAGTGGCGCGAGGCCGAAGGGTGCTTCACGCGCGCTCTGGCGCACAATCCGAACCACGCGGACGCCCATTTCAACCTGGCCCGATTGCTGATCGCCACCGCCCGGCCGGCTCAGGCCGCCGCCCACCTCGACGCGGCCGCGCGGCTCGACTCGCGCTACGCCGCCATCCGGGCCGAATTGGAGCAGCCTTAGTGTCCTCACCGGCGAAGTTGAACAGCGCGGGCGAACTGGACGCGCTCGTCTCACTGACGCACGACATTGCGGCGTTGCATGCCACCTGCCGGTTGGAAACCGGTGCCAGACTCGATCCACCGGTTGAAAACCGGTGCCACAGCGCAGAGATCCACCGGTTGAAAACCGGCCCTACTGCGGCAGCTCCTTCACGTCGTTCGCCCCGCGCACATAGGCGACGAAGTGCCGGCCCCAGGCGGACGATCGGCCGAAAGGCTCAGGATAGAAAATAACGATGGACGCGGCGTTCCACGGTGCAAAGCGCGCGTGCTGCTCGCGCTTGCCGTACCAGGGGTGATTGATCTCCTGGCCCATCTGCCAGGAGTTGTACAGGTCGTAATCCCACTCGAAGGTCCACTTCACGCCGTTGAGAGTCGGCCGGAATCCGCAAGCGAGCGCGACCCAGGGCGTGACTTCCTTGATTCCGTGGCGGTTGGCGTTTTCGACGGTTCTGCGGAAGGTCTCGCGCGTGTAGCCGAGATCGCCGAGCTGATAGAGCGAGCAGGCGAACGCGTCGCCGCGCTCTTCACCGGTGGAATAGGGATTCGCCGCCCAGCCGTCGCCGCGCTCGGCGCGCTGGATTGCGCCGCGGTTGTACCATTCGATTCGCGCGTCCGGGAACGCCGCCCTGGCCATGTCGTAAACCTGGTTGAGTTTCTCGGTGACGGCCGCGTTCCAGGCGGCGTCGCCGGCCTTCAGCTCGAAGCGCTCACAGTCGAGCATGATCGCGCCGACGCCGACGCGGGAGTGCCACCGGCGGTTCGCGGCGTCCAGCATGCTCCGCGCGGCGTCCATGCGTTGCCGAAAGAGGGCCAGTTCGCGCTGGCAGCTCGGACCGGTGTCGGTGGGGGGCAGGTCCTTGGCGAACTCGCGCGCCCAGGGCGAGTAGTGCATGCCCAGCCGCGCCGGCTGCTTGGGATTCGACTGGTTGACGCGATCGCACACGCGCACTGCGGCTTCGATTTGCGCCGGCGTGCAGTTCTCGGCGCGCAGGCTCACCGCGCTGGTCAGGCGAACGTACTCGACCAGCAGCGGGTCGTCGCCGCGCAGCATCTCCGGGGCGATTGGCCAGGAATAGTGCACTTTCTGAAGCGACTGGAGCGCGCGCAGCCAGCTCAGCAGTTGCTCGCGCGAAGGCTCGTCCGAGCGGGCATTCGATATGACCAGCGTCCCGACGAGCGCGGCGGCCATCAGCCAAGATATCGCCTTTCGGGGTGTGATTGTCGGTGCGTGAGGGGTGCCCCGAGCCGTCGTGGGTCGCAGCGCGTTCATGACGCGCTACTTTAGTCGCGCGCCGCCGCCGGTGCGACCGAGACCAGGCGTCGACAACACCAACCTGGACGTGCGCCGGCCCGACGGCCGTGCGGCGACAGAAAACGCCGGAGGCGGGAGACGCGGAGGCTCGCCCATCCGCGTTCCCGCCCCCATCGTCGTTGCCGCGACGTGTCTCGCCGCCGGGCCGCGCTCGTCGAACCCCTGAAGCTGCCTCCGCCGGGTGGATCAGGGACGCGGGATCTGATCCAGCGGCGTCTTGGCCTTCAGTTGCGAGATTTCGGTGAGCAGGCCGTCGGCCGGGACGCTGTAGATGAGATAGGAGTCGGGTCCGCGCGGTTCCAGCTTGCAGGAGACGTTCGCGCCGGCGTGCTTCACCCTGACGCTGGATCCCCAGGCGGGGGGGATCTTGGTCCGCACCGTCAGCGGCACGTCGAACAACTGGCCATCCAGCCCGTCGTCGATGACCAGCGTGATCTTGTCGGGCTGCGAGGAGAGCACCGTGATCGACGCCGCCTTCCGCGAGTAGATGTAGCGCGTTACGACGCCCTGGGGCGCGACCCAGAGCGAACCGGCGGTGACGGCGGCCTGAAGGTCGTCGAGATGATCGTAGTACGCGTCGAGGTTTAGCGCGGAATAGCCGGGCCACTCGAGGTCGTGATACTCCTCGATCACCCAGCCGGCCTGATTCAGAGCGCCGTTCAGGAACGAATCCAGCATGCCGTCGGCGTACGCGTAATCATCCCAGCCGGGCTCCCAGCCGTTCCCGACATAGCTGGCCGCGAGCATGTACATGTCCGGCGGGTTGGGCGGGTTGACGTGCAGGCCGACGTTGCTGAGACGGGCCGAGAGGAAGTGGGTCGCGATGACGGCGCGCGTTTCCGCGCTCTGCACACCGCCGGGGTAGCAGAAGGTCGGCACGAAGTGCGTCGGTCCGAGCGGCGAGAGGATCGAGACGGCCGTGCGGCAATCCTGATCGAGCTGCTCCAGCGAGTGGAAATAGGCGTTGGTCGGGTCCTGCTCGGGGGGGACGATCAGGCAGCGCTGATGATGCAGCGTGTGATCGCCCATCTCGTTGCCCTGCTGGGCCATGGTCGTGAACGCGGCCTTGTTCCACTCGAAGTAGGATTCGCCCGCAATGACGTTGAACGTCCCGACCAGGCCGCGCGCCTGCATGGCCGGCCAGGCGAAGCAGATGTGGTCCGGGCGGTTATCGTCGTAGGTCAGGCTGATCGCGCCGGTGCGGCCGTCTTTCCAACGGAGAATGTCGGTTTGGCCCGGGTCTCCACCCGCCAGGCAGAGCGAATTCGAAGCCAGAACGCCAGCAGTCATCCCGGATTGTGCAACAACGCGCAGCCATCTTCTCCGTCGCGGGCTAAGGCTCGTGACATCGCAGGTACTCATGGCTCACCCTTTTCCTGTGGGGTAACCAACACCCGGCCCGACTTACGCGGACTGGGCGCTGCCACCTCTTCCGCACTCGCCCGTCCGCACGGCCGGCGCGCACTGGTGTCGGATTGTGCCGATTGCCGGTCATTGTCTCGGAAGGGCCGATTGCGAATTGCGAATCCGGTGCGGCGCTCCTTCACGCCGGCCGGACTGGCGTTGCTCTCGCTTCATTCCTCAGGTCGAATCGCCCGGCTCAAGGTCCGGGCGCCTCAAGCCATCAAAACGAATCTGCGCGAATTCATCGCCAAGGTTAGCCGACCGAATAGATTGAATCGTAGCCGCGCCGGTTCACATTCGCAAGATAATCTGACTATGGCACGCGCAGGAGTCGGCCTGCGTCAGCCGATTTCAGTCACGCTTGACTCCTGCGTATCGGATGCAGCGCCGACTGATTTCCGTGCTCGAGTGTCTCCACGTAGAGCGATTTGTCGGCGGGGCTGCGTGGATTCGCGCACCGCCCTCCAACGCGACTCGCTCGATCGCTGAGATACCACGGCAATGCCCCTGTAGCTAGCGAGCGCAACGCCGGGTCGGTTTCATCCTGGATATCACGGCGGCGGCCTTCCCGGTTCTCGGTCGTGGCCCGAAAACCGCGGCCTGCGGCAAACGGACCCGGCGGTCTGGCCCGCGTTTCCGCGCGACGGCTGCCTCGGGGCCGGCTCGGCCGTGCATCTCGTCGCATCGCGCCGGCGCCGCTACACTAGCCGCGCGGTCTCCAGTCCATCGCGAGGTGAGCTGTGCCTTCTTCGACATCCGAAAGCGCCGCCCCAGCGCCTTCCGGCGGCGGCGGCTTCTTTGCCGCGTTCACCGACCTGTTCCGCCTGCCCCTGGGCTTCTGGGTCGTGATCGGCGCGTTCGTGATCGAGTCGATGGCGTACTTCGGCGTGCTGACGCTGATGAACAGCTACATCACGCGCGACCTGAAGATCGCCGACACCTACGCGTCCTGGTTCGTCTCGATCTTCACCATGTTGGTAACGCTGTTCATGCTCGGCGCCGGGAGCTACGCCGAGTCGTTCGGGCTGCGGCGGGCGATTCTGGCGGCGCTGGTGCTTTGCCTGGCGGGGCGTGTGCTCTATTGCTACGCCCCGGGCATGCAGACGGCCACGCTGATCGTGGTGGTGATCGGCGCGCTGTTGATCGTGGCGCTGGGTGAGGCGATTCTCCAGCCGGTCTGCTATTCGGGCGTCAAGCAATACACGGACGAGAAGACCAGCTCGATGGGCTACGGGCTGATCTACGCGCTGATGAACGCCGGCATCGTGGTGATCGGGACGGTCTCCTCCTGGCTGCGCGCCGGGGTGCAGGACGTGCAGGCGGCGCAGCAGGCTGCCGCCACCAGTCCATCGACGCCGATCCCGCAGGCCGATCCGGTCGTGCACTGGTTCGCGGGCTGGGCCGGCAGCGGCGTGCTGGCGGTCAACTGGGTGTGCACGGGCATCACCGCGCTGACGCTGCTGCTGATGCTTGGGTTCTTCAATCGCCGGATCGAGCACAACAAGCTGCGGCCGGACCCCGCCGAGCAGATGCGCGCGCGCGACACGCGGCCGCTGACGCAGAAGCTCAAGGAGTACTTTACCGAAGGCCCGTTCAGCAACGCCCGCTTCGTCTTCTTCATCTTCATGCTGCTGCCGGTGCGGACGCTGTTCGCGCACCAGTGGTTGACCATGCCCGAGTACATCCTGCGGTCGTACGACAAGGCCGTCGGCGACCGCATGGAATGGCTGGTGAACTGGATCAATCCCGCAATCATCTTCTTCGGCGTGCCGATCGCCACGGCGCTGACCCGCAAGGCCAACGTCTACACGATGATGATCATCGGGTCGCTGGTTTCCGCCCTGCCGACGTTCCTCTTGTGCGGCGGCCCGAACCTTACGATGCTGATCACCTACTTCGTGATCTTCTCGATCGGCGAAGCGCTGTGGTCGGCGCGCTTCCTGGAATACGCCTCGGAATTGGCGCCACCCGGGCGACTCGCGCAGTTCATGGGCTTGGCCAACATCCCCTGGCTGCTGGCCAAGGGAACGACGGGCTTCTACTCAGGTCTGCTATTGGAGAACTACTGCCCGGCGGGAGTTCCGCAAGATCAACTGCACACCGAAACGCTCTGGTTCATCTACGGCTGCATTGCGATGGCCAGTCCGGTCGGGCTGCTGCTGGCGCGCAAGTGGGTGATGGCCGGGCTGCACGCCAGGCCCGCGCCGGCGCCCCAGGCCGCCGCCGGCTGAGCGCGCGGCGCGCTCTAGAACGCCGGCACCCCGGCGATTTCGCGCCCGATGACGAGCTGGTGAACCGTCTCGGTGCCTTCGTAGGTGATCACGCTCTCGAGGTTGAGCGCGTGGCGGATCGGGCCGCACTCGGTGCTGATGCCGCCGGCGCCCAGCAGGTCGCGCGCGTCGCGGGCGACGTCGATCGCCGCCCGGCAGTTGTTCCACTTCGCCAGCGAGACGTGGCTGTGGTGCATGCGCTCGGCGTCCTTGAGCCGCCCGAGTTGCAGCACCAGCAGTTGCCCGGCCGTGATCTTCCGCAGCATCTCGGCCAGCCGCAGTTGCACGGCCTGCTTGTGGCTGAGCGGGCTGCCGAAGAGCACGCGCTGCCGGGCGAACGCCAGCGCCTCGCGGTAGCAGGCCTGCGCCGCGCCGAGCACGCCCCAGGCGATGCCGTAGCGC
>CAYXIO010000078.1:0-4490 GCA_964465125.1 uncultured Planctomycetales bacterium | reverse complement strand
GCCCGCGCGCCTCGGGCAGCCGGCTGCGCTCGGGCACCCGCACGTTGTCGAAGAACAGCTCGCTGGTGACGCTGGCGCGCAGCGACATCTTGTGCTTGATGTCGCGGCTGCTGTAGCCGGGCGTGCCCTTTTCGACCAGGAAGCCGCGGATGCCCTCGTCGGTGTTGGCCCAGACGATCGCGACGTCCGCCAGCGTGCCGTTGGTGATCCACATCTTTGCGCCATTGAGGATCCAGTCGCCGCCGGCGCGCTTGGCGTTGGTCTTCATCGCGCCGGGATCGGAGCCGCCGTCGGGCTCGGTCAGCCCGAAACAGCCGATCTTCCCGGCCTGCGCCATCGCCGGCAGCCAGCGCTGCTTCTGCTCCTCCGACCCGTACTTGTGGATCGGGAACATGCACAGGCTGCTCTGCACGCTGACGAAGCTGCGCAGCCCGCTGTCGCCGCGCTCCAGCTCCTGGCTGATCAGCCCGTAGGCGACGCTGCTCAGCCCGGCGCAGCCGTAGTCCTTCAACGTCACGCCGAAGACGCCCAGGTTGGACAGCTCCGCGACCAGCTCGATCGGGAAGCGCTCCTTCTCGAAGCACTCGCCGATGATCGGCAGAACCCGCTCGTCGACGAAACGGCCGACCGTGTCGCGAACGACGCGCTCTTCGTCGGTCAGCAGGCCGTCGACGCAGTAGAAATCCGGCCCCTCGACGTCGTTCAAAATGGCGGCCTCAACGGCTCGGTTCACGTTCAGGCTCCTTCAAGCGGCGGCGGCGGACGCTCGCAGATTGCGGACGGACTCTCATGGCCCCGTGTGCGGACTTTCGCAGTCCGAGGGCGGACGCTTGCAATCCGTCGCCGGTGGACCGTTCGCGCGGAATCGACCCGGCGCCCCGGCCAGGCGGCTTCGGCCGGCCGCGGCGCGACCCACCGGGGCCGCGCCCACGGGCCGAATGCGCCATGATAGCAGGTGTGCCAACACGCGGCCACGCGGCGCGTCGACGCTTGCTCGCTCGCGGCGTGTTCGGGCTTGAGCAGGGCGATCCGAGCGTCCCGCGGGGCAGGGTGGTACGGGCATCCCGCCCGTCGATTCCGGTTCGGCACGGACGGCCGGCACGGCCGTACCCGCCGCGCTTTCACCGTCGGCAGAGATCCACCTCACCCCCCCCCCCCCCCCCCGGATGTACTTATCGCGCGTGTTTAAGGACAAGCCAAGCCATTTCCGGAGGAGGCATCGATGCGACATGGACTCTTGTGGTGTGCCGCGACGATGGCGCTCTCCGCGCTTGCGATGCCTAGAGCTCATGCCCAGATTCCGCCGATCCCGAAGTGCTCAACGGGAATGCAGTGTGGCGTACCAAGCGGCAGTCACGGCGACTGCGTGGCGGGTGAATGCAACAACTGCGTCTCGGGATCGTGCACCGCGTCGCGAAAAAAAGTCGCGTACACCGTTCCGATCCATACGATGGAGCCGTATAAGTGCTGCTCGTTACTGGTCGAGTTGGTCTGCTACGAGCGCTATGCGTGCTCATCCTCGGGCGTCCCGTGCACGACCGGGGAGGAGTGCGGGACGGCCCGGACCCGGAGAGCATGACAACGGAGAAGCGCTGGGGCTGGCATATCCAACGGGCTCCTGTTCCGGGCACACGTGCGGGGAATAGAACCGCTGTAGCACGTCATGGGCAGCGGCTGATCTCGGTCGTAGGCACGAGAGGCAGGCGATGATTGTGGTCTCGTTTCTGTGGGCCACGCTCGCGGCGATACAAGGCGGCGAGCTGTCGGTCGCTGTGCCGCCCGAGCTCTTGGCGGCGCAGGCCGCACGCCAGTTTGCCAACGGCTTCGTCCAATGGACGTATCAGTCACTCACCGAGAGCGATGGCAAGACGGGCTCACGGCCGCGGTTTTCCTTTGCGTTCACCGACGATCAGACTTTGTCGCGCGTTGAGCACGATGATCGGACCAACAGCGAGTTGTGGTATCAGGGGCGGTACTGGCGGAACTACGGCGCGATGTCGGCCGACGTGACTGCGGGCGGCCCGGCCAATTCAATCGACGCGCGGACGCTCGGGACCGGTCCAGCCGGCATGGGCGAATCGATGGGGCTCGCAAGCTTGCCTGCCCTCGACTCGGATGCGGGAACGCTCTTTGATGTAACCTCCAGCGGCGGGCTCCGAGTCGTTACACGCTACGTGGACCACGGCGACGGCCCGGTTCCGCGGATGCGGCAATGGATTGATCCGCGGCGGGGCTGGAACGTGGTGCGCGTCGAGCAACTCGGTGACGACGGGGAGGTTGTCCTTCGCTCGGTGACCGAGCTTCGGCAGTATGGCGAGGTGTGGTTCCCGAAAACGGTGACGGTCTACAATCCAGCCAAATCGAGCGAGCCTGTTTCCATTCTCACGGTGTTGGAGGCGCGCTTCAACAGCCCATCGCTGCCCTCGTCGTTTACTCCCAACGATATCGGGGTCGAGGTTGGGACGAATGTCTGGGTGCAAACCGAGAGCGGCGAGCGGCAGCTACAAGGTTGGGATGGCGCGGGTCTGCTGGAATGGGGAGTCCTGGCGGGCCGAGTCAACCGCGGCGAACTGGCGTATGGGCCGAACTACCTTCGTCAGCGGAGTGCGTCGGCCCGCAAGGCCGCGGTCATGCTCTCCTGGCTGAACCGTCTCTACCCGGACCGCGAGTCGCAGGATGTCAATCTCTACGTCGCCCGCACCGACCCAGGGCGCTGGGAGGAATACGTGCGCAGGTTCATCGAACATTACACGCTCGACGATGCGCAGCGCCAGAAGGCCTGGATGATATACAAAAGCTGCGTGGACCAGGTCGACGGCCTGTTGGCGCGGCGCGACCGGAAGGACGTGGAGGCGGCGCAGCGCGCTCAGGAGGCGGTCGATGTGGTGCCGGACACCGCGGATCCCAGCGCGGAAATCGAACGACTGGGAGAGACCGAGGCGCGGCTGCTCCGGCCGGTCGTTGACGTTTTTGAAAAACAGCTCAAGCCTCGGCTCGAGAGGCTGCTCACGCGCCAGCAGCGGGCGCGCGGACCGTTCGACGGGTAGCCGGCCTTCGTTGCGCATGAGGGGGGCCTTTGACTCGATTCGACTCAGCCATGTCCTTGCGTTGCAATCTGCTCGCATGGGTCGCGCTCGCGGTGTCATGCGCGGTGGGCTGCGCGACCGAATCTGCGCGCCCGCCAACGGACCGCCCGTCGGCCGCGGAGGGACGGGCGAGCGCGTCGTCCCGGCCGGCAGAGTCCGCCATCACGCGCGCGGATACGGCTCCTGCTGAAAACGAAGCGAGGGTCGCACCGCCGGGTGTCGCCGTCGTTCCGGCTCGAATCGAGCTTGGCGATCAGTTCTGGGGAGGCGAAACGCCATTTGAGTTCGCGCTGCATAATCAGAAGTCTGACGAGATAACGGTGGAGCGCGTCATCTCGGATTGCGACTGTTTGTTCTCCGCGGCGGAGTACGAAGGAAAGACCGTAGCACCGGGCGGCTCGATGACGCTTCAGTTCCGGCTGCGGCTCGGCGTGCAGGCCCGCGAGTTGCTCCGCCACATCGAGATTCGGCTGGCCAGCGGCGAGCGCATTCCGGTGACGGCGCACGCGAGGGTCGTCGCCACCTACTCGCTCTCGACCGGTCTCATTGCGTTCGGCGACGTACCTTTGCTTGGTGGCGAGCATGCTGCGAAATCGGTTCGATTCACCTCGTCCACGGTGCAGTTGGTCGACGCGCGGGGTGATCGCGAGTGGGTACATGCCGAGGTGTCCCCGCTCGGCCCGCACGAGTCGGAGGTCGTGATTACGCTGCTCAGCGAGCGACTGCCGTCCGGCACAAACAGCGCCAACGTCGTCCTTGCGACCGATGACCCACGGCGCCCGCAGTCCGCGGTGCGGGTTACGGCGACTGGAATCGCGGAGCTGCGGCCGTACCCCGCGCAGGTGATCGTCCCTGCCCAGGAGGCGATGGCGGTGAAGGTCTTTCGTCGCGATGGCCAACCAGCAATGCTGAAGTCAGCGACCTGCGAGCAACCGGAAATCGACGCCAGCATCGATGCCGACGGCCGACTTCAGGTTCGCAACGGGGGACTTCGCGGGGGAACCGCGCGCGTGGTGCTGGAAGATCGCGACGGTCGGCGCGGCGTGCTGCTCGTGCTGTGTATTCCGCCGCACGCCGATTCGCCGTAGATCGGCGCCGCCGGCGTTCGCCCCGCACAAGCCCGGTTCAGCGGCCCGCGACCCACGCCGCGTTCATCCGCACGTGCCCGATGAACGCGCGGTTGTGCGAATACGGCACGTGCACCACGCCGTCGGCTGTCTGCGTCACCGCCGGATAGGAGGATTCATCATCCGTGTAGACGGTGGAGCAGCGGCTCGTAACCGCTCCCGGATGGGCGTTGAAGTCGGCGCGTCTGGCGGCCGCTTGATCGAACCTTGACTTTGTTTTTTTGGTCCTTCCGGCATTCGCATGGGTGGAGAAACGGGGATACAAGGCGACCGTAGG
>CAYXIO010000077.1:1091-15316 GCA_964465125.1 uncultured Planctomycetales bacterium | reverse complement strand
TACCGCGAATTCATCCCGCATCTGTCCGACGATCAGGCCAGGACGCAGGGCGCGGATGTCCAGGCCCGGGTTCTTGACCGGGTCGGGGGCCGGGTCGCGGTGGATGAAATCGTAAATCTCGTGGGTGCCGGGGTGTGAGCCGCAGATGAAGTTGGACCAGGCGACGGGGCTCTGCGGCGGCATGCTGGTTTCGAGCGGCATGAAAGTGCCGCTCTCGGCGAGCTTCTTGAAGCTGGGCAGACGGCCTTCGTCCATGAGCTTCTTGAGCAGGACCGGGTCGAGTCCGTCCATGCCGAGGACGAGCACGCGGCGGTTATGGCCGTTGCTGTCGGCCTGCGCGGCCTCGCCGCAGCCGAGGGAAGCGAGCGTCAGCGAAGCGAGCGCGGCGGCGAGCACCCCGGTTCGCAGGAAGCGAGCGCGGCGCGAGGGAAGCGAGAATGCCGTTGGCTGGCGGGTCGAGTTTCGAGTCGAGAACGTCATGATGCGGGTACTACCTCTTGTGGCCTGTGCGACTTTTCCGGCGTGGCGGCTGCGACGGGTTTGCCGTTTCGCGGCAGCAGCGACTTGCCGTCCATGTATCCGGGGCGATCGACGCCGAACAGTTCGAGCACGGTTGGAGCGAGATCGATGATCGCCGCGTTCTGCGGGTTGAGCTGGCGGCTGGCGAAGAGCACGCCGGGGACCATCTCGGGGTGGACGCAGTGGTCGCCGCTCCAGGCCTTGAGATTGTCGCTGAAGACGGGCTCGCCACACTTGCCGATGGCGGCGTCCCAGGAGATGCGCCAGCCGGCGGCGTAGCCGACGACGATGTCCGGCGCGTTCTCCGTGTAGGGGCCGGTGTAGACCTGCTCGCGCGGCACGGCTTCGCGCACGCCGACTTCGTTCGTCTTCGAATCCACGAGGCCGGTGAGCTTGCGGGTGATTTCGGCGACGAGCCGGCGGGTCTCGTCTCCCGGCTCGACGATGCCTTCCTGCTCGCGGCCCCTCTGGTTGATGAAGATGCCGGCCAGTCCGACGGCGTAGGCCCGGGTGCGCGACCAGTCGATATCCGCGAGGTACGGCTGTTCGGTGACGCGCTTACCGCCGCGCAGCGTCAAATAGCCCTGGTCTCGCAGCCAGGCGTTCAGGTCGACGCCGCGGCGGAAGGTCTTGAAGCCGTGGTCGGACATGACGAAGAGCGCGGTGCGCGGGTCGTTGTCGACCTCGTTCATCACGCGACCGACGAGCGCGTCCATTTTCTCGTACATCTCGCGGATGGAGTGCCGGTGCGAGGCGCGCTGCTCGGGGGTGAGGGCGGGGTGCTGCTCGTCGAGGAAGCGGAAGAACATGTGCTGAATGCGGTCGGGCCCGTCGAAGACGCAGCAGACGACGCCGGTCTTCACCTTGCGGAGCGCGTCGAAGAACATCACTTCGCGCTCGTGGTGGATGTCGTAGGCCTGTTCGAGGAACGCGTCCTCGCTGAGCACCTTTTCGGAGAGCGACCAGGTGTCCTCGGCCAGGCCGAGCGTCGAGAACGGGCCCTGCTGGCGGGCGAGGTAGCTCGAATACACCGACGGATGCGCGATCGGCATGACCGGCTGGTTGGGGTCGATCTGAAGCGGCGTGCAGTACAGCTCGAACGGCGCTTCGTAGCGCTTCAGGTAGAAGCGGCAGATGCCGTGGATGTTCATTCCCGGAGCGGCTGAGAAGCGCACGCGCACCCATTCACTGTGGCGGTCGCGCTTCAGCGGAATGCGCTCGTCGCCGAGATGCAGGATCGCGTCGTCGCCGTTGCGGCCGGGCGTGACGCGGAAGGGCGCGCGCAGCTCGGGGGCGTCGGTGCGCAGGCTGTTGGCCGGGCCGCGGACGTAAGAATGCACCGAGCCGTTGCGGCGTTCGACGCGGATGCGGTCGCCGCCCACGTCGCCGTCCATCGTCGCACCGACCTCGCCCTCCTCGACGTAGTACGAGAACACGCCCTGCGTGCCGCGCAGGTCGGGCACGCACATGGCGGAGAGCTGAACGCCCTTGAAGCGGTCGGGCGGGAAGGTGATCGGAACGCGCAGCACCGCGCTGAAGATTCCGTGCTCGCTCAGCACGTTCCAGAAGGGCTTGCTGCGGCGCAGGCCGGCGATGTCCGGCTTGCTGAGCGGAATCACCAGCGAACCGATCTTCAGTTTGCGGCGCGGCTCGCGGATGCGCACGGAGGAAATCGTCGGACGGTAGTTCGCCGTCCGCATGATGAAGTCGAAGATGTTGTGCTTGCCTGGGTTGGTGCCGGTGCTGAACGACGACCAGGCGACCGGCGACAGCGGCGGCCAGGTGGTGCCGAGGCGCAGGTAGCTGCCGCTTTCCTTTAGCCGGCTCAGGTTCGGCAGCCGGCCTTCGCTCATGAACTGCTCGGCGAGCGTCGGTTCAAGGCCGTCGAGACCGACCACGACGACGCGCCGCACCTGCGCTCGGCGGAGGATTTTTCTGCCGCGAATCAGCCGCCAGAGCAACCGCAGGGGGTAGGTGATCAGGGCGAGCAGTGCGGACACCATCGCCAGCAGGATGGTCAGGAACGAGCCGACCAGGGCGAGGCCGGCGCCGGGGCCGATGTAGGCCCACTGCACAGGTCCGGCGGGGTTCGGGACGCTGGCCGGCGACGCAAGGATCAGGGCGATGAAGAGCGCGACGCTCAGCGCGGCGAGCAGGAGGCGTTGCCGGCGGGAAGCGCCCAGCAGCCGGATCGTGAGATGCGAGGGTCGGCGTCGCGCGGCGCGGTTGCGTTCGATCAGCGGGCGAGTCATGGCACATCCGTCCTGGGAGCAGGCTGCGACCCGGGCAGCGAGCCGGCATCCGCCGGCTGTTCGCGGCTGGCCGGCTGCGAGGCCGGCTGCGAATGCGCGGGCTCATCCGGCGCCGGCGCTTCGCCGACTTCTTCATCGTCGGCGCCGGCGGCGTACCCAAGCCCGTGAAACCGCGACGCCGCGTCCTTGGGAACGTCCCGCTGCACGGCGACCGCGTCCGGGCGAAGCGTCGCATTCGCTTGCCGCTGCACGCGCAGTTTTTGCAGGAAGGATCGTACGCGGTCGATTTCCGGTCGGGCAAGATCGCGCTGCTCGCCCGGGTCCTCGTCCAGCTTGAACAAATGCACGCGCGGACCCGAGTTCACCGGCTCGATCTGAATCAGCTTCCAATTGCCGCGGATGGACGCGAACTGGGGCGGGCCGGATTTCGGCGCCTCCGCGAAGATGTCCGTCACCTTGCGAGGACTTGGCGCGAAGATCTTCTGTAGCAGCGACGCTCCCTGCAAGCCGTTCGTCCTGCCGACCTGGAGCTGCTCGAGAAGGGTCGGCATCACGTCAATGAGCCGGACGTTTTCATGCACGCGGTGGCCGGCGGGCAGCTCGCCGGGCCAGCGCAGGATCAGCGGAACGTGGATGTCCGTGTCGTACTGAGAGTAGCCGTGGTCCCAGAGGCCGTGCTCGCAGAGCGCTTCGCCGTGATCGCTACAGAAGATCACGTAGCTGTCGCGCCAAAGGCCGTCCGCGCGGAGCCGCTCGATGAGCTTCGCGAGGTAGCCGTCGAACTGCGCAACCCCTGCGTCGTAGCGCGCTTCCCAATACTCGCGGTAGGGCATCAACGCTTCGTGGCGTCTCGGATCGCCGTGTGGCGGAGGCTTGCGCAAGTAAGGCAGCAGGCGGTTCCATTCGTCGGCGGACAGGCGGCGCTTGTTCGGCAGCTTCTCGACCGCGTCGATCAGCGGGTCCATGAACTCCGGGGCCGCGTTGTACGGACCGTGGATGTCCATGTAGTGGGCGTAGAGCAGGAACGGCCGGTCCTTCGGTCTCTGGTCGAGCCACTTGGCGATCTCGTCGTTGACGACGCGCCCATCGACGGTGTTGGCCGCGATGTCGCCCGAGAAGTGGTCCACTCCCTGGCCGAAGCCCAGTTCGGGCTGTACGAAGCGGTTCGCCGACACGATCGCGGTCGTGTAGCCGGCGGATTTCAGCACTTCCGGCAAGGTGTCGAACGTCTCGCCAAGTATGGAGACCGAGCGAATGTGCCCGCCGCGAAACGCCGCTTCCGTGACGTATTCGGTCGCCTTGTGCACGGCGGGGTAATAGGAAGTGAGCAGCGATGCGACGCTGGGCAGGGTCCAGGGTGCGGCGGAGTAGGCGCGCTCGAAGAGGACTCCCTCGGCGGCGAGCGCGTCGAGCGTCGGCGTGAGCTTGGCGGCGTTTCCGAGCGATCCGAGCCGGTCGGCCCGCAGGGCGTCCGCAACAATGATGATGATGTTGGGTTGGCTCGGGTTGGGTGCCGCGCCCGACTGGGTCGAGGAAGCGCCACGCAGCGGACTGTCGCCACAGCCGAACGCCGCCGCGAATGCAACCAGGATCAAGGCCCCGCGGGCGGAGGCGAAGCGCAGAGGCCGGCCGGTGGAGCCTGCGCGGACGTGTGGATAGATCGGTTGGAGGGCGCGGTACATCCGTCTCTTGCTAGGCCGGCAGGCGCGGACGCGGCCACCGGCGGTTATCGGGCGTGATTCGCCCACCCCAATTCAAACCTCGTGACGCCGCCACCATGTGCCGGCGCGTGATTATCGACGTTCGACGCCTTCTCCGATGATACCACCGGCGGACGGCCTCGGACAGCCAAGCGGTCGAATCGCCGCTGAATTACGTACCGCGGTCGGGCGATCCGCTTCGTCGGGCGCAAAGACAATCTGGCGCAGGGAATAGGTTCGCCCCGATAACGGTTAGGGCTTACGGAGCGGCGCGTTCTGACGCCGACGGGTATCGAGATCTCTTCCGAGGGAGCAAGGCATGACAGTCAGTCTGTTTCAGTTCATTCCTGCGCGACGCGTGGCGGGATGCGCGGCCGCGTGCGCTGCATTCGCGTCTTCGGCGGCGCTGGCGCAGAGCGGCGCCGGCCCGATCGGCACCGATCCGCTCACGCCGCCGCCGATCTATCGCATCGTGGGCAAGCCCGAGATCAGCACCCTGTACGCGGACGGCAGCCAGATCGAGGTGCAGACTGAGGAAGTCTGGCGTTACATGTGCGGTTCGGACATGACGGGGCTGACGGCCGCAGACCTTCAGGCGATCGCAGAGGCCCACCACGCCGCCTTTAGCAACGGGCCGGCCGTCATCGTCGATCGTGGGGTTCGTGGCGGCGTCATTAATGTGATCTTCGAGGCGGACGCGAGCGTCCCCAGCGCGGCGTTGACGGCCCTGGCGACCGCGGAGGCGTACATCGAGACACTGTTCAGCGACCCGATCACGGTGAAGGTGACGGTGAGCTTCGCCAACCTTGGCAGCGGCGTGCTGGGTGCGACCAGCGTGACGTACGTGAACTCGGTCTCGTGGCCGATCTCGCGCGACGGGCTGGCGCTCGGTATGGACAGCAATGACTCGCTCCAGGCAATCCTGCCGGCCGGCAGCACGATCCCTGTACGATACAACGGGGCGTCCAGCACGGTTACCAACGAGACGAACATCGACTGGAGCAAGGCGGCGTACCGGTCCACCGTCGGCACGACCACCGGCAACTCCGGTTCGACCACCTGGAACAGCATCTTTCCGTGGGATTATGACCCGTCGAACGGCGTCTCGGGCGGTCAGTATTCGTTCATCGACGTGGCGATCCACGAGTGCGGTCACGCGATGGGCTTCGTCTCCGGCGCCGACGGATTCTCCGGCGGCGACATGGAAGCGCTGGACATCTTCCGCTTTCAGCGCACCGACGGCACGGGCGACTACAACCCGGATACGACCGGTGAATTCACCACCGCCTCGCGGCTGGTGTCGTACAACTCGCCCAACGACGATCACAACACAGACTTCATTTCCGTCGAGTACCGCATGTCCGACGGCTCGCCCTATCAAGCCAGCCATTGGCGCGAGGGCAGCGGTATCGGCCTGATGGACCCGGCCCTGGCCGCCGGCGAGACGCACTATCCCAACTTCTTCAGCACTGCGGACATCGCGGCCTTTGACGCGATCGGATACGACAATCCGCCTTGCGTGGCCGGCGATATTCTCACGCAGCCGCAATCGCAGAACGCCTGCCTGAATGACAACGTCGTCCTGATCGTTTCCACCAACGCCAGTTCGCCGAGCTACCAGTGGCGCAAGGACTTCGTCAACCTGACCAACGACGGCCACATCAGCGGGGCCACGTCGCCGACGCTCACCATCAACAGCGCGCAGCTCGACGACACCGGCGCGTACGACTGCCTGATCACCAACGGCGTCACGGGCTGCGTCGTCTTCAGCGACACGGCGCAGGTCACGGTCAGTTTGTGCGGCGGAATCACCGAGCTGGTCCGCAACGACACGGTCCCGACCAGCGGCGTTGACCTCGGCGTGTTCCAGCGCAACGTGACGCACTTCACGTTCGACCTGACCATGGACACGACCGTGCTTCCGTCCGACTGGACGGGCTCGGATCTGTCGGTGGACGTGTTCGAGCCGTCGCTCGGCCGGATCTGGCACGCCACGGATGAGTTCAACTTTGGCGGGGTTCCGGGCAACCTGAACGTTCCGTTCCTGGACGCTGCCAGCACCGACACGCGCGCGTACGACACGTTCTGCACCCCGCCGGGGTTCCCATTCTTCACTCCGCCGCAGATTGCCGCGCCGGGCGGAATCGTGTCCGATGACCTGCGCATCCGCGGGATCAGCGGACAGGGGCTGGAGATTCCGCTGACGTGGTTCGACACGACTCCGAATCTGGGCGGCGATAACTTCGTCGGCGCCCGGCTGAGCTTCGAGCTCTACGCCGGCGGCGACCTCAGCACCACTCCGGGCGGTACGCCGTTCGCGACCATCTTCGGTCGTACGTCGATGGCCGACCTGCCGGGAGGCGACCCGTACACCTTCAATCTGTACGCGGTGACGTCGCCGAGCTGCCCCTGGGACCTCGATCAGGACGGCACGATCGAGCTGGATGACCTGTCGGTGGTGCTGGTGAACTTCGGCACTACCAGTGGGGCGGGTCCGGAAGACGGCGACTTCGACGGCGACGGCGACGTCGACCTCGACGACCTGAGCGAGCTGCTTGTCCGCTTCGGGCAGCCTTGCCCGTAGCGGTTCGGCGTTCGCAAAGAAGATCAGCCGGCCTCCTCGGAGCAATGCCCCGAGGAGGCCGGTTGCGTTCTATCGGGCGCGAAGCGCAAGCGGAGCAGAGGCGCTGTTGCGAGGGCGGCGCGTCAGCTCCGTCGCCGGCGATACGGGCTCCGCGACTTCCAGCCGAACAGGCCGGCCAGCAGCAGCGGCAGCGCGTTGAGCGATCCCGCCCCGCAAAGACCCGCGCCGCAGTCCACGCTGGACGAGGACGGAGTTTCGGCCGGCGTGTCCACGGTGTTCTGGTCCGGCGTCTCGA
The DNA here is from genome assembly GCA_964465125.1 of uncultured Planctomycetales bacterium. Classification (GTDB taxonomy): domain Bacteria; phylum Planctomycetota; class Phycisphaerae; order UBA1845; family Fen-1342; genus CAYOHG01. The sequence goes on along the minus strand of CAYXIO010000077.1, from coordinate 7,966 downwards.
CCGGCGTGCTCGCGTTGTCGTTCTCGTTGTCCGCGGCCGGCGTGTCCGTCGGCGTGCTGGTGCCGCCGGTTGACGCAGGCGGCTCCGGATCGCACGCGTCTCCGAGCCCGTCGGCGTCCTTGTCGACCTGCGACGCATTGGCGCTGTCGGGGCAGTTGTCGCAAGCGTCGCCGACGCCATCGCCGTCGCGATCGGCCTGGTCGGCATTGGGGATTCCCAGGCAGTTGTCGCAGACGCTGCCGACTCCGTCGGCGTCCTCGTCATCCTGGTCGATGTTCGGCAGGATGCAGTTGTCGCAGGCGTCTCCGATGCCATCGCCGTCGGTATCCGCCTGGTCGGGGTTGCTCAGGTTCAGGCAGTTGTCGCAGGCGTCGCCGGCGCCGTCCCCGTCGTTGTCGTCGCCGTTGGGAACGAGCGGGCAGGCGTCGCAGACGTCGCCGAGGCCGTCGCCGTCGGAGTCGATCTGATCGCTGTTGGCGATCTTGGGGCAAATGTCGCATTCGTCGGGCACGCCGTCGCCGTCGGTCTCCGGTTCGCAGGTGTCGGGAATGCCGTTGCCGTTGCAGTCGGGGCTGGTGAATGAGGCGACGTCACAGTCGTCGCGCAAACCGTTACCGTTGCAGTCCGTGGCGCGTCCTGCCTGGACGTCGGTGGCGTCGTCCTGTCCGTTGCCGTCGCAGTCGCAGGGGGGCAGCTCGGTCAAAAACGCCCCACGGCCGTGGGTGAAGGCTACCAGCGTGTTCTCGTCCTTCCAGTCGAGCGAGGAGACGACGGTATGCGCGAGCCCGACGTTGGCGGGGAACCAGGTCTCGCCCGCGTCGTCGCTGGCGAAAACGCCCAGCTCGGTGGCCGCGTAAAGCCGCAGCGGATCGCACGGGCGGATCGCCAGCCAGTGCACGGGGATGTCCGGGACGCCGGTCACGTCGATGCCGTCGACGACGGTCCAGGACTTGCCGCCGTCGGTGGTGCGGAGGATGTGCGGCACGTCAAAGGTGGAGTAGGTGGCGTAGGCTACGTCGGGGTTGATCGGGTTGACCGCCACGCTGCTGACATACGCGGATTGGGGGCGGGAATAGGTCCAGGTCGGGGCGGCGGAGAGCCCGTCGGTCGTTCGGGCGACATAGCCGCCGGTCATTCCGAAGTAGACGACGTTTCGATCGGACGGGGCGATTGCGATGGCGGAAGTGAGTCCGCTGAAGTTGAGCGGGAATCCGGAGGCGTAGGTCGCGGGGTTGGTGCTGAAGGCGACCTGCCAGAGCCCGGCGCCGTTGATGGTTCGCCAGGGTGAGCTCCCGCCGGCCCAGAGCGTCTGCGGATCGCTGGGGTCCATGGCGAAGGGGTTGATGAACTGACCGTGGTCGTGGATGCCGGTGTTGGCGTCCACGAAGGTCTGCCCCCCGTCGACGGTCTTGGCGATGGCGGGGAAATAGTAGACCTCGACGTAGAAGATATTCGGGTTGCTGTCGTTAATCGCGGTGTAGCCGCCGTCGCCGCCGTAGACCTCGACCCAGTCGTCGGGCGTGTTTCGGGCCCAGACGAAGTTGGTTCCGTTGTCCTGTGTGCCTCCGCCGAAGACGTCGGCGTTCTTCGCGGCGTCGCCGTGATAGAACTGGGTGACGCCGTAGCCGTTGTTGAGGCTTTCCCAGACGACATCGGGCAGTCGGTCGGGGTTGTTGATGTCCCAGAAGCAGAATGCGTCGGTGACGGCGGCGCGGGCGTTTTGCGTGCGGAAGATGCCGCCGTCGTTGGTGACGTAGAGCGTCTGGTTGTTCGCGCCGTCGTAGTCGGGGTGGAAGGCGAAGCCGTGCTGATCGGCGTGAACGAACGCGTCATCATAGGGCGTGTGCGGTTCGCCGGGGACCGGCGGGCCGAGATACCAGTAGCTGGCGATGTTGAAGGTCCGCCCACCGTCGTCGGAGCGGAAGAGGTCGATGCCGCCGATCCAGACCGTATCGGAATCGACGGGATCGACGGCGATCATGTTGTCATACCAGCCCTGGGCGTAGCTTCCGTTGCTGCCGCAGGCGGAGGAGTAGGGGATGTTCGACAGGAGGGCCGGGCTGGACGGGTAGGAGAAGTCGAGCCGGCCGCTCCAACTGTCACCGCCGTCGAGCGAGCGGTAGACGTTGACCATCACGCCGTCGGAATCGGCCATGGAGACGTACACGACGTCGTTATCGGTCGGCGCGATGGCCACTTCCATTCGGCCCTGAATGGGGAGCTGAAGATCGACTTGCGAACCGAGGCGTATCCAGGTCTCCCCGGCGTCGGTGCTGCGATAGAGACCGTCCGATTCGAAGCTGCCGAACGCGGCGAAGAGCACGTCCGGGTCGAGATCCTGTCGGATGGCCAGGTCGGTGCAGCCGCTGCTAGTGGCGTGCTCGGTGGTCTTCGTCTCGAGGAACTGCGGATTGCCCAGCAGCAGGCGCCAGGTGTCGCCGGCGTCGTCACTGCCCCAGACGCCGTAGCGCGTGCCGGCGTAGACGCGGTCGGGGTCGGTCGGGCTGATGACGAGGGCGTTCACGCGGTAGAAGGCGCCTTCCGGGACGTTCTGGGTGGTGCTGGCGAGCTGGTGCCAATTCGCGCCGCCGTCGGTGGTCTTGTAGATGCCGAGCCCTCGGACGGCGTCGCCGTTGAAGAAGCCCTCGCCGGTGCCGGCGTAGAGCGTGTCGGGGTCGCTGGGGTCCATCGCGAGCGCGCAGACGGCGATGTTCAGCATCAAGTCGTCGGTGGAATCCCAGCTTGCGCCGCCGTTGGTGGTCTTCCAGACGCCGCCGGCGACCCCGGCCGCGTACATGATGCTGGGATCGATGGGGTTGATGACGATGGCGCGCGTGCGCCCGCCGACGTTGCCGGGTCCTAGCGACAGCCACTGGCTGATTCCGCCGGGGCCGGCCGCACCGCGCGTGGGATTCGCGGCGAGCTCATCGGCGAGCTGGGCCTCGCGTTCGCGAATGTCGTCGAGGGAGCGGCGGAGGCGTTCGACCGGCATTTCGGTCATGCCCGGGGCGAGCCGCTTGCGCAGGAAGAACTCCTCGGCTTCCTGCGGCGCGTCGTGGGGCTTGGGTCCGCGCTCGAGGTACCTGGCGAGCTTGGCGTTCAGCTTGGTCTCGGCACTGGCGAGTTGCTTCTCGCAGGGGTCCGATGCCGCGGGACTGTTGGCCGCGACTTTCGGCGCGACGGCAGTCGCCGCCGCAGGCGCCTCGGGACGGCGGTAGGCCGTGAAGCCGAGCAGGGCGGACGTGGAGAGCAGGAGCAGGGCGCGGGCGCCGGCTTGGCGGCGCCGCGCGCGGCTGGTTCCGCGGGCGGGCTGTGTGATCATGGTGCAGACTCCTTGCCGTCGTGGTCGACGGCATCGGCTCGGATTCAGGCGGCGGGGCCGGGTTTCAAGCTCAGGTTACGTTCGCCACGGTCCGGGTCGGGCGTGTCGGCCCCGCAGGTTCTCGCATGCCAGCATCGCGGAACGCGGGCGCGGATGCAAGACCGGTTTCTCGGCGCAGAAACGGACCGTCCGCGGCTGGGTCGAGCCTAACCGGACGGTCCATTCCGTCGCTGTCTGTCGTGCGACTCGCGGCCCGGGCGCTCTGGGGGGAAGAGGCGGTCCCAGGCCGCGAACTCGCTTGCTCCACTCGCTACGGCAGGACCAGGGGCGCCACGAGGCGAATTACCCAGTCCAGCACGTTGTAGGTATCGTCGAGAAGGACGGGTGTCACCGTTCGCAGGATGTTCTGGCCGCAGGCGAACGGAATCACCTGCATCAGAATCCCGCCGGCTGCGCACAACGCCGCATACTTGCGAATCACTCCGTACGTCAGCTTGCGATTCATCGGCGATTCCTTTCGGGTTACCAGGCCAGCGTCAAGTCCGCGGTCAAGCGGTTGCCCATGATGTCATGATCGGGATTGGTCATCGGGAATTCCCACGTGGAGCCGATCGACACGTGAGGCGTGAGCTTCCAGCGGAAGCCGATGCCGGCGGAGACCACGCCGCTGCCGCTGACGTCGGTCGAGCCGAGGTTGGTGTAATCGAGACCGCCGACGCTCAGCGGCAGGTGGTCGCCGTCGCTGAGGTAGTGCAGACCGTGGATTTCGAGGACGGGCGCGAAGCCCGGGAGGGCCTCCGGCGCGATTTCATAGTCGGCGTGGAGATCCCACTGGAGGATGCTGTTGCCGCGGTTACCGTTGGCGGGGATGCGCCCGGTCACGTTGCCGAGCAGGTGGAGCTGGTCGAAGCCCTTGGCGAAGCTGATGAACGGGCTGAGCTCCTGGTCGCCGCCCTGGAGGATGTCCTGGTCGCCGTTGTCCCATTCCCAGCGCAGTCCGCCGGTCATGACCCAGTCGGCGTCGCGATCCACCCAGAAGGCGTACTTCAGGCCGATGGCGAAGTCGTTCCAGCCCTCCGCGTTGGGCAGGATGCGTGCGTTCAGGTCGCTATAGCCGTCCTTGGTGGCGATGAAGCCCAAGCGCTCGGTCAAGGCCATGCGAATCTGGAGGGCGTAGATGTTCACGTCGCCGCCGCCGAGCTGCGAGCCATCGGGGAAATCATGGTGCAGATACAGCAGGCGCATACCGGTGGTGTTGAACGGCGACTCGAAGTAGAGCGGGTTGCCGATCGGGTCGTAGAAGTGCTCGAAGCCGCGCAGCCCGCTGAGGAAGCCGGGCCAAAGGATTTCGGGATCGTTGTGGAAGCGGCTCTTGCTGATCGCGAAGGTGGCGCGATCGCTGAGATAGCCGGGCGTGACAGCCAGGGAGTCGTGCGCGGCTGGAGGGGCCTCCTCCGGCGCGGCCGCAGGCTCGGGCGCCGGCGCCTGCTCCTTCGCGGCAGGCTTGGCAGCGTCCTGAGGCGCCGGATCTTCCACGGGCTCAAGGCGGAACGTCGTTGTGTCGAACCCGGCGTACGCGAGCGCCGTGGTTGCCGCGAATGCGGCGACGGCGGCAAGTCTTGCCAACGACCGAAGCGATTTCATGACGTGTCTCCAAACGCGATTGCGAGGTGCGGGGCCCGACCGCGCTGGGACCCACAGATGGCCGAGCGTATGGCAAGGGGCGTGCCAGCATTCAGCCGACAGTCTGGGGAAGGAGACGGTCATTCGGCGCACGGAACGTGCGCTTCGCGGCGCGGAAGGGACTTGCGCAAGCGGGCGCGCTATTCGGTCGAACGGGAGGGTATGGTTCGGTACGTTCAACGACCACAACGTGTTAGGAGGCATCCTGAGCGCCGCCGGGTCGGGTTCTGAGCCGCAGTTCGGCACGGCGCCCGCTCAAGCGATTCGGCGGAACGGCTCGGCGGCGACTGCGTGACCGTTGAGAGCGACGCCGGTCAGCGGCGCGAGCCTGAGAGATGGCATTCCGCCAGCGCTGCGCATTACCGCGCAGCCCCTGTGCGAACTCGCGCTGGAGTAGCCGACGATTGCGATGCCTGAGCGTGGCGGGCCGCAGGAGTCATCGTGGTTTCACGCGTCGATGGTGGGGTCGAAGAGGCGCGCATGCTCGCGCAGGCAGAAACGGTCCGTCATTCCGGCGATGTAATCTGCCGCGACCCGCGCGACCCCAAGCGACTCGGCGCGTGCGGCAAAGCGGGGGGGAAGTAGTCGGGGCTCGCGTTGATATTCCGCGAACAGGTCGCGGACGATTCGCTCCGCCTTTCGGTCCATTCGAACCAACTGATGATGACGGTAGACCTGAGCGATGAGCAATTCGTTAAGACGGTCGAGGTCACGCTGCATGTCCGGAGAAAAATCGAGCGAGCGCGATTCGGCCGCGTGCGAGCTGGGGGGGGCCGCCGCCGGCGCGGCGTGGGCGGCCAGGTCGTCCAGCATCGCGGCCTGCATTCGGTCGATGGCCGGGCGCAGGTGCCGCAGCCACTCTGCGCCGGGTGGAGGGGACGGGTTGGCTGCCTTCCACAGCTCGATGTCGGCCAGGGACTCGGCCTGAATCAGGCCGGCGAAGGCGCCGTCAGCAAGGTCATGCAGCGTGTACGCGAGCTGATCCGCCAGCGCGACGATGCGGCCCTCGAAAGGCGGCTGGCGGCCGTTCTGAAGCGGAGGTTGTCCGGGGCGATCGAATTGCGTCGTGTGAGTGGCCAGGCATCGCCGAACGATACGCGTGAGATTGAGTCCGCGGAACCGGGGGTAGGGATGTTCGAGGTATTCGACGACCCGCAGGGTGTGGGCATTGTGCTCGAAGCCGCCGTAAGCGCGCATGCAATCGTTCAGCGCGCGTTCGCCGGCGTGGCCGAAGGGAGAATGCCCGAGGTCATGCGCGAGTGCGGCCACTTCGGCGAGGTCCTGCGAAGCGCCGAGGCGGGCGGCCAGCAGCCGGGCGAGATGGGCGACCTCGAGCGTGTGCGTCAGGCGGGTGCGGAAGTGGTCGTCGCGGCCGGCCATGAAGGCCTGGGTCTTGTGCTGCAAGCGTCGGAACGCCGCGGATTGAACGACGCGCTGCCGATCGATCGCGAGCGGCTCGACATCGACCGACGCCGGCTCCGGGTGGTCGCGAAACAAGGCGTCGTCGCCCCAATCAGCGGGGGATTGCGTGCGGCTCACGAGTCGTCTCCACGCCCGGCATGCGCGCGGCGCCGGGCCAGCCGTCAGGGTATCCGCAAGCGGCGGTGGGCGCAAAGCGGCGGGGAGCTTTGCGGGGAATCGCTCACGTACTGGCGCGTGGCGGCGGCGGATGCACGCTATTGCCGCGCGGGGCTGAGCAGGTGCTCATAGATGCGCAGATGGGCTTCGATGGCGGCGTCCGGCGCCAGATTCTCGCGGGCCCAGACGCTCGCGCGTGCCCGAAGCGCCTCGCGCAGGAGTTTCCGGCCGCGCACTTCGCGCAGCTCCAGGTCCACGCCGGTGAGGATCGGCGTTTTGCCGACGCTGAAAC
>CAYXIO010000077.1:0-1081 GCA_964465125.1 uncultured Planctomycetales bacterium | reverse complement strand
CGCCGCGCAGCGCGAGCGCCCAGTCGGCCGCCCGCGGTCCCTCGACGAGCAGGATGCGGCGCTCCTCGCCGGCCAACTCCCGGTGAGAAGGAATGTCGCTGGCGATGACCGGCAGCCCGCTCAGCATCGCGCTCAGCACGACGTTGGGCGTGCCTTCCGTGAGAGAGGGGAAGGCGAGCACGTCGGCGGCGGCGAAGAGCGCGGAAAGGTCGTCCTGCCAGCGGAGGAGACGTACCGCCGGGTTGGGCTGCGCGCGCAGCCGCCGTTCGAGCGCGGCGCGCTGCGGGCCGTCGCCGGCGAGGAGAAATGCGAACGGCTCCGCACGCACGCAGTCCGCAGTGTCCAGAAGCACGTGCAGCCGCTTGACGGGATCCATCCGCCCGGCCCACGCGACGACGAAGGTGTCCTGCGTCAGGTCCAGTGCGTGGCGGGCTTCCTCGCGGGAGAGGTTGAGTGCGAGCGGCTCCGCCAGCGGGGGAACCACGTGAATGCGCTCGCGGGGAACGTGAAAGCGGCGATGCACATGCTCGGCCAGCGACCGGGAATTCACGAGATGGCCTTGGTCCCAGCGTGCCGTAAGTCGTTCGAGCCAGAGGTGGGACCATCGTTCGAGCTCGATGGTGGCGGTGGAGCTGAGCACGGGGATGCCGGCGCGCGGTGCGACGAGCCGCGCCGCGACGTTGGCGTGGGTGAGCGTGGCATGAAGCAGATCGGGGCGGATGCGGCGCAGCTCGGCGGCGAGCCGCGCGAGCGCGCGAAAGTCAAAACGGCTGCGGGCTGCGCACGCGAAGGTGGGAATCCGCTGCTGGTCGAGCCGGCGGCTGACCGGGCCGGGCGGCGCGAGGCAGCCCACGGAAACGTCGACGCCCCGCGCGCGCAGGCCGATTGCCAGCCGTGCGAGGCGCAGCGGAGTGCCTCCCGGCTGGAGGTCGGTGACGAGCAGCGCGATGCGCACGAGCGGCTACTCCGGCGACTCGAGCACGCGTCGAACGATGCCGCCGGCGGCGTCCAGGAGTCGGCGCGCCTCGGCGGCCTGAATTCTTCGGGCGTGCATGACGATCGCGGTCTTGACGTGCCAATC
>CAYXIO010000076.1:0-15729 GCA_964465125.1 uncultured Planctomycetales bacterium | reverse complement strand
GGCAACTCGTCCGCTTCGGCAACTCGTCCGCTTCGGCAACTCGTCCGCTTCGGCAACTCGTCCGCTTCGGCAGCTCGTCCGCTTCGGCAACTCGTCCGCTTCGGCAACTCGTCGACCGCGTGAGCGCGTCGGCGCTCGTGATCTTCCAATCCGCGCGATCGACGGGCGGGACTCCCCTACCACCCTGGCTCGGAACTTGGTCGCCGCCCCGACGCGCCGATCAGGCGCATCCAGCCCGTCGATCAGGCGCATCCGGCCCGTCGATCAGGCGCATCCGGCCCGTCGATCAGGCGCATCCGGCGCGCCGGCGTGTGCTACCCACCCTGCCCCCGCTTCGGCTTCTCGTACCACCCGCGATATTGCTCCGCCGGGTATTTCGCCCGGTTCTTGCTCATCTTTCGCTGGATGGCGGCGGCAAGATCGAGCTTCAGGCGGTTGGACAGCGAAAGCAGGAAGCAGCCGATGTCGGCGATTTCGTCGGCGATCTCCCCGTGGCGGGCCGGGTCGTCACAAAGGGCGTCGAGCTCCTCGCTGCGCGCCCACTGGAAGTGCTCCATCAGCTCGGCGGCCTCGACAGCCAGCGCCATCGAGAGGTTCTTCACGTCGTGGTAGCGCTCCCACTCGCGCTCGGCGACGAACTTCGCCACCTCATCGCGCAACACGCCGACGGTCGTATGCGCGTCGCTGAACTCCCCCGCCGCACCTGCCTTGTTCATCCGATTCGACTCCCGGTCTGAGATTTCGCCGCGACTAACCGAATGTGACGAAGCCGGTATGCGCGCGTGCCTCGCCGCGATCAGAAGCCCGCCGCCGCGCGCACGCGATGAATCAGCGCCTCGGTTGCGGCGGGCGTGTCGGCCTCCGCGATGATGCGGATGATCGGCTCCGTGTTCGACGCGCGGATGTGAACCCAACCCTCGCGAAAGTCCACGCGCGTTCCGTCTGACGTATTCAGACGCTCGGACGCGAACGCCTGGGCGACTTGCGCCGTTGCCGCCGCGATTCGCTCGCGCGGGCACTCGAACTTCTGCTTGATCATCGCCAACCGCGGCAGGTCGGCGACCAGCTCGGAGACGCTGCGCCCCGTTGCGGCCATGAGCTGCAATACGAGGCTCATCGCCGAGAGACTGTCGCGAACCGGCGACACGCGCGGGTCAATCACACCGCCGTTGCCTTCGCCGCCGACGACGCAGCCGGCTGCCAGCATGCCGCGGGCGACATGGGCCTCTCCGACGGCGGTTCGCACGACCTCGACGCCGAACTTCTGCGCGACCGCGTCGATCATGCGCGACGTGCTCAGATTCGCCGCGACCGGCCCGCGACGCTGGGTCAGAAACGACCAGACGCCCAGCGCCAGCGTGTATTCCTCGCCGAGGTAGCGCCCGAGCTCATCGACGATCGCCAGGCGATCCGCGTCAGGGTCCTGCGCGAAGCCGATCGCCGCCCGACTGCCGCGGACGGCATCACACAACTGCCCCAGGTTCTCGGCGATCGGCTCGGGCGCGTGCGCGAACTCGCCGTGCGGCTCGCCGTTGAGGTGCAGCACGTCGCAGCCCAACGACGCGAGGAACGCGGGAGTCACCAGGCAACCGGCGCCGTTGATGCTGTCAAGCACGACGCGCACGCCCCTCAAGCGGGTCAAGTCGACCGCGACAAGATCGCGAACGGCGTCGGCATGACGATCGCCGCTGTCGGGATCGTGCGTGACCGGAGCAAACCCGAGCTTCACCGACCGAAGCTGCCGCGCACTGCGAATCTCTGCGATGCGCGCGGCGCGCGAGGCATCGGGCGCGAGGCCCTGCTCGTCCAGAAACTTGATGCCGTTCCAGGGTGTCGGGTTGTGACTGGCGGTAATCGACACCCCGCCGTCGAACCTGCCTGCGCGGATCGCGTGTCCGACGGTGGGGGTCATCGCGATGCCCAAATCGGTGACGTGGCAGCCGGCGGCAAGCAGCCCGGCGGCCGCCGCCGCGGAATACATCTCTCCGCTGGGCCGCGTATCGCGCGCCAGGACGAGTTTTCCGCCGTCCAGCAGCGTGCCGTACGCCTGCGCAAACTCGGCGACCAGCGTCGGGGACAGCGTCTCCCCGACAAGGCCGCGCACACCCGAGACACTTACCATCAAGGCCATGGCTCACCTGACAAGATGCCGCTCGGGTCGTCGGAAGCTTTACCGTCGACGCCGATGGACGCCGCGGAGCGCCGCGCGATTCGGCAGGAGTATGACGACTGCGGCCGCGCGCGTCCAACCGCGGCGCGGTGAACCGTTGAGCGCCGCACAGGGGGGTGACGGAGGGCCGTCCCATAACATCCGCAAGTTTTACGCGGACGTGCCAATCGCTCGTAACCCCTTGAAAGTATTAGATTTTCATTCACCAAGCCCTTGCGATACGAAAACATTTCTGCCTACAATTCGACGCGAAGGGGCGAGGCGGGAACGAAGCGAGATTCCTCCGGGCGCGTTCTGTGCCCGGTCCTTTCCGCCTGCACTGGATCATGACTCGTTCTGAGTGAGCGCACTGCGCAGGCGGTGGGGCATGTACGCCGATCGGGCTCTGTCAAAACTGTCATTCCTGTCAAACGGGCATCACGAAGTGATTGTCGATCTCGGCGCGCAGCGCGAGTACCTGCGCCCGGATGCTCCCTTGCGTTGCGACAACGCGGAGGCGATTGCTCCCAACATCCGACATGTGATGGCGTTCGCCCGCTGGTGCAAGCACCCGGTGCTCTCCTGCATCGACAGCCGCCGGCCCGGCGACATCGGTGACGCATTTGTCGAGGTTCACTCTCCGGTCGGCCCGATCCCGGCCAAGTTCGGAATCTCGCTGTTGCCGGACCACTTTGTGCTTGATTCCGACAACTGCCTGTCGGTGGCGCTCGACGTCCTGAAGCGCCACCAGCAGGTGATTCTCACCAAGCACCACCGCGACCCCTTCACGCATCCCAAGCTCGATCGGTTGCTGACCGAGCTGCCTGCGCAGCGCTTCATCGTCTGCGGCGTTGCGCTGGAGCACTCGCTGCGCATGCTGGCGCTCGGGCTGCTTCGCCGCGAGCGCCGCGTGACGCTGCTCGTGGATGCGTGCGGATGGTGGCGTGCGGATGAAGCGGACATGGCGCTGCGTCAACTGGACGTGAAGGGCTGCGAGTTGATGCGGGCCGAGGAGTTCATCGCCCGCTCGCTGGCGCGCACCAGCACGCGGCATCGTCAACGCCCGGGGCGCTCCGTCGCCTGAGACGAACGAGGACGCGGACACGCGCGCGGCGGACCTCCCTTCGGGGGTCGAATCCTTCCTGCGCAAATGCAGGCTGCGGCTATACTCAGCCTGTGTCCCGTGCAACGAACGAACCGCTTCGTGTAATCGACTATCACGACGCGACCAAGCACCACCGCGGCCGCTACGCCCGCTCCCTGGGCTACCTCGATTGGGAGACGCAGCCCAGCCCGTTTCGACGATACGGCGGCGCACCGCTCATCTCGCTGCCGATTCCCGTTGACGACCCGACCGGCCCGTACGCCTCGCTGTTCGAAGCGCCCGGCCGCGACCCTGCCGCGCTCTGCCTTGGCAGCGTCTCGCTCTTCTTCTACCTGTCGCTGGCGATCAGCGCGTGGAAGCAAGCCGGCGCGTCGCGCTGGTCGCTGCGATGCAACCCATCGAGCGGGAATCTGCACCCGACGGAAGGCTACGCGCTGCTCCCGGCCATCCCCGGGCTCGCTGACGAGCCTGCCGTCTATCACTACGCTCCGCGCGTGCACGCCCTCGAACGCCGCGCAATGCTTCCCCGCCGGGCCTGGCAGGCGCTGCGGGAGCATTTTGGCGAAGACGCGTTCTTCGTCGGCCTCTCGTCCATCCTCTGGCGGGAAGCATGGAAGTACGGCGAGCGGGCCTATCGATACTGCCAGCACGACGTCGGACACGCGCTGGCAGCGCTCTGGTTCGCGGCGGCGGCGCTGGACTGGCGCCTCGAGGTCGTCGGCGAGCTTGGCGACGAAGATGTCGCTGCATTGCTGGGGCTGAATCGACTGAGCGAATCGGGCACGTCCGCGGAGGAAGGCGACGCTCCCCAGCAAGAACGGCGCTCGCACCCGCACCCGGTGTCGTATTGCCCGCCGGCGCGCTCCGAGGTGCCCGAGCCGGAAGAGCCGGATCTGCTCGCGGCCGTTCGAACCGGCAAGGCACCCGATGCGCTCGAGCGCGCTGCCGCGCGGCGCGCGCTGGCGCTGGATTTCGACGCGCGGGTTCGAACACCGCTGGCCGAATCGGTCTGGATCGGGACTGCGAATCGGCTCAGCCCGGCTCATGTTCACTGGCCGATCATCGACGCAGTGGCGTCGGAGGCTCGCCGTCCGCGCCGCGCGGCCCTCGCTGTTGGCTTGGTCGCGCCGGCGCGAAGACAGCTCCATCCGGAGCCAGCGCTGCCGGCTGCGGACCCGGTCCCGGCGCCGTCGGCCATGCAGATCATCCGCCGTCGACGCAGCGCGGTAGAGTTTGACGGCGAGACCCGTCTCGCGCTGCCCGCATTCTGCCGCATGATGACGCGGTCGCTGCCGAGCGCGCGCCTGGTGGCATCCGAGCGGGCGAGCGTGCAGTCGGCGCGGAGCCCGTTCGACGCGCTGCCCGCACCGCCGCGCGTTCACCTGCTACTTTTCGTGCACCGCGTCGACGGGCTGCCGCCGGGAATCTACCTGCTCGTTCGCGACGCATCGGCCGAAGTCCGGCTGCGCGCCGCCCTGCACTCGTCCTATGCGTGGACGCGGCCCGAGGGCGTGCCGGTCGAGTTGCCACTCTGCCTGCTGCACGTGGCGGATTGTCGCTCGGCGGCGCGGCAGCTCTCGCTGGATCAGGCCATCGCCGGCGACAGCGCGTTCAGCCTGGGCATGCTGGCCGACTTCGAATCCGCCGGGCTGGATTCCGAGCCCTGGGCGTATCGAGAGCTGTTCTGGGAGGCCGGCTGCATCGGGCAGGTGCTCTACCTCGAAGCGGAAGCCGCCGGCGTGCGGGCGACAGGCATCGGCGCGTACTTTGACGACTGGGTCCACGAGACGGTCGGTATCCGCGACCCCGCGTTCCAGTCGCTCTATCACTTCACCGTCGGCGGACCGCTGGACGACCCGAGGATCACCACGCTGCCCGCGTACGAATCAGGAGCAGCGCGCGAGCCTCCTGATGCCGCCCAGCTTCGCTCTTTGGTTGAGTTTCAGGGCCGCTGAGTGGACGCCCGCTCCCATTCGTCGCGCACGCGCCGCAGCCCGTGCACGCACGCTTCGAACTGGTCGCTCAGCAGCCGCAGGAGCGACGCGGGGGGCTGGTCGTTCGGGGAAGTCAGTTCGCTTGCGATACCGTAGGAGCGGCGGCCTTGCAGAACGTATTCGCCCAGCCGATCGACGCACGCCACGCGCGGGCGAAGCTGCTCGGGATAGACGCCGGTCCAGAACAGCGTGAAATCGCCGATATAGCGGTTGACGATCCGCATCCGCTGGCTCGCGGAGACGGAGTCGTCCAGATGCGCCTCGGCTTCCATGCGCGAGATCTCGCGGATTGCCGCCCCATCGACCGTCCGCAGGCGAAAAATCTGGTCGACGTGAACGAACTCACAGAGCACGTCGCCCAGGTAGTCCGTCAAGCGGTGGTCGCAGATTCCTAGATCCGACATGAACACCTGCTCGACCGTTCCGCTGAAGAGCTTGCGCAGCGGGTGTCCGGCGTCGTCGTTCCAGCGCATTCGCTCTGCTCCACGCGTTCCACGGCGCCCCGGTGCCGCGTCGTTACCCAATTACATTCATAGAACGCGCTGCGCCCCGAGGCGAGTTGGCTTCCGAAAAAAGTGCCAGGATTCGAGCGCGGCAGCTTGCTCCTTGCGGAATGGTGCGATCGCACCAGCATCAGGCTGTCGGCCGCCCGTTGGCGACCTCGAGCTGGAAACGCAGCATCCGCACGACGGATTCGAACGACCGCGCGTTCTGGTCGCTGATCCCGATCAACTCTTCGTGAGCGCGCAGCATGAGCTGCAACGATGACGCGTCCGCGTGTCGCTCCGCCTCGCATTCGAGTTCCTGCGTCACTTCTGGCTGCGGAAAATACTCGAATACAAGAACGCGGTGCAGGCTCATCTTCCGCAGGGAGGCGACGCAGCGGTCTGAGCAGCCGGTCAGCGACAGCTTGGCCCCGGATCGATCCAAGCGGCGGTAGACTCCGACCAGCCAGCCGGCGAACGTGCTGTCGACCCAATCGGCGCCGCGCAGGTCGATCACGACCTTCTCCGGCCGCGCGCCGCCTTTGAGCAGCGCCTCGATCAGCCGGTCGATCGTCGGGCAGACGCGCTGCGTCGCGCGGCCCTGCACGTCGACGTAGAACGTCCCGGTCATCAGCGCCGTGCGTATGCGCGGTCGTTCGGCCTGGTTCATCATCACTCCCGTGTGCACCCCTGGTCCTGTATCGGCCAAACCTGCGACACCCAGCAGCACCGCGGCGCGCCGGCGAGGACGATGCAACGCGCGCCGCGACGCGTAAAGGATTTCGGCTGGGAACGCTGTGCGGGAGGGTCTATAACTCGTCGCACGGCGGATTCCGGCGTGATCCGACCGTTCCCGCCTGACCGACCGGGCGTGGTCGAGGAGGAGTTGCGCAATGCCACAGCCGCGCGGAATGCGAATCGAGGACTTATTCGGACTGCGCGCCGTAGGCGCGGTGGCCATGGCTCCCGACGGCCGCCGGGTGGTCTTCGAGCTGAAGCGCAGCGTGCCCGACGAGAACAAGAACTACGTACAGCTCATGCTGGCCGACGTCGAAACGCGCGCGGTTCGCCCGCTGACGGCCGAAGGCAAGTTCAACGACCTCCTGCCGGGCTTCTCGCCCAGCGGCGACCGCCTGGCGTTCATCTCGACGCGCGACAAGACCGCCGCCCTGTGGATACTGCCCATGAGCGGCGGAGAGCCCCGGCGACTGACCGATCTCGACGGAGCCGTCAGCGATTTTCACTGGTCGCCCGACGGCAAGCGCATCGTCTACGTCTACCAGGCGCTCAACGAGCGCGAGAAGCTCGAGCGCGACGAGAAGAACGACGAGCTCAAGCGCCGACCGACGATTCAGCACATCACCCGGTTGACGCACAAGCTCGACGGCGTCGGGTTCTGGAACGGGCACTACAAGCACCTGTTCGTCATCGCGGCGGAGGGCGGCGGCAAGCCGCGCCGGCTGTCGCTCGGAAACTACGACCACCTGCATCCGCGCTTCAGCCCCGACGGACGCATGATCGCCTTCCTCTCCAACCGCGAGAGCGACCCCGACCGGAACTTCGACCAGGCCGGCATCTACGCCGTACCCGCTTCCGGCGGACCGCTCCGTCGCATCTCGCCGCGGCCCGGCGAGGCACTCAGCTTCTCGTGGTCGCCCGACGGAACGCAGCTTGCCTACATCGGCCGGCCCAACCGCCCGCGGCAATGGAGTCGCTACGACGAGCACATCTGGCTCGTCTCCGCGTCCGGCGGCCGCGCCCGCCAGCTCTCGCGCGACATCGACAACGTCTGCATGAACATCACGCTCGGCGACGTGGCGATCTCGGCGTTCGAGGCCCAGGCGCCGATCTGGTCGGCGGACGGGCGGCGGGTCTGCTTCCTCGTCAGCACGGCAGGCTCCGTGCACCTCTACGAGCACGATCTCAGCCAGCGCACTTCGCGCGCCGTGACGAGCGGCGACATCAACATTTACAGCGTGCAGCGAACGGCGCGCGAGGGCCGCATCGCCCTGTCGATCGGGACCGCGACCAATCCCGGCGACGTGTTCGTCTGCGACCCGCGCGCCGATTTCGCTCTCACGCGCCTCAGCGAGGTCAATCGCGCGGCGCTGGGCCGAGTCGCCGTCGTCCAGCCCGAGGCGTTCTGGTTGAAAAGCCGCGGCGGGCGCCTGCACTGCTGGATCCTGCGGCCGCCGGGATTCAATCGCTCGCGCCGCTACCCGGCGATCCTGGAGATTCACGGCGGACCGCAGGCCCAGTATGGCAGCGCGTTCTTTCACGAGATGCAGATGCTTGCCGCGCGCGGATTCGTCGTCGTGTATTCGAACCCGCGCGGCAGCTCCGGCTACGGGATCGAGCACCGCCGCGCGATCATCCGCCGCTGGGGCACCGTCGACCACGACGACCTGCGCACCCTCGGCAACTGGATCTTCTCGCGCCCGTTCATCGATCCGGCGCGTGTCGGCGTGACCGGCGGATCGTACGGCGGGTACATGACGAACTGGATCATCGGCCGCGAGACGCGCTATGCCGCCGCCGTGACCCAGCGAAGCTGCGTCAACTTCGAATCGATGTTCGGCAGCAGCGACTGCGGCCACATGTTTGACGGGGAGATCGGTCCGCCGCCGTGGCAGGATCGCTCGACACAATGGAGGCAATCGCCGCTGGCTTTGGTGAAGAACGTCAAGACGCCGCTGCTGATCCTCCACTCGAACCAGGACCTGCGTTGCCCGATCGGTCAGGCTGACGAGCTGTTCACTGCCCTCAAGTTCCTCGGCAAGACGGTTGAGTACGTGGCGTTCGAGGGCGAGTCGCACGGGCTGTCGCGCGGCGGACGCCCGCAGAATCGGGCCGAGCGCCTGCGCCGCATCGCCGATTGGTTCGAGCGCCATCTCAAGCCGAAGCGCTGAGGCGCTCGAGGGTGCCGCCTCATGGTCGCGCGTTCGGCGCGGGTGCCGATGCCGGCGACGATCCACCGCGAATGTGGTAGAGGTGAAACGGCGCGTTGCGCGTTTCCATGAAGCTGCCCGGCGGCCAGACCAACTCGGCGAATCCCCGTGCCTCGCTGAGCTTCGCCGTAAGCTGATGGTGATCCTTGTCGACGATCACCCAATCGCAGCCGAACTGACTGCGAATGTCCTGAAGGGTCACGTGGAGCTTCTCGCGGCGGCGCGTGCCGTCGGGCTGGGGCACTTCCGCCTCGACATCGGCCGGCACCTGCCCGCGTGAGATCTTGACGTAGCGCTCCCACAGATCCGGGCGGCGCTGATGCGTGAATTTCGGATCGAGCCCGACGATGTAGTTGTTGTGGCTGTTGTAGTAGAAGTAGACTGGAAAGATGTCCCAGTCGTCGGTGAAGATGACCTCGCCGGGCTGCGAATTGGACTGGACGTACGCCATCATCTCGCGCAGCGCGGCAAGATCGTATTGGCAGCGCGTCTCGTTGCGCGTTGCGGTGAGCCCGATCGCGCCGCCCGCCGCCGTTCCGCACACCAACAACACAGCCGCTGACGCTCCCCCGAGCACGCGGAACTCCGCCGGCCATGCGATCGCGCCACATCGCAACGCCACTTGAATCAGCCCGATCAAGACTGGCGCCGCCACGCAGCCCCAGATCCACGCTGAGCTAAGGAGCTGTCGGGACGGTGCCAGCCAGCAGGCGAGCCAGACGGACGCGGCGGCAATGCACCCACCGGCGATCAGCGCCGCGCCGCGAAGCAGCGAATCGTGCCGCGGGCTGAGACCCGCGCTGCGAAGCTCTCCACCCAGCCACGCGCTCAGCGATCGCAGCACCGGGGCGAGCAGATACGCCGAGCTCAACAGGCAGAAGAACGGCCAGTACTCGATGAACCTGCGGGCCTTGAATGTCAGCAGCAGGAACGCGAAGTTCGCCAGCACCAACGTCAACGTCGGCGCGTCCACCGCAGGCCCGCGCCGCAGGCGAAGCACCACACCGACCGCCCAGACCGAAAGGCTGGCCCCGCACATCTGCGCAAACCACCAGACGTCCTGGTACGGCTGCCATTCGCGCCCGACCGAGATGTCCGGCGACAGCCCGGAGCCGAAGACCTGGAGCTCGAGGAACTCGAACATCCCCGACGCGTAGGGGTAAGTCAGCACGCCGACCGTCCACGCCAGCGCCGTGCAGAGGACGATCACCCACGGGAAGCCGCGATCGCCCGGCGGCCCGAGCAGCCTTGCGAGCGCGTACAGCACAATCAGGACGGGCGCGAACATCACCGCGCCGAGGTAAAGCTGCGTGTACGCGACGGTGGCGAGCATCGCCGGAATCGTCCGCTTCTGAAATACAAACAGCAGGATCAGCGCCATCAGCACCAGCGAGGGATCGATCGCGCGCACAAACGCGTGTCGAAGGAAGAACTGCGCCGGCAAGAGGAAGAACAGGGCCAGCCACATCCAGCGCCAGGGCACCTCGCCCGCGACCAGCAGCGCGCGGAAGACGACGAGGAGCATGCCGAAGCTGAAGGCCATCGCCCAGCGGCCGCCGCGCAGGGCGTCGCCGCCGAGCAGCTTCGACAGCTCGATGAACGGGACCATGTACGCGTGAAAGCCGTAGTGGTGGCTTACGAACTGGTCGCCTTCGTTTCGGAAATAGCAGAAGCGCAGCCAGGGGAATTGGTCGACGAGTCCGACGCGCGGCAGCATCTCGGCCATCTTGACGTGATAGAACGAGTCGTGCCCGGAGACGCCGATCTCGTCGCCGGACGCACCGCCGCTGCCGCTGTAGAGAAAGTTGATCAAGAGCACGCCGACGGCGAAGAACGCGACGGCTTCGAGTAGCGCAAGCCAGCGCGGCATGGGACGAGCCGCCGCGCGCGGACCGCCTCGCTCAGCCTGTTCGGTCAACTCCGCGCGCACGGCTTCCGGTTTCATGCCCAGCTCCTGGTGGCGGAAGTGTAAGTGAAAGGCGGCGGGCCTCGCGATCCGCGCGAATCTTCAGCTCCTCGCGAACCGTGCGCGGTTCGACGCCCCGTCACACGCGGAGTCTGGTGAAAAAAACGCGCGATGGACAGGGCGCCGGTTGAAGTCGCAGTGGTGGCGGCAATACTCTTGGTGAGGACCCCGACGAGCCGATGGAGTGGCCGCGCCGCGCCCTGCCGCCGACCGCCGAAATCACCCGACGCGTTTGGAAGCTGGTCCGCGCGGCCGAAACTCACCCCGATGGCCCGCCGCGATCCCCGACGGCGAGGCCGCTGAACTCCCTGGACCGTTGTGGACGAACCCCGTTCCCCCCTTCCTCCTCACGTTCACAGCGGTCCAGACCCTATCTCGATTCTGGCTCAACCCGCGGGATCGCCATCGCGTAGGGTTCGCGCGCATCGACGTAGTTCTGTCCGCCAAGCCGGCCGACCGTCACCAGGCGCTGCGGGTCGATCAGGCCTGACGCGTCCAGCACGGCCGGATTCACATGAACCGCCAGCACGTTGCCCAGCACCGCGTGCGTAGCGCCCGGCTCCTCGCCGAATCGCAGAATCTGGCGCACCCGGCACTCCATGTTGACGTGCGCCTCCGACACCAGCGGCGGCTTCACCAGCCGGGCCGGCGCGCGCGTCAGCCTGGCGAAATCGAACTCGCTCTCGCCGTAGGGAACTTCCGCGGCGCAATCGACCATGTTCCGCGCGAATTCGACCGAGACGGTCGCGACGACGAATTCGCACTGCTGCTCGACGTTGCGCAGCGTGTCCTTGCGGCCACGCTGCCGCGACCAGCCGACCGAGAACATCACGACCGGCGGCCGCGCGCTGACCATGTTGTAGAAGCTGAACGGCGCGAGGTTCGCCACACCGCTCGGCCCGATCGACGACACCAGCGCGATCGGCCGTGGACAGATAAACCCGATGAACAGCTTGTAGAGCTGCGCCCAGTCGTGGCCGGGCTGCGTCAAATCGATGAACAAGCCGATCACTCCCCTTCCGGCGCGCGGTCGGCGCCTGCCGCGCGACTCAACCGTCGCTCAAGCGCGCGCAGTCGTGCCGCCGGAAGCAGCTCGCGCAGCGGCGCCAGCACAAAATCACGCTGCCACATGCGCGGATGAGGCACCTCGAGCACGTCGTCGTCGATTCGCGATTCCCCAAACAGCAGCAGATCGAGGTCAATCGTGCGCGGGCCGTTGCGCTCGCCGCGCACCCGGCCGAGCGCGTGCTCGATTTCGTGCAGCCGGGCCAGCAGGTCATGCGGCGACCGCGCGGTCTCGATCTCGACGACGGAATTCAGATACCTGGGCTGCCCGGCCGGCCCGCCCACCGGCTCGGTGTCGTGCAACGAAGACGCGCGGAGAACGCGGACGCCGTCGCTGGCGCGCAGGGCCGCGAGCGCTGCGCGGATGTTCCCGGCCCGGTTGCCGAGGTTGGATCCCAGTGCGACAAAAACGCCGCGCGTCACCATTGGAGCTTGCGCATCCGATCGACCGCGGCTCGTGTGCGGTCGGTGTCCACGGTCATCGCGAAACGAATGAAGCCATCGCCGCCCGCACCGAAGCCCACGCCCGGCACGCAGACGATGTCCGCCTCGTCCAGCAGGCGCGCCGCGCCGGTCATCGAGCGAACCCCAGCCGGAAGGCCCGCCCAGATGTAAAACGTCGCCCGTGGCGGCGCCACGCGGAACCCGAGCTCGCCCAGCCCGTCGGCCATGATGCCAGCCCGCTGGCGATACAGGGCACGGACTTCGCCGAGCTCCGGCCGATGCATGCCGGCGTAGGCCTCAATCGCGGACTCCTGGATCGCGCCGAACACGCCGCTGTCGAGGTTCGCCTTGATCTTGGCCAGGGCCGCGAGAACGTCGGCGTTGCCGACCGCGAAGCCGACGCGCCAACCGGTCATGTTGAAGGTCTTGGACAGCGAGTGCAGCTCGACCGCGACGTCCTTGGCGCCCTCAATCTGAAGGACACTGAGCGGCCGGTCGCCCTCGTCGAAGTACATGTCGTTGTAAGCCGCGTCGTGCGCCAGGATGATCTCGTGCTTTCGCGCAAACGCGACCGCGCGCTCGAAGAACTCGCGCGGCGCCATCGCGCCGGTCGGGTTGTTCGGATAGTTGAGATACATCAGCTTCGCGGCCCGCGCCACCGACGCCGGTATCGATTCAAGCTCGGGCAGCCAGGCGCGCGATTCGGTCAGAGGCATGGCATGCGGCGTGCCGCCGGCGAAAAGCGTGCTGGAGTGGTAAACTGGATATCCCGGGTCGGGAATCAGGACCGTCTCGCCGGGATTGACCACCGCCAGCGTCAGGTGCCCGAGCCCCTCCTTCGACCCGAGCAGCGCGAGGATTTCCCGTTCCGGCGACAGGGAAACTCCGTAGCGCCGCTCAAAGAACGCCGCGATGGCGCGCCGGAACGCCGGCGAGCCGCCGCCCAGCGGGTAGCGGTGATTCGCCGGATCGTCGATCGCCCGCCGCATGCGCTCACGAATGTACGCGTAGGTCGGCTGCTCGGGGTCACCGACGCCGAAGTCGATCACGTCTCGACCGGCGGCGATGGCGGCCCGCTTGCGGCGATCGATCTCGGCGAAGAGATAGGGCGGCAGATTCTGGAGTCGCTGAGCGGGAAAGAATTCCATAGGCATCGGCCTTTGCAGAAGTCGTGTAGCGCCGGTCTGGCGATTTCGGAGTGTAGGAACGGCGCGCAGGTCTCACAAGTGCGGCGCGGGATCGCGCTGCCCGTCCGGGCGCGACCTTGATTAGAGCGTCGGTCGCCTCCGGCTGTTGCGTCTGGAGCGTATTCTGGATGCAGGCGTCGCCGGCCGATAGAATCGTGAGTCGCACCATTCCACGGGGCCGGCAGCCGCCGGCGCGGTCGCGACCCCGGCGGATCGTGGCCAGTATTCCTGCGCGTCCGGCGCGGGTTCTGCGAGCAGCGCGAGGAGGTTCAAGCGTTCGCCCATGAGTACTGTCGAAACCCAGAAGAGCAGTGCATCCCCCAAGCCATTTCAGCAACTTCGCCGAGCGGCGGTTCGATTCGCGGGTGACTCCGGAGACGGCATGCAGCTCGCCGGCTCGCAGTTCACCGCGACCTCCGCCGTCTTCGGCAATGACATCAGCACCCTGCCGGACTTTCCGGCCGAGATTCGAGCTCCCGCCGGCTCGGTGGCGGGCGTCTCGGGCTTCCAGATCAACTTCAGCGACCACGATATTCACACGCCCGGCGATCGCGTCGACGCGCTGATCGCGATGAACCCCGCCGCGCTGAAGGCCAACATCGGCGACCTGATCGACGGCGGCATCCTCATCCTCGACGACGATCAGTTCACCGACGCCAACCTGAAACGCGCCGGCTACGACGCCGATCCGGTCGACACCGGCGAACTCGGCGGCTACCGGGTCTTTTCCGTGCCGATCAGTTCGCACACGCTCGCAGCCGTCAAGCCGACCGGCCTCGGCGCAAAAGAAGCCGCGCGCTGCAAAAACATCTACGCGCTCGGATTGATTTACTGGCTGTATGACCGCCCCCTCGACACCACGACGCAGTGGATCAAGGGGAAGTTCGGCAAGCGCGCCGACATCGTCGAGGCGAATATCCTCGCGCTGAAGGCCGGACACAACTTCGGCGAGACCGCCGAAATCTTCCCCTTGCGCTACCGCATCCCCAAGGCGCGCCTGGCGGCCGGAACCTACCGCAACATCACCGGCAACCAGGCCCTCGCCGTCGGGTTGATCACGGCCGCACGAAAGGCCAACAAGACGCTGTTCTGCGGGGCGTATCCGATCACTCCCGCCAGCGACATCCTGCACGATCTGTCGCGCTTCAAGCACTTTGACGTCCGCACCATGCAGGCCGAGGACGAGATCGCCGCGGCCACCGCCTCGATCGGTGCGGCGTTCGCCGGCGCGCTGGCCGTGACGACCTCCAGCGGTCCTGGAATCGCCCTCAAGCAGGAGGCGATCGGCCTCGCCGTCATGACCGAGCTGCCCCTGATCGTCGTCAACGTGCAGCGCGGCGGCCCGAGCACCGGCCTGCCGACCAAGACGGAGCAGGCCGACCTCTGGCAGGCCATATTCGGTCGAAACGGTGAATGTCCGACGCCGGTGATCGCAGCTCGGTCGCCGGGTGACTGTTTCTGGGCGGCGATCGACGCGGTGCGGATCGCCATCAAGTACATGACCCCGGTGATGCTGCTGTCTGACGGCTACGTCGCCAACAGCTCGGAACCCTGGTCCATCCCGCGCTCCAAGGACATCGCGCCGATCCCGGTGCACCATGCCACCGACCCTGCCACCTTTGAACCCTACCGGCGCGATGGGCACGGCGCCCGTCCGTGGGCCATCCCGGGAACGCCCGGGTTGCAGCACCGCATCGGCGGGCTCGAAAAGCGGGACGTGACCGGCGACGTGTGCTACGAGCCGGAAAACCACGAGAAGATGACTTACCTGCGCCAGCAGAAGGTCGACAACGTCGTGCATGATCTGCCGGACCAGGAGGTCTACGGCCAGCAGAGCGGCGACCTGCTGCTGGTGTCCTGGGGCGGAACGTTCGGATCGGTGCGAACCGCCGCCGAGGAGTCCCTCGCGGCCGGCCGTAAGGTGGGTCACATGCACCTGCGCTGGCTGAATCCCATGCCGCGCAACGTCGGCGCCATTCTGAAGCGGTTCAAGAGGATTCTGGTTTGCGAGCTGAATCTGGGACAGCTCCAGCTCGTGCTGCGCGGCCGCTACGCCGTCGACGCCCTCGGGCTGCACAAGGTCCAGGGCCGGCCGTTCCACGTGAACGACATCACTGCAAAGGTCGACGAGCTGCTCGGAGGTGCCGCATGACTACGGCTCACACGCCGCTCAAGATTCAGGACTTCAAGACCGATCAGGAAGTCCGCTGGTGCCCCGGCTGCGGCGACTACGCCATTCTGAATCAGATGCAGAAGGCCCTGGCCGACCTGGGCGTGAAGCGCGAGAACACGGTCTTCGTGTCCGGAATCGGCTGCTCCAGCCGCTTTCCGTACTACATGAACACCTACGGCTTCCACACCATCCACGGCCGCGCGCCGGCCATCG
>CAYXIO010000075.1:0-15947 GCA_964465125.1 uncultured Planctomycetales bacterium | reverse complement strand
CCCAACCCCTCCCTGCGAGGGAGGGAGGTTGTGGGACAGTCCCTGCTCGATACTGTGTCTTCCGCCTCCGCGAACGCCTTCATCACCGGCTGGCGAAACGCGATCCACGTCGCGCTGTGCGTCTCGTACGTGTTCAGGTCGTGCCGCTCCGGGCCGTGCCCCATCGGCAACACATAGTCCGCGAAGAACGCCGTCTCGTTCCACGTCGGCGTCAGCGCGACGTGCAGGCCGACCTTCGACTCGTCGCGCAGCGCCTCGATCCACGAGAACCCGTCCGGATACGTCCAGACCGGATTGAACACGCGCGTGAAGTACACGTCGATCCGCCCGCGGCCGTCCTTCAGAAAGTGCGGCAGCAGCTCGCTCATCTCATAATGCGTCAACGGATACTCACGCGGCCAGTGCAGCTCGTTCCAGTGATTCTGCGGCGGCGGGACGCAGATCAGGCTGGCCTTGTACTTGCTCCACGCGTTCGGCAGGCAGCCGCCTTCGGTGCCGAAGCTCCCGGTCAGCGCGTGCAGCAGCATCAGGCAGCGCGAGACCTGCCAGCCGCCCAGGTGCGCGCTCGCCGCGCCGCGCCAGGTGTGTGAGCAGAAGCGCGAACCCGCCTGACCGATCAGCCGCCCGACTTTCAGCACCGTCGCCGCCGGCACGCCGCACTCGGCTTCGGCGTACTCGGGTGTAAAGGCGTCATAGAGCCGTTTGAGGGCATCAAGAAAGCGACCGACGGTTACCGCCCGCTCGTCCGCGCGAGGCGGCGCAGCCCCGATCCCTGAATCCCCCAATCCCTCGATCCCTCCCCCCTCCGTCCCTTCTTTCGCCGCCTCGAGGTATTCCCGCCAATTCACCCAGCGCTCGACATACGCTCGATCCACCAACTCCTCGTGCAGAACGACCCGTGCCAGCGCCAGCAGCAGGGCCGCCTCCGTTCCCGGCCGACAGGGCATCCAGTCGTGCGCCCGCGAAGCAGTGTTGCTCAGCCGCGGGTCCACCACGGCCAGCCGCGCTCCGTTCGCCAGCCCTTCGTTCAGGCGCTGCGCCATGGGGTTGAAGTAGTGCCCGCTCTCGAAGTGCGCGTTGAGGGCCAGGATGAACCGCGCGTTGGCATAGTCCGGAACCGGGCGGTCATAGCCGCACCACAGCGCGTAGCCCAGCCGCGCGCCGGAGGAGCAGATATTCGTGTGCGAATTGTGTCCGTCGACGCCCCACGCCCGCAGGATGCGGTCGATCGAACCTTCCGCCCCGGGTCGGCCGACGTGATACACGATTTCGTCGCGCCGGTTCTCGGTCAGCGCCTTGCGAACGCGCCCGGCGATGTCGCGCAGGGCATCCTCCCAGCTCACCGCCTGCCAGCGGCCGCCTCCGCGCGGCCCGCTCCGCTTCATCGGCGTCATGATCCGGTCGGGATCGCGCACCTGATTGATCGTTGCCGGACCCTTGGCGCAGTTCTTCCCGCGGCTGCCGGGGTGGGCGGGGTTGCCCTCGAATTTGCGGATTTCGCGCGTCTCCTTGTCGACGTACGCGAGCAACCCGCAGGCCGCCTCGCAGTTGAAGCAGGTCGTGGGAATCAGCCGGTAGTGCCGCGGTTTCGGCGGCGCCGGCCAGGACTGTGCATCGTACTCGACGTGATCGGCCCATCGCTCAGGCGACGGATAGCGTGCCAGCGGCAGCGAGCCGGCGTGTGCGCCGCCGCGCGGCCCGGCCGCGTCGCCTGGCGTCGCCCCGGCGGCATCCGCGGGCGACGGAGCCATCAGCCCCAGCCGGACGGCGGTGCGCTCGATCCACGATCGCGGCGGATGGTACGGCATGCAGCCCTCCGAAATCGTCCTGCCTCGCTTTGATGACGTCGATTCGCAGTCAACTCAGCGGCACGCGCTGCGGCGCCTGCACCAGCACGTGGTTCCTGCACGCGATCCCGCCCAGCAGCAGCACCGCCGCCGGCCACAGCGGGGCGCCGGCCAGCAGGAGAATCGCCGGCAGCAAGACACCCAGCGTCACCGAACCACCCCAGAACCAGCCGGCCAGCGCGCCGCGCGTGATGATCTTCGCAGCCAGGGCCGAGTTCCGCGTCGGATGGCGCGGCAGCAGCTCAGCGACCAGCAGCAGCGCCAGCAACCCCACGCCGATTTCCAGCCCAAGGCGCGCGCCGTCCGACGGCGACGCCAGCTCACCCGCGCTGAGCGCGTCAATCGGGATCATCACGTAGAACACCGGCGGCGACCCCGCCGGCGACATCAGCACGGTCACGGCGGCGCCCGCGGCAAGCGCATCAACCAGCATCCCCACGACCAGCAGCGGATTCTGCCAGTAGTCGCGCCCGCGGGCCTGCGCCAGCAGCAAGGCCGTGTACGATGCCGCCGCACCGCCCAGCAGCAGGCCCGACCAGGCCAGGCCGATCTGCGCCGCGCGCGGCGCGCCCGCTAATCCTGCAATCCACAAGGCTGTCAGGACTGCCCCGAATGCGCTGATGAGGTACGCTCCGCGCACCAGCCAGCTTCTCCACTGCGGCCGCAGCAGCACGGACAGAAACCGCTGTGGCTGCTCGAGGTCGCCGACCAGCAGCGCGCCGGTCGCTGCCAGGAACAGCACGGCCGCGACAAACGCCGGCGTGGGCAGCGCCACCGGCAACGGCGCAAACAGATAGCCAAGAAGTGCGATCATCGGCACGCCCGCGGCGACCGCCTTGGTCGTGATGTACGCCGAGACCATCCAGCCCCACGGCGCCGGCTTGGCTTTCGCGTCGTACGTGCGTCGCGCGCGGGCCTCGTGCTCCGCTTCCTCGCCGGCGCGGCGCAGCAGCGGCAGGCTGATCCGCCCGTCGTTGCCGCTCCAGAGATAATCCTCCGCCGGCGGGGACGCGCTCGGGTCCAGCGCCGCCGTCTCGCCGCCAACGTAGAACAGCTTCGGCCGCGTCCCCTTTTCGGGCTTGGGATACTGCACCTTGTGCAGCCGATCGAGCTCGGCGACGCGGCTGCTCGGGTCGTCGAGGTCGCCGCTGACGATGGCCTCCGCCGGGCAGACAACCACGCAGGCCGGCTCGATGCCCGTCTCGACGCGGTGCGCGCAGTAGTTGCACTTGGCTGCGGTGTTCGTTTGCGGATCAAGATAGAGCGCGTCGTACGGACAAGCCTGCATGCAGGCCTTGCAGCCGATGCAGCGCGTGCTGTCGAAGTCGACGATGCCGTCGGGCCGCTGAAACAGCGACGTAACCGGGCAGATCTCCACGCACGGCGCGTCCTCGCAGTGATTGCAGCGCTGCACGTTAAAGAAGCGCCGCGCCTGAGGAAACACGCCCTTTTCGACGTACTTGACCCAGGTGCGGTTGACGCCCAGCGGAACCTGGTGCTCGCTCTTGCACGCGACGGTGCAGGCGTGACAGCCGATGCAGGCGCGGTTGTCGATTGCAAAGCCCAGTCGCGGCATTCGACACCTGTCGGAATCGGGTTCGCACGCCGCGGAACACCAGGAACGACGCGCGCTGCGAAGTGTAACTCACGCGCTGGCCGGCGTCGTGTCCAACCTGGCCGGCAGGTCGCACGTCCGGAGCCGCGGACGGCCCGATCGACCCGCTCCCCTCGCCGGCGCACGCTGTTCGACTACACTCTGCCGCGCGTGCGCTCCGCAAAGCGCCGCAACGAGGGACCGCCTATTTCGTCCAGCCCGCCCAACGTCAGCGCTCGCCCGGGCGACGTACCGGACCGCGCCGCGCCGCGCCTGATACCGGCCGACGTGCTGGCCGGTGTTACGGTCGCGCTGGTCGCGATTCCGCAGTGCGTGGGCTTCGCGACGCTCGCGGGCCTGTCGCCCGCCAGCGGTCTGCTCTCCGCCATCATGATGGGCCTCGTCAGCGCCGTCTGTTCGAGCTCACCCAGCCTGATCATCGGTCCGGTGATTACGGCCAGCACGATGCTGCTCGCGCTGTTCCGCACGGTCGCGCCCGGCGTGCCCGACGCCTGGCCCGCCCTGGCCGGCACGGTCGCGGTGCTCGTCGGCCTGATGACGCTCGTCGGAGCGATGGTCGGAATCGGCCGGCTGGTGCGTTTCGTCTCGCGCTCGGTCGTGGTCGGGCTCGTCGTTTGCTCGGTGCTGCTGCTGATCGGCTCCCAGCTTTCGGCGGCGCTGGGCATCTCGTCGGGCGCGCAGGCGACGCTGCTCGGCATGATCTGGAACGCCGGCCGCCATTTCGGCGACTTCAAGCTCGCCTCCGTGGCGATGGCTGGGTCGGTCGCGGTCGCGGTGCTCGCCGGCAATCGACTGGGCCCGCGCTTTCCGACCGCTTTTCTCGCGCTTGCGCTCAGCGGGATCGCGGCGTGGCTGATCGAGACCTTCACGACGCACGGCGCACTGCCGAACGTCGGCGCGTTGAACTGGCAATTCACCGGCCGTTTCAGCTTCGAGCTTTCCAAGGTCAACGCGACCGAGCTGCTGGCCGGCTCGGCGGCGATCGCGCTGGTCGGAATCATCCAGGGACTCGCCATCGGACAGGCGCTCGCGCTGCGCAGCGCCGGCGTGCTCAATGCGCGGCGGGAGCTCTGGTCGCTAGGGCTCGCCAACGTCGCCGCCGGCTTCGCGGGCGGGTTCCCCGGCTCCGCCAGCTTTGCGCGCTCTGCGCTGGCCGAGTTGGCCGGGGCGCGCACCCGCGCCGCGAACTTCGTCTGTGCCGCCGCCATCGCCCTGGCCGCGCTGCTCGCGGCGCCGCTAACGCGCTACCTCACCACGCCCGCCATCGCCGGCCTGCTGATCGCCACGGCGATCACGATGGTGGACCGGGCCGAGCTGCGCGCCCTGCTGCGCGACGTCCACGACCGCCCGGTGCTGCTCACGATGGTCGCCTGCGTGCTGGTTCTGCCGATTCACTGGGCCGTCCTGATCGGGCTGGCCGTCTCGTTTGTCGTGCTGCTGCGGCGGGTCAGTCGCGTGCATCTGTTCGAGATGGTGCGCAGCCCGGACGGCCCCTTCCGCGAGCACGAGCTGGACGCGCAGACCGGCCGCAGCGCCATCACGATGGTGCAGGTCGAGGGGCCGCTGTTCTTCGCCCACGCCGACCTGCTGGCCGACCACATGCGTACGCTGTTTCGCCGCGGGCCGCGCGTCACCATCCTGCGAATGCGCCGCACGCAACAGATCGATTTCTCCATCCTCACGGCGCTTCGCGCTCCGGTCGCCGAGTACCTGCGCGCCGGCGGCTACCTGATCGTGTGCGGCTTGACCCGCGAAATGCGGAATCTGCTGCTCCATAGCCCGCTCGGGCAGGTGATCAGCCCCGACTTCCTGCTCGAAACGACGCGCGAAGTGTTCGGCTCGGCCCACGTCGCGATCGGTCTGGCACAGGAGATCCTCTCGGTGACGCCGATGCCGGACCGCGCCATCTTCCGGGTCGAAACGAGCGGCCCCGCAGAAAGCGAGCGAGGCCTCCCACGCGCGTGAGAAGCCTCGCCCTCGAATCCTTCCCGAGCTCATCCGTCAGCGCACGAGCTGCACCGGCTGATAGACGTAGCTGCTTTGTCCGGGCTCGCCCGGCAGCGCTGCGTGATCCACCGCGAGCGCGGGCTGAATGATCACTTCCTTGGACTTCATCGCCCCGGTCAGCTTGACGTTCACGATCCGCACGCCGGCGAACCCCACGATCGTGTACATCGCGTTGTTGCCCGGACCGCTCACCTCGCTGAACAGGGGCAGCGTGCGCGGCTGACCCTTGATCGCGTCGAGTTCGTCCTTGAACCCCGCGCTCAGGCCAGTGTCGCCGTTGAGAGTCAAGGTCCCGTCGTCGCCCAGCTCCAGCGAGCCGCCCAGATAGGCCAGGTCGTCCGCGTTCACGCCTTCGAGAATCTGGCGCGCGATATCCGCCGCGCTGTTGTTCGACGAACCGATGTCGACCGTGCCGAAATTGCCCGGAGGAAGCTGCCCGGTGCCGGCGCCCGGGTAGAGGTTCAGCTCGAGCACGCCGTCGGACCCGCCCGTGACTTCGCCGCTGTCCGGGTCATAAGCGTACCAGTCGCCATTCGGCGAGATGCCGGACATCAGCGAGTTCCACACGCTGACATGCAGCGCAAAGGGCAGCAGCCCGGCGTTGCCGGAGCGTTCCGTGACCCGAAAGCCGCCGACGGAGTCGTTGAACGAGGCCACCGCGCTGGCGCGCAAGTCGCGGTTCGAGAGTCCGAACATGCGGGCGAAGAACATCCCGATCGAGCCGCCGCGGCTCGGATTGCGCTGCACGACCGCGCTGACGGCGTTCCACGTCTCCGGGTCGTCCTGGCTCAGGCCCAGGTCGTTGTAGACGCCGCCCGGCAAATACCCGGCCTGGACGTCGTCTCCGACCAGAACGGTCGCCGTTCGCAGCACCGAGTTGAGCGCGCCGACCTGCGCCGCGGACTGCAGCGCGTCCTCGATCGCCGAATCGGCCGCGTCCCCGCCCTGTAGGCGCCGCTCGTTCAGCAGGCCTTCAGCACCGGCCAGAGCCGCGGCGTCCGCCGAGCGCTGCAACTCGTTCTGAGCGGAGTAGAGCATGCTGACGTCGACCGCCAGCGTGCCGATGCCCAGGATCACCAACATCGAGATTGCGACGTAGACCACCGCCACGCCGCGCCGAGTCCGCCCGGATCGAAACAGCTTTACCATGATCCACCGGCCCCCTGCTTCTATGACACGCGTGACTAGTTGTTCAGCTCAAAGACCACGCGCGGCGAGGTGTCGCGCGATATCAGGTTGTTGTTCGCGTCGTAACGGCGAACCTCCTTGATCCGGACGAGATCGACGCGGTTCGAGCCGAAGCTCACCCACGAATTCGCCACGGAGAAATCCGTCGAGTAGCCCGAGAGGTTGTACAGTCCGACCGTCCCCATCAGCGTCAGCTCGGTCCCGCCGAACTGTCCCCACGTCGCCGAGACCCCATCCTTGATCTGGAACACGAGCGACCCCTGAATCGTGCAGCGCATCGACTGAGTCCAGCTCAACGTCTCGGCGGCCGTGCTCAGCGGGTCCTCGCGCGCCACGCGCTTGGCGAGGATCTCGTCTCCCCGCCAGGCGGAAATCTGCATCCCGCCTGAAACGAAGTCCGGAATCTCGCGGTAGTTCCACGTGACTTGGCCGTAGTAGTGGTCCATGTCCGTCCACGGGGAAATCACCGTGTGGAGCTGAGGTGCATCGAGGTTGCTCTCGGGCTCGTTCAAAACGACTTCCCAGTCCTCCTCGACGCGCACCGGCACCGGCCCCTCGTCGGCCAGTCCCGGGGCTGTGAAGGACATCAGTCCGAGTACGCTCACCGTGAGGCCGACTGCGCCAGAGCCTGCTCGGAATCGCTTGAACATATTGCTGCTCCTGTTGGGTTCCTGGAGAATGAGTGTTCTTTACGCAGCCGGCGGATGCAACTTCGGGCTTGGCGCGGCGCGCTGATTGTCCGCCGTCGGCCAGGCGAACAGCGATAATGACTTCGCGCGCCGGACGCGGGTCGCGGTTTGCACGCGCGGCACATTTTTTCCGAAAGCCACCGGATGTCGTAAGCCGAATTGGCCGTATTCGATATTGATTGGGCGCGCCGCGTGTGGAGGTCCGCGAATCGGAGGTTGTCACTTCCGTGCTGAGCCGGCAGAGCCAATGCCCGCGACCTTCCGACTCGGCCGGCGCGACAGCCAATAGCCCATCAGCGGAGGCACGAAATACCAGACGATCCACGCCGGAAGCGCATAGCGCGGGTTCGGAAACAGGAACAGCGCGTGCATGCCCACGAACGCCGCCGACCCCAGCAGCAGGCACGCCACCGCCCCATCGCGCCGCCGGGCCGCCCACAACAGCGCCGCCGCGCTGCAACCCGCCAATGCGATCTGCGGAACGCCGCGCGGCGCGCCGTCCGCCACGCGCTTCAGCACGGGGCGCAGCGGACCGCCGCGGGTCTGGTGATTCAGGCCGTCGAGCGTCGCGGATGGCGGACCGGGCTCGTACTGCCGGCCGTCGCCCTCGCGGACCAGCCGCGCCACGGTCTCACCGAGCTCGTCCCAGTTCATCGTGCTGCCCGGCAGCGGATAGTTCAACTGCCAGCCGATCGCTTGCAGCACACCGCCGGCGTAGCGCTGTGGTGCCGCCCAGATGCTTGCAACCGCCCAGTCGCGCAGCGCTCGCTCGTTGCGCTCCAGCCCGCCGACCTTCCAGCAGAACGCCCAGAATTCGCCGTCCCCCATCGGCCGGCCTGCGCACGGCGCGTACGCATCGCGAATTTCGGTCGGCAACACGACAGAACGCCGGTCGGAAACCGGTGCCACTGAAGATGGCGCGTCGCGGATTTCGACCGACGCTAGCACGTGCTCGTCGAGCAGGCCCAGTCGCGCGACGCCGCTGAACAGGTGCGCGCCCGTTCCGAACGAGAGCGCCGCACGCCCGTGGTAGTGGTGTTGGACGAGCAGCCAGGGTGTCAGCCCAATCACGCACGCCGCCGCCGACACCGCAACCAGCGCGACGCGCGGGAGGAGTCGCGCCGCGGCGGAGAGCGCCAGCCCGACCGCAGCGAACGGAGCGACAATCTGAAACGTCGGCCGCACCAGGCACGCCGCCGCCAGGATGAACCCCAGTGCGACCGCCCGCAGCCACGCCCGCCGTACGGGCAACAGAACGACCGCCGCAATCGCCGCCATCGCCAGCGTCGCCGGCGTCTCGCTGAGGACGTAGGACTCAAAGCTCAGCAGCCACGGATCGAGCGCTGCGCACAGCCCGGCGAACAACCCGCAAACCGGATTCGCCTTGCGCGCCAGCGCCCACGTCAGCAGAAGCGCCGCCCCCAGCCCCAGCGCATGCTGAAGCGCCAGCAGCGCGACCGGCGACAGCCCGAACAGCCCCAGACAGCCCGCGAGAATCGCCGGATAGCCTGGCGTGCGGTCTGGCCGGGCCGGCTGCCAGCTTCCACCCAGAATCTGCTCGGCAAACCAGAGATAGTCGGTGCCGTCGTTCGTGATGATCAGCGAAAGCGTCGCAGTCGCCACCGCTCGCACGACGCCGCCGACCAGCAGGACGATCAGTATCGCGCGCCCGACGCTGAGGAGCGCATGCCGCCGCGATCGCACGTCATCACGCTCAGCCGCTCGCCCCGCTTCAACACGCGACATGCCACTCGAACCTCTCGCCAAAGCTCACTGCCCGCTGGAGGGAGGTTGGGATCGGCGCATTTGCCCGCCACGTCCCGACCCTCCCCCAGACCCTCCCTGCGAGGGCGGGGCGTTCTGGAACAGCCTTCCGGCGACAAAGCGCCGCGTCGCGCTACCCGCGCCGTCGCTCAGCGCCGCGGCGTCGACTCGCGCTGCGGCAGCCGGGTCGGGATGATCCGCTCGACCGGCGCGCTGCGCGCCTCGACCACCCTTCCCTGCTCGTGATATTCCTGCTCGACGTTGACGTCCCAGACGTCGTACTCGTCGTATCGCCCGCGCGCCACGTTGCGCGCCGCGTACACGCCCGCCAACATCGAGTGATCCTGATTGTTGTAGCGGTGCTGTCCGTTCCGCCCGATCGTCTGAAAATTGCCGAACGTGCTTACATACCGCCGCAGCACGTCGAGCGTCGCGCGATAGTCGCGGTCGTAGATCGGATACGCCTTCGGCATGCGCACGACGACGCCGTCGACGACCTCCGCCCGACGGATCAGCCCGATCCGCTCCGACTCGGCGATCCCCAACTCGATCAGCCGTTCATCGGGCCACGTCCACTCCTCGTCCGAGTCCCACAGGAAATACTCGAGCCCGAGGCTGCACCGCTTCGCGTCGGGCACCATGTCCGGCGACCAGCTCTTGTAGTTCTGCACGCGCCCGACCTTCACCTCCGGCGCGTGAATGTAGATCCAGTTGTCCGGGAACATCTCCGGCCGATTCACCACCAGCACCACCGTCAGGTAGTCGCGGTAGCGCAGCTTGTTCGCCGCGGCCAGCACTTCCGCCGGCGGCGGCGGATCGAGCGCCAGGATCAGCTCGCGCAGCGGCATCGACGAGATGAAATGCGACCCGCCGAACTCGCCCGCCGAACCGTCCGCGCCCCGCGTCTGCACGCACTCGACCCGCCCGTTGCGGTGCCGCACGCGCTCGACCGGGGTATCAAAGACCGTCTCGCAGCCGGCCTGCGCGAGCCGGCGCTGGCAGGCCTCCCACATCTGCCCGGGGCCGTAGCGCGGGTAGAAGAACGTGTCGATCAGCGTCGTGATGATCTGCCCGTCGCGCGTCCGCGCGCCGCCGCGCTTCGGCAGCAGCGCGTTGCGGATCGCCTCGGAAAGCGACAGGTTCTTGATGCGCTGGGCGGCCCAGTCGGCCGAGATGTCGCTGCACGGAATGCCCCAGACCTTCTCCGTGTACGTCTTGAAGAAGATGCTGTACAGTCGGTGCCCGAAGCGGTTCGCGACCCAGTCCTCGAACGATTCGGCGTTCGGCCGCGGGAACAGCCGTGCCTTGGCGTAGCTCGCCAGACAACGCACGGCTTCGAACGGACCGAGACCGGACAGCGCGTTGAACGCCTTCAGCGGGTAGTCGAAATATTTCCCGCGGTAGTAGATGCGCGACAGCCGCGGCCGCTGGAGGAAATCCTCGTCGAGCATCTCGCGCCACAGCTCGTTGATCAGCGAGACTTTCGAGAAGAAGCGGTGTCCGCCGATGTCGAAGCGAAACCCGCGGTAGCTGACGGTGCGCGAGATGCCCCCGACCACGCGGTCGGCCTCGAGCACCGTCGACGGCCGGCCGTGCTTGAGCAGTTCATAGGCGGCGGTCAGCCCGGCCG
This sequence comes from uncultured Planctomycetales bacterium, assembly GCA_964465125.1. Taxonomy (GTDB): domain Bacteria; phylum Planctomycetota; class Phycisphaerae; order UBA1845; family Fen-1342; genus CAYOHG01. The sequence continues at coordinate 5,207 of CAYXIO010000075.1, read as the reverse complement.
GCCCCGCCCCCACGACAATGGTCGACTCCATCCGCCGCGCCTTTTGCGACCGCGCGAATCCGCACGGGCTTTCCACGACGCGCGAAGCTGCGCGGCTTACAAAAGCCGCGCGTTCGCACGCTTCGTGTGCGAGTAAATACGTCCGACGCGGTGCGCCGTCAAAGGCCAGGGCGCCGTGGGACGCCGACTCTTCGGGTAGCACGGGTCTTCCGCCCGTGCGCGTCCGCGGGCCTTCGCTGGCGCGAGGTTTCTTTCTCGCGGGTGCGAGCAAGGATTCTCGCAACAGCGATCCGTCTCCTCCCGCGTTCGGCTATCCTCTGCGCATGACGCGCGACGAAATCTGCGCCAAGTTCATCGACTCCGTGCCGTTCGAGCTCTACCCGGTCCAGGAAGAGGCCCTGCTCGCCTGGTTCGACTGCAAAGGCGGCGTGCTCGTCTGCGCCCCCACCGGCATGGGCAAGACGCTGATCGCCGAGGCCGCCGTCTTCGAGGCCCTGCACACGCGCAGGCGGCTTTACTACACCACTCCGCTGATCGCTTTGACCGAGCAGAAATACCGCGAGCTACAGGAAAAGGCCGAGGCCTGGGGCTTCTCGCGCGACGACGTCGGCTTCATCACCGGCAACCGCCGCGAAAACCCCGAAGCGCTCATCCGCGTGGTCGTGGCCGAGATTCTGCTCAATCACCTGCTGGCGGCCGACGACGCGCTGGCCGACCTCGGCCACGTCGGCGCCGCGGTCATGGACGAGTTTCACAGCTTCAACGACCTGGAGCGCGGCGTCGTCTGGGAGCTGGCGCTCGTGCTGCTGCCGGCGCACGTGCGCGTGATGCTGCTTTCGGCGACGGTGGGCAATCCGTACGAATTCGCCGATTGGCTGAAGGACAAGCACGGCCGCAGGGTCGCGGTGGTGCTGTCGAACGAGCGCCGCGTGCCGCTGGAATACGTCTGGGTCGGCGACCAACTGCTTACCGAGCGGCTGCCCGACATGGTCTCGCGCGAGGACGCCGACAATCGCACCCCCGCGCTGGTGTTCTGCTTCAATCGCGACGAATGCTGGGAGGTCGCCGAGCGGCTGAAGGGGCTGCCGCTCATCACCGCAGACGCGAAGAAGCGCATCGAGGAGTATCTGGACGGGCGCAAGCTCGACCTGGCCGACGGTGCGGGGCCGAAGCTGCGCGAGATGCTGCTGCGCGGCGTCGGCGTGCACCATGCGGGCGTGCTGCCGAAGCACAAGGCGATCGTCGAGGCGCTGTTCAACCAGAAGCTCGTGCCGTTCGTCGCCTGCACCGAGACCCTCGCCGCCGGCGTGAACCTGCCCGCCCGCTCGGTCGTCGTCAGTACGCTGCTGAAGGGCAAGCCCGGCGAGCGCAAGCTGATTCCCGCGGCCACGGCGCACCAGATCTTCGGCCGCGCCGGACGCCCGCAGTTCGACACCCGCGGCTTTGTCTTCGCCTTCGCGCACGAGGACGACGTGCGCATCGCAAAATGGAAGAAGAAATACGACCAGATCGACCCGCACTCGAAGGACCCGGGCATTCTGCGGGCCCGCAAGGAGCTGGAACGCAAGCGGCCGTCCCGCCGCAGCACGGAGCAGTACTGGGTTGAGGGGCATTTCAAACAGCTCATCGACGCAGGTCCGGCGAAGCTCTACAGCCGCTCGATGATCCCTTACTCGGTGCTGATCTTCCTGCTCACCAAGCTGGGCGCGCTGCACGACGTGAAGCGGTTTCTCGAAAAACGATTCTGCTCGCCGGCGCAGATCGAGAAGTTCACCCAGCAGCTCGAATACATGCTCAGCAACCTCGCCGGCCTGGGCTATCTCACGCGCAGCGACGACGGCGACCACGTCACGCTGAACGAAGCCATCTTCCGGCTGCTGAACTACCGCAGCGTCGATCCGCTGTTCGCGGAATACATGGCGCAGAAGCTCAATTTCGCGAACTTCGACGAGAAGCTGCTCGCGCTGGAGAGCGCGCTGGAGCTGCCGCCGCCGCTGCTGCGAGCGGTCCGCATCCCCGATCTTGCGCCCGGTCCGTTGCAGACCCAGGTGCTCGAACCGGAGCTGATCGCCGCCGGGCTGGTCGCGGCCAACGCCTTCGGCGGCGGCGCACCGGCCGAGCAGGACGAGGAAGACTGGACGCTTGAAGACGATGAGGAGGAGCAGCGCCCGCCGACCTTCCCCGAGATGCTCGCGATGCTGTTCGCCGCCTCGCTGCCCTCGCCCGAGCCGATCCGCGTGCAGCCCAAGTGGGTCGCCGGCGGCGCGTTCGAGCAGAATTGCGAGTTCTTCAAGTTCGTCCGCGCCCGCAGCCTGACTAAGCAGGAAGGCCTGATCCTGCGGCACCTGCTGCGGCTGGTGATCCTCGCCGGCGAGTTCTTCACGCGGACGGAAGACCCCGACTATCAGCAGATCGCGGAGAAGGCGACCGCAACGTGTCAGCGCGTCGACGCGAACTACACGGCCCGCTTCCTGGCCGACGCCACCGAGGTGCAGAAGCTGCTCGCGAAGCCCTGAGAGGTGCCACCATGCCGACACCGGTCCGCCCCGTCGCGCCGGACGAGGCCCGCCTCGATCCCCTGCTCGGACGCACCGTCGCCGTGCTCGGCTTCGGCTCGCAGGGGCACGCGCATGCGCTGAATCTCCGCGATTCGAGCGTAAACGTCCTCGTCGCGCAGCGGCCCGGATCGCCGCGCTTCGAGCAGGCGCGCCAGGCGGGCTTCGCGCCCGTTTCCATCGACGAGGCCGCCCGCCGGGCCAACCTGCTGATCTACGCCCTGCCCGACGACTCCGCCCCGGAGATTCACGCGCGGCAGATCGCACCGCACCTGCGCGCCGGCCAGACGCTCGGCTTCATCCACGGCTTCTGCATTCACTACGGCCTGATCGCGCCGCCCGCGGACGTCGACGCCGTCCTCGTGGCGCCCAAGGCCCAGGGCCGCGGCGTGCGAAGCGAATTCGTGGCCGGCCGCGGCGTGGTCTCCCTGATCGCGGTGCAGCAGGATGCCACTGGCAACGCGCGTCCGACCGCACTGGCCTGGGCCGCGGGAATCGGCTCCGGACGGGCCGGCATCCTGGAGACCACCTTCTCCGACGAGACCGAGACCGACCTCTTCGGCGAGCAGGCGGTGCTTTGCGGCGGCCTGACCGCGTTGATTCACGCGGGCTTCGAGACGTTGATCGAGGCGGGCTACCCGCCCGAGCTGGCCTACTTCGAATGCTGCCACGAAATCAAGCTACTCGCCGACCTGATTCAGGAGGGCGGGCCGACATTCATGCGCGCGCGCGTCTCAAGCACCGCGCGCTTCGGCGATCTGACCCGCGGACCGCGCCTCGTCCCGGATGCGGTCCGGGGTGAGCTCCGCCGAATGCTGGAAGAGATTCGCAGCGGCGCCTTCACGCGCGAGTTTCTCGCCGACCGCGAGAGCGGCCGCACACGCAGCGCCGCGCTTATGGATGCGGGCCGAACACACCCGATCGAGGCTGTGGGCGCTCGATTGCGCGCGCAACTTCGCGCTGAGCCGGACTGGAGGCGATCCCGGAAGCCCCATCCGACGTAGGAGGGGGGCTGGGATGGCCTGTAGCGTCCACGTGCCCATCGAGCAAGCACGGCCAGCCGACGAGCTTGAAAAACGTCGCAGGCAAGCAGAGGCGCGGCGCAGCGGACCCGATGCGCAATACGCCTACTTCGCGTCGTCCGATCCCATCGGATTCTCCGGATTCGCGGCATCCCATTCGAACTGGGAATTCGGTCCGGTAGCTTGCGTTCCCGCTTGAATGGTCCCGCTGGGCGTCAGCGGCAGCATCAGGGTCAGATCGACCAGGTTGCCGTTGTAGGACACCGCGTACGGCTCGATGATGCCGTCGAACGCGCCACCGGTGTACGCGCGATACAGGCCCTGCGCCAGAATGGTCGGGCTGAAGTTGACGATTTCGCCGACGCGGTCGATGAAGAAGCAAGCACCGATGAAGTTGTTGTCCGCCGGCGGCAGAAAGCCAACGCAAGTGCCAATCGTCTGCGCGCCGTCGTCGGGATTGGGGCTCAGCGTAATCGTGCTCCCCTGGCCGATCGGGAACGACCCGCCGGCGTTCGTGACTTCGATATCCGCGGTGGCAGCGCTGCCGGTCGCGTTCAGCGGCGCAACATCGCCCTCGACGTTTTCGCGCACATCGCCGACGTCGGCCCGCAGAGTGTAATGCAGCGTCGCGTCGTAGAAGCAATCAGGACAATCGAGCCCGCCCTGGGTCGGGTAGTCCATGAACGTTTGCCGCAGGGTCAGGTTCCAGCGCGTCAGGTTCCGCGGGTTGCTGGTGCGGCCATCTACCACGACCTCGACCGCGCCGCTCGCGTCCTCCGGCAACTCGCATTCGATGCGGTCCGTCGCCCAGCCCGCATCGCGCTGCGTCAGCTCCGCGCCATTCAGCGTAACCGCGCCAGGCGTCGCTCCGAAGTCTCCGTACACGGTCAGGCGCCCAGGGGACTCGGCCGATGCGAGTTGGCGGATTCCGGGCCGGAGCAGCACGTCCTCGGTGTCGCCTCGCAACGTTGCGACGAGCGTCGACACCGGCGGGTCGACTGAGGTGGGCGGAGTAGCGCCATCGACGATCTCCCGGCGCAACCCTTTGGAAGGCGAGTTGTTGAGCGGCAAATTGAGCCGACTCAACCCGGCCATGGCTGCGATCACCTGATTGGCCGTGAAGGGCCGTTGCGGAGGCGTCAGCACCGGCTGGTACTGGTTGACTCCGAGGGTGCGGTCAAAGAAATACCGTGCGGTCGGCGTCGAATAGCGGTCGAACGTCTTGTGCGTCCACCCGATGCAGCAGGAAGCGTTAACCTCCGGCGTCAGACACGCATCGACGAGCTTGGGTGCGGCGCTTTCGCACGTGTCGAGGTAAAGCAGCGCGCCGCTCCCGCAGCGCCAGTGCTCGGCAATGAACTCTTCCGTGATGCAGAAGCGGATTTCGCGGTTGATCGTGCCATCCGGCAGACGGTCCGTTTGCGCGTACGCATAAATCAACTTGCCGTGGCGAACCTCGTCGCGGTAGATCGGAATGGTCGTTTCATCGACTGGCGTCCGTGTCCAGAGTCCGAAGTGCTCCTTCCCGTCGCCCGGCGGCAGGCTGACAACCCCAACGCGTGCCGGCTGGGCATCGCCCTCCCATGCAGTACGCCGTGTCAAGGCTCAGAATCTGCGGAAGAAGCGATTG
>CAYXIO010000074.1:1833-16663 GCA_964465125.1 uncultured Planctomycetales bacterium | reverse complement strand
CCGAAATCGGCAACGCTCACACCGCTCGAAACGCGCTGTCGCGTGATCGGGAATAGCTATTTAGTCCACGATCGACCGAATACCGGTAAGAGCGAACAGCCGCTCCTCGACCGCCAGCTGCTCGGCGTCGACCGCCAGCCGCACGTCCCGCACCGCCACGTAGACGATCTGCCCCGGGCGCAGCTCCAGCGCGCGGTAGCGTTCGAGCGAGACCTCGGCCTGGATCGGCAGGCCGCCTTCCGAGACCAAGCGCACCTTGACGCGCGGCCCCGCGGCGCTGACGTGCTCCACGCGCGCCCGAAAGCTGGGCTTGCCGTTGGCGCGCTTCTCGACCTCCAGCTCGTGCGGCCGAACGAACGCCTTGACCGAGGACGAATTCAGCCCGGGGTACTGCTCCACGTCGAATTCGAGTGGGCCGAGTGTCGCGCGGCCCTGCTCGACGCGCCCGCGAAACACGTTGACGTTGCCCAGAAAGTTCATCACAAACTCGTTGGCCGGCTCGTGAAACACCTCCTCCGGAGAGCCCGTCTGCACGATGCGGCCTTCGTTCATCACGACCACGCGGTCCGCAACTTCGAGCGCCTCCTCCTGGTCATGGGTCACGAACAGGCTGGTCACGTGCAGCTCATCGTGCAGGCGGCGCAGCCATTGCCGCAGCTCGAGCCGCACCTTCGCATCCAGCGCGCCGAAGGGCTCGTCCAGCAGCAGCACGCGCGGCTCGACCGCCAGCGCCCGCGCCAGCGCGACGCGCTGCCGCTGACCGCCGGAAAGCTGGCTCGGGTAGCGCTTTTCGAGCGCTTCGAGCTGAACGAGCCGCAGCAATCGCTCGACGCGCGCCCGAATTTCCGCTCGGCGCGGCCGCTCGCCGCGCGGCTTGACGCGCAGCCCGAACGCCACGTTCTCGAAGACGGTCATGTGCCGGAACAGGGCGTAATGCTGAAAGACGAAGCCGACCTGCCGTTTGCGGACCGGCCGAGTCGACACGTCCTCTTCGTGAAACAGCATGCGCGTGCCCGCGTTCGGATCCGGAGCTTCCAGCCCGGCGATGATCCGCAGCAGCGTGGTCTTGCCCGAGCCGCTGGGGCCGAGTAGCGCCACCAGCTCGCCGTCTTCCACGCGCACGCTCACGTCGCGCAGCGCCGCGAAGCTGCCAAACGTCTTGTTGACGTGCTGCACGTCAATACTCATGGCGCACCCCCGGGAGAGCCCGTTGGTTCGGTCGCCTCCAGCGCGCGGCGCGTCTCCTCGGCCTGCTTGCCGCGCCACTCAACGAGGCTCTTGGCGGCCAGCGTCGCCAGCGCCAACAGCGCCAGCAGCGACGCGACCGCAAAGGCCGCGACCGAGTTGCATTCGTTGTAGAGAATCTCGACGTGCAGCGGCATCGTGTTGGTCTCGCCGCGAATATGACCCGACACGACCGACACCGCGCCGAATTCGCCCATCGCGCGCGCATTGCACAGGATGACCCCGTACAGCAGCGCCCAGCGCACGTTCGGCAGCGTCACCCGCCGGAGCACCTGCCAGCCGCTGGCTCCCAGGGACAGGGCCGCCAACTCCTCTTCGTCGCCCTGCTCCTGCATCAGCGGAATGAGCTCACGCGCCACGAATGGGAACGTGACAAAGAGGGTCGCAAGCACGATGCCGGGCACGGCGAAGATGATCTGCACGCCGTGCGCGATCAGCCACGGCCCCAGCCAGCCCTGCAAGCCGAACAGCAGCACGTAGACCAGCCCGCTGATCACCGGTGAGACGGCAAAAGGCAGGTCAATCAGCGTAGTCAGGAGGCTCTTGCCGACGAACTCGAAGCGCGCGATCGCCCAGGCCGCCGCCATCCCGAACACCAGGTTGGCCGGTACGGCGATCGCCGCAACGACGAGCGTCAGGCGGATGGCGGAAAGCGCATCCGGATGGGACAGGCTCGCGAAGTACGTCCCGATCCCGCCGCGCAGCGCCTCGGTGAATACAGCCACGAGCGGCACCAGCAGGAAGAGCGAAAGGAACGCCAGCGAGACCGAAATCGCCGCCCAGCGCACCCACGCCGACTCGGCCAGAGCGGCGCGCGGCGCGACGGTCGGAGCGGCGACGGCCGCCAACGTGAACGGGCCTGCGCTCATGCGTTGGCTCCCGCTCGCCGGCGCGCCACAGCCCACCATTGCAGTAGGTTGATCAACAGCAGCAGCACGAACGATGCCAGCAGCATGACCGCCGCGATCGAGGTGGCGCCCGCATAGTCGTACTGCTCCAGCTTCGTCACGATCAGCAGCGCGGCGATCTCGGTGCGCATCGGCATGTTCCCGGAAATGAACACGACCGATCCGTACTCACCCAACGCCCGGGCGAACGCCAGCGCAAACCCGGTCAGCAGCGCCGGCAGCAGCGTGGGAAACACGACAAGGCGAAACGTGTTCCAGCGACCCGCGCCCAGGCTGGCAGCAGCCTCCTCGTCCTCGACGCTCAGGTCTTCCAGCGCGGGCTGAAGCGTTCGCACCACAAAGGGCAGTCCGATGAACGTCAGCGCGATCATCACCCCCAGCGGACTGAAAGCCGCCTTGATGCCCAGCGGTTCCAGCCAGCGCCCGATCCAGCCGTTGGGAGCGTAGATCGCCGTCAGCGCGATGCCGGAGACCGCCGTCGGCAGCGCGAACGGCAGGTCCACCATTGCATCCACCACCTTCCGCCCGGGAAACCGGTAGCGCACCAGCGTCCAGGCGACCATGAACCCGAAGACCGCGTTGATCAAAGCGCCGATGAACGCCGCTCCGAAGGTAAGCTTGTAGGAGGCCACGACGCGCGGATCACTGATGGTGCCCCAGAGCTCCTGCCAGCTCGCGCTCGCCGCTCGAATGAACAGCGCCGCGAGCGGCACGAGCACGATCAGGCTCAGATAGAGCAACGCGTAGCCGAGCGTCAGACCAAAGCCCGGAAGCACACTCGGTCTCTTCAGGATCACGCGCTTCCCCTTGCCCCGTCGCCAGACCTGCGCGACGCCTACCCGAAAACGAGCCCCCCTACGGCTTGTAGATCTGGTCGAACACCCCGCCGTCGTTGAAGTGCGTCCGCTGGGCCTTCTGCCAGCCGCCGAAGACCTGGTCGACCGTGATCAGTTCGAGCTTCGGAAAGCGCCGCAGGTCTTGTGGGTCGGCGCCTGCGGGCTCGACCGGCCGGTAGTAGTGCTTGGCCGCCAGGCGCTGCCCGGCCGGCGAGTAGAGGTATTCGAGATAGGCCTGCGCGACCTGCTGCGTTCCGTGCTTCTGCGCGAAGCGGTCCACAACCGTCACCGGCGGCTCAGCCAGAATGCTGACCGACGGCACAATGATCTCGAACTTGTCAGCCCCGAATTCATTGACCGCCAGAAACGCCTCGTTCTCCCACGAGAGAAGGACGTCGCCCAGCCCGCGTTGCACGAACGTCATCGTCGACCCCCGCGCACCGGAGTCGAGCACGGGCACCTTCCTGAAAATCGCGGTGACAAATTCGCGTGCCTTCTCGTTGGCCGCCTGCACCGCGTTCGCATTGGCCGGGTCGTTGACGCGCGAAAGGTCACCCAACTCCCGATGCAGGACGTAGCCCCAGGCCGCCAGGTAGTTCCAGCGCGCTCCGCCGGAGGTTTTCGGGTTCGGCGTGATGATCTGCACGTCGGGCTTGAGCAGGTCTTCCCAGTCGTGAATACCCTTCGGATTGCCCTTCCGAACAAGGAAGACAATGGTCGACGTGTAGGGGCAACTGTTGTGCGGAAGACGCTTTTGCCAGTCGGCCGGCAGCAGCTTGGCCTTCTCGGCGATGGCGTCGATGTCGTAGGCGAGCGCCAGCGTGACGACGTCGGCCTCAAGCCCATCGATCACCGCGCGGGCCTGCTTGCCCGCGCCGCCGTGAGATTGCTTGATGGTGACCGTCTGCCCCGCGCGGGCTTTCCAATAGTCGGCGAAGGCCTTGTTGAAATCGACGTAGAACTCGCGCGTCGGATCGTAGGAGACGTTCAGCAAGGTCACGTCGTCGCCGCGCGCGGGTGCAGTGACCGCCGCGAGACAGGCCAGCACACCGCCGACGGTCAGGCTCAAACAGCTACGGCTCATGGTTGGACTCTCCCTGTTCGGCGGGCGGACGATTCGACGCATTGCCGCGCCACGGAGTGCAGCGGCCGGTGCCGGGCCAACCCTGATTGAACCAGGGCACACAGCGTTCCAGCGCCAGTGTCAGTACCAATCGGTTGAAAAGCGTTCTATTATAGGACTATTTGTTTTTTAGCATGTTTTCCAGCTTATATCATTGCCGATCGTGAGCGAATGAAACAGAATATCTATTGCATTACACGGAAACTACGATGCAGGGCTTCGATAGCCTGTTGCTACGCGTCTGGCGCGAAGCTTGTAAGCACATCGAGATCGCGCGGTCGGCGGCCTCCATCGCGGCGGAGGTGCTCCGCGACCTGCCGATGCAGTTGCTCGTGGTCGATCGCCTCGACCTATCGCACGCTTGCCTCGAAACCGTCGCCTGCGAGTCGTCTGGCGGCGACGCACCAACGCCGCGCACGCGCGTCGACCTCTCTCCCGACCAGCTTGGCCGGCTGATCGCCTGGGGCACGCAGCGCCGGGCGATGCCGCTGAACGAATGCCCTGCGATCGACGCGCTCGCCGCCGGCCTGTCCACCGACGCGCGCAACCGCGCGCTGGTCGGCGCGCTGACCGGCGCGGCGGAGATGATTGGTCTGGTGCTGATCCTCCCCGCGCCCAGCCTGCGGATGGAACAGCATCATCGGCGGCTGATCGATGCCCTGCTCGAGCCGTTCTCAGCAGCGCTTGAGAACGACCGCCGCCTGTCCGAGATCAAGACGCTTCGCGAAGCTGCCGAGGCGGATCGCCGATCGCTGCTGGCCCGTCTCGGCCGGCGCGAAATCTCGACGACCATCGTGGGAAGCGAGGCGGGCCTGCGGCAGGTCATGGACCGTGTCGAGACCGTCTGCCGCGCGGACGTGCCGGTTTTGCTGCTGGGGGAAACCGGGACGGGCAAGGAAGTCATTGCCCGTGCCATTCACGACCGTTCCGCGCGTCGCGACGGCCCCTTCATCCGCGTGAACTGCGGCGCCATCCCGCCTGAGCTGATCGACTCGCACCTCTTCGGCCACGAGCGCGGCAGCTTCACCGGCGCCGTCGGTACGCACATCGGCTGGTTTGAGCGCGCCGACAAGGGCACGCTATTTCTGGATGAGATCGGCGAACTGCCTCCGGCTGCGCAAGTACGCCTGTTGCGGGTGCTTCAGGACGGCTTCATAGAGCGGGTCGGCGGGCGCCAGTCAATCCACGTCGACGTGCGCATCGTGGCCGCGACGCACCGGAATCTCGCCTCGATGGCCCGCGACGGAGGGTTTCGGCAGGACCTGTGGTATCGGGTCGCCGTCTTTCCGATCCCCATCCCGCCCTTGCGCGATCGGCCCGACGACATCGCCGCGCTGGCCTGTCATTTCGCCCAGAAGGCGGCGACGCGCTTCGGGCTGGCCCTGGTGATGCCGACCCCGGACGACATTCGCCGTCTCGCCGCCTACCCCTGGCCCGGCAACGTGCGCGAGCTGGCCGCCGTCATCGATCGCGCCGCGTTGCTGGGGAACGGACGCGCGCTGGAGATTGCGACGGCATTGGGACCGATACCCGGTATCAGCAGCGTCATCCCTGCCGGCCCTGCTGGAGAACTCCCCCGCGCTCCCGCCGCGCCTGCCGCCCCTTCGCCGGCCCCTCAGCCGCTTTCGAGCGCGCCGCTCGACGACGCGATGCGCACGCACATCGAGTCGGTCCTGGCGACCTGCCGCGGTCGTGTCGAGGGTCCATTCGGCGCCGCCGTCCGGCTGAGGATCAACCCGCACACGCTTCGATCGCGCATGCGGCGGCTGGGCATCGACTGGCGACGGTTCCGAGGTTGATCCCGGCCGGCGTGGCGCCGCCAACACGGGCGTCGGCTGCGAACCGCGGATCGTTCCCAGGCATCGCCGCGCCGCGTCGCTTTTCCTTGGCTCGCCCCAAAAAGCGCTGCCCTCGCGAGTCGTTCCGCCTAGGATGCCCGCCGGTCGGTCGCGATCTCGATCGGAAGCGCCGGCACGCCGACGCAGGAGCGCGCCATGCAAAGCAAGGCTACGACCGTCACGGAATACCTGACTGAAATGCCGGAGGACCGCCGCGCCGCGATCAAGGCGGTTCGTGCCGTGATTCGAAAGAACCTGGGCGAGGGTTACAAGGAAGGCATGCAGTACGGCATGATCGGCTACTTCGTGCCGCACAGCGTGTACCCGCCCGGATATCACTGCGATCCGAAGCAGCCGCTGCCGTTCGCGGGGCTGGCGTCACAGAAGAATCACATGGCGCTCTACCTGATGTGCGTCTACGGGAGCCCGGACCAGGCAAACTGGTTCCGCGAGGCCTGGGCCAGGACGGGCAAGAAGCTCGACATGGGGAAGTCCTGCATCCGCTTCAAGAAGCTCGAAGACCTGCCGCTGGAGGTTATCGGCGAAGCGATCGCGCGCGTGCCGGCGGATAAGTTCATCGCGTATTACGAATCGGTCCTGAAGTCCGCCGGCAAGCGCAAGAGCTCAGCCAGCGGGCGCGCGAAGAAGTAGGGCCGCGGCGACGCGCCTTGCGGCGCCGCCGACGCGCTCGTGCGCGGTTGCGTCAATTCGGCTGCATGCCGACGATGTTGGCGCGAATCTGAATCTGCTCGGCGACGATTTCCGGACCAAAATCCTTCTTGATATCGAAGTCCTTGCGATCGATGCTGAAGCTCGCCCGCAGCACCAGCAGGTCACCCTTGGCGCCGCGCAGCCGCTGCCCCGCCTTGCCTTCGAGGTAGCTGGCGCGCACTGGAATCCGCATCTCCTTGGAAACGCCCTTGCAGGTGAACGGGCCGACGGCGGTGAATTCGAGCTGCCCCGCCTCCGCCTTCAGATGCTCCACCTTCTTGAACTCGAAGGTGATCGCCGCGTGCTTCTGCACGTTGAGCCAATCCTCGCCGTGCAACACCTCGGTCATTTTCGGGTTGGTCATGCTCAAGGATTTCGATTCCACCCGGATCGTTCCGTGGATCGACTCGGGCTTCTTCGGATCGAACCTGACCGTGCCGCTGATGCCGGACGCGAAGCCGGCGAACGGCTCAATCTCGGAATCCAGCACGAACGTCATCGTGTTGACGCCCTTGGGGTCTTTGAAGTCGAACTCCAGCTCGTCCGCCAGCAGCGGACCGCCGATCATCAACAGCAACATCGCACCACAAGCGAATCGCATTCCGCGCATCGATCAGCTCCGATTGGGAAACCGTGCGTCACCGTCCGCGGACCGTTGCGGCTCGGCCGTGCCGAGCTTGCCGGCGGACGGCGGGATTATAGCGCGGACACGGCGGGAGGATTCAGACTGCCGATACGCTCTCGGCTGAAACGGCCTCGTCCGCGACGAAACGCAACAGCGCCTCGCCGGCGTCGACCTGCGCAGCGCGCGGTGCGACGCGGCGGTGGGCCTCGCAGAACCCACGACGGAACTCGGCCCGCTTCAGCGGCAGGTGCGCGTCATACAAAACGCAGAGCCAATCCCGGCGAAGCTGCGGATTCGTGGGTAACGACGCCGCCGACGCGCCGGCCAGCGTCTGAAAGTGAACCAACCGCTCCGCCAGCCCGCTCGACTCGCGCCGCAGGTACTCGTCGTAGTACGCCGCGAGCCGATCGGGGTTGTCCCCGTGATAGACCGCGCGGAAGCACTCGGGGTTGCACCGCCAGAGGCGCAGCGCGGCCGCTCCGAGCCGCCGCTCACGCTCGAAGTAGCCCGCGGCGTCGTAGCGATGATCATGCAGCGCGCCGGCCTCCGGGGCGTACCAGACGCGCAGCCCGGCACGCGTCTCCAGACGCCAGGCCAGCTCGACGTCCTCGAAAAAGAACGGCCCGAGTCGCTCGTCGAACCGCGCACCGTCCAGATCGCGCCGCGCCAGCGAGAGATTCAGATTCCACGCGTGCCGAAAGCCGTGAAACTGGTGCGGCTGCGTGCGGTCGTAGAAGAAGATCATCGAGGTGTTCTGGATCAGCTCGTCGAACACGGTCTGGTCGGGATAGCGGCGCCAGTCGCTGCGGCCCAGCACCATCGACGGACGCTCAACCGTCGCGTGGGCGCGCAGATGCGCCCGCACAAACTCCGGCTCGGGCCGCACGTCGTCGTTGAGCAGGATCAGCCAGTCGCCGCGAGCCTGCGCCAGGGCCACGTTCTTCGCCGCGGCGATGTTCGCCGACTCCAGCCGCGAAACCACCAGTCGAAACGGAAAGTCGGCGGCGGACCAGTCCGGGGGATCGACCGGTCCGTTGTAGACCGGCAGCACCTCGATCAGCGACGGGTCGTAATCCTGCTGCGCGATCGACCGCAGGCAGGGTTCGACGACTTCGCGGCCTCGCGCCGTGGGAATGATGATCGACACGCGGTCCACGATGGGCTCCCGATCCTGCAGCGGCAGCGGTCTATCGCGGTCTATCGGATGATCCGCGCTGCGCAGCCGCCCCGAAGGGCTCGCGGCGCGGGTTCTGCGCATGCGGCGGCGCCAGCCAGCACGCGCACCCGCGGCCGGACGGGTCGAGCTCCAGCGCTGGCGTGACCGCGAGGCACTCGGCCTGTTCGCGGCCCCGCGCGCAGCGCGGGTGAAACGCGCAGCCCGCGGGCCGGGCGCGCGGCATCGGCGGCTCGCCGGCAATGACGTGCAACGGCCGGCTGCGGACGCCCGTGCTCGGCAGGTCGAGGCTGCGCAGCAGGCCCTGCGTGTAGGGATGCCAGGCATCGCGCAGCAGCTTCTCGGTCGGCCCGGTCTCGACGATGCGGCCCGAGTACATCACGGCCGTCTCGTGCGCCACCTGCGCCGCCAGCGACAGATCGTGCGTGATGAAGAGCACGGTGAGCCTCAGCGCCGTTTGGAGCTCGCGCAGCAGGTCCAGGATTTGGGCCTGAGTGTTGACGTCGAGGGCCGTGGTGGGCTCGTCGGCCAGCAGCAGCGCGGGCCGGCAGATCAACGCCATCGCGATCATGACGCGCTGGCACATGCCGCCCGAGAGCTCATGCGGATAAGCGCTCCGAAGGCTGCGGCCGGGCTGCAATCCGACGCGCTCGAGCAGTTGCTCCACGGCCCGTTGCGCTTCGCGCCGCGCGACGCCGCCGCGAACGCGCAGCGGCTCGCCTACTTGCTCGCCGATGGTCCGAACCGGGTTCAGGCAGGACATCGGCTCCTGTGCGATGAGGCCGATCCGCGCGCCGCGAACGGCCCGCAGCTCCCGCGGCGAGAGGCGCGCCAGGTCCCGGTTCTCGAAGCGTATCGTCCCGCCGGCAATCCGCAGCCCCGCCGGCAGCAGGCCCAGGATCGACAGCGCGGTCAGGCTCTTTCCGGACCCGGACTCGCCGATCAGCGCGAGCGTGCGCCCGTCGGGCAGATCGAGGCTCACGTCGAGCAGCAGCGGGACCGGGCCGTCGGCCGACGCAGACTCGACAGACAAGTTCTTGACCGACAGAAGCATGCGTAGCGGGATGATAAGCGCGAATCCGCAGGTTCCGCCGTGTTCGTGCGAAGATCGGCGTGCGCCGTTCGAATTCCCTCCCGGTTTCCGAATGGGCGGGGCGCCCATTGTGCGATACATTCCTGGTGGTCGCCACAGCGAACCGCGCGAGCGCGGTCGGTCTCGCACCGGCGTGCGCGACGCCTCACGGAGGACAAACGCATGTGCTTCAGCTTTGCGGCTCGACATCCCCGGCGTGATCCTCACCCGCTTTGCATGCTCGTCTGCCTCGGGCTTGCGGCCCTGTTCGCCGCCCCGCTGCACGCGGGCAACCAGGTCGTCCGCATCCGCTTGAGCGGGCCGATGCTCGAAGCGCCGTTGCCCGACCAGGCCTTCGCGGTGCTCTTCGGCGAGCGGATGACCACACTCTATGACTGCGTCACCAAGATCGAGAAGGCCGCCGACGATGACGAGGTGCGCGGCGTCGCGCTGATCATCGAAGACCCGCAGTTGAGCCTGGCCCAGCTCGACGAGCTCAACCGGGCGTTCCAGGATTTCCGCGGCAAGGGCAAGCACGTCTTCGCGTTCCTCGATTACGCGGGCAATCTCAGCTACGCCCTGGCCGCGACGTGCGCCGACCACATCACGCTGGCCGAATACAGCGAGCTTTCCATCTACGGCCTCTCCGCCGAGGTCAGCTTCTACAAGGGTCTGCTCGACAAGATCGGCGTCACGGCGCAGATGGTCCATTGCGGCGACTACAAGGCGGCGCTCGAGCCCTTCACGCGCACCGAGCCGAGCAAGCCGTTCGCCGAGAACATCAACTGGCTGCTGGACGGCATCTACGCGCGCTGGATTCAGATCATGGCCGACGGCCGCAAGCTCTCGGCGGATCAGATGAAGGAGTTCGTCGACCAGGCGCCGATCAGCGCCGAGGACGCGTTGCAGGGCAAGCTGGTCGATGCGGTCGGATCGCTCGAGGACTACCGCAAGCTGCTGCGCAAGGAGTTCGGCCAGGACGTCGAATTCGTCAAGAAGTACCCGCGCAAGAGCGGCTTCGGCATCGAGATCGACCCCGCCAACCCCTTTGCGCTGTTCACCCAGATGAACACGATCATGGAGGAGCTCTTCGGCGGCGCGAAGCAGTCGGACAAGCCCGGCATCGCCCTGCTGTACATTGACGGCGGCATCACGACCGGCGAAAGCCAGCCCGACTTCTTCTCCGGAAGCGGCACCGCGGGCAGCACCACCATCCGCGCCGCCCTCGACGCCATCCGCAACGACGACCGCGTCAAGGCGGTCGTCATTCGCGTCAACTCGCCAGGGGGGTCGGCCCTTGGCAGCGACATCATGTGGAAGGCCGCCATGGCCCTCAAGGAGACCCGCCCGCTGATCGTCAGCATGGGCGGCGTGGCCGGCAGCGGCGGCTATTACGTCTCCATCCCCGGCGACGTCATCTTCGCCGAGGAAGGCACCATCACGGCTTCCATCGGCGTGGTCGGCGGGAAGATGGTGCTCAAGGGGCTCTTCGAGGACAAGCTCGGCATCACCAGCACCGAGTTCAACCGCGGCGCACACTCCCACATGTTCAGCACCAACCGTATGTGGACCGAAGCGGAGCAGGCCGAAATCCTCGACTGGATGAACGACGTCTACAAGCAGTTCAAGGGCCGCATCTTGACCTCGCGCGGCGACCGCATCAAAGGCGACCTCGACAGCATGGCCGGTGGCCGCGTCTACACCGGCCGACAGGCGCTCGAACGCGGCTTGATCGACCGCATCGGCGGCCTGCGCGACGCCATCAAGCTCGCCGCCGAGAAGGCCAACCTGAGCGACTACGAGGTCTACACCTTCCCCGAGCCCAAGGGCTTCGAAGCAGCGCTGGCCGAGCTGATGGGCCAGGAAACCGAGGATTCGTTTGAGCTGACCACCGGTACGACCACCGGTACGACCGCGGGCGCGCCCGGCTCGACGCCGCGCAGCGCCCTGGCCGCCCGTCTGGCTGCTCTGCTGGCCCGCACGCCGACCACGCCGCTGGCCGGCGCGTTGCAGCCGTGGCTCCGGGAGCTTGCGCCGCAGCGTCTGCGCAGCGTCGCCGACGACTTGCGCAACCTGCTGATCCTCGATCGCGAGCACGTCGGCTGCTTGATGCCCTGCGTGCCGACGATGCACTGAGTCACTCGCGACGCCGAACCACGGTTGTCCACGGAACCCGGTCGGAACGCTCCGGCCGGGTTCCCGCATTCTCGACGCTCGCGAGTGGCCCAAAAATCGCATAAAATCAGGAACTTGCCCGCAGCCATCGCAACCACGCGGGCGCCTGGGAGATTTCCTTCGATGAGCAAGCCCGCCAACCCGTTCAACAGCCGGGCGGTGCTGAAGACCGCCGGCGGCGACGCCACGATCTACCGCCTCGACGCGATCGAAAAGGCCGGCGCCGGCCCCGTTTCCAGCCTGCCCTACTCGATCCGCGTCCTGCTGGAAGCGGTGCTGCGCAACGTCGACGGGTTCAGCGTGCTCGAGCAGCACGTCCGCACGCTGGCCAACTGGCAGCCCAAGCCCGCCGAGCGGGAAATCCCCTTCACCTGCGCACGCGTCGTGCTTCAGGACTTCACCGGCGTGCCTTGCGTCGTCGACCTGGCCGCCATGCGCGCCGCGATGGTCAAGCTGGGAGGCGATCCCAGGCGAATCAACCCGATCATTCCGGTCGACCTGGTCATCGACCACTCGGTGCAGGTCGATCATTTCGGCTCGCCCGATGCGCTCGACCTGAACGCCAAGCTCGAGTTCCACCGCAACCGCGAGCGCTATGAATTCCTGCGCTGGGGACAGAAGGCGTTCGACAACTTCCGCGTTGTCCCGCCCGCCACCGGCATTGTCCACCAGGTCAACCTGGAGTACCTCGCCAGGTGCGTGCTGTGCCGAAACGTCGGCGGCGATACGGTCGCCATGCCCGATACCGTCGTCGGCACCGACAGCCATACCACCATGATCAACGGCCTGGGCGTGCTCGGCTGGGGCGTCGGCGGCATCGAAGCCGAAGCGGCCATGCTCGGGCAGCCCATGTACATGCTCATGCCCGAGGTGATCGGCTTCAGGCTCACCGGCCGGCTGCGCGAG
This sequence comes from uncultured Planctomycetales bacterium, assembly GCA_964465125.1. GTDB lineage: Bacteria > Planctomycetota > Phycisphaerae > UBA1845 > Fen-1342 > CAYOHG01. Next base: position 4,050 of record CAYXIO010000074.1, on the reverse strand, counting down.
GGCGCTACCGCCACCGACGCCGTGCTGACTGTGACCGAGAGGCTGCGGAAGTTCGGCGTGGTCGAGAAGTTCGTCGAGTTCTTCGGCGACGGGCTTTCGAGCATGAGCGTGGCCGATCGCGCCACCATTGCGAACATGGCGCCGGAGTATGGCGCGACGATGGGCTTCTTCCCGGTCGACGACCAGACCCTGCGCTATCTGCGCCTGACCGGGCGCCCGGCGGACGAGATCGACCTGGTCGAGCGCTACTGCAAGGAGCAGGGGCTCTTCCGCGCCGACAGCGCACCCACGCCGCAATTCAGCGCGACGCTCGAATTGGATCTTTCGACGGTCGAGCCGAGCCTGGCCGGTCCGAAGCGCCCGCAGGATCGCGTGCCGCTCAGCCGGGTGAAGACGGCGTTTCAGGCGTCGCTCAGGGCCCCGATCAAGCAGCGCGGCTTCGAGCTGAAAGACGAACAGCTCGCCCGCAAGGTCAGCCTCAAGAACGGCGAGAGCGCCGAGCTCGGCCACGGCGCGGTGGTCATCGCCGCGATCACGAGCTGCACGAATACGAGCAACCCAAGCGTGATGCTGGCAGCCGGGCTGCTCGCCCAAAAGGCCGCGCAGCGCGGGCTGAGGACCCGCCCGTGGGTGAAAACCAGCCTGGCGCCCGGCTCGCGCGTGGTCACCGACTACCTCGAACAGAGCGGCGTGACGCACTTCCTGAATGCGCTCGGCTTCCAGACGGTCGGCTACGGCTGCACCACCTGCATCGGCAACAGCGGTCCGCTGCCCGACAAGGTCCGCGACGCCGTGCTCAGTGCCGACCTGGTCGCTTCGAGCGTGCTGAGCGGCAATCGGAACTTCGAAGGCCGCGTCAACCCGCACGTGAAGGCCAACTACCTCGCTTCTCCGCCGCTGGTCGTCGCCTATGCGCTGGCCGGCACTATCGACATCGACCTGCTGAGCGAGCCGCTCGGGACGGGCTCCGATGGCAAACCGGTCTTCCTCAAGGACGTCTGGCCGACTCAGGCGGAGATCAACCAGGCGGTCGATCGCTTTGTGACGCCGGAGTCGTTTCGCAGGCAGTATGCCGACGTCTTCGCCGGCAGCGACGCATGGAAGGCCATTCGCATCACCGGCGGCGACCTGTATGAGTGGAATGAGGGCAGCACGTACATCCAGGACCCGCCGTATTTCGACGGCCTGACGCGCGAGGTGAAGCCGCTCCAGGGAATCCGCGGCGCCCGCTGCCTGGTGATGGTGGCCGACAGCGTGACCACCGATCACATCAGCCCGGCCGGCGACATCGCCGAGAAGTCGCCCGCGGGCGACTATCTCAAGTCGCTCGGCGTGACCAAGGCGGAGTTCAACAGCTACGGCTCGCGGCGCGGCAACGACCGGGTGATGACCCGCGGAACGTTCGCCAACGTACGCCTGCGCAACCTGTTGGCGCCGGGCACCGAGGGCGGCGTCACGATGCACCTCGCCGCCGGCACCAACGCCATCATGCCGATCTACGAAGCGGCGATGAAATACAGGGACGCCGGCGTGCCGACGATCGTTCTGGCGGGCCGCGACTATGGCATGGGCAGCTCGCGCGACTGGGCTGCCAAGGGAACGATGCTGCTCGGTGTGCGCGCCGTCATCGCCGTCAGCTTCGAGCGCATCCACCGCAGCAACCTGGTCGGCATGGGCGTGCTGCCGTGCGTATTCAAGGACGACCAGACGCGCGAATCGCTCGGCCTGACCGGACACGAAGTCTTCGAGTTCGTCGACCTCAGCGACGCGCTCAAGCCGCAGCAGGACCTCAAGGTCGTTGCCAGCCACCCGGCCAGCGGCAAGAAGATCGAATTCACGGTCCGCTGCCGCGTCGACACCCCGGTCGAGCTGGAGTATCTCCGCAACGGCGGCGTGCTTCAGACGGTGCTGCGCAAGATGCTGGCCGGAGCCCACGGCGGCAAGTAGCGCACTTTCGATGCCTCGCGCGTGTGGCGCGGCGCGTCGGACCGTCGCGTCCGCTCTTCACTCGCTACTCGCTATTCGCTAATCGACACTCATTCGTCGCTCAAAAAGCTGCGAGCGCTACGCGGTCCCGGCGATTGTTGACTTGACAGTCCGGAAATCGGTGCTATGGTATGTTGTAGATGGGTGCGGGCGCGGGCCGCCGGCGTTTCACCCGATCACCCGATCACCCGATCACCCGATCACCCGATCACCCGATCACCCGATCACCCG
>CAYXIO010000074.1:0-1733 GCA_964465125.1 uncultured Planctomycetales bacterium | reverse complement strand
ATCACCCCCGGCGCGTGTGCGCCGCGGTGGCAAGCAACTGCGCCAGTGGCCTGCCGCCTGGCACAAACTACTGAAGGGGTGGTGCATGAATCGGCTGCACGCGATGAACATCCTCATCGGGATTTGCATGTGCTTGTGGGTGGGGGCGCCCGCGCTCTCAGACGAGCCGATTATCCCGATCTACGTCGGCTGCGGCTTCGCGTACAATTGGGCGGCTTGCGAGGGCTGCGCGGACACCGCGGACGACTGTCACTGTGATGAGAGCTTGGATCGCTGTGCTACGAATCACCGGGTCTGCTTTGAAGAGTATCGCGCGTTCGACGATTGCGACGAATACCCATGCGTGGACGTCTACAAGGCTCGGGTGAGGTGTTACAAGCGGTACCAATGCAACAACCTCAGCGGCGAGGACGAAGGTAACTGCGGCGTGAGCGGTCAGTGCACGACCTCTGAAGAGTGAGTCAACGAGGGGTATGGTTTTAGGTACTGGAACATGTTTCAGAACTGTTGGCCACGCTAGTTCGCAGCGCTTCGCGGACAGTGCCGCGAACGGCCCCGGCGAATTCAACTAAGCGACACTGAGCATCGCATTGAATAGCTGGGTGCGCGATCCGTTCGGTCGGAGCCAGTTCGCGGAGCAGAAGGGGATGCACACATGCACCACAGGCTAGGCTCTTTGCTGCGAGTGGGCTTGGGCGTACTTCTTGTCGGCGCTTCATTCGCCGAGCCCGTTTCGCCAGTTGCTAGTCGGTCGGCCAACCCGGACGACGGTCTTTCTCCCGCTCTGCGCGCCTGCATCGAGTATCGTCAGTCCATCCGCAAGGCCGACGTGCGCTGGAGCGGCTCGAGCTCGGTATCCCAGCGGGCGGCGGGCATCGAGTTCGGGCGGCGCACCCTGCTGGCCGGCGACGACCTGGCGGAGTTCGATTTCGGCGATGCGAACGGCGTCACCGGATTCGATGGGGAAACCGGCAATCCCGTTCATCAACCGACCCGGCAGCTCTTCAATCGCGAAATGCACGTCTGGCAGGATGTCGGCATGCCCTTTGCGAATGCCAAACGCGAGTACGTACTTAAGCCCGATTTTCCCGACATCCGTGCATTCGGACTCTTGCCCACAAAGCCGCCTACCAACCAATCGCCGGCGGACTTGCTTAAGGCTTACCCTCCGAAGGATGAAACGAAGCGGAGTTATTCCCAGCAGCCCGACGGCGACCTCATCGAAGTGACGCTGCATCTGTCCAGCGGCAACGAGGTGCACTGGTGGATCGACCCGCAGCGCGGGCACAACGTCGTGCGCTCCGAGCTGTTCCAGGATGGCAAGGTCACGAACTACGCCATCTGCGAGATTCGCCGGTTCGGCGAGATGTGGTTCCCGGCGATCGTGAACTACTACGGCGCGGACCGCGACGTTCCGCTGACCACGCACGTCATCTCGAGCGCCCGCTTCAACGAGGCCGGCATACCCGATGAGCTGGGAATCGCCGACCTGGGGCTGGAGGCGGGCACGGCGCTTCAGTTTGCGCCTCCCAAGGGCGAGCTGCGTGGCGAGCTGTGCGCCTGGACGGGCGAAGAGATCATCCCGGGACAAAAGTGGATCGAGATGCGCGACGCGGGTCTGGTCGAGGCCGGCCCGGGCATCCGCGCGTGGGAGCTGTGGGCCCAATCGCTCAAGACCGGCCAGCCGATCACCGAGCCGATCGAATTGCCGGAAGAGCTGCGCCGCATCGCGC
>CAYXIO010000073.1:0-16818 GCA_964465125.1 uncultured Planctomycetales bacterium | reverse complement strand
AATCGCCCGCGGCCTCACCTGCCCGCGCTCACCGACGAGGCGGCGCGCCGCCTTCAGCCCGGCGACGAAATTTACGTGAAGCGATTCCACCGGTCCGGCGTCGTCATCCGCGTGAATCTGGAAAAGTGCGTCGCCAACGTGACCGTGGGCACGCTCGAGCTCGAGGCACCGTTCAGCGGCCTGACGATGCCCGAGCAGGTGACCGATGAAGAACGGCAACGCGCCGCCGATTTGCACCGCGACCGCCGCGCTCGGCGACGGCCGCCGGCCAATCCGCCGGGCGCGCCCGGAAGCGAACCGCTCGCCGAACGCCGGCCGGGCCCCTGACCGCGGCGCCGCGCGTCGCGAGGAACAGCGAAACGGAGCCGGACCAGACACGCAACCCGAGCCGCGGAGAAGCAACCCATGTCGGACTTCATTGCGCAGCGCCGCGGGCGCGCCGCCAACGCCTGGAATCTCGCCGAGGACGTAGTCCTGATCGGCGCCGGCGAGCTGATTCCGATCCCGGGCGGCTCGGATCAGCGCTATCCGTTCCGCGCGCACCCGGAATACCGATACCTGACCGACCGTGAGATCGTCGGCGGGGTGCTGGCGTATGACCCGCACACCGGCTGGATCGATTTTGTCCCCCCGCTCACTGAGGACGACCAGGTCTGGGAGGGCAAGACGGCGTGCGAGGGCGAGCCGCTACCGCAACTCGCCGGCTGGCTGGCCGCTCGCCGCGGACGCACGCTCGTCCTGCTCGGAGCCGAGCTCGCCGGCGTCAGCGGCGACCGCGAACGCGCCGCCGAGCTGCGCGAGAAGCTTTCCCGGGTGCGGCGAGCCAAGGACGAAGTCGAGCTGGGCTACATGACGCGCGCGGCGAATGCGACCATCGCGGGCTACGCGACCCTGCCCGACCTGGTGCGCCCCGGCCTGACCGAGCGGCAGCTTCAGATCGAGCTGGAGGCGGCGTTTTTCCGCGCCGGCGGCGACGGCACGGCCTACGGCAGCATCGTCGGCGCCGGGCCCAACTCGATCGTCTTTCACTTCACGCCCACGGCGCGTCCCATGCAGACCGGCGAGCTGCTCCTCATCGACGCCGGCGCGGAAGTCAACGGCTATGCCTGCGACGTCACGCGCACCTGCGCGGTCGGCGCGAACCTCTCCCCGCGGCAGCGCGCCATCTACGACATCGTGCTCGAAGCCGAAAAGCGCGGGATCGAGCGCTGCGTGCGCGGCGCCGAATACCGTGAAATTCACATGGGCGCCTGCCGCGACATGGCCGCGGGGCTGATTCACCTCGGGCTGATGCGCGGGACCGTCGACGGGCTCATTGAGCAGGACGCACACGCGCTCTTCTTCCCCCACGGCGTGGGGCACCTAGTCGGGCTGGGCGTCCGCGACGCGAGCGGATACCTCCCCGGCCGCAAGCGCAGCGAGCGGCCCGGTCTGCGCTACCTGCGCATGGACCTGAAGCTCGAGGAGGGCTTCGTCACCACGATCGAGCCGGGGCTTTACTTCATCCCCGCCCTGCTCAACAAGCGCGAGAACCGCCAGGTCTATCGCGACGCGATCCAGTGGACGAAAGTCGACGAATACCTCGGTTTCGGCGGGATTCGCATCGAGGACAACGTGCTGATCACGCGGCAGGGCCCGCAGGTGCTCACGGCGGCGATTCCAAAGTAGTCGGCGCGGCCAGAAATTCGACGGTTTCGACGCGAATCGCGTGCTTCGCGCGGACGCGCCGCGCGAAATCGGCCGCCTCGTCAGGACCGTCGAACAGCCGGAACAGCGTCGAGCCCGATCCGCTCATGGCGAGCGGCCCCGGATGCTCACGGGTCACGTCTTGCCACAATTCGCGCAGCGCCGGGCAGACCTGAAACGCCGGCTCCGTCAGATCGTTGTGCAGCAGGCTCATCACTTCGCGCAGCGGCTGCGACGCCATCGCCTGCACGACCTGCTCGTTGCTGACGCGCGCCCGCGGACCGCCGGACGCCCGAAACGCCGCGTAGACGTCCCGGGTCGCACACTGGAGTGGCGGCAGCAGCAGCACGACATGCCCGCGGATCGGCACGTCGAGGTTGTCAACCCGTTCGCCGCGCCCGCGCATACGCGCGAGCGGGCTGTGAAGGAACAAGGGAACATCAGCTCCCAGCGACGCGCCGCACGCTGCCAGCGCCGGATCCGCAAGCCGCATCGACCACAGCTCATTCAGCAGTCGCAGCGTTGCAGCCGCGTTGGAGCTGCCGCCGCCAAGCCCCGCGCCGGCCGGAATTCGCTTGCCCAGATGGAACGCAAGCCCGCGCGGCGCGGCCGGGCCGGTTGACGAGCGTGTTGCGCGCAGCGCCTCCAGACAGTCCGCCGCCCGAATCACCAGGTTGCTCGCGTCGCACGGTATCGTCGGATCGTCGCACGTCAGGGTGACGCCGGCGGAGTCGGTCTCGCGGAGGTGCAGGCGATCACACAGGCTCACCTGCGCAACGAGCGAATCGAGCTCGTGGAACCCGTCCGCGCGGCGGCCGAGTACGTGCAACGTCAGGTTGATCTTCGCAGGACACGCGATTGCTCGCTCAGACATGCTGCCCAGCTTGGACCGTCGCGAAAGAAGGGTCAAGTCCGCGGCCATCGGCATCCGCACGGAGTACGCTTCAAAGGTCGGGGACGGGGCGCAGCGCGACGAGCGCCGCATCCCGTCCCCCGGTGCAACCCTCGGTCTCTCCCGCCCGGTGCGGTCACCGGGAGGTCTTGCGTCAGCCCTTCGGCCAGCGGCGCGACACCGAAGGCATGGCGCGAATCCTCAAACGCCGCGCCGGCTGGACAGGCTGGCGGCCGCGGGATTCACGAACCCGCCCGGCTGCACCCCGCCGCGCGGCCCCGCCTACGCGAGGCCGCGCCCAGTGACCGAATGCTCCGGCTCGCATGAGGCCCCGCCCGACTTCCTGTCGGGGGCGAGCGGATCGTGCGTCGGTTTGGATCGTGCTCGCCGGGCACTCGCGAGCGCTCGGTCACCCCCCTTCCCTCATCTCCCAGGCTGATCCAACCACCCCTCACCGAACTCGGGGCCGACGGCGAATCACCGACGGCCCCGCTGTCGTCGCTTCTCACGGCGCGGTCGGGCAGTTCGACCCGAACACCACCAGGAACATCGACAGGTCGATCAGGTCGATCCGCCCGTCGTTGTTCAGATCGACCACGGGGTCGTACAGCGCCTGACCGATGCTGGATCCGAAGGCGATCAGCAGGCGCGACAGATCGAGCAGGTCGATTCGTCCGTCATTGTTGAAGTCCTCCGGGCAGTTGCTGGCCAGCAAGTGGAACGCCATGTTCACCGGCTCCACCACCGGCGTGTCGCAGTACCACCACGGGTTGACCCAGTTGCCGTACTCCCAGCAATCGGGCGGGTACGGCGAGAACTGCACAATCTGACCGAAGGCGGCCTGATTCAGCGGCTGCGGCGTGGCACAGGGCTCGCGCCCGGTATGCCAGCCCCAGAACATCCCGTTGGTGTACATGTCGAACGCCGGCAGGTGGCCGGTGAAGACCCGGTCACACATCGGCGGCAGCCACTCCGACCCCGTCACGGCCTGAATGCTGATCCAGTAGCGGAAGTCGCGCAGCTCCTGGAAGCGCCCGGCGAACGCCGGCGGAATATCGTTCCGCGGGTCCTTCATCGAGCACAGCAGGCAGCACTGATCCAGCGCGATGCGATACTCGTAGATGTCGTGCCCCAGGCAGTCCATCCCATTCGGGCCGTTGATCACGACCGCGTCGTGCGGGGCGAAATACGTCCCCAGCGCGGTCGGCGACGGATCGCCCGCGTTCCAGTCCGGCGGGAGCATCGGGTTGACGCTGCCGTCATCCGCCCAGTGGAACGTAATCAGCCAGCCGTCGAGCTGGTGCAGCGGATCATCCACGCCCGGCAGGTAGCGCTCATCGAAGTAGCTGCCCCACCAGCGGACGCGCAGGATGTCGCGGCCGTCGGAGATGAAGTCATCCGCCATCACCGCGTTGGTGTCCAGCACGGGCACGTCGGAGGTGATCTCGAAGGCCATCTCCGAGAACGTGCCGTCCATCCAGACGATCGGCATCCAGCCGCCCGCGAGGCTGAACGAGTGGGCCGGGCTCAGATGCGTGATGAACGCGCGGTCGTGCTCCTGCCAGCGCCACTCGGGCGGATTCGGCCCGAGGTTCGGCACACCCTGGATCTCCAACCAGTAGACCGTGTTCATCATTTGCGGGAACGCGGGCACCGGCAGGAAGGTGTATTCGTAGATTTTCTCGCCGGCGTTGTTCGTGTAGCCGGTGTCCGTCTCGTTCGTGTCGGCGAACGGCACGATCCAGGTCTGCAACAACATCCCCGGGAAGCCTCCGGCGCCTGCGTAGATCGTGACGTTGAAGTTCATCAGGCCATCGCCGCGATCCTCGTTCTCGTAGTTGCCCCACCAGTGAAGGTCCGAGACCAGCCCGCCGTGGCACATCCAGTCGTCGGCGATCTGAATCGGCAGGGTAGCGTGCAGGCCGGAGTGGTTGGGGCTCGGCCCCTGCACCCACTTCAGCGGCTCCGAGCCGTCGCTCAGCCACAGATCCGACTCGAGGTCGAAGCCCTGGCCTGGAGGCTGGGGATCCTGCATCCACTTCGTGCCCGGCTCCGGCCCGGCGCGCGAGTAGAGCTCGAAGCTGGTGTCCCAGGACTCGAACGGCGTGGGCCACCACAGCGGCGCGCCGCCGCCGTACGCCGAGCCGACGACCGGCGACAGCGGATCCCAGATCGCGACGGCGTCATCCGGCGCGAGCGAATCCCAGTCGCGCGGCCGCGTCTTCCAGCCCCACGGATACTCCGCCTGGCCAACGTCATAGATCGCGGAGACGCTCAGCCAGTAGATCCCGCATTCCTGGTAGAACCAGCCGGCCTCGGGCAGCGCGCAACTGAAGCGATAGCACGCCTCCGGAGGAACCGCCCAGTCGCGCGGGTCAAAGTCCCACCCAACCCAGGACCAATCGTACGCGTCGCACGTGTATTCCCAGACCACAACGCCGGGATGGCTGAACTCCTGGTCCACCCCAGCCGGCACATCCGTCCAGATCGCCAGGTGGAAGCGGTTCGGCATCTGCGGCGGATTGACGTGACCCCAGCCCAGGAACGAGCCCCACCAGACCACGTCGGTTATGGGCACGCGATCCGCGCAGACCCAGTCGTCCGCGACGATCTGCATGATGCCGTACATCGACATCTCGTCCCAGCCGTGAATCGCGTCAGGCGGAACGTGCGGTTGCGGCGGCTGCGACCACTTGGGCGCACCGCCCGCGGGACGCAGCAGCTCGAAGCAGGTGTCGAAGGAGCTGTCCTCGTCCGGCCAGAAGAGCGGCGCGCCCTGCACATACGGCCGGCCGACAAACGGCTCCGTCGGATCGTAGATCACCACGGCGTCATCCGGCGCCTGCGAGCTCAGGTCGCGCGGGCGGGTCTTCCAACCCCACGGGTTCGGAACCTCGGTCGGGTTGTAGATCGCCGCGATGCTGATCCACAGGAGGTTGTTGCCCGGCGGCTGAACATACGGCTGCGGCAGGTTCGGACACTCGAACAGGAAGCACGCCTCGTATTCGCCGATGATCGGGTCGTAATCCCAGCCGGCGAACGTCACGCTGTAGTTGACGCACTCGCTCGTCCACAGAACCACGCCCGGGTGGCTGAACGAATTCGGCGGTCCGGCAGGAACGTCCGTCCAGATCGCGAACTGGAAACCGGCCGGCATGATCGGCGGCAGTCCACTCGAGCGCCAGCCAAGGAACGAACCCCACCAGCGCACGCCGCCGATCGGCGTCGTATCGGGGCAGCGGAAATCGTCGGCGACGATCTGCGGCCCACCATACTTGGAAAACTCATTCCAGCCGAAGAAGACATCGCCCGGCTGGGCCGGAACGGGCGGCTGTCCCCACTTGAGAAGCGGTTCGTCGATCCCCGTCGCGGCCGCCCGCGACGTACCGAGGAACAACAGTGCGGTGAGCGCAGCCAGCCGGCGGAACCAGCGCCCGCCAGCGCATGCGCACTCTGCGCGTTTCATGAGTTGACTCCCACCTGGGCATTGCCGCCGGTGCGCGCGCCAGAACACGCCGCGGCGCCCCTCGGAGCTTGAGATGTGACTTCAGACTACCCGCGTATCGTCGCTCAAGACGGTCAGCCGCAGTCCCGGCGGGTGTTCGCAGAGATGAGACACGAAGCTCGCCGCGTGGCTGCGCTGGCAGCCTATAAAACAGCATTCCACAGGAGTCGCGGAGGTGCAAACGCGCTGGCCTGGTTTGCGCGAACCGGCGCAGGGGCGCGAAAAGCCGCGCACTTAAGCGCCACACAACATCCGCACCCATCGGGGAGTTTTGCTACCCCGCGAGCGAGGGTGAGCGCGACCTGTTGTAATCCTCTGCGCCGTCTGGGTTCACGGATGGCGGCGGTCGCCGATCGGCTAACGCAGGCGCATCCTGCGGTGAAGAGGAACCCACTGGATTCCCGCGCTCGGCGTGCCGCGGATTCGCCAACTTCTCAGGGAATGAACCGCGGCGGCTTCGCCGGTCGCTCAGAAAGCGGCTCGGGAGTTGCTGAGATTTCCTACGAATTCTTCCGCGCAAACCCAGCGCGAATGAGCACGACTTTGCGAGATTCTCTTGACAACGTGGCGGGGGGGGGGGCAATAATGGGAGCCGCGCTCGGAACCCCCCACCCGGAGGAGCCGCTGTGGTCTCTTCGAGCACAATCTGCAAGCTTGCCGGGCTGGTTGGCGTGCTCGCGCTCAGCTTTGTGGGGGCTGAGGTCGCGCGCCGACTCGTTGCGCAGCCAGGCGTGGCCGAGGGCCAAGCACGGGTTTGATCCACCCGTGCTCGACCTGAACGAGCAGATGTGGGGGCAAACTCTGGAGTTGAACCGCCTGTTTGTCAACCGCACGAAGGATGAGCTGACGGTCCAATCGGTCAAGGCATCCTGTGGTTGTACGCTGGTCGACTCGGAGCGGTACGCCGGCCAACGCGTGCCGCCGAGCGGCTCGCTTGCCATCCAGATAGTGCTCAAAACGGAACTGAACCCGGGCCGGCGCGAACGGCGCGTCACCGTTGCAACCGTCGACGGTCGCAGCTTCGACCTGCGCATTCAACTGACGGTCATTGGAACGTGGTGCCTAAGCGAGGATGCTGTAGACTTCGGGGGAGTGGCGGTCGGCGCTACTGAGGGCGCCGCACAACACTCCGTGCATTTCCTTTCCGAGAAAGACAGGCTTTCCGGGCCGCCGCTCTGCAAGGAGCCCTGGCTGGACTGCCGGGCAGACCCGGAAGTCGGAATCGTAACATTGACCGTGCTGTCGGACAGGTTGACGCGCGGCCAGAATGCAGCGGTCGTGATAATACGCACGTCGAGCGCGCTCAAGCCGGAGGGCACGCTATTCGTGAAAGCGTATGGGCGCGTAGACATCAGCTCATCCCCTGAACACGTTTTCCTGATCGGAAAACGCGCGGTGGACGTATCGGTGTTCGACGGCGACGGGGCGCCGGTGGAACTGGATGCGGTTGCGCCGTCAGACGACGCGATTCTGGCGGAAATCACTGCGACGGGACGGGTTCGCGTCGCGCTGCAAAGTCCCGTCACCGTTCCGAGGAGACTCTCGATCAACGTGCAGACTAAAGGAGGACTAGAGCTGTCGATTCCCGTGTCGGTGATGAACTGATACCAGGCAACGCGCAGAGGAGTGCAGACATGCGCGCATTCGGATGGGTCGGGGCGTTTGTGGCGGCGTTTTGCGTGGGCGCCGCCGGGTCAATCCTGACTGCGGCTGATGACGCCTGCTACCGGGAGCAGTTCGTGAAGATCGGATGCAACGGCTGCACATCGGAATTCTGTGCCAACTGCACCGACTCCACGTGCCCGGGCACGCGCAAGATCTGCAAATCGAAGATCGACTGCGAACGTGGCTATCCATCGGGCTTCTTGTCCGTACTCGTGCAGTTCAATCCTCCGTGCTATACCATCTACCCATGTGTGCCGGAAAGTGGTGGCACCTGCAATGGGGAGAACCCCTGCACTGCGGACCTCGACAATGGCGAGCCGAGTGGCACGACGTTCTCGTCGACCGAAGTGTGCTCGATCCCCTGCCCGCCTGTTTGAGGCGCGCGGCGCTCTTGGCGCGCTGATCCTCGACAGCGTTGGCAGCCGGAAAGGCTGGCCACCAGGCCGCGTGGAGTCCCGAATGCTCTCCGTGATCGCGCTCCTCGCGATGCTAGTCCAACCACCCGCAGGGCGGCAAACGGATGTTCCCGAGGCATATCAGCGCATGGCGTCCAGCCGCCAGCTCATCCGCACGGCGACCATTGACGCCTCCGTCGAACGGCACTTCAAGAGCGGTCCACGCTTCCAATATGTGACTTGGGGTATCGCGCAGGCGGATCTTCTTTACGTCGGCCGCGGAGATCGCGAAGGTGTCGTGTGGAGAGACGAGGCGGGCACGCCTGACGCAAGTCCGCGGGACCTGAGAATGTCGATGAAAGCCGGACTCGCCGGTGCACTCTGGAGTCATCGGGAGTCATCGATCGAGGCGGAGGTGATGCCAATCCGTAGCGTCGCATCCGTTCCGGACGCACGGACCCTAGGGCTCGTCTACGGCTTTACGTTCAGGGGCTTCGAGGAGGCCCTATGGCAAGAGCCGGTCCGCGGTCCAACCCCGCGAGAATACCGCGAGACGGTCGAGGGGGAATTGCACGTTGTCAGCATCCGATGCGACGTCGGTTTGGCGCGCTGGTGGATCGATCCCCAAAAAGGATGGAATCCCGTCCGCGTGGCGCTTTACGATGGAGACCGGATCATCTCGCAATCGCGGAGCGTGCTTCGGGAGTATGACGGGATCTGGTTTCCGGAATCGGTGCAATATTTCGTAAATGGGTACAAGGAGGGTTTGGAACCTGAGATCGTCGTCCATGTCTATCATGCCGAGTTCAATCGGCCCGAACACCCGCAGGAGTTTGCGCCCGAGGATATTGGGATCGTTCCTGGGCAAACGACGGTCACTCGGTATCCCGCTCAATTCGGCGTCGACGGCGAGCGTGGGTTCTACGACGGCGAGGAATTCCTGACGTTGGACGAGTATTTCGGGAAACATGCGCGACGCAAGGCTGACTCGTGGGGCGACGCGGCGCGGCCAGGCGTGGCAGGCGCGGAGGCGCCCGCGAGCGCCGCCGGAGCGACGGTGCGCTCGCGGTCGACTGGAACGCTCGAAACCGCTGGACAGATTGACGTCCTCGTCGATCCCGACACCGCTTGGGAGGCCTGCACGCGAGCCTTCATCGAGCGCTATCAACTGTTCGATGCCCAACAGCAGAAAGCCTGGGCCATCTGCCGCGAGTGCCAGCAGCGCGCAAAGGCGATCCTCTCCGCGCACAAGGGCAGTCTCGAGCGGCTTCGCACCAAGGCAACGGAGCTGGAGGGCAATCCTGATCCGCAGGCCCGTCAGCGGCGCGAGCAGGCGCTGGGCGAACTCCGGTTGCTGTGCCGACCTGTCGACAAGATTTTTGAGACACAACTCAAGCCGCGGCTGGAGAAGCTGCCGACCCGCGCTCAACGGGCGGCCGTCGGGCCGGCTAGTGCGCCGACGAGTCCCTGATCCGGCCCGGTCGCATTCGGTCCGCGTTGACGCGCGATCGACGGCCGCCGCGCCCGCTGCCGCGCACCTCGTCCCCTCGTCCCTTCGTCTCTTCGTCTCTTCGTCTCTTCGTCTCACCTTCAATCCACGTAACCCAGCGCGCGCAGGTTGTCGAGCGTGTCGGCATTCAGGCGACGTGCTTCGCCGCGCTGTGGGCCCGTCCCCTCCGCGCAGCCTTCCAGAATCTGCCGCGCTCGGGCACGCATCGCCTCCACCATCTCGCGATGCTCACTCTGAACGTCTTGCCGTTCCAGTGGATCGAGCGCGACGTTGTACAGCTCGAACGAATCCCACTCCGCGTTCCAGATGCCCTTCCACGCGCCGCAGCGAATCGCGACGTTCACGTCGCCGCGCGTCATCTTGACCGGGTGGAAGTAGTTCATCCGTTCGATGCGCATTGCGACGAATTGAAGCGTGTCCAGCACCGACTTGGGCGAATTCGGCGAGGCCTGTCCGTTCGCCAGGGCCAGCCGTCCCGTGCCGATCCCACCCGCGCCGATCGCAAGCTGCAAGTACTCACCGATCGTCGGCCCCACATCGGCCAGCGAGACGATCTCCGGCACGCGTCGTCCGGCATTCGCGTCATACGGAAGCCGCAGGATCAGCGGCACGTGGATCAGCTCTTCGTACAGCGACTGGTCGTGCATCCAGCCGCCGTGCTCGCCCATTTCCTCGCCGTGATCGCTCACCAGCACGAGCAGCGTATTGTCCCACAGACCGCGCCGCTTGAGCGCCGCGAGCACACGGCCGAACCGCGCATCCGCCAGCCGGACGCTCGCGTCGTAAAGATCGCTGTACTCCCGGCGCAGGCCGTTCAGCGCCGCGAGGTGGCGCTCCTGCTCAGCGGTCGTATTGGTGGCGCCCGGCGGCCGGCCGGCGAAAAAGTCCACCCGCCGAGCCGCGCGATACGCCTTGTAGTGTTGGGCGATCTTCGCGCGCGTCGCGGAGCAGACGTCCGGAAAGCCGGCCGTGTGCGGCGGCGCGTAGAGATACGGATTGTGCGGTTCGATGTTGTGCACGTAGAGGAACAGCGGTCCGGCCGGCGCGCTGTCCAGCATCGCGTCGACCTGCGCGTCCTCGTTGCGCAGCGAGCCCTGGTAGAGCACGTAGCCACGATCGAAGCCGAAATCCGGCCCGACCATGAAGTTGCCGTACAGCCCCAGCGTCGCGTACCCCGCGTCGCGCAGCTTCGTGACCAGCGTCGCGGTCGACTCGTTCAGACGCGCGTTCGTGTCGAGCATGCCATGATCGCAGGGGAGCCGGCCGGTCATCAGGCTGGACACGCTCGGCAAGGTCCACGGCGCGCAGGCGTAGGCCTGCTCGAACAGCACGCCCTGCGCCGCGAGCGCATCGATGTTTGGCGAAGTCGCGAAACGCTCGTAGCCGTAGGCGCCCAGCCGGTCGGCGCGCAGCGTGTCGATCACGAACAAGACGACGTTCGGCCGGGTGCGGTCGAGGCTGCCGACGCGCGGGCGCTGGTCGGCGGCCGTCGCGCGGCGCGGCAAGCCGCCGGGCAGTAGCAGTCCGCGCAAGGACCACGCGCCCGCCAGCAGCAGAGCCAGCGAAAGGACCGCCATGAATCGGCGAATTCGTCGGGCGTCAGTCGGCGCGGCCATACGGACCCTCCTTCTCGCGGAGACACGAGCGGACGCCGCGCAAGATCGGACCGTTCTCCGTCACTTCGGCGTCATCGTGTCTTCGGACGAGTCGGCTCGACGCTTTATCGCCGCGGGTAGAAAATCGCGCCCCGCTTCGAATTCCATCCGGCGACGATGCCGGTTATCAATGAACGCGCAAGCTGGAAGGAGAGCGCGTGTCAGACGCACTGGTGATCCGAGACGTAAGCAAGCGCTACGGCAGCTTCACCGCGGTGAACGCGCTGAATCTGAACGTACCGGCCGGACAGGTCGTCGGGCTGCTGGGACCCAACGGGGCCGGCAAGACGACGACCCTCCGCATGATCATGAGCATCCTGTATCCCGACACCGGCTCGATCGAGGTGCTGGGCCGGTCGCGCGCGATCGACGTCAAGGACCGCATCGGCTACCTGCCCGAGGAGCGCGGACTGTACCGCAAGATGACCGTTGAGCAGACGCTGCTCTACTTCGGCCGGCTCAAGGGGCTGCACGGCCGGCTGCTGAGGCAGCGCATCGACCAGGCGCTGGAGCGGATCGGGCTTCAGGACTGGAAGAAGAAGCGCGTCGAAGCGCTCTCAAAAGGCATGAGCCAGAAGCTCCAGTTCATCAGCACGATCCTGCACCAGCCCGATCTGGTGATCCTCGACGAGCCGTTCTCCGGGCTCGATCCGCTCAACACCGAGCTGCTCCAGGACCTCATGCTCGAGCTGCACCAGGCCGGCAAGACCGTGATTCTCTCGACGCACCAGATGGAATCCGCCGAGCGCCTCTGCGACCGGTTGACGCTGATCAACCGCGGGCGCAAGCTGATCGACGGCACGCTGAGCGAAGTCCGGGCGCAGTTCGCCAGCCGCATCGCACACCTGGAGGGCGAAGGCGACTTCCGCCCGCTGGCCCGGGCTCAAGGCGTGGTCGATGCACAGGTGACCGGCGCGACCGCGCGGCTCGAGCTGGGCGACACCACGGATGCCAACGACATCCTGCGAACCGCACTCGGGCTGGGCCGCGTCACCCGCTTTGAGATTCAGCGTCCGAGCCTCCACGAAATCTTCGTCAAACTCGTGCGGGCGGATTCGGGCGAGGAGCTCGCGGCGTCGCCGTCCGGTGCCGCCAGGGCCAACGGCCAGGAGAGCCTGCGGTGAACAAGATCCTCTCGGTCGCGCTGCGTGAGTTCGTCGAAACGGTTAAGACCAAGACCTTCCTGTTCAGCACCGTCGTCATGCCCGTGCTCATGCTCGGGCTGATGTTCGGCACCGAGCAGATCGGCGAAATGACGGAGAACGAGCAGCAGCCGGTCAAGAAGGTGCTGCTGCTGGATGAAACCGAGCAACTCCTGCCGACGGTGCAGCGCGGCGTCAGCGAGTTCAACCAGCGCAACCCGACCCGCCCGCTTTCGGTCGACGCGGCGCCGGAAGACGCCACCGTCGAGGTCCTGCGAAGGCAGGTCCGCGACGCGCGCATCTACGCCTATCTGCACGTGCCCGCGGCCGCCGCCGCTCCCCAGCCCTACATGCCCCTCGCAAGCAGCGCTTCGGCAAGCCAGCCGGACAGCCGCTGCGAGCTGGGCCGGCGCGACGTGCAGCTAGAGACCGGCCGGGTGCTGCAATCGATCGTCAACGACGCACTGGTCGACTTGCGCTTTCGCACGGCCGACCCGCCGATCGACATCGCGCGCATCCAGGTCCTCCAGACTCCCGCGGGCTTTCGCGATCTCGACGTCCGCTCGGGTCAGGCCAGCGGCGGCGACGAGCTGGCCCGCCTGCTCACGCCCTTCGCCTTCATGTTCCTGCTCTTCATGGGCACGCTCAACATCTCGCAGGGGCTGCTGACGAGCCTGATCGAGGAGAAAAGCACGCGCGTCGTCGAGGTGCTGCTCTCCGCCCTCAGCCCGCAGCAGCTCATGACCGGCAAGATCATCGGCATGGTCGCGGTCGGCGCCTCGGTCATGGGCATCTGGCTGATTGCCGGCATGTGGGGGGCACGCTCCTGGCAGATGGACTACCTCGTCACGCCTTTCCGCGTCGGCTACCTGGTGCTCTACTTCATCCCGGGCTTCCTGCTGATCGCCGCGTTTCTCGCCGCGGTCGGAGCGGCGTGCAACACGCTCAAGGAAGCCCAGTCCATGGCCTTCCCGCTGACGCTGATGACGATCATTCCGCTGGCCATGTGGTTTCAGATCACGCAGAACCCGAATTCGGGCCTGGCGCTGATCCTGAGCTTCATCCCGCCGGTCACGCCGTTCGTCATGATCCTGCGCATCTGCGCTGATCCCGATCTGCCGCTCTGGCAGGTCGGCGGCACGCTGGTGCTGCTGTGGCTGTCGGTCCTGGCCACCTTCTGGTTCGCCGGCAAGGTCTTCCGCGTCGGCGTGCTGATGTACGGCAAGCCGCCCACGCTGCGCGAGCTGTGGCGCTGGGTACAATATGCATAATGGCGAATGGCGAATTACGGATTGCGAGCCGAACCGGCGTTGTGCCGGTGCTGCGCCTTCCGGTCTTCAACGCGCGGTTCGCAACCCGCAATTCGCGATTCGCTATCGACTGTTCCACACCCGCCCGGAGAACCTGAATGCCTGAATTACCCGCCTCGCCCGGCGCGCGCCTGCGGGCGCTGTTCTCTGATCACACCGTTCTCATGCCGGGCGCCATCAACGCCTTGTCGGCGCGCCTGATTGAGCGCTGCGGGTTCGAGGCGATGTATCTCTCCGGCGCGGTGCTCTCGAACAGCGTCATCGGCCTGCCGGACGTCGGCGTGGCAACGCTCAGCGAAGCCGTCCACCACGCCACGCGCTGCGCCGCGGTGACGAGCCTGCCGATCCTGATGGACGCCGACACGGGCTTCGGCTCGGCCGCCGAGAATGCGGCCCGCACGGTGGAGGAGTACGAACGCGCCGGGTTGGCGGGCCTGCACCTCGAAGACCAGGAATTTCCCAAGCGCTGCGGGCACCTGCCGGGCAAGTCGCTGGTCTCGACCGACGAGTTCGTCGCCCGCGTCGCCGCCGCCGCCCGGGCCCGGCGCGACCCGGCGTTCGTGATCGTCGCGCGCACCGACGCGCGCGGGGTGACGTCCTACGCCGACGCGGTCGAGCGTGCCCGCGCCTATCTCGAAGCCGGCGCCGACGCGATCTTCCCCGAGGCGCTGACCGATCGCGACGAATTCGCCCGCTTCGCCCAGGAGGTGCGCGCCCCGCTGCTGGCGAACATGACCGAGTTCGGCAAGACGCCCTGCTTCAGCGTGGCCGAGTTCGCTGCGCTGGGCTACAAGATGGTCATTTTCCCCGTTACACTTCAGCGCATCGCGATGAAGGCGATGGAGCGGGCCCTGCTCGAACTCAAGCGGCACGGCACCCAGGCAACTCTGCTCGATCAGATGCAGACGCGCCAGGAACTCTACGACCTGCTGGGCTACAAGGTCTAGTTGCGATAGGAAAGGGACGGAGACAGGCGATGAGCGGCGCAACCGAAATGTACCATCCGGGTCTGGAAGGCGTTATCGCCGGCGAGACCAACGTCTCAACCGTCGAGCAGGACAGCCTGGCCTACTTCGGATACCGGATCGAAGACCTCGCCGAGCACAGCAGCTTCGAGGAAGTCGCCTATCTGCTGCTGCACGGCGTGCTGCCGAAGTCGGCGGAGCTGGCCGCGTTCCTCGCCAAGGTCGACAGCCACCGCGCGCTGCCCGGCGAGCTCGTCCAGATGCTGCGCCTGATCCCGCGGAACGTCGCCGGCATGGACGTCCTGCGCACCGGCTTGTCGATGCTGGGCCACTTCGACCGTTCCGACGGCGACGACCGCGACGCGCTGGTCGAGCGCGCCGTCAGGCTGCTCGCCGCGGTGCCGGGCATGATCGCCGCCCGACTGCGGCTGCTCGACGGAAAGGAGCCGCTCGCGCCCAAGCCGGGGCTCTCCCACGCGGCCCAGTTCCTGTACCAGGCCTTCGGCCGCGAGGCTCAGCCGGTCGAGGCCCGCCTGCTCGATCTCACGCTGATTCTCTACGCCGAGCACGAATTCAACGCGTCCACGTTCGCGGCCCGCGTCACCGCCAGCACGCTCAGCGACCTCTACTCCGGCGTGGTCACCGGCGTGGGTACGCTGAAGGGCCCGCTGCACGGCGGCGCCAACGAAGACTCCATCCGCATGATGAACCGCTTCAAGACCGGACCCGAAGCCAAGGCCTGGGCCGAGGCCGCGCTGGTCAGCAAGGAGAAGATTTCCGGCTTCGGCCATCGCGTCTACAAGAACGGCGACCACCGCGCCCGCATCCTCGAGCCGAAGATGGAGCAGCTCGCCCGGCAGCGCGGCGAGGAGTGGCGCCTGGACGTCTACCACGCCATCAAGAACGTCCTGTGGGATCGCAAGAAGATCCACATGAACGTCGACTACCCCTGCGGGCTGACCTACTTTCTGCTCGGATTGCCGATCGACGTCTACACGCCGCTGTTTGTCGCCTCGCGCGTCACCGGCTGGTCGGCCCATTTCATCGAGCAGGCCACCAACAACCGCCTGATCCGCCCGCGCAGCCGATACACCGGCCCGGCCGTCCGCGATTACGTGCCGCTGAATCAGCGCCGCTAGCCGAGACGTGGCGCAGCATGCAGGCTGCGAATGTCCGTCATTCCGAGCAGCGGAGCGACGAGGAATCTCGCCGGTGCGGCTGGTTCCTCCCGCTTCGCGCGAGGGCTGGGCCTGCGCCGGCATTCCGCACCATCGCGCGGCCAGCGGCCGAAGGCAAACTCCGCGCTGCGCGCAGAAGGACGTGATTTATGGGTGCACACAGCGGAGAACACAGAGCGCGGTGCTCGAGGTCAAGGGACCGCGGCGCCGGGCGCAGGCCGAAGCTCGATCGATTCATACGTCGCGATGAGCCGCGTCACCTGAAGCCCGATGCGTCCGGGCGGCAGCTTGGCGCCGTCCGGCTCGTTCCAACGCAGCCGCGGCGACGACTCGTCATCCAGATACAACTCCGCCCGGCCGCCGCACGACAAGACTCGCAGCGCGAATCCTTCCGGCGAGAAAACGCGCTCGCGCTCCACTGGCACGCGGACCACGAGTTGCGGCTCCACGGCCACTACATTGGCCAGCGAGCTTTGGAGCGCCGAGACGCCCAGCGCGTCGTACCGGCCGATGCTCAGCTCGCATTCATCCGCCTGGTCAACGCTGAGCAGCGCCCGGTTGGACGCACCCCACGCGAACGCGCCGGTCGACTCGTCCTGGAATCCCCAGAACAGCCCGACCGCGCCGCCTTCCGAGAGCGACACGAATGGATCGCGACGGGTCACGTCCGGCGGCGAGCGCAGCCGAATTCGCGCGCACATTTCGAAGTCGCCATACCGTCCACCGTTGAAGCACAACCGCTGGACGCCTGCATACACAGCGGCCGAGTGCGTGGCGGTGCGTTCTTGCGCCGAGAACGGCATGCAGCGGACCGCAGCCGCGTCGCCGCCGGACGGCAGTGCCTTCGAATCGCGCGCGGCGATCCAGCTCCAGCCGCCGATTTGATGCCAGGCATCTGAAACGAGCGGGTGCTGC
>CAYXIO010000072.1:0-17259 GCA_964465125.1 uncultured Planctomycetales bacterium | reverse complement strand
ATGGGCCGCTTCGCCATCGATACCGACTTCGAGGTCAAGGTGCTCGGCAAGGAGTTTTTCGCCAAGCACGTCGCCGTCATGGGGAATTCGGGTTCCGGCAAGTCCGTGACAACCGCCAAGATTCTCTACGAGGCCACGCGCCTGCCGCAGTCGCAGGTCGTCGTATTCGACATGCACGGCGAATATCTGAAGGCGTTCAGCGACGACGCGGGCAACCCGCTGCCCAACGTGACGTACCTGTCGGATCGCAATCTCGTGCTGCCGTACTGGCTGCTGGCATTCGAGGAGTTCGAGCAGCTCTTCGTCGACCCGAACGATCCGCAGAACATCAACTCACAGCGGATTTTCCTGCGCCAGGCCTTCGAGCGGCTCAAAGCGCCTTCGGCCTCCGCGTTGAACCTGGGTGGCGAGTTCACCATCGATACGCCGGTGTACTATTCGCTCGATCAACTCCGCACGTTCGCGCAGAACATGAATGACGCCCGGTTTGTGACGAATACCGAGAACTACGCCTTCTCGCGGCTGCAATATCGTCAGCTTCCGCGCTACGAGCAGGACGAGCTGCTGCTCATGCAGCGCATGGAATTCAACCCAGCGGATTCCGAAGGCGAGACGCCGCACGCGACCTTCAACGGCCGCCTGCTCAGCATGGTCAACATCCTCGAATCCAAGCTCAACGACCGGCGCTATGACTTCCTGCTGCGGCCGTTCGAGCAGGCTCGGCTCAATCTGGAACTTGCGGCGCATTTTGACCCGCTCGCCGTGCCGGGCGAGAAGAGCCGAACGACCGCCTGGGTCATTCGACAGATGCTCGGCCTGATGCCGCAACGCCGCAACCTGACGCTCATCGACCTGTCCGGCCTGCCGTTCGAGGTCGTGGACACCACGGTTGCCGTGATCACGCGCGCCCTGTTCGACTACAACTTCTGGTCGCCGCCCGAGGTGCGCCACCCGATCCTGCTGGTCTTCGAGGAGGCGCACAACTACCTGCCGCGCGTGCCGCTCAAGAACCGCAGGACCTTTGCGCGCGATGCCGTCGAGAAGGTGGCGAAGGAAGGCCGTAAGTACGGCGTTTCGGCGATGATCGTCAGCCAGCGGCCGAGCGAGATTTCGGAGACGGTGCTCAGCCAGTGCAACTCGATGGTGCTGCTGCGCATGAACAACCCGGACGATCAGGAATACGCCGCCCGGGTCGTGAGCGACCAGTTCCGCAGCCTGATCAACCTGCTGCCGAGCTTGAAGCCCGGCGAGGGATTCATCATCGGCGACGCGGTGCTGATGCCCATGCGCACGCTGATCGACCGGCCCCCGCGCGAGCCGCAGAGCGCCAACGTGGACTTCTTTGGCCTGTGGTCGACCGGCGAGACCAAGGCGGATCCGGATCGGATCATCGATCGCTGGTGGCGGCAGGAGCGCGTCGCTCAACCGGGGCCGGACGACGCCAGCGCGATGGCTGAGGAGTCGGCGGCTTCGGGGCGGGCTGTTTCCGGCCGCTTCGTGCACCAACGGCCACCGGCCGGGAATGACGGCCTCGCTCGCATCAGTAGTCCTGCCCGAGCGCTGCCCGATCCGAGCACGGAGACCGCGGATTCACCTCGGTCCGAGACGGAGAGCACCGCGCAAGCCGCGCACGGGGCTGAGGAATCGCTGAGTCCGGCCGAGCAGAAGCTGAAATCCCTGCGGAAGCTGCTTGATTCGCGCCCGGAATGACGGACTAGCCCGGTAGGGTACCGTAGGTCAGGCTGTTCCCAGCTTCTCGACCGCCTGATCGGTCGAATCGAAGAAGGTGAACAGCTTGTCGAGGCTTGTGATCTTGAAGATGCGCAGCAGCTCGGGGCGGACCGCGGCGAGGGCGATCTGGTTCTGCTGCTGACCGGCCTTCTTACGAATCGTCACGAGCACACCCAGCGCCTGCGATGAGAGGAAGCGCACGTCGCGAAAATCCAGTACGATCGGGCCGTGCTTACCCGCATCCAGCAGGTCGCTCAGGTCGCGCCCGATCCGCTGAATCGTGACCATCTCCAGGATTGCGGTATCCCTGAAGCGGACCAGCGTGACGCCCGAGTTCTCAGATACCTTCAGGCTCGACTCGACCGCCATGGTAGATCCTCCGCGACCGCAGGGCCCTTGGATCATATCAGAAATCGGGACCGCTGGCGGCGCGGCGGCGGGCGCTCGCGCTCACCAAAGCGGATCGCCCCGGTTGCGGACGACCGCGTCTCATGCGAGACTCGCACCGAAGCGATGCGCGCAGCATCAGGGTCGCACGCGGAGGCTCGCGTTTGGCAATCCGTCGCCGGAAGCCGTTCCGATCGACTGCGGACGCGACCATCAGCGCCGCAACCCAACCCGCGCTGGAGCGCCTTGAACGCGCCTGGCTTGCGCGATTGCAGCCTTTCCCGGAGCTTTCGCCGCTCGTCACCGGGCGCTCCCTCCGAGCCGAGCCGCGGCATCGCTGGCTGAGCTACCGGCAGGGATTCGCACCCGAGCTGGTACGCTTGTTCCTCGCCGAAACCGAGCCGCGCCGCCGGCGGCTGCCCATGACCGCCGTGCTGGATCCGTTTTGCGGCGTCGGGACCGTGCCGCTGGAGTGCTCGTTGCGCGGGGTGGAGGCCGTCGGCATCGAGGCGTTGCCCTGGCTCGCGTTCGCCGCGGAGCAGAAACTGGCGCTTTCCGTCCCGCGATTCCCCGACCTGACCGGCTGTAGCAGCGCGATCGAGGCCGCTCGTCGGCTGGTTGAGCCCGTACATCGCGCGGCGCTGCTTTTCGCGATCGCGCGCCGGCACTCGGCGGCGGGGGATCCACTGGCCGCCGCGCTGGACCTCGGCGCACAATTGCGCGACGTGCTGCCCGAGATGCGCGCCGACCTTGCGGTTCGGCCGACAGCGACGGTGCGGATCGAGGCCGGCGACTCCCGCCGGCTCGTGCACGTTCCCGATGCATCCATCGCCGCGGTGCTGACCAGCCCGCCGTACTACTCCCGGCACGACTATCTGCGGAGCACGCGTCCGCTCGCGGAGGTCTTCGAGGTCTGGTTCGGGGCCGCGGCGGTCGGTCGGGCCGAATCCGGGCAGGTTCGAGCCCATCGGCGGTTTGGCCGACGCGGCGATGCAACAGCGGAAACGCCCGGCACCGTTGCGGAAGCGTGCCGTCTGCTACAAGACCGCGGTGCAGGTCGGGTGGCCGGCGTGGTGCGGGCGTATTTCGACGACCTGCGCCGCTCCCTGGCCGAGGTGGCCCGGGTGCTGGCGCCCGGCGGAGTCGGCTGGCTGGTTGTAGGGGGTGCGCGGGTCCGCGGCGTGGTGCTGGCAAGCGACCTGGTCCTGGCCGAGCTGGCCGAAACCCTCGGCCTGGTGGTCGAGGAGGTGCGCGTTACGCGCGAGGTCGGGCACGAAGGGCGCGCGACCGGACGCCTGACGGGTGTGATGCCGCGGGAATCGATTGTCGTACTCCACAAGCCGGGAACGCCGGTGGCCGGCGAGACTGGCACGGCTTGAGCCGGCCAGCGCTCGCCAAACGCCGCAGTGAGGCCCGCGGAGTACAATACGACGCATGCTCCGCGGCCTTCGACACACGCTGTTCCTCCTGCTGCAAATCGGCGTGATCGTCAGCGGGGGGCTCGCGCTGATCCTCTTTCCGTCGGCCTGGCCCGCGATCGCGATCTGCTCCGCCGGTGCGCTTTTCTCATCGCTGATTTGTGAGCGAATGGCCAGCCATTACTTGCGCCGAACGCTGGGCGAGCTGCGCCGTGCAACGGAGGACGTGTCGCAGGGCCGCACGACGATGCTGGAGGTCAGCCGCGCCGATGATTTTCACAAGCTCGTCCGCGCGATCAACGAGGTCGCCCGCAGGCTGGCCGATACCAGCGCGGAGGAGAAGCGGCTGCAAGAGGAGCTGCGGCGGCGCGAGCGGCTGGCCTTTCTCGGCGAGCTGGCGGCGACCGTCGCGCACGAAATCAACAACCCGCTGGACGGCGTGCAGAGCTGCACGCGGATTCTCCGGCGGTCCATGGATGATCCGGTGCGCGCAGCACACATGCTCGAGCTGATCGACGACGGCCACGAGCGGATCGAGATCATCGTCCGGCGGCTGCTGACGCTGGCGCGCGAAAACGTGATCCGCCCGGTTCAGGTAAGCGTGCGCGAAATCGTCGATGCGGCGCTGCGCGCAACGGAATCACGGATTGCGGCCGCGAGCGCCGAGGTGCGGAGGGCCTACTGCGACGGGCCGGACACGGTCCTGGCTGACCCGCACCTGCTCCAGCAGGTGTTTGTGAACCTGGTTCTGAACGCGGTGGACAGCATGTCTGCCGGAGGAACGCTGACCGTGATCGTGCGCCGCGAGCCGCGCGGCACCGAGATCAGCGACGACGATACGCTGCAACAGGATGCGGTCGCCGTCGAGGTGCGCGACTGCGGCGCCGGCATTCCTGCGGAGATTCTGCCGCACATCTTCGAGCCGTTCTTCACGACGAAGAAAGCCGGGCGCGGCACGGGCCTGGGCCTGCCGATCGCGGCTCGGATCATGGACGCGCACCACGGCACGATCTCAGTACAGAGCGTGCCGGGGCAGGGCACGGTGTTTACGGTGCGCCTGGCGCAGCGCGCAGGCGCGCCGCGGCCGACGAGCGCAGCGGAGCGCCCGACCAGCGAAGTGAGAATCGCGAATAGCGAGTAGCGAATGATGCGGCGTCGGGCAGCGGGGCGCTCTCCGCGTCGTGCCACGCCGTTCGTGGACTGCTCCCCGAAATCGGATCGGGGTGGCAGGAGAGTCCTCAGCTCAGGGCAGCGCCGTCGCGACCGGCTTGTCGCCGCGCCGCCTTACACCAGCTCATCCGTGAGCGACGAGACGATCAGCAGCAGGCAACCCTGCTCCGTCGATTGCACGCCGTGCAGACTGCCCTCCGCAGCGCGCTGGTAGTCGCCGGCGTGGAGCACCGTGTCGCCCACGTGCAGATCGCCTTGCAGGACAAGGCATTCCTCGGCCCCGCCGTGCACGTGACGTGGGTACGACCGGCCCGCGGCCATGCGGATCATCATCGTGGTCTGGTTGCGGTCGCGATCGACGAAAAGCCGGCGGATTTCGATCCCGTCGATGCCGGTCGGTTCCCAGGGCGTAGCCCCGGAGCGCAGGGTGTACAGGGCCGGACCGGCCCCAGTCGAAGCCCACTGCTTCCAGACCTGCGGGTTCTGCCCCGACTCGTGGCTTGATTGCGGGCGCGGATCGGCGGCGCCCCATGACGGCGCAGTGCTCGCGCTCTGCGGCCCGGCGGCGGCATTCGGCGGTGCGGCGCCGTTGATCGGCTGCCCGGCGATACGTCCGAGCAGCGCGTCGCGGAGGTGCGCCGGGGGATGGACGGGTTGGACGAGCGAAAGCAGGGCTTCCGCAAGCGGGGCGGCCTCGCGAAGTGCCTGGGCGAGTCGCGGGTCCGCTTGCGCGCTGCGCTCGACCTCCGCCGCCTCGTCGCTGGTCAGGGCGCCCGAGACGTAGAGGGCGGCGAGCTCGTTGGGGTCGGGGTGTCGATGGACTTCGCTCATGACGCGACGGCCCTCAGGCGGTTTTCGAAGATCTCGCGGAGCTTGCGAATCCCGAGCCGAATGCGGGTCTTCACCGTGCCCAGCGCGATGCGTTGCAGGTCCGCGATCTGCACGTGCGTAAGTCCCTGGAAGAACGCCAGGCGGATCGCGGTGCGTTGCTCGTCGGGCAGCAGCGCAAGCGCCTGGCGGGCCAGTTCGGCTGATTCCGACTGCTCGAGGTCGCCGCCGCGGCTCGCCGCCGACTCCGGGACGTCCCCCAACTCAAGAGCCGCCTCCCCCAGCCGGCTGTGACGCCTCCACCAGTCGCGCGCCCGAGAGCGCGCGATCATCACCAGCCATAGCACCGGGCTGCCGCGCTGCGGATCGTACGTTCCCGCTTGCGACCAGACCTGCACGAACACCTCCTGAAGGACATCCTCGGCCGAGGTGCGATTCCCCAGCAGACGAACCAAAAGGCCGAGGATGCGGCTGGCGTGCCGGTCGTAGAACGCGGAAAACGCGCCGGCGTCGCCGTGCGAGAGGCGTTCCAGCAACGTCTGATCGCTAAGCACCAGCGGCGCACTCAACGGCTCGGACTCCCCATCGTCGCGCGGCAGCCGGAAACGCCCAGTCTCACGGGACGGTTCGCACACCACCCGTCCGCGCGGCCGTGGACACCCCCCGGCACCCTGACGGGCCGGATTGCGGCTCGGATGAGGTACGCACGGAACGAACCGCCGGATTCATCCGCTCGGGGGCGCCTTGGATTTTTCCGGCGCGCGGCACGACAGGCGTGTCCTTCGCGTGAACGGGCCGCGCGGTCCGCGCTTACCAGCCTACGATGTTGTAGCCGGCGTCGACGTAGTGCACTTCGCCGGTCACGCCGCTGGACAGGTCGCTCAGCAGGTACATCCCGCTCTTTCCGACCTCGGCGGGTTCGATGTTGCGCGCCAGGGGCGCCTTCTCGGGATAGTGATCGAGCATGCGCGTGAAGCCTGCCACCGCCGAGCTGGAAAGCGTTCGCACCGGACCGGCGGAGAGCGCGTTGACCCGGATCTTGCGCTCGCGCCCGAACTCGCCGGCGAGGTAGCGGACGGACGATTCCAGAGCGGCCTTGCAGACGCCCATGACGTTGTAGCCGGGCACGACCTTGACCGAGCCGAAGTACGTCAGCGCCAGGACCGAGCCGCCTTCCTTCATGCATTCCAGCCCGTGATGGCACAGTGCGACCAGCGAGTAGACGCTGATCTCCATGGCCTGAAGGAAGTCCGCCCGGGTGGTCGCGTGGAAGGGCAGGGTCAGCGCCTCGCGGTTGGCAAAGGCGACCGAGTGCACCACGAAATCCAGGGGTCCCAGCACCTCGCGGGCCTGGTGAAATGCGCTCTTGATCTGCTCGTCGTCCGAGACGTCGCACGGCACGATCACACGGGCGCCGATGGGCTCGGCCAGCTGCCGCACACGCCGCTCCATCTTCGGATTGGGCAGGTAATTGAAGGCGAGCTGGGCGCCTTCCCGGTGAAGCTGCTCGGCAATGTGCCACGCCAGCGAGTGGTCGTTGGCGACGCCGAAGATGAACCCTTTCTTGCCGTCCATGAGACCCATGATCACCTCCGCTGCGGTTGCCGAATTCGATCGTGGGAGTGTAGCGGAAGCCCGGTCCGGGCGTCAGCGGGAAGGGACGAACGGCGCGTTGCGGCGGGGGGCGCAGGCCCTACAATGCGCGGCCTTGCGACATGCCGGCTTCCTGCCGCCTGCTGCTGCCCGCGTTTTTTGGTGAGGGTGCATGGATACCCGCCGACTGATCTCCGCACTGTTCGCCGGCCTGGCGGTGTATTTCCTGGCGAGCATGATCATCAACCGTCTGCTCCCGCCGCCGCCTGCGCCGCCGCCCCAGTCTCAGCCCGCCGAAAACCCGGCTTCCGCTCCCGCCTCCGGGCCTACGACTTCGGCGAGCGCGTCGCGGCCGGGTCTCGTGCTGACCAGCGCGCAGCCGAGCGAGCCGGTCGAGCTCGGCGGCGGCAACGAGGATGAGCTGCGGGTTGAGCTGACGCCAATCGGCGGTTCCGTGACGACGCTCGACCTGGTCGGCCGGGACGGCGCCCGCTATCGCCATCGCAACTCACCGGACGGGAACGAACCCTATCAACTGCTGAAGCCGGTCGACGACGGGCGGCAATGGAGCGCGTCGTACGGCACGCGGCGGGTATGGGTGGACGGCGCCGAGTACCGCGCCGGCGACCTGATCTGGAACGTGGCCGAGAAGTCGCCGCGCCGCGTGGAGTTCGAGACGGTGCTGAAGTCGCCTGCGGGCCAGGACGTCGTCGCGCTGCGCAAAACCTTCGATCTGGAGCCCGGCAAGCCGTTGATGCGATTGACGCAGGCGTTCGAGAACCGCAGCGGCGCTCCAGTCCGCGTCGCCTACGAGCTGGACGGCGCCGTCGGCGTGCCGCGCGAGCCGATGCAGCAGTACGAGGTCCGACGGGTGGTCTGGGCCCTGCGAACGTACGACGGCAAGTCCGGAGCGGCAACCGGCATCAAGCTGGACCATGTTGAGCGAACCAGCCTGCGCGGCGGCAAGGAGCGCTTCATCGGCTCCTCGACGCGCGAGGAGCAGGTGGTCTGGGCGGCCGCGGCGAACAAGTATTTCTGCGCGATCACGCGGCCCCTGAGCGAGAAAGGCGACGCCGATTTTCTCAGCCGCGTGTACGCGGTCGTGGCGGCGCCGAATACGGAAGAGAACCAGGGCGACGTGCTGGCGCGCTTCGTCACGCAGGAGCGCATTCTGGAGGCCGGCCAATCGCTCGCGCACCGTTACGAGCTGTACGCCGGGGCGAAGGACGCCGACGAGCTGCGCGCGGTCAACCCCGCGTTCGTCGATCGCGCCGCGCTCGGCTACATCGGCGTGCATGACTTCGATTCGAGCTCCTGTTGCTGTAGCTTCATCTGGCTGACCGAGCTGATGTCCTGGCTGCTGAACGTCATCGAGAAGGTGGTGCGGAACTACGGTCTGGCGATCATCGTGCTGGTGCTGATCATCCGCGCGCTGCTGCACCCGCTGGCCGTCTTTCAGCAGAAGTCGATGTACCGCATGCAGGCGGTGCAGGTGCGGCTGGGGCCCAAGATCGCCGAACTCAAGGAGAAGTTCGCCGGCGACAAGGCCAGGCTCAACCAGGAAATGATGCGGCTGTATGGCGAGGAGAACGTCAACCCGGCGGCCGGCCTGATCAGCTTCGTTCCGCTGTTCCTGCAAATGCCGATCCTGATCGCGCTGTGGTCGGGCCTCAACAGCAACGTCAACCTGCGGCACGCGCCCTTCGACGGCTGGTGGATTCGCGATCTCTCCGCGCCGGACGCGCTGATCACGTTCGGCGGCGAGGGTCTGACCATTCCGGTGCTGGGCTGGGTGCTGCCGTTCATGTTTGCGCACATCCCGGCTTTCAACCTGCTGCCCATCCTGATGGGCGTCAGCATGTTCCTTCAGCAGAAGTACATGCCCAAGCCGGCGCAGGAGCTCAAGCGGCAGGCTACCGGCGGCAAGCAGCACAAGGATGCGCTGGGCATGACGCCCGAGGAGCAGCTCCGCCAGCAGCAGATGATGAGCTACATGATGACGATCATGTTTCCGCTCATGTTTTACTACATGCCCGCGGGGCTCAATCTCTACTGGATGATCACCAACGTGTTCGGCATCGTCGAATCCCTGATCATCCGCAAGCAGATACGCCAGGAGAAGGAGCGGGCCGAGCGGCTCGGGCCGCAGCCGCCGAAGCCGGCCGGCCCCGGTTTCCTTTCCAGGATGTTGAAGCAGATGGCCGAGCGCGCCGAGAACCTGCAACGACAGGCGGACGAGGCCAGCGGACGCCAGAAGTCCGGGCGCCCGCTCAATCGCGAGCGCAAGGACGACAGCGGCCGCACCAAGCGGAAAGGCGGCGCGTGACCCGCCACCCCGGTCCATCCCTGGCCGAGCTGCTGCGTCTCGCCGAATCGGCCTGCCGCATCGGCGGCGCCATCGCGCGGGACATGTTCGGCCGCTCCATCGACGTTCACTACAAGCACGACAACAGCGAGGTGACCGACATCGACGTCGCCGCGGAGCGCGCCGTGATCGATCACATCCGCGCGCAGCGCCCGCATGACCTTTTCATCGGCGAGGAGGCCGTCGAGCGCGACACCCTGCCGCAGCACGCGGACCCCGATGCTCAGAGGTTTCACTGGATCATCGATCCGATCGACGGGACGCGCAACTTCGTGCGCGGGGTGCCGCTTTTCGCCTGCACCGTGGCGGTCGCACGGCACGGGACCCCCGTTTGCGGGGCCATCTACGAGCCTCTGGCCGATCGCATGACCGTCGCTGTCAGCGGCGGGGGCGCGCGCATGAACGGCGCTGCGCTGACGATCGAATCGGAGAACGGCAAGCGCCTGCCCGGCCGAAAGCTGGTGGTCGCCGTTCCCAGCGCGCGCTTCCCCGCGGGGCAGCACCTCGTCAAGCGCGTGATCGATCGGCATGTCGTGCGGAGCTTCGGCTGCGCGACGTTGCACCTGGCGGGCGTGGCCTGCGGCTGGTTTGACGCCGCGATTCTCAACAACAGCAAGCTCTGGGACATCGCGGCCGGCTGGCTGATCGTGCAGGAAGCCGGCGCGACCATCACCGATCTGGAGGGGCGCCCGGTCTTTCCACGCGACCTCTCGAAGTATCAGGGCGAGGAGATGCCCTGCCTCGCGGCGCCGTCGGCCATTCACGCCGAGCTGTGCGGTCTGAATTCGAGCTGAACTCTACACACGGCCCCGCGAAGAGCCGACGCGACGGCCGAGACGCTGCCGAGCGGTGAAACTGGAGGCGATGGGATTCGAACCCACGACCTTCGCATTGCGAACGCGACGCTCTCCCAATTGAGCTACGCCCCCAAGCACGCGGCATTATAGAACAATCGCACCGTCTGACAACGCGTCGCGGCGAACTCGAACGCGTCGGACCGTTGCGGACGGCAAGCGGCGGCCCGCCGCGACGCGAGATTCATCCGGTCTGAATGATCCTGGCCGCGAGGGCCGCTAACTCCGCCGGCGTTCGCGCCTGCACGTTCCAGCGGTAGCCGAGCCCGTCCCCAGGACGCCGCGGGATGATGTGGAAATGGACGTGCGGCACGACCTGTCCGGCGGCCGGCCCGTTGTTTTGCAGAAGGTTGTAGTCCGTCGCGCCGACGGCGCGCAGAATCCGCGGAGCGAGCGCGCCGATCGCCCGGGCGAGGTCGGCCAGTTCGCCGGCGGAGAGCTGATCGAGCCGCTCGGCCTGCCGCTTGGGAACGACCAGCGTATGCCCGTCCGAGAGCGGGTTGATGTCGAGAAAGGCGAAGACGGCGGCGTCTTCGTACACCTTTTGACTGGGGATTTCGCCCCGGATGATGCGCGAAAAGATCGACTCTGAAGCCGACATGCTGCCTCAGCTCGCGTCCTTCGACGCAGCCTCCCGCTTGGACGAGCGGCCGCGGCGCGGCACGGGCTTGCCGGCGTACGCCGCGTAGCGGATGCGCGCCTTGCGCTTGCGCTCGGTCTTGTCGGCGCCCTTGCCGCGCGGCTTGTCGTCGGCGGTGACCCAGCGGAGGATGGCCAGCTCGCCCGCGTCGCCCAGCCGCCGCTGAGCCGTCTTGATGATCCGCGTGTACCCTCCGCAGCAGCCGCGCGCTTCATTGCGCTTCTTCATCTGCGGGGCGAGTTCGGCGAAAAGCTTGTGAATCACGGAGTCGGCGGTGAACGGCACGCCCGGC
Source organism: uncultured Planctomycetales bacterium (assembly GCA_964465125.1). Lineage (GTDB taxonomy): Bacteria > Planctomycetota > Phycisphaerae > UBA1845 > Fen-1342 > CAYOHG01. The sequence goes on along the minus strand of CAYXIO010000072.1, from coordinate 5,981 downwards.
CGCGTGGTCGACGCGCGATAGCGTCGCCCGGAGCGCGAGCGCAGGACCTTGTCCCGCTTGGCGTCGCTCATGCGATCGTATTCGCCGCGATTGGCCGCCGGGATGATGGCGCGGTCGCCCAGCAGCGCGATGGCGCGCTGCCGCGCCGCGAGGCTTCCGTCGAGGCCGAGCGAGACCAGCTTCTCGGCGAACGCGCGCACTTCGCGGGCCTTGATGAGCGTCGTGCGAATCTGGCCGTGCTCGATCAGACTCTGCACGAGGTTGCGGCGCAGTGCGACGCGGTGGCTCGCGGTGCGGTTCAGCTTTCGTCCGGCTACGGCGTGTCGCATGACTCAGGTTCCTTCGCGTTCCAAGGCAAACTCGTCGCACAGGCGGCTGAGGTCCATCAGCTCTGGAGCCGCAGACCCAGCGAGAGGCCGATTTCGGTCAGTTTCACCTTGACCTCGTCGAGCGAGGTCTTTCCAAAGCTGCGCAGCTCGAGCAGTTGGGTCTCATCCATCACGACCAGCTCGCCCACGGTGGTGATCTTGGCCGCCTCGAGGCAGTTGCTGGCCCGCACGCCCAGGTTGAGCGAGGAGAGCGGCAGTTCGAGCTTGCGGCGGAGCGCCTCGTCCATGGGCGGCGGGGCGGACTCGTCGCCGACGTCGCTGGCGACATATTGCTCGCCGAGCTCGAAGTACTGCACGAAGGGGTTGAGGTGCTTGCGAAGAATCTTGGCAGCCTCCACCAGCGCCTCTTCCGGGCGGATCGTCCCCTTCGTCCAGACTTCCAGCACCAGCCGGTCGTAGTTGGTCTTCTGGCCGACGCGCGTCTCCTCGGTGCGGTAGCGGACGCGCGTGACCGGGGAGAAAAGCGAGTCGACCGCGATGATGCCCAGCTCGGTGTTCTCGTCGATGTGTTCAAGCGCGGGCACGAAGCCGCGGCCGCGCGCGACGGTCAGCTCGGCCGAGAAGGCGACGTCGTCGGTGAGCGTGGCGACGTGGTGGTCGGGGTTGAAGACGACCAGGCCGGCGTCGCAGACGAAGTCGCCCGCGCGGATCGGGCCGCTCTTGCGCCGCTCGACGCGGAGCCGCCCGGGGGTCTCGTTGTCATTGTGCACGACCAGGGTCTTGACGTTCAGAATGATGTCGGTGACGTCTTCCAGCACGCCGGGCAGCGAGCTGAATTCGTGATCGGCGCCGGCGATGCGGGCGTGCGTCACGGCCGAGCCTTCGATGCTCGAAAGCAGAATGCGCCGCAGGCTGTTGCCGACGGTGGTTCCGAAGCCGCGCTCGAACGGCTCGACCACGAAGCGGCCGTATTTGTCGGTGCTGACGGTGTCGTCGCGAATGACGCGCGTCGGAAGTTCCAGGCCTCGCCATCGAATCCGCATGATCTTCCTCGCTCAGACCTCTACAGGACGGGATCGTTCTCGCAAGCGGCGCCTAGCGCGAGCAGAACTCGACGATGAGCTGCTCTTCGACCGGAATCTGGACGTCATCGCGGGTGGGCAGCGTCGCCACGAGCGCTTCGAGCTTCTTGGTGTCGACCTGAAGCCAGGCCTGCGGGGGCCGCGCGCCTTCGTCGGTAAGCGCGAGGGTGGCAATCCGCTGGGCCCGCTCGCGCGAGTGGACCGCGATCTTGTCGCCCGCCCGAACCAGGTAGCCGGGCCGATCCAGCCGCCGGCCGTTCACCTTGATGTGCCCGTGGGCGATCATCTGGCGGGCCATGCGGCGCGAGCCGGCGAAGCCGGATTTGAAGACGGCGTTGTCGAGGCGGCGCTCCAGCAGGCGCAGCAGGGCGACGCCGGTGTTGTCGAGCGAGCGTTCCGCCAGCGCGAAGACGCGCTGGAACTGGCGCTCGAGCAGCCCGTAATAGCGCTTCACCTTCTGCTTCTCGCGCAGACGAACGCCGTATTCCGACATCTTGCCGCGCCGCCAGGGGTGCATCCCGGGCGGGTTCTTGGCGTATTCCCGTTCCATCGGGCACTTCGCGGTTTCGCAGCGAATGCCCTTGAGCATCAGCTTGATGCCCTCGCGCCGGCAGGTTCGGCAGACTGATCCGAGCATGCGTCCCATGTGCGTTAGACCCTCCGCTTCTTGCGCGGGCGACATCCGTTGTGGGGGATGGGTGTGACGTCTTCAATCGAGTGGATTCGCAGGCCGGCGGATTGCAGCGCCGTGATCGCCGACTCGCGGCCGGCGCCGGGGCCCTTGACCCGCACCTCGACCTCCGCCAGCCCGTACTTGCGGGCTTCGTGGGCCGCGAACTGCGCGGCGCGCTGCGCGGCGAAGGGCGTGCTCTTGCGCGCGCCGGTGTATTTCTTCTCGCCGCCGCCCATGGGGACCGATCCGGCCGACGCCCAGCAGAGCGTCTCGCCGCTCATGTCCGTAATGGTGACGATCGTATTGTTGAACGTGGCCTTGATGTGGACGATGCCACGGGCCACGTTGCGTCGCGTGCGTCGCTTTCCAGCAGGTTTGGCCACGTACTCGGCTCCTCGCGATTACCGCATTTCCTTGACGCTCTTCTTGCCGGCGACCGTCTTGCGCGGGCCCTTGCGGGTGCGCGCGTTGGTTCGTGTGCGCTGCCCGCGGACCGGCAGCCCGCGCATGTGCCGAAGCCCGCGGTAGCAGCGGATCTCGCGCAGCCGGGCGATGTTCTGCTGAACCTGCCGGCGGAGCTGACCTTCCACGACGTACTTGTTCTCGATGATGCCGGCGATGCGGCTGACCTGGTCCTCGGTCAGCTTGCCGCCCCGAATCGACGCGTCGATGTCGGCTTCGGCCAGAATCTGGCGGGCCAGGTGCGGACCGATGCCGTACAGGCGCGTCAGCGCCACGTCGATCCGCTTGTCGTTCGGAAGGTCGATACCGGAGATACGCGGCATATGCCCGCTCCTCGCTGCCTTACCCTTGACGCTGCTTGTGCTTGGGGTTCGCGCGGCAAATCACGCGCACCACGCCGCGGCGTCGGATGATCTTGCAGTTCTCACAAATCCGCTTCACGCTGCTACGGACTTTCATAGCGCAACGTCCTGTGCCTTGCTCCCAACGCGCGGTCCGCTGCCGTCAGCGACCGTCCGTCAACACCTCCGCCCCGGTCTCGGTCACCGCGACGGTGTGCTCAAAATGCGCCGCCAGCGAGCGGTCCTTCGTGACCACCGTCCAGCGCGACGCGTCGCGAAACTCCACTTCCGGCCGGCCCGCGGTCACCATCGGCTCGATCGCCAGCGTCATGCCGGGGACGAGCTGAAAGTCCGACCCGCGATTGCCGCGCTCGACGTAGTTCGGGACCTTCGGCTCCTCGTGCATCTCGCGGCCGATGCCGTGCCCGACGAACTCCCGCACCACGCCGAGCTGGTGCTCCTCGATGTACCGCTGCACCTGCCGCGCCACGCCGCTCCAGCGCTCGTGCGGCCGGATTCCGCGAATCGCGACTTCCAGCGACTCGCGCGTCACCGCAAGCAGCTTGAGCGCCTCGCGGCTGGCCCCGCTGACCGCGAACGTGCGGGCCGAATCACCGCAGTAACCCTTCAGCCGCACACCGACATCAACGCTCACAATGTCCCCGGGCTTGAGCGGCCGGTCGTCCGGAATCCCGTGCACCACTTCCTCGTTCACCGACGAGCAGATGCTCGCCGGAAACGGAAAGCGGGCTTGTGGATTCACCACGCCCAGGAACAAGGCCGTTCCGCCCGCGTCACGGATCATCTGATCCGCGACGGCGTTTAACTCCGTCGTCGTCGCGCCTGGACGGGCCAGGCCTTCCAGCGCGTCCAGAATCCGGCACACCAGGCGGCCGGCCGCCCGCATCAACTCGATCTCGCGCGGCGACTTGAGCGTTATGCGACCCGCAACCAAGCTCACCCCTGCGTTCCGATCGACTGAATGATCTCGCTCACGGCCGATTCGACGGTCCCGGCGCCGGCCGCCGCGCTCACCTTGCGGAGCAACCCGCGCTGCTCGTAATACGCGATCAGCGGGGCGGTCTGCGCTCGGTAGGTCGCGATCCGCGTCCGCACGACGTCCTCGCGGTCGTCAGGCCGGCGAATCAGCTTTCCGCCGCAGCGGTCGCAGACGTCGGCGACCCGAGGCGGCAGGAATTCCACATTATACATCTGTCCGCATTTCTCGCAAACGCGGCGGGGAACAATCCTTCGGACGATCTCCGCGTCGTCCAACAGAAAGTCGATCACCGCGTTCAGCTCGCCGCGGCCGCCGACCAGCCCGCTGCTCAAGGCGTCGGCCTGCGGAGCGGTGCGGGGGAAGCCGTCGAGGATGAACCCCGATCCGGACGGCAGGGCGTCGATGCCGGCCATCATGACCTGGGTAATCACCTCGTCGGGGACCAGCCCGCCCGATTCCATGTACCGCCGCGCGCGGCGGCCCACGTCGCTGCCGCGCGCCACCTCGCCGCGCAGCGTGTCCCCGCTCGAAAGGGCGGGGATGCCGAACAACTCCTGCATGCGACGCGATTGTGTGCCTTTTCCGCTGCCCGGAGGGCCCAGAAACACCAGTCGCGCCGCGGAGATCATTGTCGTCCCTTGACCCGCGGCCCGGCGCCGCCCTCGGAACTCAGGAACCCCTGGTAGTTCCGCATGATGAGGTTTGCTTCCAGCCGCTGGACCAGATCAAGCGCCACGCTCACCACGATCAGCAGGCCCGTGCCGCCCAGGAACGCCGAGATGCGCCAGGGGACGTTGAGGTAGACCGCTACGACCGCGGGGATCACGGCGATCACGGCCAGGAAGCCCGCGCCCACGTAGGTGATGCGCTCCATGACGGTCTCAAGGTAGTCGGCCGTACGCTTGCCCGGACGCAGGCCCGGAATGAAGCTGCCCATGTCGCGCAGGTTCTCGGAGAGCTCGCGCGGCCGAAACTGCACCGAGACCCAGAAGTACGCGAACAGGTATACCAGTGCGATGTAGGTCGATTCGTAGATGAATTCGCCCGGGTAGAACGACTCGTACAGGAACGCCCAGAACCACTGCGGCGGCCAGCCGGCCCGGTAGGGCAGGTTGAAAATCCACATCGGCAGCAGCAGGAACGAGCTGGCGAAGATGATCGGCATGACGCCGCCGTGGTTGATCCGCAGCGGCAGGTAATGCCGCGCGCCGCCGACGACGCGCCGCCCGCGAGTCTGCTTGGCCTGCTGAATCGGAATGCGCCGCTGGGCCTGGGTGATGAGAATCGACCCGGCTACGACCGCGACGAATGTCACCATCAGAAACACGATGGTTTCGGGCCCGATCGCGCCGCCGCTGACGCTGCCGCGCATGTTCAGACTCTGGACGATCTCGATGAAGACGTTGGGCAGCCGCGCGAGGATGCCGGCCATGATGATCAGGCTGACGCCGTTGCCGAGGCCGTACTCATCGATCTGCTCGCCGATCCACATCAGCACCATCGTGCCGACGGTCAGGCCGAAGACGCCCATCATCGCGAATTCGATGGAGCCGGTGTAGTCGGCGTAGACGAGCCCGTTCGCGTTGAGATAGCGCACCCAGAAGACGGACTGAATGACGCACAGCAGCAGGGTGCTGTAGCGCGTGTACTCGCTGATCTTGCGCCGGCCGACTTCGCCTTCCTTCGCCAGCTTCTCGAGCGGCGGCAGGATGGTGGTGAGAATCTGCAGGATGATCGAGGCGCTGATGTAGGGCATGATGCCCAGGCCGAAGATGGTGCTCTGGCCCAGGTCGCCGCCGGTGAACATGGCGAAGAGGTCGGCGGCGCGCTGGGTGGCGTCGTCGCCGCCGGCATTGCGGAAGCTGCGCGCCAGGCTCTCCTGGTCGATGCCCGGCAGGGGGACATAGAAGCCCACGCGGTAGACCGTGAGCATCAGGAGCGTGAACATCACCTTCTTGCGAAGGTCGGGAATGCGAAACACGTTGAGAAAGGCGCGAATCATCAGGCAACGTCCCTGTTACGACTGGCCGGCGGATGCACGTGCCGCCTTCTTCTTCTCGATTCGCGTGGGCGCCGACGACTTGGCTGGCTTGC
>CAYXIO010000071.1:0-17390 GCA_964465125.1 uncultured Planctomycetales bacterium | reverse complement strand
TTCCGCCGGCGCCGCGCGGCATGCCGCAGATCGAAGTCACCTTCGACATCGACGCGAACGGCATTCTGAACGTGTCGGCCAAGGACCTCGGCACGGGCAAGGAGCAGAAGATCGAGATCAAGGCCTCCAGCGGCCTGAGCGATGACGAGATCAAGAAGATGGTCCGCGACGCCGAGGCGCATGCGGCCGACGACGAGCAGAAGCGCAAGCTGGTGGACCTGCGCAACAAAGCCGACCAGATCGTCTACCAGACCGAAAAGACGCTCAAGGAGCACGGCGACAAGGTCGACGCGGGGACGCGCAGCGAGATCGAGCGCGCCACCAACCAGCTCAAGGACGCACTCAAGAGCGACGACGCCTCGGCCATCGAGCGCGCCATGGAGAACCTGGAGCGCTCCGCGCACAAAATCGCCGAGCACATGTACAAGCAGGCCGCCGCCAGCGGCGCGGCCCCGGAATCCGCGGAGGAGCCGGCCGGAGCCGGCAGTCGCGCGCGCGGCGGCAAGGATGACGTGATCGACGCGGAGTACGAGGTGAAGGACAAGTAGCGGGGTTCACAGCGCCGCCGCCGCCGCCGGCATTCAACGGGCGCGAGCGTAGCCGGCGCTCTTCATTCGCTCTTCGCTATTCGCCATTCGAAACTCGCGATCCGGGCGGGCGTCGTGCGGTCGCGGCCTGTGCGCTAACGCTGCCGCGGCTTGTGCATGTACTGCCCACGTTCGCACGCGACGGTGAAGGATTCGGCGTGGGTCTTGAGCTTCTCCCACACCTGGCGGATTCGGTCGGCCTCGTCCGAGGTGATCTGCCCGTCGTTCTCTACGCTGTGACTGACCGCTGACAGCAGCTCCGCGAAATCCGCCACGAATTTCTGCGTGGTCTCCAGCAGGTGCTCTTCCTGCTCGTGAGGATTCACACTCGGATTGCGGACGAAGAACCCGTCGGCCACGTTGCACAGCCAGTTCACGATCCGCTCGTCCTGTGTCACGCGGCAGATCAGGGCCATGCGGTCGAGCGGATTGCGCGCGCCGGACGCATCCGGATCCTCGTCGGGCGACTCCTGACACCACTTGTAGACCAAAGCCGTGCTCAGGCCCAGGCGGTTGGCCAGCGCCTTGACGCCCACTTTCTCCGTCGCGTCGCGAAGTATCTGCCAGGATTTCAAGCTTCACCTGCCCAGACGCCCTGAGGTGACACGAACCGCGTTCAGGCGGATTGTGCGTGCGCGCCGCGAGCGAGTCAACCCGCGCGGGAAGCCCCCGCAAGTTGACGCGCGCGGCGCGCCGCCTACACTTGAGTATGTTCCTGTTACCCGCGCCACATTCAACGGCCCCAGGACCGGCACGCCCGGCCCACAAGGAGAAGCCCATGCCTCATACGCTTCCGCCGCTGCCCTATGCGTTCAGCGCCCTCGAGCCGCACATCGACGCGCGCACCATGGAGATTCACCACGGCAAGCATCACAACGCCTACATCACCAACTTGAACAAGGCCCTCGAAGCTCATCCGGCACATGCCGCCAAACCGGTTGAGAAGCTGCTCCGCGAGATCACCGACGTTCCTGACGCGGTTCGGCAGGCCGTCATCAACAACGGCGGCGGCCACCACAACCACTCGCTCTTCTGGCAGATCATGGGCCCTGGAAAGGGCGGAAAACCCGCCGGCCCGCTCACCGCCGCAATCGACGGCACCTTCGGCGGGTTCGACAAGTTCAAGGAAACGTTCAGCAATAACGCCGCCACGCGCTTCGGCAGCGGCTGGTCGTGGCTGGTCGTGGCCGAGAACCGCAGGCTACAGGCATACTCCACGCCCAATCAGGACTCACCCCTGATGAAGGGGCACACGCCCATCCTCGGTCTCGACGTGTGGGAGCACGCGTACTACCTGCACTACCAGAACCGCCGGCCCGACTACGTCGCGGCCTGGTGGAACGTGGTCAACTGGGACAAGGTCTCCGAAATCTTCGCCGCTGCGACACGCTAGGACCGTCGCAGTTCGCGCGGAACGAAGGTCGCGGGCGGCTCCGTGCGCATCGCGCAGGACGGCCCGCCGACCTACCTCTGCGCTGGACGAAGCTCGAAGATGCGCGCGGGGAGAATCTGCCCCGGGCGAGGGCCGGCATAGGTTCCCGTGCTGAGTTCCACGTGCAGACCCGCCGCGCGCGCCAGCGGCTCGAATCCGTCCGCGACCGAGCGACAACCGTCCACGATCGTCGCGCGGCCCCCCACCGGCAGATGCGATGCCAGGAACCGGGCGATCGGCTCGAGGTTGCGGGATTCGTAGAGAATCTCCGAAGCGATGATCCAGTCGGGCCGCAGCTCGGGGTATCGCTCGCGCCAGTCAATGAACCGCGTCTGCGGCTCCGGCAGCCTGTTCAGCGCGGCGCTGGCCCGAACAAACGCGAGCGCGTCGTCGTCATAGTCCGATGCAATTACGTGCCAGCCGCGCGACAGCCCGACCAGCGACGCCAGCCCCAACCCGCAGCCCAGCTCGAGCAGCGTGCGCCGCGTCCCTTCCGCCGCCGGCGGCGGCGCGCTTGCCACACGCTCGGCCAGCGCCGTGACGGCGTGCCACAGATCGGCCCAGTACGGCATGTACTCGTCCCGCGCGAAGCGCTCGATGACGCGCGGATCGTCGAGCAGCGACTCGAAGTTCGCCGGCCCCAACACGCGAATCTCCGCGCCCGCGATCACCAGCGACCGCGCGTGCACGGGATAGCCATTCAATGTTGCCGGAACGTCCGCGCTCACCCGTCCTCCCGAATCCCCCCGCGCCGCACAATTCTGCCAGGACGGTTCGCTCCAGGCGAGGCGCGGGCTTGACTTTTGTGGTGGCGCGCCGCGAGCATGCTCGACTGCCATGCGTTCATCGCCGAACATGAGACCGACAAGCGAACCTGGCGCAGCCCTCGGCGCGCGGCTGGTGCCGTTTGTTTCACGGGAGGCGGAGCGCGTCGCGTCGTGGGTGCTGTCACCCATCGAGACCTACTGGCTCGCTCCGCGTACGGCGCCCCCGATCCGCGCGCAGACTGTTCGCGATTGGCGCGGCCCGGGTCGGACGCAGTGGCTGCTCGAAGACCAGCGCGGCTGCGCTGTGGGCTATGGCGAGGTCAACGTGCTTCACGGTGCACGGCGTGAATTCTGGCTCGGCCATCTGATCGTGAATCCGGCCCGGCGCGGCCTTGGGTTCGGCGCGGAGCTGACCCGGCGCCTCCTGCAATACGCCCGCGACAGCCTGCTCGCGTGCCGCGTGGTGCTGGTGGTGTTTCCCGAGAATCAGGCGGCGATCCGCTGCTACGAATCCGCGGGTCTAACGGCGGATGGCTACGAGACGCAGCATTTCGCCGGATACGGTCGTCGGGGAAAACTGCTGCGTATGGCTTATCAGACGTTGCGACCAGCAACTCCATCTGGCCGACAGGGATATACGAACGCCAACGATGGAGCTGACGTCGGCCTGTCAGCGTGATTCCGAAAAAAGTTGACATTCGCGGACGTAGCCGCTAAAAGGCAGCTACACAGCTAGTTTTCTGACGCATCGGTCACTGACCGGGAGGGAGAGAACCAATGCGATCGAATCTGCCTTGGGGTCTGCGCGCATTCCTCGCCGGCGCCGCGTGTCTGGCGCTGCCGGCCTTCGCTGCCGCGGACGTGGGCAGCGTGTTCCTCAGCATCGAAGCCACCAGCGATCTCGGGACCGACACCTGGGAGTTGATGACCGACGACGTCAACTACGACGCCGGCACCGACACCTGGTCCTGGGCGGGCGGCGGCTACGCGATGAACGATGGGACCAATCTCATCGGCATGATCGATAACGTGATCGTGTCGATGGTCGGCGACCCGCAGATCAACCTGATCTTCGCGGTCCAGGCCGGCGGCGCGCCAACCCACTTCGTCATTACGTCGTCGATACTGAGCTTCCCCGGCATTACGAACGCTCAGGGCGTCGCCAGCGCCAGCATCACCCTGACCGATTCCAGCATGGACGGCAGCGGCGGCACGCTGACGGGCAACGGCCCCAGCGGCGGCGCGTTCCAGGCGCTCTACAACACCGGCTCGACGTTTGCCGAGTTCGTCACCGGCATCGTCGTCGGACCGTTCGATAGCCTTGCGTCGAGCGGTTTCACGGGCGGTCTGCTGCCGATTCCCGGCACCGTCACCGACATGCAGACGGTGTTCGATTTCAACGTCACGCCGATGGATTCCGCCAGCGCGACCAGCACCTATCTGATCATCCCTGAGCCGACGAGCGTCGTGCTGCTCGTGGCCGGGCTGGCCCTGGGTCTGCGTCGCCGCTAGGCACAGGTTGACCGTCGCTATCCCCCCGCGGATCGCGGTCTTCCAGAGCAGAACGTAAAACCCCCCGCGCCTGGCGCGGGGGGTTCTTGTTTTGTTGAGCTGTTTCGGCCTTGATGGATCGCCGCGCGAACGCGCGCCGCTCAAGCCCGCGGGTGCGCCTTGTCGTATTCCTGCCGCACTTTCCGCTCGGTCAGATGCGTGTAGATCTGAGTGGTGCTGACGCTCTGGTGACCGAGCAGCTCCTGCAAGCTGCGCAGGTCCGCGCCGCGCTGCAGCATGTGCGTCGCAAAACTGTGCCGCAGCGTGTGCGGGCTGACCGAAAGATCCAGGCCGGCCTGGAGCAGGTACTTGTCGAGCTTGCGGCGGACGCTGCGCGTGCTCAGTCGCTGGCCGTGCTTGTTGATGAACAGGGCGCGCACGTCGGGGGCGGTCATGCTGGCATCGGCCCTGCGCAGGTCGAGGTAGTGCAGGATGGCCTGTACGGCTCCCGGCCCGATCGGAATGACCCGCTCCTTCTTGCCCTTGCCGCGGACCCGGAGAATGTTGGCGCTCAGGTCGATGTCTTCGACGTTCAGCGCAATCAGCTCGCTGACGCGGATTCCGGTCGAGTAGAGCGTCTCGAGAATCGCACGGTCTCGCGCGCCCAACAGGGTGCTCACGTCGCAGTTCGAGAACAACCGCTCGATCTGCTCCAGCTCGAGGTACTTCGGCAGGCGCTTTTCCTGCTTCGGCGTTCGAATGGAGATCACGGGATTGTTCGCCAGGTAGGAGCGGCGGACCAGGAACTTGTAGAAGCTCCGCAGGGTCGCCAGCTTCCGAGCGACGGTGCTCTTGCAGTAGTTCTTCTCTGTCAGCACCGCGATGAACTGGCGGACCGAGTCCGCCCCCACGCCGAGCAGGCGGCGGTTGGTCTCCGCGGTCGACTCCGGCGAGATCGGGCGCGCGCCGCCGGTGGCGCCGTGAGCGCCGGCGCCGTTCTGCGCGGTCGCGCGCGGGCGGGCACCGAACGCATCCGGTGCATCGAGGTACTCACAGAATTGCTCCAGGTCCGCCGCGTAGCAGCGGGCCGTGTGAGCGGAGAAATGCCGCTCGGCTCGCAGGTAGCTGAGAAACTGTTCCACCAGGGCTTCGCTGGAATTCATCGTCGTATCACGATTCAGGTGCAAAAGCACGGCCACAACTCGCGTTTCGTGGTTCGCGCCTGTTCGCCCGCGCTGCCGTCTCAGCGCGTCGCGTTCAGGCATGTCCGCCGCTGTCGGCCAACCTGGATGCTCAGTACGGCGGCATCGAACCAATCGAACTCATGGTCCGGGTCGGCGGCGAGCTTCACCAGGGATGCGAGCAGCTCAGCCTCGCGGCCCTCGGGAAACCAGAACTCGTAGCGGTGTCCGTTCTTCGTCAGACTCAGACACCGACGCTTGCCGACGCCCATGCCTCCGCCTCATCCACGCTGTCGGCCTGTCCGGCCCAGCGGTTAGTTATCAACATCGTCCGGATCAACGACCAGCAGCAGTAACGAAGGAACAACTGCTGTGATTTCGTATGCACACGCCAGTCAAACGGGCTCTCGTGTCCGGGCCGCGCGTCCGAGTATGCCTGCAACTCCTCACGCAGATTCTCGTCCGCTCCGTCATAGACGCGCTGAGCTCGCCAGAGCACTGGCGCTGACGGTTGTTCGTCCGCCGGATGCGCAGCCAGCGCCAGGTCAGGCCCGTCCAGGTAGTGCGTTGGGTACCATTGCATCACGATTCCCACCCGAGGCGGGTCGTAAGGCGCGAACTCCGTGATCGCTACCAGAACTGCAAGATCCGCACCGAGCGCTTCCGCAAGTGCCGCAGCGTCCGCCGCATCCGTCACACGCGGGCTGCCGCGCGCCGCGAGCATCGCCAGCACGCGGTTCACCGGAACAACCTGGAGCCCCGGAAACGCGAGAAACTCCGACGCAATCATGTCCGTCACGCGAACCGGGTCCCACTCGCTGCTGTCGCTGAGGTTCGCGACAGGCAGCACGGCGACGATCAGCCCCGGCGCCGGAGGCAGCGAGCGCGCGCTGGCACGTGCATTCACTTGAGCGCAGCCGATAATGCCCATGCAACTTACCAGGAGAACAGCGCCTGCCGAAGCGCACAACCCGGTTTTGGGTGGTCGGATCGCGAGCGCCTGCCGTCCAATGGCGACTGAGGTGGGAGCCTCATCCGATATTGTAGGACGGCGCGAGCGTCGACGTAAACCGTTAATCCACCGGTCCATGTCACAATCCCAGCGCGTGCGTCATTCGGGCAACGCCCCCTGATCGGCCGACTTATTGGAACTCTCTGCCCGAGCCGGCCAATCTGCGGGAAGCGCCAACGGACTAGGTCCTATAAATCGTGATGCTTCACTGGCGGTGCCCAAACTCGTGATGGTGGGGGACGCGGCCGGACCCACTCCGCGTGAGTGCTCCCGGCCTGCGGCATACCCGACACCCGGCTGGATGGCTGCGGCGATTGCCCGAGGGCCTGCCCCGGGCCGTACGCGCCGCGTCGCCTCCGACCCGAAGGCGCCGCCCTCGGCCGTGAATCGGTACACAACCCACTCGCCATCCGCCGACCAGCCCGGCCCCCAACACGCGCCGGAACTGCCCGCCGCCAATTCCACCGGCGACTCGGCTCCCGGCTGAACGTGAATCAGCCAGATGCTCGTGCGGCCCTGCTCGAGGCCCGGGCGCTCGAATGCCAGGCAGTCGCTCGCCGGCGACCACGATGGCGACGATCCATACGTCAGGAAGCGGGATTCCCCGCGACCATCCACCGACGCGACCCAGATCTCTTCACGGCCCGAGCGCTCGCCAAGGACAGTGAACGCGACCATCCGGCCGTCCGGCGATCGCTCAGCATTTGCTCGCGGCTGCCGCGCGACCGGTGCGCCGTTGGGTTTGAAATCGAGCGAAATCGAGCGCGCTCTCGGCGACGCGCTACTTTTCAATTCGAAGGCGGCCTGCGACGCTGGTTCGATCCAGCGTGGGGCACGAGATTCCGCACACCCGACCGCGAGGAGCGCAACCGCCATCAGCGGGGAAAGGGCCGCACGCGTCGGACGACGGCAGTGGGAGGAAATCGCAGCCACACCTTCCCCCGGCGAGATCCGTCCTGGCGGAGGCACAGCGCCGCCCATCGGGCCGCTGCTCCGGGCGTCCACGGACCCGGCAGTCAACGTTTCTTATCGGCAAGCGAGTCCCGGAAGCTGTTGTCGGCGTGGTTGAAACCGCCGGCATCGCACCATCGGCGCATTCCCGTCGGCCGGAGGGTCAGGGAGCAGGGACTGCTGCGGCGACCTGTTCGGACGACGTGGACGCCCCGGCCTCGGCTAGCGACGAGAGCACGGCGCTTTGCGTGAGCAGTTCCGGAAGGAGGATCGGCTGCTCGGGCTTTCCCGCCGGGTAGACGATGTTCAGCGGAACGCCCTTGCGACCGTGCTTGACCAGTTCCGCGAGGATGCGCTCGTCATTCTGCGTGAAGTCGGCCTTCACCGCCGCAACCTTCAGCCGCTCGAATTCGCCGCGAATGCGGTCCGTTTCGAGCACGAAGAACTTGTTCGACCCGCAGGTGAGACACCAGCTCGCGGTGTAGTCGACGAAGACGGTGTGACCCTCGGACGCGAGCCGCTCGCCGATTCCGGGTTCCCAGGCAATCCAGTGGATCTTCGAACTCCCGCCGAACCAGGCCTCGCCGGCGAACCAGCCCCCCACAAGAACCGCGAGCGCGGCGGCCCAGGTAGCGAGCGAACGGCCGGCGGGGGCGCCGAGCTCCAGCCGCCCGAGCAGCCAGCTTGCCAGCCCGACCGCCAGCAACAGCAGCAGCGTGGACATCAGGCGCGGCAGCGCCACTTGCGCCGCCACGATCGTCAGCAGCCAGAGCACCACGCCGAGCAGCACGAAGCCGACTAGCTGCTTGAAGGTGACCATCCATGCGCCGGGCTTGGGCAGAAATCGCAGCCACGCCGGAAACGCACTCAGCAGCAGGTAGGGCGCGGCCAGCCCCAGTCCAACCATCATGATGCCCGAGGCGGCAATGGCCGGCGGAAGCTGCGTCAACAAGCCGACTGCCGGCCCGAGCAGCGGCGCGGTGCAGGGCGTTGCCAGCGCGGTCGTCAGTACGCCGTTGAAGAACGCCCCGCCGTAACCCTCGCGTCCGGCCAGTTCGCCGGCGGCGGCGGCGGCGCTGCCCGGAAGCTGAATCTCAAAGACGCCCAGCAGGCTCAGAGAGAACGCGAACACAAACGCGATCAGGGCGATCAGGAACGCGGGCTGCTGCATCAGCCCGCCCCACGCCACGCCGAAGTACCCGATCGCGATCGCGACGGGCACGAAGCTTGCCAGAATGCCGGCGGTGTAGACCAGGCCCATCCGCAGCACGCGGCCTTCGTCGTCGCCCGCCTGCTGCGCAAACCCCAGGATCTTGAGCGAAATCACCGGCAGCACGCAGGGCATGATGTTCAGGATCATCCCGCCGACGAACGCCAGCAGCAGCACCCAGGCCAGCGACGCGAGCCCCGTTCCGCTGCTCGTCCTGCCGCCGCTCGCCGCGCCGCTTCCACCGGCGACGGAAGCGCTCTTGTGCAGCTCGGCAACCAGCGGGTCGGGGTTGGCGACCGCCGCAGCGCCCGCGGGCAGGATCTCGATGTTGGCAACCGCCTCGGCAATCATCGGAGCGAAGCAAGTGCCCGCGTCCGTGCAGGCCTGGTACTGCACCAGCACGCGAAGCGCAACCAGGCCGGCAGGCGCGCTGTCCGAAACTTTGAAGGGTGTCGCGATGACGACGCGCCCGCGCTGCTCGCGCACCTTGCCGAGGAACTCGATCTCGCGAATGTGCGGCTCGGGCCAGCGCTGCGCCGCGGTGTCGATCTCCAGCGGAGTGCTCTCGTCGATAAAGACGCGCGCGGGGATCAGCCCTTCCACGCCGGGATTGCGATCCTGAATGTGGTGCCCGGCCTGGACAGTCAGCACGAGGAACAGCTCGCCGGCGCCGCCCGCAGGCAACTGCGCGTGCGACGCCAGCAGCCGACTGCCCTTGACGTAGGGCGCGTCGGCCAGGGCGCTGGACAGTCCGTCGACGATCCGAGGGAACGGGCCGGCTTCGGTTGACGGCGGCGCCGCGGCCGGCAGCGTCAGCCGCCCGGTGGCCGATACCGGAACGCACGAAGTCGTGCAGGCGATTCCGCGAACGCGCGCGGAAATCTCAATCGGCGGATCGAGCGAGACGCTCGGTGGAACGTGGAGCGTGGAATAGGCGAAGAACTCACCGTTGAGCCCGAGATACTCCTGTCCCATGGCGCTCGCGAGCTTTGGCACACTGAACCGGACGGCGTCCACCGTCACGCCCGCAGGGAGCGTCCATTCGACCGTGGTCGGCGCGCCCGTGCCGATCACCACCGGGTGATACATGTGCCAGGGCTCCGGCAGCGTCATCCGGACCGCGATGGGAGTGCTTTGTCCGGGCTGAATCCCGCCGTTCTCGACGAGAAGCTCCGCCGTGAGGTTGGGCGGCGCCATGACGGTCGGGGGCGTAGCCGCCTGGAGCAGTGAAATCAGCAATCCCAAGGCGCTCAGCATCATCGGCCAGGCTCCGCGTCGCGTTTCCTCATCAGGCAGGATTGTATCCTGGAGATCGCCCAAGCCGCAGCGACCCGCGCCGCGGGCTCTCCGCGGGGTTCGCCCTCGCCCGCCCGGCCGCGTCGGTTTCGGATGACCGTCCGGCCGGGCTCCACGCTGAATCGCGGCGCAGGGAGTCTCTGCTGCTTGGAGAACCGCCGCACGCGCGAAGTTACGCGCGGGGGCGTGCGCCCTGCGTGGCGGCGATCAAGGCACGACGGTCGGCCGGGACGCCATCTGGTGCTGAAAGACGTACTCGTCGTGCAGCTTGTCGCCGTTGGGCGAAACGAACGTGACGGTGAGCACGTATTCGCCGGTGGGCAGCGCCGGGCCCTCCAGCTTCAGCCGAAAGCGGAAGAAGCGCGAGAGGCGGTCCCAGTATTCGCGCAGCGCGTCCTCGGAATCGACCGGTATGGACCAGAGCGCGACGCGGGCCCCGACCTTGTCGCCGCTGGCGAAACGGCGCTCATTCAGCTCAATTTGAAACGCGCCGACGCACTTGACCGGATCGCCGAAGGAATCCAGCGCGGCCAGGATCACCTCCATGCCGTCCGTGTCGCCGCTGCCGGCGAAGCTCACCGGACGGGTGAGGTAGCGCTGAATCTCGATCGAGCGCGGCAGCATGAGCTGCACGAACTCAGCCATTCGGGCGCCGTCGTCGGCCGGTGCGGCGTTGGGCTGCTGGCAGGCAACCACGGAGCCAAGCAGCACCAGCAGGCAAAGCGGCAGGCATGCCCGCCGGAAGACTCGATCGATCATGGGCAGTTACCGTTGACGAGCGACGTTGGCCGCGCCTCCGTCGGCGGGGTCGGCACGCATCTTACCGCGAGCCATGCGGAGCGACAGCACCTCGCGGCCTCATGGCTGCGATGCCGGCGGCTGGCTGGCACGCCGCTGCGCCAGCAGCCAGCTCCAGAACTTCTCGTCGCCATAGACTCGGTCCCACGCGTTGTGGTTGACGTTGGGGAAGGGGGTGTAGCGGACGTTCCCGCCGACCGCCTGAAGCACCTGCACGATCTCCACCGTCCGCTGCGCGGGCACGACGTCGTCCGCCTCGCCGTGAAATGCCCAGATCGGCACGCCCCGCAGGTTTTCCGCCATCGCCCGCACCGCGACCGGATCGGGCGAAACATCCGGCCGGCCGATGAAGCCGCAGATCGGGACGATCGCCGCGAAGTGCTTCGCGTATTGCTGCCCCAGCAGCCAGGCACCCTCCCCGCCCATCGAGAGTCCGGTCAGGTACAGCCGCTCCTGGTCCAGCCGGAATTCCAGCGAGGTCTGCTCAAGGCAGCGCACCGCCAGCTCGATCATCGGCCCGAACCAGCGCTGCCCCGCCGGACACTGCGGCATGACCACAATGGCCGGGCACAGCGCGCGATTTCGTCGGATGGCATGGGCAATGCCCACCTCGGATTGCAGAAACCCGTCGCTGCCGCGCTCGCCCGAGCCGTGCAGGAAGAGAACCACCGGCCAGGCCTGGGCCGGGTCGTACTCGGGCGGGACGTACACGCAGTAGCTGAAAGGCCGCCCGTCGAACTCGAGCTGGCGGAAGAGAAAACCGGCCAGGGGCGACAGCTTCGCGGGCTGCGACGCCGCAGGCTGCGTTTCCGGCGGCTGTGCGGGCGCGGAAGTCTGCGCGCTGGCGGAAGACAGAATCAATGCGCCCATGGCCGCTCCCAGCAGAATTCGCAGCACCGCAATCCCCTTGCGTAAACCGGTTCGCACCCGACGCGCAAGAGTGCGCCTACGCCGAGCCCTGCTCGTATCGCGCTCGGATCGTCGGAACCAGGTACTCGTCAAAGGCGCGCTGGAAATCATACGCCGGCTTCCAGCCCCAGTCGCGCCGCGCGGGCGAGTCGTCCACGTCCGCCGGCCACGTATCGACGATCCGCGCCCGCGGCAAATCCGGCTCAAAGCTGATCGCGACCTTCGGAAACGCCCGCCGCACGCGCGCGCAGATTTCCCCGGCGCTGGGGCTGAACGCCCCGATGTTGTAGACGCGCCGCGAGAGGCGCTCCACGGGCGCTTCCGCCAGCCGCACCAGCGCATCGATTCCGTCCGGCATCGCCATGAACGGGATGCGCGCATCGTCGGCGACGAAGCACCTGTAGGGCTTGCCCTGTGCGGCGGCGTGGATCATCTCGGGCGCGAAGTCGCTCGTGCCGCCGGTCGGCATGGTCACCGCGCTGATCAGCCCCGGGAAGCGCAGCGCGCGGAAGTCGACGCCGCTGGGAAGCTGCTCGGCGGCAAGCTGGCGGAAGTGCAGCGTGTAATAGCGGCCGAGCTGCTCGCAATAGAGCTTGTTGCAGCCGTACATGGTCGTCGGGAAGTTCCAATCGGTCTCGCGGACTTTCGCCGCGCGGGCCTTGGTGTCGCGGTCGGGCAGTCCATAGACCGCGATCGAGCTCGGGAAGAGGAACTTGACCGGGTTGCCGTGCCAGCGCGCCTGCTCGTGGGCAAGCTGAAGCAGGTTGAGCGTGCCCTCGACGTTGACGTGATGAGCGGCCTTGGGCGTGTACTCGGCGCGCGTGCTGAGCAGCGCGGCGAGGTGGTAGATCTCGTGGATTTCGAACTCGCTGACCAGCCGCTGGAGCAGGTTCTGGTCGAGGATGTCGCCGGCGATCGCCGCCAGGCAGCGCGGCCGCAGCTCTTCGTCGATCGGCTTGAGGTCGAGCGCGACGATGTCGAGGTGCTCGTGGCCGCTGAAGTAGTCGATCAGGCCGTGGCCGATTTCGCCGTTGGCGCCGGTGATCAGGATGACGGGTTTTCGCATGGGATGGTCCCGGGATGCCTCTGGTTGTGAGCGGTGAGTGTCCGGGAAAGCGGGCGCGGAGGCAAGGAGCGTAAGCAGGGCACGAAGGCACGGAGGCACGGAAGGGACCGAGGCGTCGGGGGGTCATGGGTTCAAGCGTGTAACGAACTCGCAGACTGCGTTTCGGGCGGCGCGCGACGCGCTGCATCGGCGGCACGCCGGGCCACGCCGCTGAAGACGCGCGCGGCGGCAAAGAGGAACACAAGCGAGCAGCAAAGCACCGGAGCGTCGAGGAAGAGCAGCAGTTCGATCGGGTAGTGGTGTATCCAGCACTTCATCGGGCCGATCCAGCCATTCGACGGACGGCGAAATACACCAGCGTACGACATGATCGTGTTCAGCAGCCGCAGCCATGCGGCCCGCTGCAAGCGCTGCACCCGCGGGCGAGCGTGCTGCCGCGCAAACCGGCTCCGCAATGAGCGCAGCGGAGCTCGCGCGTGATCGTGCCGGTCGTGTCGACGAAGTCGAACACCGATGCGTCGCTCCGTCGCGTTCGTTGCAGCGGCATTGACTCGTCGCGAGCCGACATGAGGGCAGTGTCGTGCCCGCACCCATACCGTTACACGCAATGAACACCGGTTGAAAACCAGTGCCACAGAAGGAGGAGAACCTGCCATTCCACCGGTTGGACAACCAGTACCACAGAAGGCGGAGAACACCGGCTGAGCACTTCGCTGCTGCCCACGTTTTTGACGTTCGGAGGCCGGCCCCGGCGTACCTGGACCTCCACCCGTGGCTACACTCGTTCGCCGCGCGCCGGGCGACGAAGTCCTGTTGCGCTGCGCGCCGAGCTGGGCGAGTGGTGCGTCTTCTTCCGCGCTGGGCCCGTGATTCCGCGCTCAATTCAGCGATTCCGCACCCCGGCCCACGGCGCAGCAACTGCGCTCCCGAGCCCGCACAAGCACGGATCGTTCAGGATCGGTTTCAGCAGCGACTTCCCGACAGCCGAAGGCGACAATAGGCACAGCAGACCGCATTCGCGCAGGCCGCAACGGGCCACCTGGGGCCGACCCGAACGAAGGGCGCTTTGGACGAGGGACAGCGAATGACCCCGCCGGCGATCATGTTCCACCACTTCCACGGGCCCGGACACTTGCCCAGCCAGGGTTCGCTGTCGGCGGATGCGTTCGAAGCGCTGCTGCTGGAGCTGGGGCTCGACCGCATCCTGCCCGCCTATGAATGGATGCAGCGGGCCGAGCGCGGCACGCTCGAAGAAACCGACCTGTGTCTGACTTTCGACGACAACCTGCGCTGCCAGTTCGACGTGGCCCGGCCGGTGCTGCGGCGGTACGGGCTGACCGCGTTCTGGTTCGTATACACCGCCCCGCTGATCGGCGCGCTGCCGCGGATGGAGATTTACCGCGCGTTCCGCACGCGCTGCTTTGACGGCCTGGACGAGTTCTATGCCGCCTTCGACGCCGCGATCGCGGAGGGCGAGTTTGCGGGCGAGGTGCGGACCGGGCTGCGCGACTTCGACCCGCGCAACTACCTCTCGGCGTTCCCGTTCTACAGCAAGGCGGACCGGCGCTTCCGTTTCGTGCGCGACGAGTTGCTCGGACCGGACCGCTACGAAGCGCTCGTCGATGCGATGATCGAATCCGCCGGGCTGACGGCCGCGCTGCTCGGGCGCGGACTGTGGATGGACGCCGAGTGCCTGAGCGAGCTCCAGGGCGAAGGGCACTTGATCGGGCTGCATTCGCACACGCACCCGACCCGGCTGGAAGCGCTCCCGGCCGAGGCGCAGCGCGAGGAGTACGAGCAGAACGAGCGCATACTGACCGCGCTCACCGGCGAGCGGCCGACCTGCGTCGCGCATCCGTGCGGCTCGTACAACGCGACGACGCTCGCCATCTTGCGCGAGATGGGCATGACGCTCGGGTTCCGCTCGAACCGCGCGCTGCCGGCTCACTCGCTGCTGGAGCTGCCGCGCGAGGATCACAGCAACCTGGTCGCGCAATTCGCCGCGGCGCGTGACTGAGGCGGAGGCCGCCGGCACGCGGCTGCGGCTCGTTTTTCCTAGTACTGACGGCGCTGACGCGCGGTGGGAATGGAGAGCTGCGCGCGGTATTTCGCGACCGTTCGGCGTTTGATGTCGATTCCCTGCGATTGCAGCTTCTCGACAATCAGGTCGTCCGAAAGCGGGTTGCGCTTGTCTTCCTGGTCGACGATTTCCTGGACCTTGGCCTTGATGCTGTCCCAACCCAGCACCTCGCCGTCGTGCGACTCGGTCCCGCCGGTGAAGAACCGCCGCAGCGGATAGACGCCCCGCGGCGTCTCCATCCACTTGCCGTCGACGGTGCGGCTGATGGTGGAGGGGTCGCAGCCGAAGCGCTCGGCGAGGTCGCTCATGCGCAGCACGCGCATGTGCTGCTCGCCGCGATCGAGGAAATCGCGCTGGGCGGCGACGACGGCGCGGGCGACCTCCAGCAGGCGCTGCTTGCGGTAGCGGATGGCGTCGATGATCGCGTTGGCGGCCTCGATCTTCTCGCGGATGAACTCGCGTGCGTCCTTGTTGTCGCGCGTCTTTTCGAGCGCCTCACGAAACTCCGCCGAGATGCGCAGCTCGCGCTGGTTCACGCGCGTCAGCCGCACGTCGTATTCGTCCGTTTCCTCGTTGTACTCCACGATCACGTCGGGCGTGATGGGCGGCGCGACGCGGTCGACCACGTCCAGCCCCGGGTGCAGCGACAGGCGGCCGATGATGCGCATCGCTTCCTTGACGCGCTCGATCTCGACTCCCAGGCTGCGGGCGATCTGCGGCAGGCGGTTGCGCTGCAAGTCGTCGAAGTACTGTTCGAGAATCCGCCGCTCGATCGACGTGTCGCCGGCGTGGCCGTTGAGCTGCAGCAGCAGGCATTCCTGCAACGAGCGCGCCGCCACGCCGGGCGGATCAAGCTCCTGCACGAGCGTTAGCGCGGCTAGAAGTTGTTCGTGGGTCGGCCGGGGCTCGAGCGCGGCGGCGACCTGCTCCAGGTCGATCGCGAGCCGGCCCGAGTCGTCGATGTTGTCGATGATCGCCGCCCCGACCGGGCGAAGCGTGTCATCGGTGTCGGCGAAGGCCCATTGCTCGAGCAGATAGTCGCGCAGGCCGCCGGGCCGCGCCTCGGTATTGGCCATCGCCTCGAGCTTGGCGTCGCCCTCTTCCGCCAGACGCGCCCGCGAGCGCGTACCCGAGTATTCGTCGTCCTCGAAGAGCTCGTATTCGTGCGAAAGGTTGTCGAGCCGCTGAAAGTCGTCCGCCCCGTCGTGCTCGTTGACGACCAGGGCCTGCTCGCCATCCGGGCGGTCCGCTTCGGCCGTCTCCGTTTCCACCGGCGCCGCTTGCTCGTCGTCGCCGGTCTCCAGCTCCAGCGCCGGGTTCGAGTCGATCTCCTGCTCAATCCGCGATTCGAGCGCCATCGCGTTGAGCTGCAGGATGTCCATCGCCTGAATGAGCTGCGGCGTCAGACGCTGCTGCTGCTGCAAGAGCTGGCGCGGGATTTGGCTGAGCAACTGCGACATTCAATGCACTCGGGCGCGAACCTCACGCTGAGGTCGCGCTGCCTCACGTCACGACCCGGCGCTCGGCGTTCGGGTCTGCCGCGCTGAGAAACGGGGCCGGCTCGGCCGGCCGCCACGCGGCGTTCCTCGATCATGTTACCCGCTGCAACGGTCGGCGGCACAGCTTCTTTTGGCGGCGCCAACGCGCCGGTCGGCGGCAAACTGGCGAAAAACTCCCCCCGCCGCTAGGCTTCTGCTTCTCCATCGGCAGCGGGCGCACCGCTGATCGCGCTCGCCCGGGGAAAGACTGTAACGATTGCGCGGCCCCCACCAGACGGCCGTCCGAGACACCGGAGCCCATGCCATGAGCTACAGCACCACCAGCGTTCCCAGCGGCCAGAAAATCACCAAGAGCCCGCGCGGACTCAGCGTCCCCGACAACCCCATTCTTCCGTTCATTCGCGGCGACGGCACCGGCCCCGATATCTGGCGTTCCAGCGTCGCCGTCTTTGATGCGGCAGTGCAGAAGGCCTACGGCGGCAAACGCCGCATTTCGTGGATGGAGGTCTACGCCGGCGAGACGTCCTTCAACAAGTTCAACAACTGGCTTCCGGACGACACGGTCCGCGCCTTCCAGGAATTCCTCGTCGGCATCAAGGGCCCCTTGACTACGCCCGTCGGCGGCGGCATTCGCTCGCTGAACGTCGCGCTGCGGCAATTGCTCGATCTCTTCGTCTGCCTGCGGCCGGTGCGCTGGTTCAAGGGCGTCCCGTCGCCGGTGCGCAAGCCTCAGGACGTGGAAATGGTGATCTTCCGCGAGAACACGGAGGACATCTACGCGGGCATCGAGTACGCCGGCGGCACGGTCGAGTCGCAGAAGATTCTCGACCTGCTGGAGCGCGAGTTTCCGAATGAGTTCAAGAAGGTGCGCTTCGGGGCGCCCGACCGCGCGCAGGAGTGGCAGAAGCGGCTCGAGGAGATCGGCGCGCCCCATCGCGACGTCAGGGTGCAGGTCGGCATCGGCATCAAGCCGGTCAGCTACCTCGGCACCGAGCGGCTGGTGCACAGTGCCATCGGCTACGCGCTTCAGAACAAGCGCCGCAGCGTGACGCTGGTGCACAAGGGCAACATCATGAAGTTCACCGAGGGCGCGTTCCGCGACTGGGGCTAC
>CAYXIO010000070.1:0-17726 GCA_964465125.1 uncultured Planctomycetales bacterium | reverse complement strand
GTCGGCGCGTTCAAGGTCATGCAGGTCGCCGGCGCGTATCACCACGGCGACGCCAGCCGCAAGATGCTTCAGCGCGTCTACGGCACCAGTTGGGCATCCAAGAAGGACCTCAAGGCCTACCTCGATCAGTTGGAGGAAGCCAAGAAGCGCGATCATCGCAAGCTCGGCGTCGAGCTCGGGCTGTTTGCGATCGACGGACTGGTCGGCACCGGCCTGGTGCTGTGGAAGCCGCGCGGCGCAATAGTGCGGCACGCCCTGGAGACCTTCATTCGCGAGGAGCTGCTCCGGCGCGGATACCAGCCCGTCTACACCCCGCACATCGGGAAGCTCGATCTGTACCGCACCAGCGGACACTTCCCGTACTACAAGGACAGCCAGTATCCGCCGCTGTACGAATCGGACCGCGCCCGCCTGCTGAACGCGCTGTGGGAGATTGCCCGCGCCTCGAACGCGGATCGCGCCACGCCCGCGGAGTTGTCGCTATACAACCAGCTCGCAGACAAGCACGAAGACCTCGCCCGCGGCGGCTACCCGGCCGACATGCCGACGGACGAGCGCCTGCGGCGCATTCGCGAGTGGCTGCGCCACGAGGACGGGTATCTGCTGCGGCCGATGAACTGCCCGCACCACATCCGCATCTACGGCTCCGACGCGCGCAGCTACCGCGAGCTGCCCATCCGCCTGTCCGAATTCGGCACCGTCTACCGCTACGAGCAATCGGGCGAGGTCGGCGGCCTGACCCGCGTGCGCGGGCTCACCCAGGACGACGCGCACATCTTCTGCACCCCGGACCAGCTCCACGATGAGCTGGCCGGCTGCATCGACATGGCCAAGCTCGTGCTCGACGTGATCGGGCTGACGCAGTACCGCGTGCGGGCCAGTCTGCGCGACGGCGGCGACAAGTACGTCGGCTCCGCCGAGAACTGGGAGAAAGCCGAGGCCGCGATTCTCGACGTCTGCGAGAAGTCGGGGATGGACTGGTTCATCGGGCGCGGCGAGGCGGCGTTCTATGGCCCGAAGATCGATTTTCTGGTCAAGGACTGCATCGGCCGCGAATGGCAGCTTGGCACGGTGCAGTGCGACTACAACCTGCCCGAGCGATTCGATCTGCGCTACATCGGCACGGACAATCACGAGCATCGTCCGGTGATGGTCCACCGCGCTCCGCTGGGCAGCATCGAGCGCTTCATCGGCATCCTGATCGAGCACTTCGCCGGGGCCTTCCCGCTCTGGCTGGCGCCCGTTCAGGTCGCGCTTTGCACCGTCAGCGACAAGTCGCTTGAATACGCCGCCGGCGTTCATCGCGAGCTGCGCGACGCCGGCATCCGCGTGGAGTTCGATTCCAGCGGCGAGCGCATCGGCGCGAAGATCCGCCGCTGCACGCTCGAGAAGATTCCGTACATCCTGGTGATCGGCGAGCAGGAAGCCGCAAGCCAGACCGTAAACGCGCGCACGCGCGACGGCGGGCAGTTGGGAAGCTGTCCGCTGTCGGAATTCCTGGCTGCGTGCGCCGAGGAAATCTCTACCCGCAGCCTGTCAGGCTGGCGAAGAGCGGGCCAGGCTCTTCCGTCGTAAAGCAGGGAGTATGTCCAAAGCTATTTCGTCCAATCTGCGCTGCAACGAACAGATCCGGATTCCGCAGATCCGGGTCATTGGGGCCGAGAACGAGCAGCTTGGGGTGCTTGCCACGCACGAGGCGCTGCGCATGGCGCGCGATCAGGGTCTCGATCTGGTCGAGGTCGCCCCGCGCGAGCGCCCGCCGGTCTGCCGCATCATGGACTACGGCAAGTTCAAGTATCATCAGAAGAAGCACCAGAAGAAGCAGCACGAGCAGCAGCTCAAGGAAGTCCGGCTGCGCCCCAAGACCGACGCGAACGACCGCGAGATCAAGGTCCGCCGCGCGCTCAAGTTCCTCAGCAAGGGCGACAAGGTGCAGTTCACGATGATGTTCCGCGGCCGCGAGCGGGCTCACCGCGAGATCGGCGACTCGACCTTCCGCGAGCTCATCACGCGCCTGGGCGACCTGGTGAAGGTCGAGCGCTTTCCGCTGATGGAAGGCCGCAACATGATCATGGTGCTTGCGCCGAACAAGGCCGCGTTTGAGAAGCTCTCGCGCGAGGCCCGCCAGGCCATGCAGGACGTCGCCGACGAGGACGATCCCGACGACGCCGACGACGCGGATCAGGACGCGCAGCCTTCGCCGGGAACCGAGCCCGCGAGCGAGTCCAGCCACTAGCCGGACGCAGCCGCCCGCTCGGACCGAGCGCCTCGCTTCCGCGCGCTCGCCGCACACGGGAGACCTGCTTTGCCGGAGCCGCTCGGATTCATCGGCGCGGGAATCATGGGCCGCCCGATGGCGGGTCACCTGCTGCGGGCCGGCCATCCGCTGTTTGTTTTCACGCGCACGCGCGAGAAGGCCCGTCCGTTGCTCGACGCGGGGGCCATCTGGTGCCAGACGCCCGCGAGCGTCGCCTCTCAAGCCTCGCTGCTGCTGACCATCGTCACCGACACTCCGGACGTCGAGCAGGTTTTATTCGGCGAGAACGGCGCCGCCGCGGCCCTTCGTCCGGGCAGTTGCGCAGTCGATCTCTCCACGATCGCGCCCGCCGCGGCGCGCTCCGCCGCCGAGCGGCTCGCCGCTCAGCAGGTCGAGTTTCTGGACGCGCCGGTGACCGGCGGTGAGGTCGGCGCTCAAAACGCAGCCTTGACGATCATGGTGGGCGGGACGCAAGCCGCGTTCGAGCGGGCTCGCCCGGTTCTGGCGGTGCTGGGCAAGCGGATTGTGCACGTCGGCCCGAGCGGCAGCGGACAAGCTCTCAAGGCCTGCAACCAGGTTCTATGCGCGGTGAACATGATGGGCGTCTGCGAAGCCCTGCTGCTCGCGGAGCGCAGCGGCTTGGACCTTGGCAACGCCATCGAGACGCTCTCCAGCGGCGCGGGCGGTTCCTGGGCCTGGTCGACCCTGGGCGCGAAGATCGCCGCGGGCGACCTGGACCCCGCCTTCATGATCAAGCTGATCCAGAAAGACCTGCGGATCGTCCAGACCGCCGCGCAGAACGCGAAGCTGCCGATTCCCGCCACGGCCCTCGCCCAGCAGCTCTTTCGGGCGGTCGAAGCTACGCCCGGCGGCGGGGAGCTCGGCACGCAGGCCATGATCCAGGCGTACCGGGCGCTTGCCGGACGTTGGACGACCCCGACCTGACTACCCCCCGGCTTCTGCTCGCCGCGCGGCCGCGCCCCAGCCCGGCCGGAATCGCGCGCGGCCATGCGCTGCCTCTCGGTGAGTAGGCCTGAAATCTCCCCGCCGGTACGATCCCCCCATCCGAAGCGCCCACGGGGAAACGTCATGCGAATCGCCTACTTCGACTGCTTCAGCGGAGCCGCCGGCGACATGATTCTGTCGGCCCTGCTCGACGCCGGGTTGCCGCTCGAAACCCTCCAGTCCGCGGTCCGGGCGCTGAAGCTGGCCGAGGTTTCGCTCCATCCGCAGCGCGTGAAGCGCCACGGATTGTCCGCGACCCGGCTGGAAGTGCGCGTCGACCCCGCCGCCCCGAAGAAGCACCGACACCTCTCGCACATCGTGCGAATCATCGACGAGACCGGCCTGCCTGCGCGCGTCGCGGACCGGGCCAAGGCGATCTTCGGACGCCTCGCCGCCGCCGAGGCCCGCGTGCACGACACCACCGTCGAGAAGGTGCACTTTCACGAGGTCGGGGCCGCCGACGCGATCGTCGACATCGTCGGGGCGTGCGTCGGGCTCGACCACCTCGGCGTCGAGCGCCTGATGTGCTCGCCGATCCCGACCGGCTCCGGCACCGTGCGGTGCGAGCACGGAGTCATGCCCGTCCCCGCCCCCGCGACCGCCGAGCTGCTGCGCGGCGTGCCGCTGGCGGCCTGCGACGAGCCCGGGGAACTCACGACCCCGACCGGCGCTGCGATCCTGACCGCGCTGTCCTCTGGTTACGGGACGTTGCCGAACATGTCGCTACGGGCGATCGGCGTGGGCACGGGGTCGCGCGAAGGCACGACGCGGCCGAACCTCCTGCGCGTGCTGATCGGCGACTCGACGACCGCGGAGAACGCTGAAAGCGACACGGTCCTGGTGCTCGAAGCCCACGTCGATGACTGCACCGGGCAGGTGCTCGGGCATGCCTGTCAACTTCTGCTCGCGCGCGGTGCGCTGGACGCGTACATCGTGCCGATACAAATGAAGAAGGGCCGCCCCGGGCACCTGCTGACGCTGCTCTGTCGTCCCGAGGACGCGCCGGCTCTGGAACAGATCGTGTTCGCGGAGACCAGCACATTCGGCGTTCGGCGGCATGAATGCGCCCGCACCAAGCTGGATCGTGGGCATGTTCAGGTGGAAACGCGGTACGGTCCGATCCGCGTGAAAGTGGGCCGCCGCGGCGACACGGTGCTCCAGGCCTGGCCGGAGTCGGACGACTGTGCGGCGGCGGCACAAGCGCGGGGCGTAGCTCTGCGAACCGTGCAACAGGCCGCGTTGGCCGAATGGGTGCGCCGCCATGATCCTGATGTCGCTGATCACTCCTGATCGAGTCTTGTGGGGCATTGTCCTGTTTCTGGCGGTCGGCAGCTTTACGCTGCTGATGCTGACGCGCCCGCGCGGCACGCGCGTCCGCGGAAGCTGCGGCGCCGCGCCCCCCGCCGCGTCGCACGACACCGCCGTGGCGCTGGCGGACGCGCAGCAGATCGGCTCGCTGCTCACCCGCCTCGAGGACACGAGCCGCCGTCTGGCGGACGACGTCGAGTCCCGCTTTGCAAGGCTCGAGTCCGTCATACACGATGCCGACGACCGTCTGGCGAAGCTCGCCGCTCTGTGCGATCCGTCGGCGTCCGGCACCAACGGCCGCCTCACTTCGGCATTGCGCGAGAATCACGCGGTCGGCGGGCGCGGCCCCGTCGCCGCGCGCTCGCGCTTCCAGGTGGACTCGCACCGCCGGCCGACAACGGACCTCCGCGCCGCCACGGACCTGTTACGTCAGATCGCTCAAGAGCAGACCGCATCACAGCCTGACGGCGACGGCCCCACGCTCATCACGAGCGGACTTCAGGGCGCTGCGATTCACGACCGCGTATATGAGATGGCGGATGCCGGGACCGCACCGATCGCGATCGCAGAAGCGTTGGGCCTGATGCTGGGCGAGGTCGAGCTGATTCTCAATCTGCGCACATCGCCTTCGATGCGCACCATCTGATCCTGCGCCGGCAGTCCAAAGCTGAAGCATTCTCCGTGTTGATCTTGCAGGGAGCACGGGCTCCCAGCCCGCTTTCTGCGGACAGGAGGCCCGCGCTGCCCAATCCGTAGAAGCACATCGCCTCGGAGAATGCTCCAACCGCAAGCCGACGTTTGGAGGCGCTCTCAGGGCTGCTTCGCGGGCTCGTCCGCCCCGCCTTCGACGGCATCCGGCGATTCATCGTCCGCAGCCGGCGATTCATCGTCCGCAGTCGGCGCCTCGGCCGGTTTTGCGCCGCGCAGCAGCCCCGCAAGGCTCTCGAAGTAGCGCTGCGCGACGTTTCGATAGCGCGCCGGCACTTCCTCGCGCTCCATCGCGTCGCTGGCGTCGCGGACGGCGGCGTCAATCGCGGCCTGGGCGGCGGCGGCCGCTTCGCCCTTCACCTGCGGGCCATCCAGCAGCATCTGGCCGATGATCTCGCCTCCCACGTTCTTGCCCTTCACCTGCGTCGGGTCGTATTGGTGCGCCACCGGCTGCTTGCCGATCCTCGAGCCGCGGCCCAGCCCGTACTGCGGTCCCTGCTGCCCGATCTTGTCGGAGTCGCCGGGCGGTCCCGGGCAAAGCCCGCCCTGGCAGTTCGATTCGGCCAGCTTGCGCAGGTCATTGAGCTGCGCCTGCAATTCGCCCGCCATCTGCTCGGCCATCTCCAGGTCCGACATCGCCCCCATGGCGCCTTCCATGCCGTCCGCGAGCATCTGCGCGGCGGCATCACCACTGGCCGCGTCCCGGGCCTTCTGGCAGGCCGCCGCACTCTTCGCCATGCACTGCGCCAGCTTCTGGCACTGCTGCATCAGCTCCTTCTGCGAAGCCAGGTTTTTGAGGAGCTGCTGCATCTGCTCGTCGGACAGCTTCTTGTCGCCCAGCGCCTGTTGAAGCGCCTTCTCCATCTGCTTGGGGTCCATTTTCGAGAGCGCCTCGGCCAGTTTTCTGGCCTGCTCCGGCGTCAGCCCGGCCTTGTTCTCGAGCTCCTTCTGCATCCGCGTGGCGTCGGCCAGCTTCTCGAGCCGCTTCGCAAGCACCTCCAGCTTCTGCTGCACTTCGGCCAGTTGCTGCTTGGCCGCAGGGTCGCCCTTCCGGGCCGCTTCCTCCAGCTTGTCCTTCAAGTCCTGGAGGGACTTCTTTGCGGCGGAGAAATCGCCGTTCGACAGCGCCTTGGTGAGCTCGCTGGCGGCTTGCTTGTCACCCGGCTGCTCCAGCTTGGCAAGCTGCTTCTTGAGATCGTCCAGGCCGCGCAACGGCTGCGAGTCGAGCCGCTCCTGAAGCTTGTCCTGCACGTTCTGCAATTGACTCAGCACGTCACGGCGCACGTCCTCGGGCTTGTCGCTGGGTTTGTCCGGAAGATCGAGCAGCTTGAGGTCCTCGGCGAGCTCCTTCAGGTGCGGCTTGTCCTCGAGCCGGCGGATCGCCGCGTCGCGATGCTCGCGCAGGGCGACCTTGGCGGCGTCGCGCTCGACCCGCGCGAGGTCCTTTTGCGGATCCTCAGGCTCGGGCCTCAGCGCCGCCAGCAGGTTGAGATTCGGCATCAGCAGATACAAGAGAACCGCGCTCACGACACAGGCGCCCGACCAGTGCAGCAGGCGCGGCGAACGTACCGGAATCTTCGAGCGCAGGTCTACCGCCGCGACCGCCCGCTCGGCGTCGTGCGCGGCGGCCTGTGCGAATGGATCGGCGGCGAGCGACACGACCAGTGCCGTACTCACCCGTTCCTTCAGGCCGGCGGCCTGATCGATGGCGACCGCGGCGGCCAGCGCCCCCACCCGGGCGCGGAACCAGACGTACGCCGTCACCAGCGCCCCGAAGCCCGCCGCCGCGGCCACGACGGCGACCGTGGGCGCGTCGGCAGCCAGGGCGCGCCAGGTGACCAGGGTCAGGGCCAGCACAAGGGCTGCGGCTACAATGCCGCGCGTGGACGCCTCCAGGAATGCGTTGAGATTGAGCCGGAGCCGCGCCCGTCGCACCTGGGTTTCGATGATGCTCATGCCTGCCTCGGGGTGCCAGCCGCTCGTGCGATCTACGCTGGATACTAGTACGGCGCCGGGTCGTGCTCAATTGAATTCCGCGGCACGGCCGCTGGCGGTCGGCTCGTCATGAAGCCACCGTCTCAATACTGGATCGGCCCAGCGGGCTGGAGCTATGACGACTGGAACGGGATCGTCTACCCGCAGCCGCGCCCGCGCGGATTTCGCCCGCTGGCGTACCTGACGCGCTTCTTCAACGCCGTCGAGGTGAACAGCAGCTTCTACGCCATTCCCAGCCCGACGACGACCGCCGCCTGGGCCGAACAGACCCCGGCGACCTTCCGATTCACGGTCAAGGCCCCGCGGCTGCTTACGCACGAGCGTGCGTCGACGCTCGACCCCCGCGCCCTCGACGCGTTCCGCGAATGCCTGCACCCCTTGCGCGAGGCCGGCCGGCTGGGTCCAGTGCTGCTCCAGTTTCCCTGGTCGTTCCGCGCTCGGCCGGAAAACCTGGACTACGTTCGCCGGCTGTGTGAGAGCTTCGCGGAGCAGCCGCGCGCCATCGAGGTGCGACACGCCAGTTGGTCCCGCCCCGAGGCGATCGAAGCTCTCCGGTCGCTCGGCAGTCATTGTGCGATCGATCAGCCGGCGCTGCGTGACTGCCTGCCGCCCACGGCGCACGTCTTCGGCCCGACGGCCTATGTTCGGTTGCACGGCCGCAACGCGAAAAACTGGTTCGCCGAGGGCCTGCCGGGATTCGAGCGCTACAACTACCTGTACAGCGACGCGGAGCTGCGCGAGTGGCTCGCTCGACTGCGCGAGATGGAGCGCAACGCGGGCGAAATCTACGTTTTCGCCAACAATCACTACCGCGGACAAGGCGTCGCCAACGCGCTGGAATTGCGAGCGCTGCTCGAAGGGCGCCCGGTGGACGCGCCGGATCTGCTGGTGCACACCTATCCCAACCTGGGCGGCCGACTGCGGAGCATCGGCGAACGGACGCTGTTCGACTGAAGACCCGAGGCGGCGAGAGTGTGTCGCCACGCACGTCCGCCGGCCTTGACGCGCTCGCGCGCAGCCAGAGCTCCCAACCTTCCCCGTCCAGCGGTGTCTACCCGCGGGGGGAGTGGGTGCGTCCCCGAAGGCCTTTTGTTGCAACAGGGCTCGCATTCGGGGCAGGTGGGCATACAATTCCAGACAAGCGGATCGCCCGGCGGGACAGGCGCGCGCGCGTTTGGCGCGCGGCCTGGGGGGAGTGATCACGGACCAGACGCAAACTCCGGAGTGCCAGCCGCGATGTTTTCGCTCATCAACCGACGAATCAAGCGCATGGTGCTGCGCCACCAGAAGGCCAAGCCCATGGTCATGATCAGCGACACCACGCTGCGTGACGGGCTCCAGACGCCTGGTGTCCGGCTCAGCGCGGAACAGCGGCTGCAAATCGCGAAAGCCCTGGGCGAGGCCGGCGTGCACTCCATCGACTGCGGCTTCCCCGCCGCCCACCCCAGTGAGGTCGAGGCCATCAAGCTGGTCGCCAAGCACGTCAAGGGCCCCGTCCTGACCTGCCTCTCGCGAACCAAGCCCGAGGACGTCGACCTGGCGGCCGAAGCCCTCGCAGGCGTGAGCCCGTTCAAAAAGGCCGTCACGCTGTTCATCGGCACCAGCCCGCTGCACCGCGATCAGAAGCTGGGCATGAGCCGGGCCCAGGTCATCAAGACGATGGTGAGCGCGATCGAGCGCGCCGGCCGCAACTTCGAGATGATCTCCTTCGGCCCCGAAGACGCCTCCCGCACCGAGCCGGACTTCCTGCACGAGGTCTACCGCGAAGCCATCGACGCCGGCGCCATGTCCATCGGCTTCACCGACACCGTCGGCATCATGACGCCCACCAAGGCGGTCGAGGCCATTCAGCGCATCCAGGACAGCGTACCCAACATCGATGACGCGATGCTCGGCGTGCACTTTCACAATGACCTCGGGCTGGCCACCGCCAACTCGCTCGCCTGCGTCAAAGCGGGCGCCAACATGGTGCAAGGCACGGTCAACGGCGTCGGCGAGCGGGCGGGCAACGTCGCCATCGAGGAGGTCGTCGCCGCCCTCGTGCTGCACAACGACGAATACCGCCGCGAGGTCGGCGTCGACCCCACCAAGTTGTTCGCCCTGTCCGGGCTCGTCGCCGAGCTGACCGGCTTCCGCATCGCGGACAACAAGCCCGTCGTCGGCCGCAACATGTTCCGCACCGAGGCCGGCATTCATCAGAACGGCATGATCAAGCACACTGCGACCTACATGCCCTTCCCGCCCGAGCTGATCGGCGCCAAGCCGGTCGAGTTCGTGCTCGGCCCCAACAGCGGACGCGCCGCCGTGCGCCACGCGCTCGAGGCCACCGGCTTCGTCGTCACGGACGAAGCCGTCCGCATGGTGCTGGACATCATCAAGCACGGCAAGCATGACCCCGGCGACCAGCCGGAGATCGCCCAGTTCATGGACCGCATCCGGCCCTTCATGAGCGATCACGAGAAGGCCCTTCAGAACGGCACCGCCGAGCAGGCCTGAGTCCGCGCGGCGCGCGGCTGAAATCCCGACGCCATCGCTTCATCGCGACGAGCGCGCTTCCTGCTCATCGATCGTGCGCGGCCAGTCATCGCGCAGCAATCGCGACAAGGAGCGATCCGCCAGCAGCCGCCCGCCTGTCTGGCAGCGTGGGCAGTAGTTCGTCTCGTTCTCAGCGTAGCGGATGCGCTGGATCCGCGTGCCGCAGACCGGACAGGGCCGGCCATAGCGCCCGTGAGCCGCGAATCCGGTGCGAAACGCGGTGATCTCGCCGCGATCGGGGAAGCGATCGCCAAAGATCGCTCGAAGCCGATCGATCCACTCGGTCAACACCCGCCGGGCCGCCTGCGCCAGCCGCAGCACTTCGTCGTCGGTCAGGCGCTGCGACAGCGCCACGGGCGAGAGCCGGGCGGCGTGGAGAATCTCATCCGAGTAGGCGTTGCCGAGGCCGTCGATCAGCCGCGGGTCGGTCAGTGTACGCTTCAGCGTGTGGTTCTCGCGGCGAACGGCCTGCATCCACGCGGTAGCGGAAGCCGTCAGCGGATCGAGCGCCCCCGTTTCGAAGCGCTTCAGCTCGCCGGCCCCCTGCAACAGCCACAATCCCGCTCTTCGCCGCGTGCCGGCCTCAGTCAGCAGCAGGGTGCCGGGCTCGAATCCGAACGCGGCCAGGCCGGCCTTGCCCGGGAGCTTCGCGCCCGCCGACCGCCACAACAACCGCCCCGCGATCATGAGATGGATCGCAAGATAGCGGTCGGCGTCGAAGGCCAGCAGAATGCGTTTGCCCATTCGCCGCACGTCGCGCACCGCGCCCCCGTGCAGGCACTCCAGAGGCGGCTCGAACGTGCGCAACAGTGACGGACTGCGGACCTGAGTGCGCAGCAGCGGCTTCCCGCGAATGCGGCGGTTCAGCGCATCCACGTAGATCAGCACGTCTGGAAGCTCGGGCATTAGAGGCTATCCCAGAAGCCCCCTCCCTCGCCGGGAGGGGTCGGGGGAGGGTCGGAAGACCGCAGGAAAAACACGCCTCTCCCAATCTCTCCCCATCGGGGAGAGGCGTTTGGAAACCGTTCTACGCCGACGCGCTCGCCTCGCTCGCAATCGCCGCCAGCGTCGACACCACCAGCTCGTCGTCATCCGGGCTGATGGTGCGGCAGTCGAGGACGGCGCGCTCGGCGCGGATTCGCCCGATGACCGGAATCTCGCGCGAGCGCAGCGCCACCGCCAACTCAACCGCCGAGCAGCCCGAGACGGCGACGCTGATTACCCACGTCGGGAATTCGACCGTCGGCAGCGAGCCGCCGCCCGCTTCCGACGTGTCGGGCTCGGCGCGGCAGTCGACGGCTGGCGCAGAGTCGCGGAGCCGGCGCGCCATCGCTTCGGCGCGGCCGCGCAGCTCGGCCTCGCGCAGCGTCAGCAGCCGCAGGGCCGGGACGCGCTGCACAACCGTTTCCGGATCGCGGTACAGCCGCAGCGTCGCCTCCAGCGCGGCCAGCGTGACCTTGTCGGGCCGGAACGTCCGCATGAGCGGATTCGCGCGAATCTGCCTGAGCAGCTCGCGACGGCCGATGATGATCCCGGCCTGCGGCCCGCCGAGCAGCTTGTCGCCGCTGAAAAGCGATACGTCGGCGCCGGCGGCGACGCTGTCGCGGACGCTGGGCTCATCCCAGCCATCCGCTCCGGTCAGCCCGGGAAGATCTGCGTCCAGCAGGCCCCCGCCGAGGTCGTCCACGGCGAGTAGTCCGCGTTCGTGCGCCAGCGCGGCGAGCTCGGCCAGCGGCGTGTGCTCGACAAAGCCGCGGATTCGGTAGTTGCTGGTGTGCACGCGCAGCAGGATCGCCGTTTGCTCGTCGATCGCACGCTCGTAGTCATTACGGCGCGTGCGATTGGTCGAGCCCACCTCGACCATGCGGCAGCCGGCCGCGGCCATGATGTCCGGCATGCGATACGAGCCGCCGATCTCGACCAGTTGCCCGCGCGAGACGATCGCGCCGCGGCCGCAGGCGAGTGCGTGCAGGGTAAGGTAGGTGGCGGCGGCGTTGTTGTTGACGACGAGCGCGTCTTCCGCTCCGGTCAGCTCCGTCAGCAGCTCGCGCGCGTGCTCGTGACGATCGCCGCGCTGCCCGGTCGACAGATCCACCTCGAGGTTGCAGTAGTCCGCGCCGATCTCGGCGGCGGCGGCCAGCGCTTCGGCCGCCAGAGGCGCCCGACCGAGCCCCGTGTGCAGCACGATTCCGGTCGCGTTGATCACGCGGCGCAAGTGCGGGCGTTGCCTCTCGTAGAGCTTCTCGCGCGCTCGCAAGGCCAGCGCCGTAACGGTCAGGGCCGGCGCCTGGCCGCGGCGCAGCTCGTTGCGGCAGTCCTCCAGCACCGCGTGAATGACGTGCAGAAGCTCCGGGCGCGAAACCTCGTCCAGCAGGCTCGCGATCGCGGATTGCCGCAGAAGGTAGTCCACGGACGGCAGGTCACGCAGCGCCGGAGCCGACGATAGCGGCGACGTGGGCTTCATGCCGCGGATGATAATGCTGCGTGTCCTCGCCTGGCAGACGATTCCGCGCTCACGGGTGAATCGGGGCGCTGGTCGGAGCGCAATCGAGCGGCGGGGCGCCGGCCGCGGATTCGGGCGCCACCGCCTGCGAATCCGAGCTGTCTCCGATATTCACATAGCCCAGCGCCGCCAGGTTCGCCAACTGCTCCGGTGTGTAGTTCAGCTCGATTTGGTAGACGCGCTCGTGAGCCTTCTCCAGCCACGGCTGCGCCCAGCCCTGAAGCACGCCGCGCAGCTCGGCGACCACTTCCGGGTGTGCGTCGGCCACGTTGTTCTGCTCGCAGGGGTCGGCGCGGTAGTCATAGAGCTCGTATTCCACCCCGCGCTGCAAGCGCCTGTCGATCTCGTTCGGCACCCAGATCAGCTTCCAGCGGGAATCGCGGACGGCGAGCGTGTAATCGCGCTGGTACCCGGACTCGCTGAATACGTAGGCCGGCGGCGCCGCGCGACGCTCGATCACCGGCATCAGCGAATGCGATTCCCAGTCCTTGGGCGGCGCCGACCCGACCGCGTCGAGCAACGTCGGCGCGAGCGCGAAGGACGCCACCGGCAGCTCGACGTGCCGGGCGTGCTGTCCGTTCGGAAAACGGATGAAGAGAGGCACGCGCGCGGTGCTGTCGTACGGGAAGCGCCCGTGCTCGAAGAAGTAGTTCTGATCGCCGAGGCTTTCGCCGTGATCGCCGACGAACGCGACAACGGTGTCGTCGAGCAGGCCCTGCGCGCGCAGCCCGTCCAGCAGCCGCCCGATCGCCAGGTCCGCCCCCAGGACGCCCGCGTCGTAGCGCGCCACGTAGTAGGCGAGCTGCGCGACGCGCTCGCGCGGCACCTCGTTCCAGCGGATCAGCTTGTGGTGCAGGCCGCCCATGTCGGCCATCAGAATCTGGTCGCGCCCGGGATGATCCGCGGGCACCTCCAGCGCCAGACGCATACGCGGATCAGTGTGCAGCCGCACGGTCATGTCCGGGTTGTAATAATCGTCGCCGACGAACGTCTCCGGCGGTGCGCCGCCGCCGTGGAGCGGATAATGCGCGTTGTTGTAATGCACCCAGAGGAAGAACGGCCGTTTGGGATCGCGCTGCTCGAGCCAGGCCAGGGCGGCGTTCGAAGGAGCGCCCCACTGCCCGGCGAGCAGCTCCTGCCAGAGCTCCTTCTGCTCGGCGAAGCCCTGGAGGATGTTGGCGCGGAAGACGGCCATCGTGCTCACGAACGCCGCCGTGGCGTAGCCATGCGAAGCCAGCACCTCGGCCAGCGTTTCATTCTCGTCGCCCAGCACCTGATTAGGCGTGATGCGCATCACCCCGGTCGTGTGGCCGTACTTGGCCGACATCAGCGTGGCAAACGCAGGCGTGGTCTTGGGCCACTGCGAGATCGCGGTGTCAAAGACCACCGCGTCGCGCGAGAAGGCGCGCAGGTTCGGGGTCGTGTCGCGCGCGTAGCCGTACAGGCTGGTGTGATCGGCACGGATGGAGCAGACGCTGATGAGGACGACATTTCGCGGCTTGCGCGGCGCTAAGGATTCGCCACGCCCGCACCCGGGCGCGCCCAACAGCGCGGCGAGCAGCAGCGCCTGCACGACTCGGCCGGACCCGGACAGCGCCGCGCGCACTAGGGTTTGCTCTCCTCGTTGTCGTCCGGCTTGTTCTTCGCTTCCTTCGCCGCTTCCTTCTCGCGGTCGCGCTGGTCCTCGCTCTCGGCGGGCTCGGAGAAGTTCCACAGTGCGATGGTGTTATCACGGCTGCCGCTGGCGATCAGCTTGCCGTCCTTCGAGATGTCCAGGCTGATCACGTCGTCGACATGCGCGAAGAGCGACCTGCGGGCCTTGCCGCTCCACGGCTTCCACAACGCGATCGCGTTGTTATCCCCCGCGGTGATGATCGTTCGACCGGAGGGGCTGTACACCAGGGCGTTGACGCCGCCCTGCTTGGCCTCCCACTGCCGCTCGCGCTTCCCGGTCTCGACGCTCCACAGCCGGATGTAGTCATCGCTGCCGGCGGTCGCGAGCGTCCTTCCGTCGGGCGAAAACTGAACCGCCTGAATGGCCTTCTTGTGCGCGCTGAAATTGTGGCGCGGCTTACCGGTCGCCAGGTCCCAGATCACTACCTGCGTGGCCCCGGCGCTGGCCAGCAGTGTACCGTCCGGGCTGTAGGCCAGGCGCGTAACCGCCAGCCGCGGCTCGCGCAATTCGCGTACGCGCTGCCCGGTGGCGGCTTCCATCAGCACGATCTTGTGGTTCGCACCCTGCTCATCTCGAGCGTTGAACGCCACCTGTTTGCCGTCCGGCGAAAAGACGATCTCACGCACGTTGCGCTCGCCCTCGGCCAGCATGCGCACCTGCATTCCCGTGCCGGGGTCCCACAGCCGCGCGCTGCCGAGCAGAGAACTTTCGGACGTGGCCTCCGCAAGCAGGGTCCCATCCGGGCTGAAGGCGACGCTTTCCACCTGCCGATGGTTGATCGAACCCACCGTGTCGCCGGTGATCGTCTTGCCGCGCGGTGCGAGCCGTTGCACCACCGTCCGGGTCGCAATGTCCCAGACGCGCACGTCCCCGTGCTTGTCCACGCTGGCCAGCCATTTCCCGTCCGGCGAGAAAGCGACGCGCTGGACCGCGCCGTCGCAGCCGCGCAGGTCGGCACACGGCCGCTCGCCCCGCTGATCCCCCATCCCCAGGGTCGCGACCAGCGCGAACAAACCGAGTAGCAGCAACGACCTCATCGACACACTCCTGCACACGTCTGGGAGCCCGTTCGAACGAGGATCCCCTGCGCGATAATACCACAATGCGACCCGGGGCAACCCCGCGCCGCAGCGCGCCGACACGGAATCTCGGACCCCGGATCGCGTGCCAGGTTTGGAGTGGCCCACGCCGCCCGTTGTTTGCAATGCTACCGGTGGGTGCACGCACGCCGTTCCCGTCGGTTCGGCGGCCTGGCGCCATCGTCTTCGAGGAAACACGCATGACGCGCACGATCGCAGGCCTCTGCGCCCTGGCAGCCATTCTCCTACCCAGCGGCGCGAGCGCGGACTCAATCACCGGCCTGAGCAAGACCGGATTCGGCTCCACCGTCTACCCGTTCGACACGGCGGGTACGCCGTGGACGCCGCCCACACCGGAGTGGCGTGACTCCGGCTTTCACGCCCACGCGCCCCTTGCGGTCCCGCGAGCACGGGTAAACGCTGCACCCCCGTCGGGTCTTCTGGAGAATCCGCTGCTGGCCAAGCCGTTCTACTCAATGGACGGCGGCTCGCCGGCCAGCCCGCGGCCGGGCGCGACCGGCCTGGATTTCTCGCCGAAATGGGCCATGGCGGCGATGGTGATGGATTCGCCGGAGCCGGGCTCGTTGGGGTTGCTCCTGGTGGGTCTGGTTGCGGCGCGGCTTGGGTCGCTGGCGGGCCGGCGCACCGCGAGGGCGCCCGTCTGACGAACGGCTACGGCTCTTCCTCGCCGCCGACGTAGCCCAGGCTGCGCAGCCGCTCGAGCACGCCGGGAGGGATGGTGCTGGACGAAGTGCCCTTGGCGGGCTGCGCGGCGCGAAATTCGTCAAGCCAGTGCAACGCCGCGCGGTACTCTTCGAGTGCCCGTTTGACTTGCGCGAGATCCGCGCGGGGCAGGGCGTGCAGTTCGCCCGGGTCCGCGTGCAGGTCGAACACGTTTCCGCCGTCGGTTTCCTCGTCCCAGATCAGCTTGTAGTCCGCCCGCCGGATCGAGCGCAGCTTCAGTCCGAGCGTCAGCAGCTCGCTGATCGCCGGCAGCCGCGTCACCATCTCGCGCCCCGCGAGCAGCGGACGCAGGCTCTGGCCCATGACTTCGGGCGGGTGCGGCTCTCCCAGCAGCGCCAGCACGGTCGGCACGATGTCGATGGTGCGCACCTGCGTCGCGACGCGCCGGCCTGCGTCGACCTGCTTCGGCCAGCGCACGATCAACGGCACATGAACCAGTTCGTCCCACAGCCCGTTGCGATGGGCGCGCTGCCCGTGCTCAAAGAATGCCGTTCCGTGATCGGCGGTCACAATGAAGAGCGTGTCGTCGTACACGCCCAGCCGCTGAAGGTCGCCGATCAGCTTGCCGACATGCTCGTCGGTCCAGGCGATCTCGCCGTCGTAGAGGGCGATCAGGTGCTCCAGGTCGCGCCGCGGCATGTTCGGGTTCACGGCCGGGTTGAAGAAGAACTTCTCGCCGGTGATCGTGCCGGTGTATTCGGGGTCGAACATCTTGTCGTAAGGCGGCGGCGGCACGAAATCGAAGTGCACGTCCCACATGTGCATGAACAACAGGAACGGTCCGTCCGGCTTGGAATCGAGCCACTTCCTGACTTCGCCGTAGAGCCGCGGGTTGGTGACGTCGTGCTGCGAGCGCTGCCAGACGTCGGGGCCCTCGATGGTGCCCGTCTGCGCGGCGCGCTGGTCGTTGAAGTCGGCGTAGGACGTGCAATCGACGTAGGTGTCGAAGCCCTGCCCGAATCCGAAGATCGGGTGCAGATAGGGGCCGGCGAAAAAGCCCGCCGTCGTGTAACCAAGCGCTTTAAGCCGCTCGGCCAGCGTCGTTCGGCTTTCGTCGAGCGGCTTGTCCGTGTCGGTCGCGCCGTGAACGCTGTCCGCCAGGCCGGTCAGGATGGCGGCGTGCGACGGCAGCGTCCACGAAGTGCTGCTGATCGCCTGCTCAAACAGGACTCCGCCCGCGGCGAGCGCGTCCAGGTTCGGCGTCGTCTTTCGCGAGTAGCCGTAGGCGCTGACGTGATCCGCGCGGAGCGTGTCGATCGAGATCAGGACGACGTTGGGGCGCTGCGGCTTGTCGTGCGCCGGGCTTTCGGAGGCGCGCGGGCCGGCAGCGGCAGGTTGGACAGCGCCCGGCCCGGTCTTGGACGCGCTCGCCGATGGCCGGTCGCACCCGCCGAGCATCAACGTCGCCGCGGCAAGCCACAAGACCGCCCGCGCGCTCATTCGCCACTCCTGCCGCAATCGCCCGCGCTCATTTCGCCGCGGTCGAGGCCGCTGTGCGGCGTGGGGCGACCAACTCCGGCGGCAGCTCGCGCGTCGCCTTGCACTTCGGATAGTTGCCGCAGCCAAGGAACCGGCCGCGCTGCCCCTGGCGAATCACCATCTTGCCGCCGCACTCGTCGCACACGATGTCCGTCTCGACCGGCTTGGTCCGCTGCGGCGCGGGCAGAAGCTCTTCCGCCTGCTTCTTGGCTTCGCCGCGGAGGTTTGCGACGAACTTGCACTTCGGAAATCCCGTGCAGGAGAAAAACGGCCCGAAACGGCCACGCCGCAGCTCCATCGTGCCGCCGCACTCGGGACAATGCAGCCCGTGCTCGTCCGGCATGACCTCCACGACCGGCCGGCCGGTGCGCGTCATCGCGAAGCCCGGCGGCGGCGAACTGCCGTCCGGCTTCGCACGCGCCGGCTTGGACGCCGCAC
>CAYXIO010000069.1:0-19047 GCA_964465125.1 uncultured Planctomycetales bacterium | reverse complement strand
CGCGCTGCTGATCGCGTTCGGCGGCGAGTGTCCCTAGCGGAGAGGGATTGAGGGATGGAGGGACAAAGAGACGGAGAGACGGGGAGACGAAGAGACGGGGAGACGAAGAGACGGGGAGACGAAGAGACGGGGAGACGGAGAGACGGGGAGACGAAGTGCGCGGAGCGGCGCTTTTCGCGCCCTGCGCCCCGTGCGCAGCGCGCGCTGCGCACCTGGCCCCTTAACCCATCAGCCCCTTGCCCCTCGACCCCATCACCTGCCGAAATGTCGACCTGTCGACCTATCCACCTGCCACGGCACCGCCTTCAGCCTTCCGCCCTGGTGCTTCG
Organism: uncultured Planctomycetales bacterium; assembly: GCA_964465125.1. Taxonomy (GTDB): domain Bacteria; phylum Planctomycetota; class Phycisphaerae; order UBA1845; family Fen-1342; genus CAYOHG01. Next base: position 18,718 of record CAYXIO010000069.1, on the reverse strand, counting down.
GCTTCAGACCGGCTCCGGCGGGCGGAAGTCCGTCGGGCGAGTGGTCGGCCGCGGGCGGATGCCGTAGACCGTGCCCTCGACCGACGTGCGGGCGGCGTGCGGCTCGGTTTCAGGCCGGGCGGCGTGCTCAGCGCGAAGCCGATCCGCGTGCTCGCAGATCAGCCGCACGACCTCGTCGGGATCGTCGGTCAGCGTGAACAGCTCGACATCGCCGGGCGAGATGCACGCGAAGCGCTCGAGCTGAATGCGGCGCATCCAGTCGATCAACGGTTGCCAAAACTCGCGGCCCACGAGCAGCACTTTCGTGCCTTCGATCTTGCCGGTCTGCACGAGCGTCATCGACTCGAAGAACTCGTCCATCGTGCCGAAGCCGCCGGGCAGGCAGACGGTCGCGAGGGAGTACTTGATGAACATCACCTTGCGGGCGAAGAAGTAGTGAAAGTCGAGCGGCACATTCTGGTAGGGGTTGGGCACCTGCTCGTGCGGCAGGGAGATGTTGAGCCCGGCGCTGAGGCCGCCGCCCTCCGCGGCGCCGCGGTTGGCTGCTTCCATGAGGCCGGGGCCGCCGCCGGTGATCACGGCGAAGCGGTTCTTCGCGAGCTTGAAGGCGATCTCGCGGGCGATCTGGTAGTAGCGGTCGTCGGCCGAGGTTCGGGCCGAGCCGAAGATCGAAACGGCCGGTCCGATGCGTGACATGACGTCGAATCCGTCGACGAACTCGGCCAGGATTTTGAAGATGCGCCAGGTTTCTTCCGCCGGGTTCGGTTGGGCGAAAAGTCGATCGGTCATGGGCAGCCCTTGGCAACCAGCGACGGCGCCGGCTCGATGCGTTCAAGCCGGTAACGTCATTTGAATCGTGGTCGGCCGGCACGGGGGCTCGGCGGGGCCGAAGCCGCGCGGCGGCCACTACAATAGTATCGTCACCGTTCGGCGTTTTGCGCGAAATGGCCTGCGGGTTGCTGAAGCCTCGGTCCAAGCGGCGGGCGGGCGGGACGCGCGTATCACCCTGCTGAGGAAGAATCCGAATGAAGGTCTTGGCGCTGGTCAGCGACCTGCTTTTCGAGTCCAAGCTGAGCGGCATGGCGCGCGTGGTCGGAGCGGAGCTGCGCGCGATTCGCCGGGCGGAAGACCTGATCGCGTCCGTGGGCGACGCACAGCGCGTATTGGTCGATCTGAACGCGGCCGGCGACGTGCTGGGCGAGGTGCGCCGGCTGCGGGCGGCACGGCCGGACGTGCCGGTGATCGGCTTTCTCTCGCACGTTCAGGTGGATCTGGCGCAGGCGGCCCGCGAGGCAGGCGTCGATCCGGTGCTGTCGCGCTCGCGATTCACGGAGCAACTCGCCGAACTGCTGCAAGCTCAGGATTGAGCGCGTCGCTCCAAGGCGCGCAGGCGGGACAAGTTCACGCGATCCCACGCGCGGCCGGCGGCGTTCTCGCCCTTCTCCGTCTCGAGGATCATCGGCGTCGCGCGGAAGCGCGGATGGGCGAGCAGCGGCAGGAAACCGCGGGCGCCGATCTGACCTCGGCCGATGTGCTCGTGGCGGTCGAGCCGCGAGCCGAGCGCGCCCTTGCTGTCGTTGAGGTGCCAGCAGCGGAGGCGATCAAGTCCGACCCAGCGGTCGGCCTCGGCCATCAGCCGGTCGAATTCGCCCGCGTCGCGGACGTCATGGCCGGCGGCGAACAGGTGGCAGGTGTCGCAGCAAATACCGACGCGCGCGGAGCGTCGCATCTCGGAGAGAATTGCACCGAGCTCGCTGAAATCGACGCCCAGCGTGGTGCCCTGGCCGGCGGTCGTCTCCAGCAGCGGCATCGGGCCGTCATCGGGCAGGGGATCGAGGATGGCGTCCAGCGCAGCGGCGACACGCCGGATCGCCGCGGGCCGCTCCTGCTCGCCGGCGGCCCCGGGATGCACCACCAGGTAGGGGATGGCCAGTTGCGCGCAGCGGTGGAGCTCGTCGGCGAACGCAGCGCAGCCTTTCTGCCACAGCGCTTCGTCCGCCGACGCGAGGTTGATCAGATAGGTGGCGTGGGCGACCGGCGGGCCGAACCCGGGGGTCGCCAGCCGTTGCCGAAAGTTCGCGATTGCTTCGTCGGTCAGGGGGGCGGCATTCCATTGCCGCTGGTTCTTCACAAAGACCTGCACGCAGTCAAAGCGCAGCCGCAAGGCGTCTTCGATTGCGTGATGCGGTCCGCCCGCGATGGACAGGTGCGATCCGAACCGGTGGCGATGCGCGGTCGTACCACACAAGTCGGGGCCGCGCTTGGTTCGTGGGTCACGGGGCTTGCGGGCGACCATGCGGGCGGGTGTACTGGCGGGCGGGTCGTCGGTCAATCACTCAGGGCGGAACGGACTCCGCACGGGCGGCGCACGTGATTCTTGCATCTGCCAGTCCGCGTCGACAGGAACTCCTGCAAGAGCTGGTCGGCGCGCTGGTCATCTGCCCCAGTCCGCTGGCCGAGCCGCGCGATCGGCCGGAGGCGGTATCGGCGCGCGGCTGGGCGGAGGCGCTGGCCTATTTCAAGGCCCGCTCGGTCGCGGACAGCCGGCCCGGCGAATGGGTCCTCGGCGCGGACACGATCGTGGCGGTCGCGGAACGGCTGCTGGGAAAGCCCGCCGACGAAGCGGAAGCGCGCGAGATGCTCGTCGCCCAGGCCGGGCGTCCCAGCGACGTGATCACCGGCGTCGCGCTGGTGCGCGCGGAGCCGGGCCTGGTGCGACGTGTCATCGCCAGCGACTGCACGCGCGTCTGGATGCGCGACGATGCCGACGAGCGGGAACGATACCTGGCCGGCGGCGACTGGCAGGGCAAGGCCGGTGCGTACGGGATTCAGGACGTGGGCGACGTCCTGGTGGAGCGCTTCGAGGGCAGCTTCTCGAACGTCGTGGGATTGCCGGTCGAGTTGGTGCGGTTCCTGCTGGGGCGTCGCATGCCCGCGCGCACGACTGCGATTCCTGAAGTCACCTGATAGAATCCTGCGGGCCGGCGCGTGTTATCGGTAGAATGCAGCCCTAACCAATGGCGCGGCTCGGTCCGGTCGATACCAGGAGCGGGTTGCCGGGCGTGGCGGGACACGGCGCGCAGCAGATCCATCCCGAGGGTGACGAATGGCGACTCGACTGGACACCGTGCTCGGGGATTATCTCAAGCAGATCAAGCAGTATCCGCTGCTGACGGCGGAAGAGGAGCAGCAGCTCGGCAAGCGCATCAAGTCCGCCAGTCAGTCCGACATCGATCTGGCCAACGGGAAGATCTCGGTCCGCGAGCACGAGCGCATACAGCTCGAAGCGGCCGAAGCGCGGGCCCGGATGATCCAGGCGAATCTGCGGCTGGTCATCAGCGTGGCCAAGCAGTTCCGTAACCGCGGGCTGCCGATGGAGGACCTGATCGAGGAAGGCAACGTCGGGCTGGTGAACGCGGTGGACCGCTTCGATCCGGAAGTCGGCTCGCGATTCAGCACCTACGGCAGCTACTGGATCGACCAGGCCATTCGCCGGGCGGTTCACACGGCCGGCCAGATGATTCACATCCCCAGCTACCTGATGGAGCAGATCGGGCACATGAAGCTGGCGATGCGGTCGCTTGAGGAGATGCTCGGGCACGAGCCGACCCTGGCCGAGGTGGCCGCGCATCTGAAGATATCCGCCCGCAAAGCGGGCCGCATCTCGCAGGCCATTCACGCCTGCACCTGTCCGAACCAGGCTGTCGCGGACGAGTCCGGCGGCTCGGTGACCGACGCGCTGCCCGACCGGCGGACCCCGTCGCCGCACGACGCGGTCTTCAGCAAGGCGGACGAGGCGTTCGTATCCTCGATCCTGTCGCGGATCACCGATCGCGAGGCGAAGGTTCTGCAAATGCGCTATGGTCTGAGCAACGGGCGCAAGATGACGCTCAAGCAGATCGGCGAGGCGGTGGGGCTGACCCGTGAGCGCGTTCGGCAGATCGAGAAGGAAGCGAAGCAGAAACTCGAAGAATACGTGAAGGAGTATCTGTAACCGCCGGCGCTTGCCGGTATACTCCTCGTGGATGACAATACTGCGACCGTGGGCGATAGCCGCCGACCGGGATTCATGGCTCCTCCCACGGTCGCTTTCTTTTTTGCGCTCGGCGTGCGACGTCGCGCGATAGCCATGAACGAGCCGGCCCGCTTTCACTATCGATGCTCGACCTGCGGCGCGACGGTTCAGTCGCCGACGCGCACTCCGCCGCAGTATCCGTTCTGCTCGGCGCGCTGCCGCATGGCCGACCTGGGGCGTTGGCTGCGCGGGCAGTATTCGATCGAGCGTGACCTTCAGGCCGAGGAGGTTGACGATCTTCCGGTCGATCCGCCCGCGGCGCGGCGCCGCGCAGCCGATCGCGAGAGTCAGGCCTGAGCGGACGGGCGTTCAGACTTCCAGCAGCTCCGAGACGGCGTGCCGGCTGGCGAGGTAGTAGGGAAAATCGCGCCCGACGCGCTTGCGATGGGTCTCGAACGCCAGCTCGGGCGTGTTGTTGTTCTCGCTCAGATGCGCCAGCGCGATCCAGCGCGGCTTGCTTTTCGCACAGGCGCAGACAAGGTCAGCCGACTCGAAGTTGGACAGGTGGCCGCGGCCGCCGCGAATGCGCCGCTTCAGATCGTCGGAGTACGGACCGTTGGCGAGCAGGTTCGGATCGTAGTTGCTTTCGAGGTACGCCGCGTTGACTTCGCCGAGCGCCTTGAGCAGGCCCAGGAACGCGTGGCCCAGGTCGGTGAAGATTCCAAGCCGCCGGCCCTCGTGCTCGACGACGAACATGACGCTGTCGACGGCGTCGTGCGGCGTTCGGATCGTGTGGACGAAGACGTTTCCGAAGCGCAGGGATTCTCCGGCATGGAAGTGGCGCACGTTGGGGACACGCCCGATGGATTTGCGCATCACGCCGTCGGTCGCAGGGGTGGCGTAGATCGGCACGCCGAACAGCCGCTGGACGACGCCGGCGCCGCAGGTGTGGTCGCTGTGGTCGTGCGAGATGATCAAGGCGTGCAGGTCGCGGACGTTTCGTCCGTGCTGCTTGAGCCGGTCGCGGATCTGACGGCCGCTGATGCCCGCGTCGAAGAGCAGACGTACGTCACCGGCCTCGACATAGATCGAGTTTCCGTTGGAGCCTGATTGGAGCGAGCAGGTCAGCATTCGCGCCAGTATAGCGTTGCGGCCGCCCGCGGATCCCGGTCAGGGAGAAGTGGCCGGCGGGCCGTGAATCAGGGCTCCGCGACGTGGCGGGCCGGCCGCGCGCCGGATCGCTTCGCGGCCGTTTCCGCGATGATCTCACATACGCGCATGCTGGCGCGAGAGCTCTCCAGCGGACGCACGACGGAATCCAACTGGGACGCCATCTGCCGCCGCCAGCCCGCGTCGTGCAGCAGTTGCCCTGCCACGCGCGCGACCCTCGCCGGATCGGGAACCGCCGGCATGAACTCCGGCACGATCCGGGCGTCGGCGAGGATATTGACCAGCGCCAGGTGCGGCGTTCGAACCACCCAGCGGCCGAACCACGGATAGAGCGTGCTGAGCGGGCGTCCCGCGTCGTAGAGCACGATCATCGGCTTGCGATAGTAGGCGACTTCCAGCGTGGCCGTGCCGGAAGCCACCAGCACGAGGTCCGCCGCCGACAGCAGGCTTGCCGTGTCGCTTTCGATGCGCGGCGGCTCGGCTGAAATCGGCTCTGGCGAGGCGGCAGTCGTCTGGGCGCGCTGAGCCGAGGCCGTGCGCAGCAGGCTGCGAATCTGGCCGGCACGCGTTTCGGACGCCGCGGAAACGGCGACCGCGACGCGCTGCCCGCAGTGCCGCAGCCGATCGACGATTTCGAGCTGAATGGGCAGCACGCGGTCGACGACGTGTGCTCGCGAACCCGGCAGGAGTGCGATCAGCGGCGCGCCGAGCGCAAAGCGGCGCAGCTCCTCGACGCGTTCGGCGTCGGGGGTCTGGCGCGCCAGCGACTCAAACAGCGGGTGGCCGACGAAGGTTGCGTTCACACCGGCGGCGCGGAACCACTGCTCCTCAAAGGGCAGGATGCACGCGACGCGGTCGACGTCGCGCGCCAGCGCTTCGTTGCGTCCGGCGCGCGATGCCCACGTCTGCGGCGCGATGTAATACAGCACGGGCAGGCCCATCCGCTTCGCCCGCCGCGCCATCGGCAGGTGCAGCGCCGTCGAGTCCATGACGACGACGAGGTTCGGCGGTGAGCGGCGCCAGGAGTCCTCCGCCGCGCGCAGGGCGGCGCGCCCGCGGCCGAGCAGCTTGACCACCGCGCCCAGCATCGCCGCGTGCGACGCCATGTCAAAGACCGTCTCCACGCCCTCTCCGCGCAGCCGCGGACCGGTCAGTCCGAAGAAGCTGGCTTGCGGCAGGTGGGTTCGGGCAGCGCGCACGAGCGCGGCGGCATGGAGGTCGGCAGAATCCTCGGCGACCGAGATGAAGATGCGCACCGCAACCTCCCGGTCCGCAGTGTAACCGCGCCGCACGGGGTCTTGGCGACGCCTGTACGGTTGGCTTCGCGCCGGTCGCATACTATCCTGCCGGCGAGCAGCAGCCCGGAGCGCGCCGGAACCGGTCGCGCGCGGCGATTCGGCTTCGTCCGTCGGCCTCTCGAGCCGGAACCCGATCTCATGACGCCTCAAGCGCAGGAAATGAACACCATCCTGGCCTCGGATTGCGGCTCCACCACCACGAAGGTGATTCTGATCGAACGGCGCGAGGGCGCGTACCGGCTGATCACGCGCGGCGAAGCTCCGACTACCGTGGAGAAGCCCGCCGAGGACGTGACGCGCGGCGTGATCAACGCGGTGGGGGAGATCGAAGAGCTGACGGGCCGGAGATTCATCCGAGACGACCGCATCTGGTGCCCGCGCGAGGGCGCGCACGGCTGCGACGCGTACGTCGGGACGAGCTCGGCCGGCGGCGGCCTGCAAATGATGGTCGCCGGCGTCGTCAAGAGCATGACGGCCGAGAGCGCCGCCCGCGCCGCCCTGGGCGCCGGGGCCATCGTCATGGACGCGCTGGCCACCAACGACGGACGCCTCAGCCACGAGCGCATCGAGCGCATCCGGCGCATGCGGCCCGACATGATCCTGCTTTCCGGCGGGACCGACGGCGGGACGATCAAGCACGTCGTGGAAATGGGTGAGATCATCGCGGCGGCCGATCCGCGGCCGCGTTTCGGCAGCGGGTTCAAGCTGCCGGTGATCTTCGCGGGCAACCAGGACGCCCGCGGCGAGGCGCAGCGGATTCTGGGCGACAAAGCGGCCCTGCATGTGACGGAGAATCTGCGGCCGACGCTGGAGCGCGAAAACCTTCGGCCGGCCCGCGATCGAATTCACGACCTGTTCCTCGAGCACGTCATGGCGCAGGCCCCGGGGTATCAGAAGCTGATGGGTTGGACCAGCGTGCCGCTCATGCCGACGCCCGGAGCGGTCGGGCTGATCATGCAGCTCATTGCGCAGCGCGAGAACATTCAGGTGGTCGGGGCGGACATCGGCGGTGCGACCACCGACGTATTCAGCGTCTTCCGCGCGGAGGCCAAGGACCCGGCCAGCGAGTCCGTCTTCAACCGTACCGTCAGCGCCAACCTGGGCATGAGCTACAGCGTCTTCAACGTCGTGGCGGAAGCCGGCTTTGAGAACGTCGTCCGCTGGGTGCCGCTCGAGCTGGACGAGCGCGACATCCGCAATCGCATCCGCAACAAGATGGTGCGCCCGACCACGATTCCCCAGACCGTCGAGGAGCTGATGATCGAGCAGGCCATCTGCCGGGAAGCCCTGCGGCTGGCCTTCGTTCAGCACCGCGCCATGGCGGTCGGCCTGCGCGGGGTGCAGCAGCAGCGCACGATCGCGGACACGTTCGAGCAGTCTGGCGGCGGCCGGTCGCTGGTGGACATGATGCGGCTCGACATGATCGTCGGCTCGGGCGGCGTGCTGTCGCACGCGCCGCGGCGGCAGCAGTCCGCGCTGATGATGATCGACGGTTTCGCCCCCGAGGGATTCACGGAGCTGACCGTCGATTCAATCTTCATGATGCCGCAGCTCGGAGTGCTCAGCACCGTGCACGAGGCCGCCGCCCTCGAGGTGTTCAATCGCGACTGCCTGATTCGGCTCGGCTGGTGCGTGGCGCCGCGCGGCGCGGGAAAGCCCGGACAGCCCGCCATGAAGTGCGAGCTGCGATCGGCGGGCCGCAGCGAGTCCGTCGAGCTGAAGTGCGGCGAGTTGCGCCTGCTGCCGCTGGGCGCTGACGAGCAGGCCGAGGTCGTCGTGACTCCGGGGCGCGGGTTCGATTGCGGCGGCGGAGCGGGCGAGCGCGTGGTCAGGAAACTTCGCGGCGGGATGGTGGGGCTGGTGCTGGATGCGCGCGGGCGGCCGCTCGAGCTGCCGGCCGCTGCTGCGGCCCGCAGGGCGAAGCTGGTCGAGTGGAACCGCGCCCTGGAGATGTATCCGTAAGTGCCGCCGCGCACGCCTGGGTGCGTTCCGCCGCAGGGCCGGCCGTGTTCCGCCGCCGTTTGCGCGAGCCGCGCAACGCGCACGCTCTAAAGCAATTCCTGCGGTCACGACGATAAGACTTGGACCGCGCTGCATGCGCCGGGACCGAGGTGATTCATGCCCTGCGAAGCGACTCTGACCGTGCCGTATACGCCCGCCCAGCGAATGAAGGTGGCCCTGCGCCACGCCGCCGCCGACGGACACGTGCCGGTGGCGTTGTATGGCGCCGGAGCGCACGCGCGGCAGATCCGCGCCGCCCTGATCGACTCGCCCGCCAGGATCGTGGGATTCATCGACGACGATCCGCGGCGGCAGGGTGCGACACTGCTCGGGTTCCCGATCCTGTCGCGCGAGCAGGCCCTGCGGCTGGGTGTGCGCTGCGTCATTCTGAACAGCAATACGCGCGAGGCCGCGATGTGGTCGAAGCGCGCGGCGTTCGAGGCGCTCGGCGTGCACGTCCGGCGGCTTTACCCCGAATCCGAAGCCGAGATGCATCGGACCCGCACGGTTCCGGACATCGAAGCGGCGATGCAGGCATCGGTCCGCCTGCCCTGCGACGCCGTAGAGCGCTACTGGGCGACACGCGGGTCTTCCGAAGCCAGCGACGAGAACCACCCGCATACCTATCACAAGAACCTGGGCTGGAGCCTTCTGCTGGGAGAGTGGGTGGAGTCGGTCGGAGTCGCGCGCGAGGCGCCGATTCTCGAATTGGGCTGCAACATCGGCCGCAACCTGGCCTACCTGGCCCGGTGCGGATATCGCAACCTGACGGCGGTGGAGATCAACGGGAACGCCCTGGAAGTCATGAAGCAGGTGCATCCGGCGACGGCGCGGCTTGCGCGCCTGATTCACTCGCCGCTGGAGCAGGCGCTGCCGCAACTGAACGACGGCACCTTTGAGCTCGTATTCTCCATGGCCGTGCTCGAGCATGTTCACTCGGACTCGGATTCCATCTTCCCTCACATTGCGCGGGTGGCGCGGCGGTTCGTGCTTACGGTCGAAGATGAGGTCGGCGAGGGGCCGCGGCATTTCCGGCGTGACTATGGGCAGGTCTTCCGGTCGCTGGGGCTGCGGGAGGTGCGTACGCGCGCGTTCGCAGACGCGGACGCGGAGGAATCATCGCTGCTGGGGCTGGAGCGTGAGTTCGTGATGCGGCTGTTCGAACGCGTCTAGCGCGTACTCGATCGGCGTGCGGTGTCGCCCGTCCCCGGGCGACCACGGACCCCGCGCGTTCGCCCGAAAAAAGCGAGCTGGCAGCCCGCGCTCCCCGCAAGGCCACAATCGAAAGGGTTCCAGAAGATCAGCCCGCGCGGCGGTACACGCGTTTGGTCGCACTCAGGCCGATCAGCATGAGCGGCATGACGCCGAGCAAGCCTGCGCCGCAGCTCGGCGCGGTGTTGGCGTCGGCTGCGGAGAGGACCGTCACGACCTTCCAGGCCTGCTGCACGCGGGTCGTGCCGTCGCTGTTGTCGACCACCTGGGCGACGATGGTGACGTTCTGCGACGCGGACGGCGCCGCAGTCACCAGTGCTCCGTTTGAAATCGAACCGCGGCCCGCCGGAGCGAGCGTCCACGTCGCCGAGCCGGAAACGTCCGCGCTGGAGCCGTCGCTGTAGGAGGCGCGCGCGACGAACTGCTGGGTCACGCCGCCGGTCACGGAGTCCGGGCCCTCGATCGATATTCCCTGAAGCGTCTTGGGCGTCTGAGGCACGTTGGGCTCGGAGGTGTTGGGCTCGCCGGTGTTGGGATCCGACGAGTTGGGGTCGATCGTGCCCGCGCCGAGCGACTTGATCACGAAGTAGTCGAAGTCGCCAGGAATCGGGATGTCGCAGGCTTCGCCGCAGCCCTCGGCGTCGCCATTGCCGGCCAGGACGCCGACGCGCAGGGCGCTGGGGAGTGGGTTGGTGAAGGTGGCCAGCTCGGTGTAGTCGGTGCCGTTGTCGCTGAACGCCACGACGAACTGGTCGCCGCTGCGCAGCATGCGCAGGTAGACGAGATTGGGGTTGGTCGTGATGGATTCGTCGTAGAACGCGCCGGCGCGCTGGCCCTCCTGATCCTGAATAGCGCTGATCGACGCGACCCCGCGAAACGTGCCGCGTTCGCCTTCCGCATAGCTGAGCCCGAGCACGACGGCGTTGAAATCATCGACGTAGGCGATAATGCCGGCGGTGTGCTTGGCGTCGTTGGGATTGAACTCCAGCTTGGACTCAATGATGAAATCGCCCGTGATCTCGCGGAGAAAGATGTTCTTCGCGTTACTGTTCTGCCCGAGGCCGCCGCGCTGCGTCAGAATGCGAAGGAATCCGTTGCGCGCGCTGAGCGAATAGAAGCTGGACTCCTCGCGCACGATTTGCCAGCCCGATTGCAGCGAGCCGTTGAAATCGTCGCGAAAGATCTCCGTCTGCGCGCGGGCAGCGGGGGCAGCCAGCAGGACGCCGGTCGCCACGGCCAGGAGGAACGCGACGCTGCGACGGTGAATCAAGCGCATCCGGTAGCCCCCCGTTGTGGAAAGCGTACGGCGACCGGTCTGCGGGCCGCCGTACGTTTCGTGCCGCGCGCTGAGGATGCCGGTGCCCGACTACTCGGGCACGGCGATCTCGAAGCTGTCGAAGTCCGCGGGCGTGGCCGTGTCGCAGTTGGCGTCGCAGGCTGGGCCCGTGCCCGCCATGACACCGACCAGCACCGTATCCGGTAGATCGGTCGAAATGCTCGTGCTCCCGACCTGCGCGAACGACTCGCCGGTGCGGCTGGTATACGCCGTGAACGTGTTTCCGGACCGGCGCAGCCGCAGGTAGATATCGTTGAAGGAGTAGAGCGTACCCACGCTTTGGGCTTCGGAACCGTCGGACTGCTCCGCCAGGGCGGCGACGAGTCCGACCGTACCGGTGTCGGCCGTCTCGCGCGTGAGACCGAAAATGACGTCCGTTCCGGCGGTGCTGCGGACCAGGATGCCGGCGATCTGTCGGTCGGCGTCCGGGGTGAACTCGACGCGGCAGGTGAGCTGGAAGTCACCGCTGATCTGGCGGAGCACGAGGTTCTTGGCGGTGTCGGTGTTCGCGTCGCCGTCGAACGAGCCCTGCTCGGTGATGATCCGCAGGAAGCCGCTGCGGGAGGTCAGGCTCAGGTTGGCCGAGTTCTCGCGGTCAACGGCCCAGCCGCTTTGCAGCGTGGCGGAGGAAAAGTCGTCCGAGAACGTGGTGGCGTAGGTCGGCTCGGGCGTGCTGGTCGGGCAACCGCCCACGCTGAGCACCGCACCAAGGCCGCCTAGCCCGAGAATCCGAAGCAAGCTCGAACGCGCTGTCATGTAGAGTCCTTTCTCCATTGGCACGGGCAGAAAATACGCCGGGCGGTCCGAAGGCAGCCTCGACCACCGGCGACTGAAACCCCAAAAACCAGCGGGCAAACCGCATCCCCGAGGCCGCTAACGCATGGTCCGAGGGCCCCAGCAGCGGGTAGCACACCCCAGATCCATTATTGAGGACGCCGGCGCAATTGACAAGGGGCGGCGTTCTGTGCTACCTTTTTGCAAGGGCTGGGCTTAGCAAACGCGTGAAGCGCGGCGACCGCATGGTTCCGGGAAACCGGACCCTGTCCGGTTCCGTATCATCATCGCGTGGGGGGATGAAACGCGGCCGCCGGCCCGTTCGGGGCGCTCTTGTACCGGGGGGTACCGTTCACATGGCAAGTTCTCAGGACAGCCTGTCGTGCGCGCCGTTGTCGGCCACGTTCCGGTCCGGCCTGAGCCGGATAAGCTCGCTTGTTCTGTGTGCGCTGGTCGTTGGAATGTCGGCGGCGGCCGCACGCGCTCAGACGCTCAGCGTCGTTCCGGACGACAACACGACCTTCGTCTTCTCCGGCGTGGAAGGCGGGCCGTTCCTCCCGGAGACGCCGACAGCATGGACGCTCTCCGACTCCGATCTGGTCGGCCTGGATTTCACCGTAACCAGCGATCAGCCCTGGCTGGCAGTTTCGCCGTCGAGCGGGACGATCGTCGGTGCCGGAACGCAGGCCGTCTCGGCCGTCTTGAATCCGGCGCAGGCGGCCGCTCTGGCCGCCGGCAGCTATGTCGCGACCGTGACGTTTCACAACGTCTCGACGAATGCGGGCACGACGACGCGCACCGTGCAACTGGACGTCGAGCCGTCCAGCTTTACCGTATCTCCGATCTTCGTTAACGCGCAGACCGCGGTCGCGGGGCAGAATCCCGCGCCGGCGACCGTCACACTGTCCAACAGTGGCGCGGGGGTGCTGAACTACTCGCTGGCTTGGACCGCGCAGACCTGGTTTTCCGTGAACAAGGTCGGCGGAACGGTTCCGAGCAACGGCAGCGACGCGTTCACGGTGACGTTCAACACGCTGGCGCTGGCGGCCGGCACGTACGTCGAGGAAATCGACGTCGAGAACACCACCAACGGGCTGGGCAGCACGACGGTCGTGCTGACCCTGATCGTGGGGCCGGCGGCCCCGATCCTGACGATTTCGCAACTGACCGAGGGCGGCACGATCGTGGCGTCCCCCGGCGGAACGCTGCTCCAGGACGGCGCGGTCCAGAAGATTCAGTACGGGAACGGCGAAGTGGTGACCTTGTCGGTGAGCCTGGCGGATGGCTACCAGTTTGACGGCTGGTCCGGCGACGTCGTCGCCGAGGACCTGCTGAACAACCCGGTCGCTATCACGATGGACGGGCCGAAGAGCGTTTCCGCGAAGGTGTCCAGGCTGCAGCGCACGCTGAACCTGAGCGTGACCGGAAGCGGCACGGGCACGATCCGTCCGACGCCGAACGGCACGTTCGAAGACAACGCACTTATTCGCCAGTACGTCGATGGGACGAGCGTCGCGCTTCAGGCCGACGCCGACGCGGGCGCGATCTTCGTGGGCTGGTCCGGCAACCTTCCGGAAGGCAGTCAGTCCGTCAACCCGCTGACCGTGCTGATGGACCGCGAGCGAACGATCACGGCCCGCTTCGAGCAGAAGACGGATCTGACGGTTTCGACCAACGGCAATGGTGAAGTGGTCATTGAGCCGGAGCTGTCGCAGTACTACATCGGCGCGACGGTCACGCTGATCGCGGTGGCCGATCCGGGCTACAAGTTCACCGGCTGGACCGGCTCAGTTGAGGCGGCCGAGGAAGAGCTGCTGCTCGTGCTGGACGGTCCGAAGAACATCGTGGCGAACTTTGCGCTGTCCGGAAGCGTGGACAACGGCGGCGGCAATGACAACAACACGCCTCCGCCGACCGATATGTCCGTAACGCTGACCGTCAACGTGGACGGGCAGGGCGTGGTTACGCCGGGCGGCGGCGAGTATTCGGCGGGCGACACGGTCACGCTGATTGCGACCCCGGACGTGGGCTGGGTGTTCGTGGGGTACGAGGGCGGCGTCAACAGCTCGGACGAAGTGGTCTCGCTGACGCTCAACGCGGATACGACCGTGACCGCCAGGTTCGAGCTGTCGTCGGATTCCGGACAGCCTGCTCCGGTCGGACTCTGTGGCGCCACCGGGCTTTCGTTCCTGCCGCTCTCGCTGGCGTGCCTGGGGGCACTGAGGAGGACGCGCTTCGCCGCCAACCTGCCCTAGCGGCGCGGCGGAACGGAATCCCGCCGGACAAAGCGGCCGGCGACGCGCGTAGTGCCGGCGACCCAGGAGGAGGAGCGTAGGTGACTACCGAGGTCGTAGTGTTGGCGATCAACCCGCCGAGTCATCCCGACTCGGCGGTTGCCATTGCCGCCGCACGTGACGGCTTCATCGGCGCGCTCGCGCTGGAGTGGGCTACGGCGGAGGAAACGCGCCGCCTGGTGCAGGATGTTCTCGCCGCGGGCGTTCGGTTCACGGCGTCGATCGGGGAACTGAGCGCGGATCTCAAGAAGCAACTCAAGCCGGCCGCCGCCGGCGGTCTCGAGCGCGTGATTCTGGCTTTTGGCTGGCCGCATTCCTACAAGCGTGACGTGCGCTGGCTGCACGACGCGGGGCTTCAGGCGGTCGTCGAAGTCGTCAGCGTCGAAGCGGCCCAGGAGGCTCAGTCGGCCGGCGCGGACGCGATTCTGGTGCGCGGCAGCGAGTGCGGCGGCCCGATCGGATCGCAGGAACTGTTCACGCTGCTGCCCCCGATCACCGCGGCGGTGGATACGCCGGTGTGGGCGCGCGGCGGAATCGGTCTGCGTGGTGCCGCGGCGTGCGTGGTGCTCGGCGTGCGGGGCATCGCGATCGACTGGCAGTTGGCGCTGACGCGCGAGTGTACGTTGCCCACGGAAGTGCGCGCACGAGTTGCCCGAGTCGACGGCAGCGAGAGCGTCGCCGTCGGGAGTGCCGGCGCGGCGCTGCGCTTCCACGTGCGGCCAGGCGATCACGCCGCCGGCGAACTCCGCGCCGCGCTCGACGAGGCCGCGCCTGCCAAGGGCGAGGATGCCTTTGCGCGTGTGCGGGCCGCGGTTCAGCGCCAACGCGCGTCGGGTCGCGCAGCTCTGCTGGTCGGGTCCGACGCCGCCGTCGCGTCGCTGCTGCACGAGAACTATACGACGGTCGGTCAAGTCTGCCGGGCGTTTCGGCGCGAGGCTCGGCGGCTGCCGCGGCTGGTCGAAGCGCAGGGCACGCTGTTGCCTGGCGCCGCGCTGGCGCGTGAGCTTGGCTGCCGGTATCCGCTGCTGGGGCTGGCGCTTGCGGGCGGGGGCGACAGCAGCGCCCTGGCGGCGGCGATCATCGAGGGCGGCGCCGTGCCGATCGTGCCGCTGTCCGAGCGCGACGGAGCGTCCAGCGCTGAGTTGCTGGGCACCCTGCGCGGACGTCTGAACGGCGCCGCGTGGGGCGTACAGGTTTCCGAGACGCAGCCGCGCGCGCGTCGCGAGGAGCAGATTCAGACGCTGCTGACGCACCCGACGCCGCTGGCAGTGGTTGCAGGCGTCACCGGCGGGCAGGTCGAGGCGCTCGAATCGAAGGGCACGCGCTGCTTCGTGCAGGTGAGCTCCGCGGCGCGGCTGGTCGCCTATCTGAACGCGGGCTGCCGGCGGTTCGTGCTCGATGCAAGCGACGGCGACGGCCCCGGCCGCAGTCGCGTGCTGGGCGTGGAGCAAATGGTTCACACGCTTTGCGGCAGGTTGCAGGGCGCGGGCGGAAAGGCCTCCGAATACCAGGTCGTGCTGGCCGGAGCGGCGCTGAACGCGACAACGTCGGCCGGCGACGCGGCGATTCTCGCGCCCCTCCGAGAGCTGGGTGCGTCGGTCGGGCTGCTGGTTGGCGACGGGTACGCGGAGACGAGTGAAGGCCGCGCGTGCGGCGCCGGGCCGAAGGCGGACGCCGGCGAAGCGGCAACGACCATTGAAGCCCTGCACGTCGAGTTGACGCGCGGGGCCGCGGAAGTGCTGGCCTCGCAGCGCGGTGCGGTCACTTCGCTTCAGGCGGCGCGGCCGAGCGACGTCGCGATCATCGGCATGTCCTGCCTGCTGCCGGGCGCGCCGGATCTCGAAAAGTTCTGGGACAACGTCGTCAAGAAAGTCGAGTGCATCAGCGAGGTCGACAAGAAGAAATGGGACTGGTCGGTCTACTTTGACGCGGACCGCACTCGCCGCGACAAGGTCTACTCGCGCTGGGGCGGGTTCATCGACTCGATCCCGTTCGATCCGACGCGCTACGGCATGCCGCCGACGGCGGTTCCCTCGGTCGAGCCGCTGCAACTGCTGACGCTCGAAACGGTTCGGCGGGCCATGATCGACGCCGGCTACGAATCGCGGCCGTTCGACCGCACCCGCACCTGCTGCATCCTCGGCGTCGGCGGCGGCGTGGCCGAGCTGGGCAACGCCTACGGCTTCCGCTCGCTCGTGCCGCACTATTTCACCAAGTCCGGCTATTCGGTTGAGGAAGCGGAGCGGTTTCTCAACAGCCTGAACGGCGTTCTGCCGGAGTGGACCGAGGACTCCTTCGCCGGCGTGCTGATGAACGTGGCCAGCGGCCGCGCGGCGAACCGCTTCGATTTCGGCGGAACAAACTTCACCGTCGACGCGGCCTGCGCCTCGTCGCTCGCGGCCCTGCGCCTGGCCGTCAACGAGCTCGAGACGCACGCGGCGGACATCGCCGTCTGCGGCGGCGCCGACACGATGCAGAACCCGTTCGCGTTCATGTGCTTCTCGAAGACGCAGGCGCTCTCGCCGCGCGGCCGCTGCCGCACGTTCGACGCGCAATCCGACGGCATCGTGATCAGCGAGGGCATCGCGATGCTGATCATGAAGCGCCTCGAGGACGCGGAGCGCGACGGCGACCGGATCTACGCAGTCATCAAGGCGGTGGGCTCGTCGAGCGACGGCAAGCACAAGGGCTTGACGGCGCCGCGGCCGGAGGGCCAGGTGCGCGCCATGGAGCGCGCCTACCACAAGGCGGGGATCGCGCCGCGCACGGTCGGTCTGGTCGAGGCGCACGGCACCGGGACGGTCGCGGGCGATCGTTCGGAAATCGAGTCGGTGTCGATGCTGCTGAAGGCCGACAACGCGGAGCTCGAGTCGATCCCGCTGGGCTCGGTCAAGAGCCTGATCGGCCACACGAAGTGCACGGCGGGCGTCGCGGGTGTGCTGAAGGCCGCGCTGGCCCTGCATCACCGCGTGCTGCCGGCGACCGCGGGCGTCAGCACGCCGAACCCGGCGATCCACGGCAGCGCCCTGTACGTCAACGCCGAAACGCGGCCGTGGGTGGCCCGCGCCGACGGACTGCCGCGCCGCGCGGCGGTGAGCTCGTTCGGCTTCGGCGGCACGAATTTCCACGCGGTGCTCGAGGAGTATCGCGGCGATTGCGACGCGCCGGCGCGCAATTCTCCCCCGTTCTGGCCGGGAGAAGTGTTCGCGTGGCGGTGTGCCGCCGCCGGCGAGATCGTCCGCTCGATCGACGGCTTGCTTCAGGCGCTGGCGGACGGGGCCGAGCCGCGCATGGTCGACCTGGCGGCCGCGGTTGCGCACGCCTACGGCCGCGGCAGCGGCTCGCACAGTCTGGCGGTCGTTGCGGAATCGCTGGACGACCTTCGCAAAAAGCTCGGCGACGCGCGCGGGGCGATCGCGCGCGGATTGGAGAAGTTCGTCGATCCGCGCGGCATTTACTATTCGGCGCGCGCGCCGGCCGCGGGTGAGAAGGTCGCGTTCCTGTTTCCGGGTCAGGGCTCGCAGCGGGTCGACATGCTGCGCGACCTGTCGACCTGCTGCGACGGCGTTCGGCGGCTGTGGGAGCAGGCTGACGTGGCGCTGGCGGAGCAGCTCGAGCATCCGCTCAGCCGCTACGTCTACCCGCCGCCGACGTTCAGCGAAGCCGACGCGCAGCGCAATGAAGACGCGCTCAAACAGACGCATCTGGCGCAGCCGGCGGTAGGCGTCGCCGACCTGGCCGTCTTCCACGCGTTGCAGGAGCTGGGCGTCCGGCCGGACATGGCGGCCGGGCACAGCTACGGCGAGTACGCCGCGCTGTGCGCCGCGGGTGCGATGTCCTTCACCGATCTGGTGCGACTGTCGGAGGCGCGCGGGCGTCTGATCCTCGCGGCTGCGGGCGACAAGCCCGGCTGCATGGCGGCCGTCGACGCGGACGAGGCGCGCGTGCTGAAGCTGATCCACGATCTGGAAGGCTGCTGGATCGCGAACCTCAATTCGCCGGCACAGACGGTCATCGCGGGTCACAACGCGCCGGTGGACGAGGCGGTTCGCCGGGCGCTGGCGGAAGGCGTGAACGCGCGTCGGATCAAGGTTTCCTGCGCGTTTCACTCGCGGATCGTCGCCGGGGCGCAGCAGCCCTTCGAGGTCGAGCTGGAGCGCGTTTCGTGGCGCTCGCCCGGTTTCCCGGTGTACTCGAATACGACCGTCAAGCCGCACAGCAGCGAACCGGCGGAAATCCGCGCGACGTTGCTGGCGCACCTGATCAGCCCGGTTGGCTTCATGAGCGAGATTCGCGCCATGCACGATGCGGGTGCGCGGATCTTCGTCGAATGCGGTCCCGGGCGGACGATGTGCGTGCTGGCGGAAAAGTCGCTCGAAGGCCGCCCGTTCACGACCGTGGTCGTCGACGCGGCCGGCCGGCATGGCCTGCTGTCGCTCGCGCACGCAGCGGCGCAGCTTCATGCGGCGGGCGTGAGGCTGAATCTCCATCGGATGTACGAGGAGCGGGTCCGGAAAACCCTGGACGTTCACCGCCTGGTCGAGCAGTCGAAGCCCGCACCACTGCCGCCTACGACCTGGCTGGTGAGCGGATCGGAGGCCATCCCCTTGAACGGACA
>CAYXIO010000068.1:0-19948 GCA_964465125.1 uncultured Planctomycetales bacterium | reverse complement strand
GCGTCGATGTCGAAGGTGACTTCGATCTGCGGCATGCCGCGCGGCGCCGGCGGAATCCCCGCGAGCTGAAACTTGCCCAGCGTGCGGTTGTCCAGGGCCATCTTGCGCTCGCCCTGGAGCACGTGAATGTCGACGGCGGTCTGGCTGTCGGCCGCGGTCGAGAAAACTTCCTTCTTGCTGGTCGGAATGGTCGTATTGCGGCCGATCAGCACGGTCATCACGCCGCCGAGCGTCTCGACGCCGAGCGACAGCGGCGTGACGTCGAGCAGGACGATGTCGGACTTTTCGCCGGCCAGCACGGCGCCCTGAATCGCGGCGCCGACGGCGACGACCTCATCGGGGTTGATACTGCGGTTGGGCTCCTTGCCGAAGACCTCCTTGACCAGCCGCTGCACCATCGGGACGCGCGTCGAACCGCCGACCAGCACGACTTCGTCGATGTCCTTGGGCGACATCTTGGCGTCCGCAAGGGCCTGCAAGACAGGCTTGCGGCAGCGCTCGATCAGCTTCTCGATGAGCTGCTCGAACTTGCTGCGCGTGATGGTCATCTGCAAGTGTTTCGGGCCGTTGGCGTCGGCGCTGATGTACGGCAGGTTGATCTGCGTTTCCATCGCGCCGGACAGCTCGCACTTGGCCCGCTCGGCCGCCTCCTTGAGACGCTGAAGCGCCATCGCGTCCTTGCGCAGGTCGATGCCTTCCTTGCGGCGGAATTCCTCGGCGAGGTAGTGGATGAGCTCTTCGTCCAGATCATCGCCTCCCAGGTGCGTGTCGCCGTTGGTGCTGAGCACCTCGAACACGCCGTCGCCGACGTCGAGGATCGAGATGTCGAAGGTGCCGCCGCCCAGGTCGAAGACGGCGATCTTCTCGTTCTTCTTCTTTTCGAGGCCGTAGGCCAGCGCGGCGGCGGTCGGCTCGTTGATGATGCGCTCGACCTTCAGGCCGGCGATCAGGCCGGCTTCCTTGGTGGCCTGGCGCTGCGCGTCGTTGAAGTACGCCGGCACGGTGATGACCGCGCGCTCGACCGTCTCGCCGAGGTAGCGCTCGGCGGTGGCCTTCAGGTCGCGCAGGATCATGGCGGAGATTTCGGGCGGGGCGTATTCCTTGTCGCCGACCTTCGCCCGCACGAGCTCGCTGGCGCCTCCGACAACGCCATAGGGAACCATTTTCTCTTCGTTGGCCACCTCGTCGTGACGCCGGCCCATAAAGCGCTTGATGGAGTAGACCGTGTTGCGCGGGTTGGTCACCTGCTGATTGCGGGCACGCTGGCCGACCAGCCGCTCGCCGTTGTCGGTGAACGCCACCACGGAGGGCGTCAGACGGGAGCCGGAGTCATTGATCAAGACCTTGGGCTGGCCCGCCTCCATGATCGCCACCACGGAGTTGGTCGTTCCCAGGTCGATGCCGATAATCTTGGACATATCACGCTCCTTCGCGGCGCTCGGCGCGCAGCGCACCAACGCTGTGAGGGCGGATAAGCAATCGGGATACCAGCGCGTCGTTACGCGGCAAACATTTGCTAAGAACTGTACTTGTAGATTGTTACGTGCGATGTGCGGTCCGGTGAACGCGGGTCGCTGCCGCGGATGCGGACCTGCGTCTGCCAATCTGACAGCGCCAAAGTGACCTGCGCGGCGGGCAGGGCCGGCCACGCAATAACCGGTCGGGTCGTCGGGCGCGAAGCGGTTACGCCGGCGGCGGCGTCGGGCTGTGCTTCGGAAGCCGCTTGCAGACCCGTTCCCACGCGCGGAACGGCAGGAAGCGGATAAACGACAGCGCCCAGGCCAGCCGGCGCGGGAACCAGGCCCGGACCGCGTTTCGTTCAATCGCCCGGCCGATGCGCTCGCAGCATTCCGCGACGCTGAGCGTGTAGTTCATCCGCCGATCCTCCATGCCCTCGATCATCGGCGTGTCGACGTAGCCGGGGCAGATTGCGGTCGCGCGGATTCCCAGCGGCTTCAGATCGACGCGCAAACTCTCGATCAGCGCCACGACGGCCGCCTTGCTGGCGCTGTACGCCGCAACCTCAGGCAGCCCGAGCTTCGCCGCGAGGCTCGCGGTGGCGACCAGATGCCCGCGGCGGCGCTGGATCATGCCCGCCAGGACGGCGTCGAACGCGTGCGCCACGCCGCCGACGTTGGTCCGAATGACCGCGTCGACGTCTTCGCTGCGAAAATCCCAGCCCGGGGTCCAGCGATGAATCCCGGCGTTGGCGATCAGCACGTCGCAAGGGCCAAGTGCGGCCTCGAGTGATTGCACGGCGGCGCGCGTCTGGGCGGCCTCGCACACGTCGGCGACGGCAAGCGCGCAGCAATCGGGTTTGCCGCCGGCTGCGGAAGCGGCCTCCCGGGCGACCGACTCGAGCACGTCGCGTCGGCGGGCGATCAGCCCGACGCGCGCGCTGCGCGCAGCCAGGTGAAGCGCCAAGCCACGGCCGATTCCGCTGCTGGCGCCGGTGATGAAAACACGCTTGTCGGTCCAGAACGTTTGGGGGTTCATGGCGGGTCGAATAGCCGGGACGGGTGCGGCTGGCAAGCCGTTTGCTGAAATCAGTTTCGCATACGAAGTGACCCGGCGACGTGCGAAGTCCGCTACGGCTGCGCTTCGCGCGTCATCTCGAGCATGGTCGGGCGGAAGCCCAGCCGCTGAAAAAGCCGCTGGGCGGCGGCGTTGACGGCGGCCGTCTTGAGAACCACGCGCGGCGCCCCGCGCGCAACGAGCTGCCGCACCATGCCTTCGACCAGGGCTGTGCCGACGCCGTCGCCGCGCGCCGGCTCCTCGACAAACACGTCGTGCAGGAGGCCGCAGGTGTCCAGCAGGTCGTTCCAGTTGCGCGGCTCCATCGAGCCGTAGGCATAGCCGACGACGGCGCGATCGTCGGCCTGCGGCCCGCTGCGTCTTGCCACCAGCACCACGGCGCGCGGATTCGTCAGGCACTGGCGGAACCAGTGCTGGTAGCCGGCGGCGATGTCGTCGGAGAGGATCGCGAACCGGAGCGGATCGAGCGCGTGATGCAGGCGCACCAGCCGTGCGGCCAGCTCCGACGCCTGGCGAAGATCGCATACTTCCGCCGGAACGATCCGAATCGCGGAGGTCATGGACGGATCGTAACGCGCGGCGGAAGGGAAGCCGTCGGCGGCGCGGGACTTCGCCGTCGAAGGCCCGCGCCGCGCGGTGCGAGATCAGCGGCGTCGCAGCGTGAACAGCGCGCCCAGCGCCAGCAGTGCGAGCGTCGCCGGCTCAGGCGACTGCGGATTCAGGTTCCAGAAGCCGCCGATCCAGGTGCCGTTCCAGAACAGGTCGCCGACCAGCAGGCTCTCCCACTGCGGACCGATGTTGTTCGAGAAGCCGACGAACACGTCGAAGAATGAATCCACGAGGAACACCTGCGACGGAGTCGGCGTGGTCTCGTAGAGGCTCAGCGCGGACAGATCGAGCGACTCGTTGATGTCGGCCAGGCCGAGCAGCTCGGCCGGCAGGTCCATGAACGTGCGGATGTTCCGCAGCTCGACCAGGCTGCCGGGATTCTCAAGGAAGAACTGGCTGGTCGTCTCGAGCTGCATGAAGATGTTGCCGCCGCCGGCTGGGTCGGGCTCGACGCGCGTGAGCTCGTAGACGATCGGCTGGGCGGTGCCGATCTTGTTCCCGGCCGCGTCGGTCCAGTAGGCGTCGATGACGCTGCCCGAGCCTTGCAGCCCGGCGCCGATGTGCACCCACTCGCCGGGCAGCACGTCGTGGCTCCACCAGTGCAGCTTGGTGTCGTCATCGCCATCGCCGTCGAAGTCGTCGGTGATGGTGCCGAAGTGCGGGAACTGGCCCTGATAGACCTCCGAAGGGTAGAAGTTGGGGCTCTCGACAATGATGTCGATGTCGTGAGCCGTCAGCCCGGTGGTGTTCATGAAGTCCCAGTTCAGCCAGGGATCATGCCACACCGGTTGGGCCGCCGCGCTCGCCGAGAGAACGAGCACCGCGCCCGCGGTGAACAAGGTGTTTCTGAGCACGTTCATGTTGGATCCTCCTTCTGTCGGGTATGCGGTAGCGATCATCGCGCCGGGAGGCTGAACAGGCGATGGCCGCGTGCCTGAGCACTTGTTCGAGGGCCCTCAGCGGCGCGTCGTCACGAAGCGCGCGTGCCAAGGGCGACCCCCCGCGCATGCCGCATGGACGCCCGGACGCCATGTTGGCGCCTCGCAGGCGGGGCGTGAAAGTCGGCTTTCGAGGCGTCACTCGGACAGCCGTCAGCCGTCCGGAGTATCGGGGTCACCCGGGCGCAGCGCGCGGTACTCCGCGATCATCCGCACCGCCAGGGCGCAGTGGCTGCCGACGCCAAGCTTGTGGTAGAGGCGTTCGACGTGCGTGTGGACGGTGTGTGGCGAGATGTGCAGGTCGTAGGCGATGCCCGCCTCCGTGCGGTCGTCGAAGAGGCCCTGGAGAATCTGTAGTTCGCGCGGCGAGAGCCCCAGGAGCGCCGCCATCGCCCGCCATTCGGCGTTGCTGAAGACGGTTCGACCGGGAGGATGATCCGATGACTTCGTCCACTGCGGCACGGAAGATTGGGTGTGCCGCGTTCCAAACACGGCCGTTCCCCCCTGTGGAAGGCCGATGCGGCGTTCGGCTATGCTCCGTCGGACTGCGCCGGGGCAGCCACGGTCGAATCGGCGAGCGCGTTCTGATTTTCACCGGCTGCGACGAGGATGGTTTCGCGGCGGCAGACTGGCAGTCGAAACAGGTCAGCAGCACTCGCGCAGCCTCAACGCAGGCTAGGACTGGCCGCGGCGCGCGTCAAGCGCCGCAGGCGCATGATCCGCGCGCCGACTGGCGGGTCTCGGCATTTGCGCTTGCGGCGCGGAAGTCGCCGCCGCTAATCTCCGGAAGACCTTGGCTGGGAGTGGCCGTCTGGGAGCTCATAATGCGAACGCGCCGGCTGGCACTGCGCTTTGATGCGATCGGATGGGCCGTCTGTTTCGCAATGCTCGCCTGCGGCGGAAGTTACGCGGGTGACTCAGGCCGACCGCGCGCCGTCAGCGACGGAGCATTGCCCCCACGAACGATCGAGCCGCAGCAGGATGAGCGCGGCATCGATCCGTCCGTCGACCTCACGATCGGCGACCTGACCAGCATGCAGCAAATGGGCCGGGTGGGCGACCCCGGCCTCGGCCAGGTGGGGCTCTCCGCAGGCACCGTGGTCTGCAACCTGGGCGGCGGGCCGTCGGCCTGGTTTCCTTTCCCCAGCAGCGGGCACCCGGCGGTTGCGCTGAATCTGTATCGATTGCGGTCGGTGGGAGGTGCGGAGCGCTTCGAGCAGATCGGCCAATCGTGGGCGCGTCACGGATTCTGTCCGCTGGAGCAGAGCCAGTGCGCCACGTGCGTACCCGCGGGCGGCTGCGGAACCAGTCTGCTCGGGCCGGGCTGCTCCACTTCGGACAGCGCCGGCGCCAACGGCGATCAGAACCAGCTCGGGGCGCGCTCCTGGATCAACCCGTTCACGGGCGCCTTTTCGTCGGGCGCAAACAATCATTCCGGGCACACGCATGACGGCGTTTCGCACCGCCTGCTGGTGAGCGACACGGACCTCGTCGGCGTCGCAGATTACTTTGTCGAGGCGCGCGTCGTCGCGCCCGACGATGCCGCGTCGGGCCACGGTGACAACAACGCTTCCTACCGCCGCGTGTTGGTCTCGGGGCCCAACGGCAGCGGCGATTTCTCGTTTGCGACGTCCGGGGCGACTCAGGTCGAATCGCCCGCGCTCGAAGCCTGGATCGGGGCGACGCAGGTGCCGTTCTTCCCCGACGCGAACGACGGATGGGCGGTCCTCGCCTATCAAGTGACCGGCCTGGGCAACAGTGACTGGCGCTACGAGTTCGCGCTGTGCAACATGAATTACTCGCGCGCGTTCTATCGTTTCCGCGTGCCGGTGCCGGCGGGGGTGCAGATTCGCAACGTCGGATTTCACTATCCGCTGAATCACGGTCCGCAGAGCACCGGCGCGGACTTCGAGAATGCGGATTGGAGCGTCACGCTGGCCGGCGGCGGGCTGATCTGGACCACTGAAACCAAGGCGACCAACCCGAACGCCAATGCCTGCCGCTGGGGCACGCTGTTCAACTTCCGCTTCGACGCGAATACCCCGCCGCAGGCTGCGACGGTCAATGTGGGAGTCTTCGACGGCGGCGCGGACGCGCCACTCAGCGCGGTCGGACCCTCACCATCGCCGTGCCCGGCCGACCTCGACAACAGCGGGCAGATCGACCTGAACGACCTCAGCATCCTGCTGGTGAACTTCGGTCAGTTCGGGGGAGCGGCGGAAGGCGATCTCAACGGCGACGGCTTGGTAGACCTGCTGGACCTCTCCACGCTCCTGGCGGCGTTTGGAACAAGTTGCTGACGCGTGGTCCGCGTTGCGGATGAATGGGGGTTCGCGAATGTCGAAAGAGCATAGTGAAGAGCGCATGGACGCGGCGGGGCGGTCATCATTCGCTCTACGCTATTCGCTATGCGTGCTGTCGTAGCATCCGCTTGAACTACAACCCCATCTCGGCCGCCTGCCGACGCAGGGCGGTGATGCGCTTCTCCAGCGGCGGGTGCGTGCTGAACAGGCTGGCGACGCCGCCGTGCAGCGGCTCGACGATGTACATCGAATGAAACGCAGGGTTGGTGTCGGTCGGAATGCGCTCGTTGAGCGCGCCGAGCCGCTCCAGGGCGCGGGCCAGCTTGAGCGGGTTGCCGCACAGCTCGCCGCCGAAGTTGTCCGCCGCGTATTCCCGCTGCCGCGAGATGGCCATCTGGATCAGCGCGGCGGCCAGGGGTGCGAGGACGATCATGGCGATCATTCCGATGGCGCCGAGCGGATTGTCGCGACGGTCGCTTCCGCCGCCGAACCACATCGCCATGTACGCGACGTGGCTGATGACGCCCGCCATCGTCGCGGCGAGCGTGGAGATCAGCGTGTCGCGGTGCCGCACATGCGCCAGCTCATGCGCCATGACACCTTCGATCTCGTCGCGCGAGAACGCGCGCAGCATGCCTTCCGTGACTGCGACGGCCGCGTGTTTCGGGCTTCGGCCAGTGGCGAATGCGTTGGGAGCCTGCTGCGGGCAGACGTAGACGCGCGGCATGGGCAAGCCGGCTCGCTCGGCGAGATCGGCGATCATGTCATGCAGCCAGGGCAGGTCCTGCCGTGAAATCTGCTGCCCGCGCATCGAGGCGATCGCGATCCTGTCGCTGTAGAAAAAGACCCCGAGGTTCATGAACAGGCCGATGAACAGCCCGATCGTCATGCCCATCGGTCCGCCGAAAAAGCCGTAGCCCAGCAGCATGCACAGGCTGATCAGCGCGGCCAGCAGAATGGTCGTCTTGACGTTGTTCACGAATCGCATTGCGCAGGTTCCTCGTCTTTTCACACGGGTCGAGTCGCGGGATTCTAGCCTGACCCGCGCCGCGGCCATACGGCGCCGTGAATAGCAAACGACGTGCCAGCGCGCGTAGTTGGGTCGCAAACGCAGGCGCGCGGCTTGCGGAATCGCCACGCGGGCGATTCTGACCCGGCGGGACTGGGTTGATCGTCGATTCCGAAACGTGCCGCGAATTCGAATCGGCTGCCGCATTGGCACTGCGGGCTTGGCCAACCCGGCCCACTTTGGCTTGCGGCGAACGGACGGGCGCGTATGCTGCGGGTTCCGCCCGGCGGCCGCCGGCGTGCCGTCGTGGTCGGTCGGCCCGGATGGGCGAGGACCTTCTCGGAGAACTGAAGTGCTGAAACGAACCCCCCTGCGGCGGTGGACCGCGCTGTGCGTTGCGTTCCTGATTCCGGCGACGAGCATCGGATCGGCGGCGCTGGCTGACACGATTCCCTCCGACTCGCCGATCCGCGAGGCGCTCGAAAAGGCCGAGGCGTCGGTGGCCAAGCTCGTGGCGGCCGGCCCGCGCACCTTCGCCAACACGATCGAGGCGATTGACGACCTGCTGGTGCAGCTTGAGAACGACACCAGCATGACGCAGTTCCTGGCCTACGTCTCGACCGACGCCGACGAGCGCGCCCGCGGCCAGCGCGCCGAGGAGGAATACACCAACTGGATGATCGGGCTGTTCAAGCGTGAGGACCTGTACAAGGCGGTGAAGAGCTTCGCGGACACGAAGCCGGCGCTTCAGGGCGATCAGAAGCTGCTGCTGACCGACCTGATGCGCGAGTTTCGCCGGGCGGGGATGGAGTTGCCCGCCGACAAGCGCGAGGAAGTCAAGCGCATCCAGATGCAGATCACCAAGCTGGGGATCGAGTTCGATTCCGCCATCCGCGACGACGAAACGCGCGTTCCGCTGACCGAGGCCGAGCTGGCGGGCACGCCCAGGGAGATCCTCGACGCCCAGCCGCGCGTCGGCGACCTGCTGCTGGTGGGAATGGACTATCCGACCTACGTCCCGATTCAGGACCTGTGCAGCAACGCGGCGACCCGCGCCAAGATCTGGATCGCGTACAAGCGCCGCGGCGGCCAACAGAACGTCCGCAAGCTGGAGGAAATGCTCAAGCTGCGGGCCCAGGCCGCCACCATGCTGGGCTACGCGAGTGCGGCCGAGTACGAGATCGAGCCGCGCATGGCCAAGACGCCGGCCAACGTCGAGAAGTTCTACAATGAGCTGCGGCCCAAGCTGCGCAAGAAGGCCGAGCACGACCTGGCCGAGTTTCTGGCCGCCAAGCGCGAGGACACGAAAGATCCCCACGCGAAGGTCTACCCCTGGGACTTCACTTACTACGAGAACTACCTGAAGAAGACCAAGTACGCGGTCGACAGCGAAGTGGTGAAGGAATACTTCCCGATGCAGGCCGTGATCGACGGCCTCTTCGGCATCACGCAGTCGCTCTACGGACTCGAATACCGCGACATCACCGCCCAGGCCTCGTCGCGCGGCATGCCGTTGTGGCACGAGGACGTCAAGCTCTATGAGGTGATGGACAAGAAGGGCGGCAAGCCGCTCGGCATGTTCTACATCGATCTCTACCCGCGCCCGAACAAGTACAACCACGCCGCCCAGTGGGGCCTGCGCCAGCACAAGCTCTGGAGCGACGGCGAAGAGCAGAAGCCGCTCGCGGCGCTGGTCTGCAACTTCCCCAAGCCGACCGCCGACAAGCCCTCGCTCATGCCGCATGATGAAGTGGCCACTTTCTTCCATGAGTTCGGCCACTGCCTGCACACCATCCTGAGCACGGCCCGCTACGGCACGCAAGCCGGCACGAACGTCTCGCGCGACTACGTCGAGGCCCCCTCGCAGATGTTCGAGAACTGGGTCTGGGATGCCGACATCCTGAAAACCTTCGCGAAGCACTACAAGACCGGCGAGGTCATCCCCGACGAGCTGGTCAAGGCGATGGTCAAGGCGCGCAACGTCGGCTCCGGCATGTACTGGGAGCACCAGGTGTACTACGGCTCGGTCGACCTGGCGTATCACACCGTCAAGGACGGCGTGGTCGACACGACCAAGGTCGCCAACGACCTGTTCCCGCAGATCGAGCTGTACGAGCCTGTGCCGAATGTCTATTTCCAGGCCTCGTTCGGGCACCTGAACGGCTACCAGGCCGGCTACTACGGCTACATGTGGTCGCTCGTCTACGCCCAGGACATGTTCCAGCGCTTCCAAGAGAAGGGCATGCTCAATCCCGAGGCCGGCCAGTACTACCGCGAGAAGATCCTCGCGCGCGGCAGCTCGGTGGAGGAAATCGACCTGGTCCGCGACTATCTCGGCCGCGAGCCGAAGATGGACGCGTTCCTCAAGCACCTCGGGTTGGAGTAGCCGGGTCACCGTGCAGAGGCGGGCATGATGCGCCGCGTCTGGCAGTGGATTTACGAAGCCGTTTTCTACCTGCCGGGCGCGCGCCACCAGTTGGCTCAGCTCGATTCTGAAGACGCTCGTAATCGGGCGCGCCTGCACGTCTGGCGCGCCCAGTTTGCTGCGCCGAGCTACTGGCTGCTGATGCTGTTCTGCTGCGCCGGCGTCCTTGCGGCGCTGTGGTTCGGCGTGCGCGTCATCGACGAGTGCACGCTGCGGATGCGCGGCTCATTCCCCGGCCTGCGGGCCGCGGCGCTGATCGGGTACGTGACCGCGCTGACCGCGTTCGGCGCGGTCGCGAGCATGTGGCCGCTGCGGCGCATCGTGCGTCAGCAGCTTTGGACCTATCTGCGCGGCGTGGGCGTGCATCTTTGCCGGCATTGCGGCTACGACCTGCGCGGCATCTCGGAACGCTGCCCGGAATGCGGCCGGCGGATCGGCTGACGGACTTTTGGCAGGCGAACGCGGCTTGAATACAATCCGCCGCGTCGAAGGGCGTCAGTCGAAGACTACCGCGTACGATCCGCGCGCCGCGGCTGAGACGCGCGGGTGGGAGAAGCAAGCATGGCACGTTCGGTAACGCTTAGGGGAACTCCGCACAACCTCGCCGGTCCGCAGCTCAAGGTCGGCGACCGGGCGCCCAACGCCCGGCTGCGCAAAGATTTGCTGTCCGACCTGTCGCTTTCTGAGACGACCGGGAAGGTGCGCATCTTCAGTGTCGTGCCGTCGCTCGACACGCCCGTGTGCGCCATGCAGACCAAGCGCTTCAACGACGAAGCGGCCAAGCTGCCGCACGTCACGACCTACATCATCAGTTGCGATCTGCCGGTCGCGCAGAAGCGCTTCTGCGGCGCCGAGAACATCAACCCGGAGAGGATGATCGCGCTGAGCGACCACAAGGAGACGGCGTTCGGGCAGGCCTACGGCACGCTGATTCCCGATCTTCGCATCGAATGCCGGGCCGTGTTCGTGGTCGACAAGGGCGACACGCTGCGCTACGTCGAATACGTACCGGAAATCGCCGAGCACCCGAACTACGACGCGATCCTGGCGACGGTGCAAAGCCTCGGGTAGGCGCGCCCGCGGGCAGGCCCGCGCGGCGCCGAGGCTCTCGGTCCATCGTGCCAACTTGGCAGCGCGATGGGGGCCGCGTGCCTGGACGGCTGCCATTCAGCGAGCCGGACGGATTCCGCGAACCGGGCGAGTTTTGCTATAACTATTCTTGTTGCAGCGTGTTACGTCTCGATCTCGTGTGCGTAGAACCCCGGCACGGGGTTTGCTTTGCCGCCTTCGCGGTATCGGTGCGTTCGCTTTTTTCGTTGACGGGCTGACGGCGGGCCGACACAATCCGTCCAACAGCCGATTGATGCAGGAGCAAGACGATGGCTCTGTCGATTCGCCCCCTCGGCGATAAGGTGATGGTCAAGCGGCTGCAGGCCGACGACAAGACGGCCGGCGGAATCGTGCTGCCCGATTCGGCCAAGGAAAAGCCGAAGCGCGGCACGGTTCTCAGCGTCGGCGAGGGTCGGGTGCTCGACAGCGGCAAGCGCCAGGCGTTGCAGGTGCGCAAGGGCGACACCGTCCTCTTCACAAGCTACGCCGGCACAGAGCTTAAGGTCGATGGCGAGGAGATTCTCATCATGGATGAGAGCGACATCCTCGCCGTGCTCGGCTAACGCAGCAAGGATGTGGCCATGAAGCTGGAGCTCGAGCGCGCCGTGCAGGACGCGGTGAGTCTCGTGAATTCCCACGCCGGCGCCGCCCGCGTGCGGCTCTGGTTCGAGGATGATCCCGCGGCGATCGACTTCGTGGCCAACTCCGCCTCATTCCGCGACAACTGTTTCGAGTTCCGCGCCGGGTTTGAGACCTACGGCGGAAGCGTCGCGGAGTTGCGCGACATCCTGATCGAAGTCATTGATCGCTAGACCGCTGGGCGCGAAGCGCTTGGGGGCGCCCACTTTCTGCGCTGGTCGAGCGGGGCCGACCGCACGAAGCAGGACGTTGCACGTAACCAAACCACCCGCGGGAGGATCGTCACGCCACGCGTCAGTCTGTCTGCCAAGTTGACAGAACGGTGCCGGGGTGGGGGTAGGTTCCGGTACGAGTCGATTCGTCCGCAAGTCATTGAACGGCAATCAACTAGCAGACAATTCACGGCCCGCCGCGCATGTGGCACGCGTCTTGATACCCACGCTGCTGGTGGAAATGTCGCCTTGCGTGCGCTCCACCTCAAACGGCGAATGCCGGCCGGTCGCTTCGACCGCAAACAACCTCGAATCGGGCGCGCAGCCCTACCGCAGACCAGGAGTTACAGATGGCAGCCAAGCAAATCGCGTATGAGATGGAAGCCCGCGAGGCGATTCGCGGCGGTGTCCGCAAGCTCGCCAAGGCCGTCAAGGTGACCCTCGGGCCGCGCGGCCGCAACGTCGTCATCGAGAAGTCCTTCGGCGCCCCGACCGTCACGAAGGACGGCGTGACCGTCGCCAAGGAGGTCGAGCTCGAGGACGCCTACGAGAACATGGGCGCCCAGATGGTCAAGGAAGTCGCCCAGAAGACCAGCAAGGACGCCGGCGACGGCACCACCACCGCCACCATCTACGCCGAGGCCATCTTCGATGAAGGTCTCAAGAATCTCGCCGCCGGCGCGAGCGCGATGGACCTGAAGCGCGGCGTGGACATGGCCGTCGAAGCCGTGGTCGAGGCGCTGAAGCAGATGGCTGTCCCGGTCAAGGGCAAGGAGCAGGTCGCCCAGGTCGGTACCTGCGCCGCCAACCAGGACAAGGAGATCGGCTCCAAGATCGCCGAGGCGATGGAGAAGGTCGGCAAGGATGGCGTGATCACCGTTGAAGAGGGCAAGGGCATCGAGACGACCGTCGACCTGGTCGAGGGCATGCAGTTCGACAAGGGCTACATCTCGCCGCACTTCATCACCAAGCCCGAGTCGATGGAAGCGATCCTCGACGATTGCTACATCCTCGTGCACGAGAAGAAGGTCGCGTCGGTCAAGGACCTGCTGCCGCTGCTCGAGAAGGTCGCCAAGGCCGGCAAGCCGCTGCTCGTCATCGCCGAGGACGTCGAGGGCGAGGCCCTCGCCACGCTCGTGCTCAACAAGCTGCGCGGCATCCTCCAGTGCGCCGCGGTCAAGGCCCCCGGCTTCGGCGACCGCCGCAAAGCGATGCTCGAAGACATCTCGATCATGACCGGCGGCAAGCCGGTGTTCGAGGACCTTGGGATTAACCTGGAGCAGGTGGGTCTGAGCGATCTGGGCCGGGCCAAGCGCGTGATCGTCGCGAAGGAGACCTGCACGATCATCGAGGGCGCCGGCAAGACCAGCGACGTGAAGGGCCGCATCGAGGCGCTCAAGCGCGAGATCGAGAACACGACCAGCGACTACGACCGCGAGAAGCTCGAGGAGCGGCTGGCGAAGCTGTCGGGCGGCGTGGCGCAGATCAACGTGGGCGCCGCGACCGAGGTCGAGATGAAGGAGAAGAAGGCCCGCGTCGAGGACGCGCTGCACGCCTGCCGGGCGGCGGTCGAAGAAGGTATTCTGCCCGGCGGCGGCACCTCGGTGCTGCGGGTCGATGACGCGCTCGACGCGATCGCGAAGAAGGCCAAGGGCGACCAGAAGACGGGCGTCGACATCATCAAGCGCGCCCTGCGGGCTCCGATCCGGATGATCGCCGAGAACGCCGGCCTGGACGGCGCGATCGTCTGCCAGCGCGTGTTCGAGGGCAAGGGCAACTTCGGCTACAACGCGCTGACCGAGGAATACGGCGACCTGGTGAAGATGGGCGTGATCGTTCCGCTGAAGGTGGAGCGCGTGGCGCTTCAGAACGCCGCCAGCGTCGCGGGCCTGCTGCTGACGACCGACGCGGTCGTCAGCGAGATCAAGGAAAAGGACGACAAGAAGCCCGGCGGCCACGGCGGGCATATGCACTGAAGAAGTGCCAATAGCGAAGAGCGAAATCCGGCGCGACGCGGGGATGGGGGGGCGGCCCCTGCCCCGCGTCGTTTTTTCTCAAGACTCCTGCAGGCCAATCCGAATCCTGCGCGCCGCTGCCCCGCGTGGCGCCGCCACGCGAGGCGGAGCAGACTCGTCGTACCGGCGAGATTCCTCGTCGCTGCGCTCCTCGGAATGACAGTTTGCCGCGAGCGCGCCCCGAGCGTGGCGTCGTCCGGCCCGCGGCGCTGGTGACGCGCTTGACGCCCACGCCGCGAGCCAAGCACCTCGCGCCGTCCAGGTCTGGATAACTGCGCTCCGCGCCCATTCCGCCGGTTTTCGTCCCGCACCAAAATGCCATTGTGCGCCAAAGGGCCCTTCGGTACAGTGAACACCCGGGTTGGGATTCACTCGGTTACAGAGGGGGGAAGCTGCTCATGGACATCCGCGCTGGCTTTGTGCCCGCGGTCGCCGGCTTCGCGGCGGCCGTGGCTGTGAATTCGCATGCGTCTGCTCAGTGCAACACCGTGCTGCTGAATCCGTGGGATTCCGGCTCGCCGCCGATCTCGCTGGTGGGCGACGCGCAGTCCTTCGGCTCCTACGCGGCGCTCACGCCGGAAGCCGAGGACCAGTCCGGCGCGGTATGGAGCGCCGAGCGCGCCAGCGTGCTCCAGGGTTTCGACTGCATGTTTTCGTTCGCGGCCCAGGGCGCCGGTGCGTTCGGCCCGGGCGACGGCTTCGCGTTCGTGCTGCAGAACGACCCGGGCGGCACGGCGGCGCTGGGTGAGGGCGGCAGCGGCCTGGGCTACTCAGGGCTGACCCACGCACTCGCGGTGGAGTTCGATTCGTTCAATTTCTCCGGCGAATTCGACGTTGACCACGTCAGCTTTCAGGCGATGGATTTCGGCGGCGCGGTGCGCTCCGACGACGCGCAGTCGATCGCTCACGCGACGCTGCCGTTTGACATGAACGACGGCGCGGAGCGCTGGGCGTACATCCGATATCGCCCGGGCAACCTGCGGGTCCAGGTTGAGGGCGAGATCCTGATCGACACGTTTCTGACGCTCGCGGATCCTCCCGGCGGGCTCCTCTTCGACCCGAACGATCCGAACGACACCTGCGCCAACGTCGGCTTCACCGCCGCCACCGGCGGCGCCTGGAGCGAGCACGACGTGTTCAACTGGTCGTTCGGCGATACCGCCGAGTGCGGGCCGCTGGACTTCTTCGGTTTCATCCCCGACCAGACCGTCTCCGCAGGCCAGCGCGTCGTCGTCCGCATGAGCCCGGCCGGGCACGGTCCGTGGCACTTCGAGTGGGAGCTCGAGGGCGTGCCCGTCAGCGACGGCGGGTCGTACAGCGGCTCGGAGACGCCGTTCCTGATCATCGACCCGGTCTTGCCCGAGCATGAGGGCCGCTACAACTACGTCGTCGGCAACGACTGCGGCGGGCTCGGGACGAGCTTCTACCTGCGGGTGGACAGCGGCTGTCCGGCGGACCTGAACAAGGACGGGCTGATCGACCTCAGCGACCTTTCGATCCTGCTGATTCACTTCGGCAGCAGCGACGTCGATCCGAACGATGGCGACATCGACGACGACGGCGACATCGACCTCGACGACCTGAGCGCGCTGCTGGTGGTGTTCGGCACGGTCTGCCCTTAGCGGCCGCTGCCGGCCGAGTGGTCCTCTCGGCGCGGCGTGCCACTGCTGTTTCAGCACTGCCGAGTGCGAAGGCGCCTTCCGGGCGCGCGGTCATAGCGCCTTCCGGGCGCGCGGTCATCACGCTGCGCGCGCTCAGGTCACCGCCCGCAAAGCAGCGGCAGCGGACGCACGACACACGTGCGTTCAGAACACTGCCCGCAGCGCAGTGGCACCCGCACCCGGTACCCGGCCGTGGCACCGCGCACACTGCCCGGTCCGCCGCCGCTACGGGCAGGGGGTGCCGAACACCACCAGCAGCGCGCTCAGGTCGTCGAGGTCGACGTCGGTGTCGCCGTCGAGGTCGCCGTCGTCGTGCGTAACGCCGGACATGCCGAAGTGCGTCAACATGATGCTCAGATCGGTCAGGTCGATGACGCCATCGTGATTGAGGTCCGCCGGGCACGCGGGCGCGCCGAGCGAGCCATCCGGGTTGACGTTCTGGGCGTAGATGTCGTTGGCGTCGTTGCGCGCGTCCATCCAGGTCATCAGGGTCACGCCGGTGCTGCTGAGCGCGGTGGCCAGCCGCGACTTCGCGCTGACGAGCGAGCAGGCGTTGAAGGGTGACGGGCTCCACACCGCCGCCCCGGACGAATCCAGCCGCGCGGCCAGCACCGTCCCGGTGGGGTTGCTCAGCGCCGCCACGATCGCGCCGCCGCCATAGGCCAGCACGTTGACGTAAAAGTTCTGGCTGGACGTCAGCGGCAGGAGTTCGACGCCGTTGTCGGTCCACTGCCGCGCGCCCGCGGCGGAGAAGCGCTGCGCGTACAGCCCCCACGCGGTCTGGAGCGCGTTCGCCCCGGTCCATGCCAGGAAGATCTCCTGAGTTCCTGGGTCGTACGCCACCGCAGGCGACAGCGCGATCTGATCGACGCGCGGCGAGGCGAGCACGCCGCCGTGGGGGAACAGCTCCGCGCCTCCGGCGTCGACGTGCTGCACGTAGGCATGCCGCGACCCGCTGACTTCATACCAGCCGAAGACGGCCCCGCCCGTACCGTCGGCGACGAAGTCGGGGAAATAACCGTTCTGCACCGAGCCGCCGTTATAGACGACGACCGGATCCGCCTCGGGCGTGTTGGTGTCGTAGTCCCACAGCGCGGCGCCGCTGCCGTCGAAGCGCTGCGTGTAAAGGTGCTTGTCGCTCAGGAAATTGCCGACGTAGCGGATCCACAGCGCGATCACGCCGCCTGAGTTGTCGCTGCGCAGCGCGCTGACCGCGTAGCTGCCGGTGGTCGGCGCCAGGGCGATGCCGTCCGGCCCCCACTGCGGCGCGCCGTTGACGTCGAGCTTCTGAAGCTGATAGCCCGTCCCGATCGACCAGCCGACGACGTAGTTGCCGTCGGAAGTGGCGGCGACGGCCGGCTGATTCCCGCCGCTGGTCACGGACACCTGCACGCCGGTCGCGCCCCACAGCCTGGTGCCGTCCGGCGCGACCAGGCTCGCGCCGATCTGCACGCTGCCGGTGTGATCGTCACGATAGGTGACGATCACGTTGTCGTCGCCGTCCACAGCCAGGCCGTAGCCCTGGGTGGAGGAAAACCCGCGGTCGGCGATGAGAATTCCATTGTGCGGCCACTGCTCGACGCCCGCCGCATTCAGCCGTTGCAGGTAGACGTCGTAGCCGCCGCTGCTGTTGTCAAACCAGGAGATGTAGCATCCGCCGTCCGAAGTCGCGACGATCTTCGACTGGGCCTGCTCGCCCGTTCGGTCGCCGATCGCCAGGTTGACGGATGGGTCCGGCGACCACTGCGCGTGCGCACCGGCCGACGCGAGAAGCGCGCAGCCGAAGCCGGCCGCCGCGCGAAACGCCTGTTGCTTGGTCATTGCTTCCTGCCCCGGATCGAAATCCCAGGAGAGACTCGCTGCACCATTGTCGCGGGGCGGCAGCGCGGGTGCAACGCCAAGATTCGCGTCCGGGGCTTGTGCGCCAGGGCGGGTCGCGAAAGGCGCCGCCCAGGCGCACGGTCGCTGGGGCTCAGAACCACCCCGCTTGCCTCGCGCCGCAAGCAGCCCGCGGGACGGCTCGCGTTCCCTCCATCGATCCGAATCCGACTTTCTCATGTTGCGGAACCCGGCGCCGCAGTATGCTGCTGAATTCGTCCTGAATTCGACGGGGAGGGATCATGAGTCATTCGCGCGACGGGTTCGAAACCGCAGGCAGGCGTCCGCTTCAGCGCGATTCCTTCCCGATGCAGCTTTTTCAGAAGGCCAAGCGGCTGGGCTTGTGGGACCCCAACGACATCGACCTCAACCGCGACCGGGAGATGTATGTCACCCTGCCGCAGCCGCTGCGCAACTGCTTCGCCAGCGACCTGGTTCAATTCCAAGGCGGCGAGGAGGCGGTCGTGGTCGACCTGCTGCCGCTGGTGCAGACCGTCGCCGACGAAGGACGCCTCGAGGAGGAGATGTTCCTGACGACCTTCCTCTTCGAAGAGGCCCGGCACGTTGAGTATTTCGAACGGGTGCTCCGCACGGTCTGCCGCCGCCCGGCAGAGAGCCTGCAGCGGTTCCTGCCCGACAGCTTCAAGCGCGTGTTCTGCGACGAGCTGCCGAACGTTATGGGCGTACTGCGTCGCGATCCGTCGCCGGGGAATCAACTGCGCGCGTCTATCACCTACAACATGATCATCGAGGGCGTGCTGGCGGAAACGGGTTACTTCAGCGCCGACTACCAGATGGAGCTGACAAACGGTAACTTCTTTCCCGGCCACTACGAGGCGATCAAGAGACTCCGCCAGGACGAATCGCGCCACATCGCTTACGGCGTCTACCTGATCTCGCGCATCCTCGCCGCGCATCCCGGGCTATGGAGCGACGCCGAGCGGCACATGGCCGGCATGAAGACAGTCGCGTTTGCCTACCTCGAGGACAAGCTCCGGGCGATGATCGAGATGAACGGCGGCAGCCTGCCGCACGGCGGCGACCCGAAGCGGCTGCTGGACTTCGCCGAGGGGCAGTATGCCAGGCGCCTCCGCCGCATCGCGCGGGCCAAGGACCTGTCGCTCGCGCAGGTCGAGGCGGAAGCGCGCGCGATGGCGATGGAAGCGGCGTAGGGGGCGGCGTGGCGGGCGCGTTCCGAACGGCGGGCCGGGCGCTACGGGCTCTGTGAGCCGCGTCTTGAGCGCGTGCCGCGTGACGGGTGCCACTGCGCTTGAGCAGTGTTTCTCAATCCCCGGCCCAAGCTTGGCCCAGGACCACTGCTCAATGGCAGTGGCACCCCATGCCGCCGTCCCCGCTTCGCCTTGAATTCGCCCTTCGCTCTTCGCTACTCGACATTGAAACTCGTCGTTTCCCTCAGCACGCGCTCCAGCCGCAATCGTGGCACAGCTTGCAGCCTTCCTGGAGCGACAGCACGCCGCCGCACTCGGGGCATTTGACCTTGAAGTGCTCGGCGGAGTCGTGGAAGTGCTTGGGGGCGTGGTAGGCGGAGATTTCGACCACCGCGTCGATCTCAACGACCGTATCGGCGTCGGCGGGCGCGTCATGGATGGCTGCCAGCCCGAAGGCGGAGTCATCGGCGCCGCGGAAGCCCGCGGCGGCCTCGTCGCGGAAACCGGCTTGCACGGCCTCGTCACTGTGACCGTACTCAAACCGTCCAGCTTCATTCTGGCCCGCGAACGTCTCAGGCGAATCGTCGGGCAGTGTGGCGATCGCGACCGCCCCGGTCTCCTCGCTGAGTTGCATCCCGGGTTCGAGAACGGCTTCAGCCTGTGCGAGCACGAGCGCATCGAGCGCAGCATATGCTGCGCCGGCGTCCTCGGCCGAAGCCTGAATCACCTCGGTCACGTGGCCGTTGCCGCTGCCTTGACTGTGACCGTTGCCGAGCGACGGGGCGTAGCCGGCCTGCGGCGTGGCATGTCCGTTCGTCGCGAAGTGGCCGTTGCCGCTGCCGGCAGCCTGGGGCCGGCCGTCGGCGACGCGCGGCGCGGCCGCCTGCATCGCCGATGAAGCGGCCGGCTCGCCGGCGGTCGAGCGGCGTGGGGCGGATTGCAGCGTGTCGGGCGTGGCTCGCCCGTCGCGCGCGGGCTTGGTGATGCGCGTCTCCGCCGCGAAGCCGCCGCTGTGCGAGCAGCGGGCGTCGGCGGACATGCGCGGGCCGCGGTCGAGGGTGGCGGTGCGCGATACGGGGTCGGGAGCAGGGGCGGGGCCGGCGCCGCCGCCGTTGATGCGCGCGGGTTGAGTCGGGGTGTGGGCGGCGGGTGCGGCCGCGGCGCTGCTGCCAAGCGGGTGATCAAGGATCGACCCGGTACCGGCGCCTGGGGAGCGAGGCGCATCGAGTTCGGCGGGGTCGATTTCGCCGAGCAGCAGCGCGCGCAGGCCAAAGCGTTCCTTGGCGCGCTGGTACTTCTTGAGCGCACAGGCGAGGCCGTCGCCGAGCGACATGATCCGCCCGGACTTGGTAGGGATCTGGAGCGACGAGCCGATGCCTTCGAGCTGTCGGATGACGTGCTTGAGCGAGCCGCCGGCGCGCAGCCAGAGCGAGATCATGCGGCAG
>CAYXIO010000067.1:0-20252 GCA_964465125.1 uncultured Planctomycetales bacterium | reverse complement strand
GGCAGCTTTCGAATCGCGGCCGGAGCGGCCGCGGGCGCGGCCGAGCCGGGGCCGGGGCCGCGCGCCTGGCTGGCGCAGCCGGTCAGCGCGGTCGACGCGACCAGCGCCGCAGCGCCGCTCAGCGCGCTGGATCGCAGAAAGTCGCGGCGGGAGGGGTTTGCGGCGGGGGTCGAATGCTCTGCGGACATGCTCGATCGCTCCTTTCGGGCGCGGGGCCTCGATCCGTCCAGTAGATCGCTTGCTCTGTGATGTGGCCAATGCTACAAGCCCGGGCGACGCACAATGTCGCCGAACCGGGGCGTACCCGGAACCGGCTGCGGCACGCGATTCTCCGCCGACCGCGCCCACAACCATGAGCTCCGAGACATTCTTTCGAGTTCTCCTCTTGGCGCTGCTGCTCGGCGGACCCGCCATCCGGCTCATCTATGAACGTCGTGCGGAGCGGCGAGGCGGTTCGATGCGCGACCGGATCGACCCGCCCGGGTTCTGGCCGGGCGTGTGGCTGGCCGCGCCGCTCCTGCTGATACCGCTGATTGCGTTTGTGATCAATCCCGCGTGGCTCGCCTGGAGTCGCTGTCCGGTGTGGCCGGGCGTCCGCTGGCTGGGAGCCGCGCTGGCATTGGCCGGCCTGGCGGGCGCGCTGTGGACCTTTTCGAGCTTGGCCGAGAACCTCAGCCGGAAACTGGGAATCCGCGCGCACGGACGGCTGATCACCTCCGGGCCCTATCGATTCGTCCGACATCCGCTCTACTCGTCGGGGCTGCTGATGTGCGCGGGCGTGGCGCTCGTGCTCGCGAGTTGGCTCGCGATGGTCGGCGTGGGGATCGCGGCGGCGGCGATCCGGAGTCGCATTCCGGCCGAGGAGGCCGTCCTGCGCGAGCACTATGGCGACGCGTATCGTGACTACGAGCGTCGCAGCGGGGCTCTGATGCCGCGCTGGGGACGCCCGCGCTGAGCTCGGCGGGTCGGGTTAAGCCCAGCCGCGGACGGCGCTTGCAGCGCTTCGCGTTGGCGCGTCGGTACGCTATACTGCTCGATTCGCGGCCCTCGTGGGCAAGGGGGCGGCGCGCAAGGCCCCCCGCGGCGGGCGGACTCCGAGACTTCCCGCAAGGTTGGCGTCAGCAGTAATTCGAGGAGCGCCCGAATGATCAAGGCGAGCGAGCTCAAGAAGGGGCGGCTGGTCCTCTACGAGAGCCAGTATTACACCGTTCACACCATCCAGTTGGTGTCCAAAGGCAACTGGCGCAGCTACATCCAGACCAAGCTG
This sequence comes from uncultured Planctomycetales bacterium, assembly GCA_964465125.1. GTDB lineage: Bacteria > Planctomycetota > Phycisphaerae > UBA1845 > Fen-1342 > CAYOHG01. Next base: position 18,985 of record CAYXIO010000067.1, on the reverse strand, counting down.
CGCAACATCAAGTCCGGGCAACTGCTGGATGTCCGCTTCGCGGTCGACGACCGCGTCGAGACGCCCTTCATTGACACCCGCCCGTACGAGTACCTCTACCGCGAGGGCGATCACTACGTGATGATGGACAAGGAGACCTACGACCAGATCTCCGTGCCCGCCGACTCGATGCCCGACGCCGAGATGTACCTGCGCGGCAACGAAACCGTCACCTGCGGCCTGATCGACGGCAAGGTCGTGACGGTCGAATTGCCCGACGTGGTCGAGTTGCAGGTCGTCGAAGCGCCGCCGGTCGTGCGCGGCGCCACCGCGACCAATCAGACCAAGGAAGTCGTGATGGAGACCGGTCTGCGCGTGCGCGTCCCGCCGTTCATCGAGAACGGCGAGACCCTGCGGGTGGATACGCGGACCGGTGAGTACCTCGAGCGCGCCAAAGGCTGAATGACCGGCCTGCCGAATCCTGGGCCTGGGAGAGCGTGGCGACGATGATTTCGCTGCTGAGCATTGGGGACAAGGACGTACTGCGCGACGCGACGCGTCCGTCGGCGATTTTCTGGTACCGGGCCCGCACCAGCACCAAACTGCTCGTGGGCGCCGCCGTGGTCACCGCGATCTGGCTGGCGTCGCTGCTGCTGCTGGTCGCCGGTCCGGCGCTGGGCTTCGCCTGGGCCACGCCGGAACGCGCCGGCGTGATCTTCTCGTTCGTCGCGGCCGGCTGGCTGGCCTACTTGATCTGGATGATCGGCAAGTTCATGCCGGGCCGCAACGACCGCGTGGTTCTGGCGCTGCGCGAGACCGTGCGCACCTCGATCGACACGCTGGATGAACAGGCGCGCGCCCTTTCTGACGACCAGCTCCGCGCCAAGCGGCAGGAATTCGTGCAGCGGCTGGCCGCGGGCGCGTCGCTCGACGACGTCCGCGCGGAGGCGTACGCGTGCGTGCGCGAGGCGTCCCGCCGCGCGCGGAATCACCGCCAGTTCGAATGTCAGCTCATCGGCAGCAAGGTGATCGAGGACGCCAAAGTCGCGGAGATGCGCACCGGCGAGGGCAAGACGATCGTCTGCTACGCCGCGAACTACATGAAGGTGCTTCAGGGGCTGCGCGTTCACATGGTCACGGTGAACGACTACCTGGTTCGCCGCGACGCGGAGTTCTGCACCCCGATCTTCGAGCTGCTGGGCGTGACGGTGGGCTACATCAATTCCGGCATGCCGACCTTCGGCGCGGAGGCGCAGCTTCGCCGGTCGGCGTACGAGTGCGACATCACGTACGGGACGAACAGCGAGTTCGGCTTCGACTATCTGCGCGACAACATGAAGATCTATGCGAGCGACCTGGTCCAGGGCCCGCAGGACTTCACCGTGGTGGACGAGGTCGACAGCATTCTGATCGACGAGGCCCGCACGCCGCTGATCATCTCCGGCGCGGCGCACGACGACGTGCGCAAGTACAAGGTCGCCGACAACATCTCGCGCTCGCTCATTCGCCGCCAGGAGCAGGCCGTCCGCGAGTTCCGTGAGCGCATCGACGAGGTCGAGCGCGACGCGCCGCCCCAGCTCCGCAGCGATTCGAAATTCCGCGACGGCATCAAGAAGTTCCGCTCCGATCCGATGTGGCTCTCGACCGACGAGGCCGAGGCGATCGGCCACACGCAGTACTTCGTCGTCGAGCAGGACCGCAAGAGCGCCCACATGACCGAGCAGGGCGCCAAGTCCGCCCAGGCCGAGCTCGGCGTCGGCACGTTCTACGACGCCCGCAACATGAACTGGCCGCACCTGATCGACAATTCCATCCGCGCCCATCTGTGCTATCAGAAGGACAAGGAATACGTCATCCAGGAGGACCAGATCGTCATCGTGGACGAGTTCACCGGACGACTGATGCACGGGCGCCAGTGGTCGGACGGCCTGCACCAGGCGGTCGAGGCCAAGGAAGGCGTCACCGTCAAGCAGGAAACCCAGACGCTGGCCAGCATCACCCTCCAGAACCTGTTCAAGCTCTATCGCCAGCTCGCCGGCATGACCGGCACCGCGATGACCGAGTCCGACGAGTTCATGCGCATCTACGGGCTCGAGGTCATCGCGATCCCGACCAACAAGCCCATCCGCCGCGTCGATTTCAACGACAAGCTCTACCGCTCGGTCGACAGCAAGTACGAGGCGATCGTCGAGGAGATCTTCTCGTACAGCCACAAGGGCTACCCCGGCGATCCGTGGTCGCTGTTCGACATGCTGCGCGAGGTGCGCCGCCAGGTGCAGCTTCGCCTGAAGGCCGGCGAGACTGACGGCCTGGCGGACAAGCTGACCCTCATTGACGAGGCCCTGAAGACCTTCAACGAGGGCCGCGGCGAGGCCGCGGCGCTGGAGCAGGCCTACCTGAAGCTCGCCGGCGAGGAAGTCGGCGCGCGGCCCGTGCTCGTCGGCACCACCAGCGTCGAAAACTCCGAGAAGCTCAGCAAGCTCCTGACCCAGAGCCACGGCATCGAGCACGAGGTGCTCAACGCCAAGAATCACGCCCGCGAGGCGGAGATCGTCGCCAAGGCCGGCCAGCGCCACGAGCAGGTCCGCGGCCGCAACAAGGAACTCGTCGCCAACGTCACCATCGCCACCAACATGGCCGGCCGGGGCACCGACATCGTGCTCGGCAGCGGCGTGCCGCTGTGCGGCGGTCTGCACGTCATCGGCACCGAACGTCACGAGGCGCGCCGCATCGACAACCAGTTGCGCGGCCGCTGCGGGCGACAAGGCGACCCCGGCAGCTCGCGCTTCTTCCTGTCGCTCGAGGACGACCTGCTGCGCCTGTTCATGGGCGAGTGGGTGCTGCGGATTCTCGGCAAGTACGCCTTCGAGGAAGGCGTGCCGATCGAGCACAAGCAGATCACCAGGGGCATCGAGCGCGCCCAGAAGAAGGTCGAAGAGCGCAACTTCGGCATCCGCAAGAACCTGCTCGAATACGACGAGGTGCCGGATCAGCAGCGCAAGCAGTTCTACGCGCTGCGCAAGCGCGTCATCCACGGCGAGGACCTCAGCGGCCTGATCTGGGAGATGATCGACGAGGCGGTCGCCGACGCGGTCAATCGCTTTTACGACCTGCGCTTTCCGTCGCACTGCGTGGCCGAGTGGGCGTCGCAGCACCTGGGCGTGATGCTGGACGCGGAGAAGATCGACACCAGCGACCTGCGCGTGCTGCGCGAACAGGTGCGCGAGATGGCCGGCTACGAGCTGCGCAGCACAATTCAGCGCACGTTCGGCGAATACGTCGATCCGGATGTCGATCCGTCGGACTGGGACATCCGCGGTCTGGTGAACTGGGCCTCGCAGTTCGGGCTGACGCTTACGCAGCGCCAGGTGACGGAGGGCGAGCCCGGTCAGATCGTCGAGCAGATCGTCGAAGCCGCCGTCCAGCGCGTGGGAACCGCCGACCTGGAGCCCCTGGAGACCTTCGTTGACAAGCAGTTCAGCCGCCGCCGGCTGCTCCGCTGGGCGCAGGACAAGTTCGGCGTGGAGATTCCGCTGGAGCAGTTGGCTCAGGCGCAGGCCGAGGACGCCGAGCGGCTGATCGGCGAATCGATGCGGGCGTCGTACAAAAAGCGCGAGATCGAATACCCGATCCGGGCGCTGCTGGAATACGCGGCCAATCGCGGCGGGAGCAACCTCAACGCCGTGCATGACGTGATCTGCCGCTGGGCCAACCGCAAGTACGCTACGACCTGGACGTACGAGCACTTCACCGGCAAGAACGAGGAAGCCATCTTCGACGAGCTGCGCGTCCTGAACGAGGACTACCTGTCCAACGGCAAGCTGGACCGCGAGGTCGAGGCCGCGCTGACGCAGCATCCCGGCGATGCGATACTCGATTGGGCCGAGCGGCGTTTCGGCAACTGCTTCGTTCGCAGCCAGGCTCCGCAGGGGCCCGAGCTGGTCGAGCACCTGCGCCGCTGCGGCTACGAGATGTTGCGCTTCGAGCTGACCCAGCTCGAGCGGCTGGTGCTGCTCCAGACCATGGACGCGGTCTGGAAGGACCACATGTACTCGATGGATCTGCTGCGGCACGGCATCGGCCTGCGCGGCTACGCCGAGCGCGACCCCAAGATCGAGTTCAAGCGCGAGGGCACGCGCCTGTTCAACGAGACGCAGCGGAGCATCCGCGAGCGCGTGACGGATCTGATCTTCAAGGTGCAGATCACCACCACGCCGAGCCCGGAGGCCGCTTCGCGCGCCGCGCCCGCGGCGCCGCCCCCGGCCCCAGCGGCGGATTTCGCCGCCATGAAAACCCACCACGTCGACGCGACCGGCGTCGGCTTTGCGAGCGCCGCCCGCGAGCAGGCACAATCCGGTCAACCCGGCCAGCCGCCTGCGGCCGATGCGGGCGCGGCGACGTTCCGGCATGCCCAGCCCAAAGTCGGACGAAACGATCCGTGTCCGTGCGGCTCGGGCAAGAAGTTCAAGCAGTGCCACGGCAAGGGCCGCGCCTGACGCGCAGCGATTGCCCGCGCCAACACCTGGCGGGTTTCCGGCGGGCACGCCCGTTGACCGCAATGGCTATTCGCCCGGGGAGTCGCGAGCCGGCTCGGAAGCCGGAATGGCGGCCGTCGCCGCCGAGGACGCCGGGGCGCGGCTTGGCGGCGGGCCGGGCTTTCCCGGCGGCGGCAAACGCGATTCCGCCAGCATTTCGGCGTAGACATCAAGCAGCCGGGCGGCCGAAGACTTCGTCTCGGCCAGCTCCCGGGTCAGCACCAGGCCGGCGCCCGCGGCGCTGAGGATCAGAATGCAGAGCAGCAGGGCGTTCATTCGTATGGGCTCTTTCGCCATCCTCATCGGGACGCTTTCGGCGTCGGTTGAATGCCGGGCCGTTTCCGTTGCGGCACCGCCGCCCTGCCACTAGGATTCGACCGATCACGGAACGTTGGCGCGGTTTCGAAGTTCCCAGGCGGGCGGAGATCGATGAGCGGGCCAGCCAGTTCAAGCGGGAATGCCGGTCCGGAGCAGCTTCGGCGGCTGATCCGCGATGTGCCCGACTTCCCGCGCCCGGGGATTCTGTTTCGCGATCTGACACCGCTGTTGGCCGACCCGGCGGCTTTTGCGCAGTCGGTTGAGCTGATGGGCGAGCCGTTTCGCGGGGTGCGCGTGGACGCGGTGGTCGGCGCGGAATCACGCGGGTTTATCTTCGGCGCCGCGGTGGCGCGGCTGCTCGACGCGGGCTTCGTTCCGGCGCGTAAGCCGGGTAAACTGCCGTGGCAAACGCGGCGTCACGAGTACGCCTTGGAATATGGGACGGACGCGCTGGAAGTTCACGCCGACGCGATGCGTCCAGGGGCCCGGGTCCTGGTGGTCGACGACCTGCTGGCGACCGGGGGTACGCTGACCGCGTGCGAGGCGCTGGCGCGCGGGTTGCGGGCGGACGTGATCGGCTTTGCGGTGTTGATTGAGTTGGCGGCGCTGAAGGGCCGCGCGACGCTGCCGCGGGGTGTCCCGCTGCATAGTGTTCTGGTTTACTGACGGGTGCGGGCTCTGCCTCAGCATCTTTTGAGGCAAGTAGTTACGGGAGTCTTCGGTCGGGTCGATCATGCTCGTGCCGGGACACTCGGGATGTTGTCGCGGGGCGCGACAATGGACTCGGCGGAGAACGAGGTTTGCGCCGCCGCTGGTGGGCACGCCGCTCGCTGCGGGCGGAACAGGCGTTGTCGCGCGGCGGCTGGCGACGCGAAGCGACCGCGGAACGGTTTCGGAGATTGCGCATGACTCACTTCGGGCGACGCTTCAGCGCGGTCCTGTGCTCGGCCGCGGCGGTGCTGGGCGGCGGCTGCGTCATCGGGACCGACCTGCTCAACCCCAGCTTGCTCAGCTCGGTCGGGTTCGATCCCGACACTGTGATCGCGCCGCAGGGTCGGATCGTGGTGGCGTTTACGAACTCGACTTCCGCTGCCGTGGCGTTCGTCGCCGCGGCCTCGGACGATCCGGCCGACCCGACCGCCAACGCCCGTGCGATTTCGACCGACTTTCTCGCGTCCGGAGAGACGCGCAGCCTGGTGCTGGACTGCCCGGTCGGCGTGATTACGCCGGGGGCGCCCAGCGCGGACTTCTCGACCGGCACGGTGGCGGCGGTCGCCGTCACCGGCACCGATGCGGTGGACATCGTCTACGCCGGAACGCCAGTCATCGTCGGCACGGACATGCAGTGCGGCGACGTGCTCCAGATCGAGGCGGTGCAGTTCGGCACGGCGGAGGGCGTGGCCTTCGGCCTTCAGTTGCAGGTGCTGCCGGGTCGCTGATTCGGCAAGGAGAGAGGCGTTGAACGTGGCGCTTTGGCGACGACGTGCGTGCGGCGGGTTGACGACCTGCGCGGTCCTGCTGGCGGCGGGCTGTGTCGATCCGCTGGCGTTCCTCAACCCGGCCTTCCTTCAGGCGGTCGGACTCGGCGAGGAGGTCGCGGACCTGCCGGGCGAGGCTCCCACCATCATCCTCGAGGTCGAGAACCAGGCCGGCCGCGTCATCGAGTACAACGTGTCCTGGCGCGACGGCGAGGGTTCCGTCAACGTTCGCACGGGCGTGCTGGCCGTCGGCGATAAATACTCGGAATCGGTCTTCTGTCCGATCGACGAGATGACCTTCGGCGACGTCGGCGACCTGACCCAGATCGGCGCGCTCGTTCGGCTCGGCGCCGGCCAGGCCGACGACCCGGTCATCGAAGTCGAGCCGTTCGGATCGTTGCTTCAGTTGGGCGTCAACTATGACTGCGGCGACTCGGTGACGTTTACCGTGCTGCCGTCGTCCGCCACGCTCTCGGGCTACCAGACGTACGCGTTCATACGACGCACCCCGTAGCGGCCGACGCGGCCGCGGGGTTGGCAGGAAGCAGATTGCAGCTTGCTTCGCATACTGGCATGAGGATCACCATGCGTAAGGCGGCTATCACGCTCATGGGGCTTGCGGCATTCGGGCTGCTCGGCGGCTGTCCCCAGCAGCAACCCGCCGAGTTCGTCCCCGGCGGCGTCGGACAGGTTAGCACCATCGGCTCCGTCGCGTCCGTCACCGTCTTCTCACCGCTGTCCGACTTGCAGATCACCGGCGGCACGCCGGTGGAGGTCAACTGGACGACGGTCGCGACGACGAACTTCTCCGAGCTCGAGATCGTCTTCGACCCCGACCAGGATCCCACCAACAACAACGAGGCGATCGCCGCCGAGAACCTCCCCATCTCCGAGAACACCGCGCTGCTCGACACCACCGACCTGGATGCCGGCACGTACTCGATCGGCGTCGTGCTTTACGAGCAGGGCGAGCTGGCCACGTTCGACTACGCTCCGGGACAACTGATCGTAAACCAGCGCCCGCAGTTCTTCTTCAATTCGCCGCGCGACAACTTCAAGTACGACCGCTCGCCGCTGATTGTGCCTTCGTTCACGGTCAATTGGACGGTCTTCGACCCGGACAGCGCGGTGTCGGTCCGGATCTACCTCGATCCAGACGATTCGCCCAACGGCAACGAGGTTCTGCTGCGCGAGAGCAGCTCGCAGACCGGCGACGAATTCTCGTTCAACCTGCCGACCTCGGGCTTCGAGGCGGGCACCTACCGCCTGCTGGCGCTGGTGAATGACGGGGTGGACGACTTTCCGTTCTACGCCCCCGGCTCGATCGTGCTGAGGGCGCGCCTGTCCTACATCCAGGACCTGCGCTTCCTCGGCGAGCAGAACAGTCCGATCGCCGGCGCCGTCTTCGAAGGCTTCAACCCGCGCGACAACGCCGGCAGCTTCGTGACCGGCGTCAGCGACATCGACCGCGACGGCTTTGCCGACTTTCTCATCGTCGCACAGTTCGGCAAGCCGCTCTATCAGTCCAACGTGCAGCGCACCGGCGTCGGCGAGGCTTACCTGGTGCACGGACGCACCGACCGATTCATCGGCAGCATCAACGTCAACTCCACCGGCACGTTGTTTCGCGGGCTGATCTTCGGCGGCGTACCCGAAGCGGTGGATCCGATTCGGCCCTCGCGCGGCATCACCAGCTTCGCGGTGCTGACCGACTGGGACCAGGACGGCTTCCGCGAGTTTGCCTTCGGGCTGCCGTTCACCGACTCGCTGCCGCTCGCGGCCGCCGGACTCGACAACGCGGGCTACTTCCGCAGCGGCGGCGTCATCATCGCATCGTCCTCGGTGCTCCGACCTGACATCGGCTTCCCCGGGCGCGACTTCATCGACCTCTCCGAGATCGGCACGGTACCGCACGCGCCGAATAGTGACCCGCCGGAGTGCCCCGAGGGCTTCTATGGTCCCAAGGCGCCCGGCAGCCCCGGCGGTTCGACCTACTTCCATCGGCACTTGTTCGACCCGCCGGCACAGTCGCTCGGTTCGACGCGGCTCGGCGCGCGAATCTCCACGAACGACTTCGGCGACCAGTGTGGAGAAGTGATCTCCGCGTACGACTTCAACGCGCTCATTATCTCGGTGCCCAACCGGGACCCGGTCGTCAACACGTTCACGAATTTCGGGAGTGCGAACAGCATGCCCGGCGCCGGCGTGGTCAGCGTCTATTTCTGCCCGGTCTTCGCGCCGTCCTACCCGTGGGAGAACTCGGATGCGATCCCGGCGGTCGGCGACTATCGCGGCCTGGGCGCGAACGATGACTCCGCCGAAAACCAGTTGCCGCATGGCGGGCCCTACCACTACATCCTCGACGATCTTCGCCTGTTCGACGGTCCCGGGGGCGCATCCTTCACCGGCACCCCGGGCTACGCCTTCGACGACGGCGACAACTCGCCTCCGGACTGCCAGTTGACCCCCGGCCGCGCCGCCGCCGCCGCGCCGGACACCGGCCGTACCACGCGTTTCTACGGCGGGTTCGCCGGCGCGCGGCTCGGCAACGCGTACGCCGCCGAGGACTTCAACGTCGACGGTCTTCAGGACATCCTGATCGGCAGCCCGCTGAGCAACGAGGGCCGCGGCGCGTGCTTCATCGTCCTCGGGCGGCTGGTGGATCTGGTCCGCGGCGGCGAGCTCTCGATCGAGGAACTGGGCCTGCCTCTGAATTCGTCCGACCCGCAGCAGGCCCGCATCTACGACGGCATCCGCGTGCTCGGCGGGCCCGGCGAGCGCCTCGGCGACGCGCAGGCCAGCGCCGGCGACTTCAACGGCGACGGCGTCGCCGACGTCGTCATCGGCTCTTCCCTCGCGAACAGCCGCCGCGGCGGCGTCGCGGTGCTCTTCGGCTCGCGCGAGCTGATCAACCTGACCGAAACGGAGATTCCTTTCGCTGAGATTCCGCAGCGCGGACTGGGCGTGATCTTCACCGGCGAGGAAGAAGGCGATCTGCTCGGCGCGCGGGTCATCTCTGCGCGCGACGTCGATGGCGATGGGCTGGACGACATTCTGCTCGCCGCGCCCAACAAGAGCGTGCGGGCCGACACGGACCTGGACGGCACGCTCGAGATCGACCGCGTGAATTGCGGCGCGATCTACCTGATCTACGGCTCACGCGCGCTGACCGGCACCATCAACGTGTCTCAGATCGGTACCGAGGCGCTGCCCGGAGCGATGTTTGTCGGCCGCAACAGCGGCGATTACCTCGGAGCCGGCCTGGGCGAGCAGGGCGACCGCAGTTACGGCGTTTCCGGCTGCGGCGACGTGGACGGCGACGGTCGGCGCGACCTGCTCTTCGGCGCCATCAACGCTTCCCCGCGCGACCGTGTGCACGCCGGCGAGGCCTATCTGATCTACGGGCAGGGCGACTAGGCGAGGGCGCCAGAAAGGATCCCCATGCGCGCGGCTGTGCTTCGAACGACTCTGATCCTCGGCGGGCTCGCGCTGAACCTGCTGGCGGCCTGCGATTCGGTGCTTCTGGTCTCCGACGAACGCAACCCGTTCCTCCAGCAGGCCGAGAGCTTCGGCGACTTCAACACCTCGAGCAGCTCCAGCGGCGACGGCGGCGGCAGTAGCGTCGTGGGCGGCTTCCGACGCTCCATGACCATCACCTTGCAGGCCAACAACACGTTCGGGGACATCGACCTGGACGGGATCGACCTGAGCACCGGATTCGCCGCCTGGGTGAATACCAGCAGCATTCGTGACGCCGACCAGCAGGATGCCCTGCTCGCCGACGGGTACGTCCAGCTCACGCGAACCGTGCAGATCGGCGGCGCCTACACCCTTCCGCCGGGCACGTTTGTCTACAACGGACCGGGCTTGGCCGGCATGACTCCGGTGAATCTGCAAACGGCGGCGGCAGATCCGGCGACCACCCCGCAACCGAGCAGCGTGACCTTTGACCTGATCACGCCCGATGTCATTCTGGTGTTCCACGAGCCGCCCTATTCGTGCGACGGCATCGCCTGGGAGTGGACGCGCGACGGCGAGCCGCTCGAGGCCCTGCTGATCAACGACGAGAGCCCGATCGGACCGACCGTCACGGCCGGCGCTACGGAGGAGCAAGCCGGGCGGAAGACGTACGCCCAGGTCAGCGCCTACCAGTGCGATCCGTTCGAGCCCGGGCTCTTTCTGAAGGTCGGCGGCGGCACCGTGGCCGATAATCAGTACCTCGAAGGCCAGACCGTCCAGTTCACGTTCGATACGATCCCGGACGGGGACGGCAACTACTGTGTCGTGACGCTCAGCGGACCGTGATCCGCGCTCGGCGCGGCACCTGGGAAGTCGATAGAATTCAAAGGGTGGACGTTCGGAGGCTGTCGCATGCGTTCCATGAATCTCGTAGCCTGGATGGCCGGCGCGGTGGCGACCGCGGTCGCCGCACCCGCGCTCGCACAGGACAGTGATTCGCCGCCGGTCATCATGAACGTCGAGTGGGAGATCAGCCGCTACCTCGGCGGCAACGTCTTCCCGCTTTCCAACGGCGTGCCCGCGTCCTGCGGCAACTTCACGGCTCCGGGCGGCAACTACGGCACCTACGAGCCGTTCGTGCCGAATGACACCGACTACCTCGCCTACGAGCTGGACGTCATCCGCGTCAGCATCACGGTCTTTGACGCGGACTTCGTCGATGAAGGCTCCACCGGTGATCCGACCGACCCGCAAGAGCCCGGCGACGAGATCTTCTACCTGAATACGTCGTCCGGCTCCTTGGGGCCGCCTGAGGCGCCGCCGATCACCAAGTCGCGTACGCAATTCGTTCCGACCGAGGAGGGGCTGGCGCCGCCGACCGGCGAGGAATACACCATCGTCGAGTGCTTCCGGCTGCCCGAATTCAACGGCAAGAACCAGCTCCGGCTGCGCGGTTACATTCCCTACGACGTGTCCTACACGGTCTTTTTCTACGTCGCGAACACGCAGACCCCGTGCGACATCGACTCGTTTGGCTTCCTCAGCAACTGCGAGGATCCCGTCGCCGCGACGAGCGGGTCGATCTACGTGCTCGAGAACCCGCTGCTTCCGCCGATCAACCCGATCCCCTTCGCCGACGCCGGCCCCGATCAACTGGTTGAGGTCGGCCAGAACGTGACGCTGGACGGCTCGCGAACGTTCGACAGCTTCAACGTCGGCTTCGACGACAACAGCGAGGACGTGATCGAGAAAGACACGCTCACGTTCACGTGGGAGTGGATTTCGGGACCCGTGCGGGTCGACCCGGACCAGTCCGACACGTCCCAAGCTACCGCCGACCTGACCTTCGATGAACCCGGGACCTACGTCTATCGCCTGACCGTCGACGACAACTTCAACGCGCTGCCGACGACCGACTCCGTCACCATCACCGTGGTCGACGAGCTGCCGCCCGAGAACGCGCCCTTCGTGGTCATCACCGGCCCGGCCAATGCCGTTGCGCCCGGCGCGTTCGTAACGCTGGACGGCAGCGATTCCGGCGATCCCGACGGCGACGCGATCGAATTCCGCTGGATGCAGGTCAACGCGATCGGCGACACGCTCGCGCTCGACGAGTTCAGCGACAAGTTCCAGCCCATCAGCGGCGCCGATACCGACACCGTCACCTGGCAGGCCCTTCAGGAAGGCACGTTCTACTTCCGGCTGCTGCTGACCGACGGCAAGTTCATCACCACCAGCGACGTCTTCACCGTCACCGTGGCCTTGCCCGAGACGGCCGGCGTCACGTTCGTGAATCCCGACACGACCAGCGGCAACGAGTCCGCCTCGACGACCGCGGATACCACCAGCGGCGCCGACTCGAGCAGCGGCGCCTCGGGCGTGCCGTTCGTGCCGGCGTGCGGCGCCGGGCTGCTGCCCGCGGTGTTCGCGCCGTTGGCGTTGCTGCTGCTGCGCCGCCGCTGAGCCGGGCTGCCGTGCTCCTGCTGAATTCCGGCCGGGCCGGGCGAGTCGCTTGACAGCTCGCCCGGCCCGGTCATTTCATGACGGTCGTGACAGCGCCTGCGATCGTTTCACCGGTTACCGCGACGGCTGGGCTCACGCCGCCCACCGTCTCCGCGCCCGCCGCACCGTCGCAAGACAGCGCGGCTTCCGATCGCGTCCTGCTCGTGGCGATCGCCGCGCTGCTGGCCTTCACGTGCTTCGGTCACTTCGCCAAGCCGCACGGCGATTTCCTCGAGTTCTTCGAGACTGGCGACGCGCTACTGGGCGGCGAGCCTCCCGCGACGCTCAAGCGTGCACCGCTCTTTCCGCTGCTGCTGGCAGGGCTGGCGCGGCTGCTCGAATGGCACGGCAGGCTGCCGCGCCCTGCGCCTGCGCTGGCCGGCGAGCTGATCAATACCCTGCTGCTTCCGCTGAACGTCCTGCTCACGCACGCGCTGGCGTGCGCGTGGATCAGTCCTGGCGCGGGACGCTGGGCGGCCCTGCTCTTCGCCCTGCTGCCAGTCGGTCTGTATTGCACCGCGCACTCGCTCGTCGAGCCGCTCATGCTCACATCGATGCTTGCAACGGTGCTGCTTGCCGCGCGCGGCTCGTCGCTGGCGTATGTCGCGGCAGCGCTCGCCTGCGTCGCCCGCTACGATCTCGCCGGCCTGCTCGTCGGGCTGGTCTGGTGGGACCGGCAGCGAGGCACGCGCCCGCCGGCGTTGCTGCGCCGAGCGCTGCCGGCGGCCGCTCCGTTGGTGCTCTGGCTCGCGGCGACCGCGGTCACGTGGGCCGAACGATCGCGCGATCACTACCTCGCGCAGATCGCCGAGGCACACGCGATCGACCTGCTGGGCACGCTGCGCCTGTTCGGGCGCGGCTTCTGGGATCCTTCGCGGCTGCGACTCCCGGTCTGGTGCGGCGAGTACGAATCCTGGCTTGCCGCGTCGGCCCGGGTCGGACTTGTCCTGCTTGCGGCGCTCGGCGGCGTACGCCTCCTGCTCGCGCGTGCGCCGGGTTTCAGCGTCGCACTGATTGCCTTGGTCGGCTACGCCTTCGTTCACGCCGCGCTTCCGTTCGATTTCGTGCGTTTTGCGTATCCGTTGCTGCCGGTGCTTGCGATCGCCGTCGTGCACGGCGCCGAGCACGCGGCGCGCGGCCTGCATCTTCTCCCAGGGCGGCGCCTGGCGCTCGCCGTGGTCAGCGTGTTGCTGTCGGCGGTCGCGCTGGTGGTCGTCTCCGGCGAGGCCGGGGGTCTGGCGGACCTGCTCCGGGCGCGCCCGGACTGGCCGGTCTCTGTTGTATGGATTGCGCTCGGCGCGACGCTGGCGATGGTCGCAACGGCACCCCGTGGACGCACGCCGCGCACGCTGCTGCTCGTGCTGCTGCTGCCGGTGGCACTCGTGCAGGCCCGCGTCGGCATCCAGACGCTCGGCAGCGGCAGGGAAATGCAGCCGCTGATGGATGCGCTGCGCTGGGTGGATCAGCAGCGCGCCGACGGAGAGTGCGTCTTCAGCCCCACGCCGGGGCTCGCCAGGCTCTATCGGCCGCATCGCGCGGCCCTGTGCGACCTGGGGCCGGAAGACCTTCACAGCGCGAATTGGGATGATCTGCAAGAGGAGCTGCGCGAGCGGCGGGCGCGTTGGCTGGTCTGGTACGACGTTTTCACCGAGCAGGGCGACTACTACGTCGCGAAGTGGGGATTGGACCGCTTCGCGCCGCTCGAAGAGCCGGAGACGGCGCGCGGGGTTGAGTTGCTGCGCACCTTCGACGACGGCCCGATGCCCGTACGCGTGTTCCGCCTCGCTCCGGATGCGACCTCGCCGTAAAGAGCGGGAAAGTAGAGGTTTTCGATCGCGACGGCCGGAGAAGTCACACGCGCGCCGGCGCGCGCGGCGATGCCGCGGGTGACTCGGCCGGTTGCTCGTCGCGCGGGCGGGTTTTCCAGCGCCGGTGAATCCACAAGTACTGCTCGGGGTGCTTGCGGATCGCACGCTCCAGCGCCGCCGCGAACGAATCGGTCAGAAACTGCAACGGCTCCGCGCTGGCGTCCCATTCTTCGGGGTCGATGATGCGCTCGACTTCGATGCGGTAGTGAAACCCGCGCCGCGTGCGCACCGCGCTGCCGACGATCACCGGCACGCGGTGCGACATCGCCAGCAAGCCGATCGACTTGTACCACGACGCCTTGCGGCCGAAGAAATCCGAGAAGACCTGCTTCTTGCCGGCGTCCTGGTCGGCGATGAAGCAGAGCGTCTCGCGCTCGCGCAGCACCTCGTCGGCCCGCGCGGTGGCGCCCTTCTTGAAGATCAGCTCGAGCCCGCCGGTCTCGCGCGAGCGCAGCAGCCAGTTGTTCAGCAGCGGGTTGTCGAGCGGCCGCATCAGCGCCGCGATGGGCAGTCCCAGCCGCGCGATGGTGTAGCCCAGCAGCTCGAAATTGCCGAAATGGGCCGTCACCATGACCGCGCCGCGCTGGGCGAGCAGCCGGCGCAGCGCCTCGCTCAGGTCGCCGAGCTCGACGTAGCGGGCCCACGACCAGAGGTTGATCAGGCGCTGCGTCAGCGCCAACTCGACCAGGTAGACCTGGCTCCAGTGTAGGAAAGACGCCTGCGCGATCCGCCGCAATTGCCCTTCCGTGAGCTCGCCGCCCAGCGCCGCGCGCAGGTGCTCCATCGCGCGGCGCCGGTGCTTGCCGGCCAGGGTCCACCAGATTCGGCCGAGCAGGCGCGCCGTCGCGAGGTTGGCCGACACCGGGAAGCCGTTCACCAGCGTCGCCCAGAGGCGTACCGCGACGTACAAAGCGAACCCGCGGAACGCGGCCAGGCCGCCGCCCATCTCGCGCCACGCGGCGCGCCAGCGTTCAACCGCGAAGATGGCCGACCTGCGCTCGCTCATGCACCTGCCCCGCTGCGGGTTGATTACGGCGTCGCCGCGGGAGCTTGCGGCGCGGAATCGATCGGCTCGGCCGGCGCTCCCGCGCGATCGTGCGAGCTGCGCGCCTTGTCCACCAGTTCGCTCAACCAGTCGGTGTTCGGCGGTTCCCTGGGCGGGGGCTGATTGCTGAACAGGATGTAGCGGTGTCCGTAGGCGCCGAGCCGCGCGGCCGCCCAGGTGTACGTCTTCGGAAACGGCCGGCCCTCGCGCGCCAGCTCAATCGGTGCAACGACCTGGAACCGCACGAAATGTTCCAGCCCGATCACGAACAGCGCCAGATCAGCCGATTCCAGCGATGCGATCATGCGCCGGCCGTACTCGCGCTCCTCGAACGCCGGATCGCGCCGGCCGCTCTGCGCCGCGAGCAGCTCGAGCTGGTCGATCAGGCGCGGAAATCGAACATCGGAGTACCAGATGATGCGCGGGTCCTGCTGGGCGATCTGCCGCAGATGCGACTGCTCCTCCGCCGAGAGTTCGCGCAACTGCGCCGCGAAATCGCGGAACTCCGCCTGCGACGCCAGCAGCGGCGTCACGTTCGGCCAGGCGTAGATCCAGACCGCGTACATCATCGCCACCAGCGCGGCGAACGACTCTCCTTCGCGCCGCCGCGCGTAACACAGCGCGGAAACGATCGTCCCCACGGAGATCAGCGTCGCGACGACGACGAACGGCGGGAACAGCAGTTCCCAGGAGACGCCGCCGACGGAAGCCGACTTGACCAGCCAGCGCTGGAGCCAGACACCGATGGCGACCAACGCGCCCGGCACGAGCAGAATCACCGCGGTCGCGGCCGCCCGGTCGCGCGCCGGCGTCCTGGCCCGCCGCGGGTCGAAGAACGCCGACAGCTCAATGCCCAGCAGCACGAACAGGGGCGGCATGGCGGGCAGAAAATAGCGCGTCTCCTTGCCGGTCGCCGCGGTGAAGAACGCCAGCAGGCTCAGGAACCAGATCAGCACGAAGCCGGCGCCTCGGCGGTCGACGTTCGTCCCGCGACGGAACGGCCGCGCCAGCGACGGCAGAATGGACAGCGTGTAGGGTGCCGCGAAGGCTGCCGCGACGCCCAGGTAGAGCAGGTACAGCCGCCCGTCGTGTTTCTGCTCGGCGACGTTGGGCAGGTCTCCCGTGAAGCGGTCGAAGAACTCGGTCCGCCACTTGTCGAGCGCCACGCCCTGTTCGCCGACGATTGCGATCGCCCAGGGCAGCCAGGGCAGCAGAAAGAGTAGCATCCCCAGCAGGTGCCAGCCACTCACCAGCAGCGACCCGCGGCGCATCAGCAAAACGTACAGCACCGCCGGGATCCCGACGCAGGCCAGCGGCATCGGCATCTTGTAGAGCATGGCCAGGCCGGCGGCGAAGTAGCCGAGCAGGATCAGCCCGACGCGCTTGGCCCCGCGCTCGTGCGTCTCCAGGCCGATCCACAGGCTCGCCAGCGACACCGTCATCAGGGCCGCGACGCCCAGGTCGCTCGCCGCGCGGTGCGAGTGATACAGGATCATCACGCTCGACGAGCAGGCGAAGCCGGCGAAGACCGCGGCTCGGTCCCCCGCCATCCGACGCGTCAGCCAGAAAACGCTGGCGACGATCAGCAGCGCCGCGACACCGCTGGGAATCCGCGCGGCAACCTCGTCGACCGGCCCGCCGCGCAGGTAGCTGACGCCGATCACCGCCCAGTACGGCCCGGGCGACTTCTGAAGCCGCGTTTCGTTGCTGAATTGCGGCCGGATGAGCCCGCTCCATCCGTCGCGCTCGAAGTTCTCGCGCATCTCGCGGGCGGTCTGCGCCACCCAGGCGTCCGTCGGCTCAAGGCCGGCGCCGCCGCGAAGGTCGTAATACGCGACGATTCCGGTCCAGGTGAGCAGGGCCAGCAGCCAACCCCAGGTGGCGCGCTGCACGGGGGCCGGCCGAGCCGTGCCCGCGCCGCTCGCTGGAGATGGGACAGGCGTCGGGTTGGGGCCGCCGTCTTCCGGGAGCATGGCTCAGGCGCTCCTCGGCTCGCCGCCGGCGGTCGGGCCGGGCTGCGACATGGGCTCATCCACCGCGTTGTGGACGTGCATCAGAAGTTCCATGAAGTCGGCCTGGGCGCGCGTGAAGCCCTTCAGCAGATCGTTGCCCGCAACCTGTCGCTGAAGGTCGGCGAGCTTGTGCTTGTCCGCCGGCTCGATCGGCTTGCGCTCCTGCTCAAGCTGGTAGAGCCGCTGGGCCTGCGACTGGTAGTCGGTCAGCAGGGCTCGCGCGGTTGCGTCTTCGCGCAGGGCGCGCTGCGCCTCGGCGAACTTGCGGGCCCGCGCGTGCGCCGCCAGCGCCCGGCCCAGTGAGCGGGCCTGTTCGATCAGCTCTCGTGCGTCGTTCATGGCTGCCTTTCGCGTGGAAACCACCCCAAGGGGCGTAGTCTACCTTCAGGTTGCGCGGCGTGCACCGACGCGGTACCATGCCGCGACGGCCCGAGTCCGGGGATCGCTGCCCAGCGCGAACGCCTCGCTCGGTTTCCCGGTCGGCCGGCCTGCGAGCAGAGCCATGTCGATCACCCGTCGTGAATTCGTGCAGAGCGCCGCCGCCGCTGCCGCGCTCGGTCTCGGAGGATTCCCCGTGCAAGCTGGTCAGGATTCGCCGGACAACCGCCCGCTGCTGATCTCCAGCGCTAACGGCGTTCGCGCCTGCGCTCGGGCGTTTGATCGCATCCGGGCCGGCGCCGATCCCCTCGACGCCGTCGTCGAAGGCATCAACGTTGTCGAGGACGATCCGAATGACCACTCGGTCGGCTACGGCGGACTGCCCAACGAGGACGGCGTGGTCGAGCTCGACTCCTGCGTGATGGACGGGCGCGTGCACAAGGCCGGCGCAGTCGCCGCACTGCAACACGTCAAGAATCCGTCCAGCGTCGCGTTGAAGGTGATGCGCCGCAGCGATCACGTTCTGCTGGTCGGCGAGGGAGCGCTGCGCTTCGCGCGGGCCCACGGCTTCCCCGAGCAGGAGCTGCTCACCGACGAAGCGCGGCGCATCTGGCTGGACTGGAAAGAGAAGCACTCCGCCGAAGACGACTGGCTGCACCCGGAGGCGGATCAGGAAGCCCGCCGCTGGGAGCGCGAGGAGGGGCGGAACTTCACGTACGGGACGATCACGTGCATGGCGCTGACCGCGGCGAGCGACCTGGTGGGCTGCACGTCGACCTCGGGGCTGTCGTACAAGATCCCCGGTCGCGTGGGCGACTCGCCCATCCTCGGCGCGGGTCTCTACGTTGACAACGAGGTCGGCGCGTGTGGCTCGACCGGCCGCGGCGAGGCCAATCTTCAAAACCTTTCGTCCTTCGCGGTGGTCGAGCTGATGCGCGGCGGAATGAGCCCACAGGAAGCCTGCATGGAGGCGCTGCGGCGGATCGCGAAGCGCACGGAGAAGCGGCTGCGCGACGCGAGCGGCAACCCGAACTATCAGGTGACGATGTATGCGATCCGCAAGGACGGCCAGGTCGGCGGCGCGTCGCTCATGCCCGGCGTGAAGATGACGGTGCACGATGCCAGCGGCTCGCGCCAGATGGAACTGTCGGGGCTGTTCGCGAAGCCGTAGCGAAAGGGCGCAGGGCGCAGGGCGCCGAAGGGTCAAGGGGCAAGCCGCGAGGAACGCCGCTCTGCGCATTCCGTGTCTCCGCCTCTTTCCCCCCTCTGTCCCTTCGTCTCTTGCCCTCTCCCCTCGACCCTTTGCCCCCTAGCCCTGTTGACCATTCCGCTTGTCTTCCGGGCGCGCGGATTGCTCGGTGCGCTCGTGCAAGCCGCGCGGCGGGGTCGGCGCCGCGCGTGTGCGGCGGGC
>CAYXIO010000066.1:0-20624 GCA_964465125.1 uncultured Planctomycetales bacterium | reverse complement strand
GACGACTTGGCCGGCTTGCCGGCCTGTCGACGCTTGGCCTTGGCCAGGGCCGCAGGATCGCGGCGGGCGATCACCTGCACGGTGCCGCCGGCCTTCTCGATCGCGGCGCGGGCGCCATTGCTGAATGCATGTGCGCTGACCGTCAGCTTGAGCGTGAGTCCTTCCTTGCCAAGGATCTTGACCCGGTCGCCCGGATCACGCAGCAGCCCGCGCTCGGCGAGCGACTGCGGCGAGACGGACTCGCCGGCGGAGTAGTTCGCCGCAATCTCGCTCAGATTGACCGGCGCGTATTCGCAGCGGAAGTTGAAGTTGCTGAAGCCGCGCTTGGCCAGTCGACGGTACACCGGGGTCTGCCCGCCTTCATGGAGCGGGTGAGGCCGGGGACCGGAACGCGACTGCATGCCCTTGTTGCCGCGGCAGCAGGTCTTGCCGTGGCCGCTGGCCTCGCCGCGGCCGACGCGCTTGCGGCGTTTATGTCGGCCGGCCTGGGTGGTGATATTGGCGATCATCATGGGTCGAGTTCCTCGCTATCGCCGCGAGTTCCGCGGCAGGCTCCTCATCAGGCCGTGGCAACCGCCGGCTCGCCGGTACGGGCACGTCGGGCGATTCGAATCTTCACGCCGCGGAGCTTCTCCATCTGCGAACGGGTGCGCAGTTGCTTGAGCCCGTCGAGCGTCGCCTTCACCAGGTTCTTGGGGTTCGGGGAGCCGTACACCTTGGTCAGCACGTCTTTGACGCCGGCCAGCTCGAGCACGGCGCGCGGGGCGGAGCCGGCGATGACGCCGGTACCCTCGGCGGCGGGGATCAGGACGATTCGGCTAGCGCCGTACCTGCCGATGGCGCGGTGCGGGATGGTGGTGCCGCGGAGCGGAATGTCAAGCAGCCGGCGGCGGCCCTGCTTCACGCCTTTCTCGACCGCCTGGGGCACTTCATTGGCTTTGCCGTAGCCGAGCCCGACGTGTCCGCGCCGGTCGCCGACGACGACCAGGGCGCCGAAGGAGAAGCGCCGACCGCCCTTGACGACGCAAGCGCAGCGGTAAAGCTTCACCAGGACGTCTTCGAATCCGGATTCCTCTTGCCGTTCTTCTCTGCGGGGCGCACGCGCCATAGCCGTTGATCCTCAGTCGTTAGAACTTCAGTCCGGCCTCGCGGGCCGCGTCCGCCAGGGCCTTGATGCGGCCGTGAAAGCGCCGGCCGCGCCGATCGAAGCAGACTTCGCTGATGCCCAGCGCGCGGGCCTTTTCTCCCAGCGACTTGCCGACCGCCGCCGCCGCCTTGGCGTTTCCGCCGTAGCCGTGCTGCGCGCGAATCTCCTTCGAGGACGACGAGATTGCGCAGAGCGTGGTCCCGGCGAGATCGTCGATGATCTGAGCGTAGATGCTGCGATTGAAGCGCGAGACCGCGAGGCGCGGCCGCTGCGCGTTTCCAAGGACCCGCTTTCGCACGCGCCGCACGCGGCGAGCGAGGCGAACATGCTTGACCAGTTTCTCGTTCATAAAACGCGTCCTCGTGGCCGGTCGGATCAACCGCCGCCGCCACCCGCGAACACCTTGCCGGCCTTGCGCCGAATCTGCTCACCCACGTAGCGGAAACCCTTGCCGAGGTACGGCTCGGCTTTGCGGATCTTGCGGATCCGAGCCGCAAACTCGGTCACCGCCTGCTTGTCGATCCCGCTGACGGTGAAGCGGGCCGGCTCGGTGTTGCCGCGCGACTGCGGCACTTCGACCTTGACGTCGACACCGTCCGGAAGCGGCACCTCGAACTGCGCCGGCTTGCCGACGCCGCGGCCCATGAACCCGCAGTTCACCAGCAGCTTGCGGCCTTGCAGGTTGGCGCTGTAGCCGGTGCCGTAGAGCTCGAGCCCGACGCTGAAGCCCTGGGACACGCCGAGCACCATGTTCTGGATCAGCGCCCGGCTGAGCCCGTGCAGCGCGCGGGTCTCGCGCAGGTCGTCGGCGCGCTGGACCACGACGCTGCCGCCCTGGACGGCAGCGCTGATGGCGCGCGGGACGCTCCAGCTCAGGTTGCCCTTGGGACCGGTGATCTTGACCGTTGATCCGGAGATCTCGGCCTTCACGCCGGCAGGCAGCTTGACAGGTTGTTTGCCGATTCGTGACATCTCAGCTCACCATACCGTGCAAAGAAGTTCGCCGCCGACCTGTTGATCGCGGCATTCCCGATCGCTGAGCACGCCCTTGCTGGTCGAGACGATCGTGACGCCCAGACCGTCCAGCACGAAGGGCAGCTCGTGCCAGGGGCTGTACACCCGGCAGCCCGGCTTGCTGCGGCGCGCGATCTTCTGAATCACCTTCTCGCCGCGGTCGCCGTACTTCAGCTCGAGGCGCAGCTCGCCCTGCGGGGTTCCGTCCTCGATCGGGACGAAATCCACGATGTAGCCCTCGCGCTTGAGCGCCTCGGCGATGCCGACGCAGGCCTTGTTTCGCTTGACGTTGACCTTTCGCGCGCCGACGGCATTCGCATTGCGGATGCGCGTCAACATGTCGGCGATCGGATCGCTTGTAGCCATCGCAATCCTTCCTGGTTACCAGCTCGACTTCCGCATGCCCGGAATCCGCCCCTCGCTGGCCAGATTGCGCAGACAGATGCGGCACACCTTGAACTTGCGATACACCGCCCGCGGGCGCCCGCAGATCTGGCAGCGGTTGTAGGCCCGCACCTTGAAGCGGGGCTTGCTGAGCGCCTTGTTGATCAGCGACGTTCGAGCCATGCGTCCCTCTAGTTGCGGAAGGGCATGCCCATCAGGCTCAGCAGGCGCCGCGCTTCGCCGTCGTTGCGCGCCGTCGTGCAGATCGTGATGTTCATCCCCTGCTGAAAGTTCACCTTGTCCGGGTTGATTTCCGGGAATACGCCGTACTCGGTCAGTCCCATGTTGTAGTTGCCGCGGCCGTCGAAGCCGTCGGGGTCGAGCCCGCGGAAATCGCGCACGCGCGGCACCGCGACCGAGATCAGCCGGTCGAGGAACTCATACATCCGCTGCTTGCGGAGCGTGACCTTCAGGCCGACGTCATAGCCGGTGCGGACCTTGAAGTTCGAGACGCTCTTGCGGGCCTTGGCGGTGAGCGGGCGCTGCCCGCTGATGGTCGCCATGCAATCCTGGGCCTCGGAGAAGCGCTTGTTCTCGCCCGACTTGTTGCCGGACTCGGCCACCGCCTTGCCCAGGCCCATCGAGATCACGATCTTGGTCAGCCGGGGCAGCGACATGGGGTTGTCGCGCTTCAGCTCGGTCTTGAGCGCCGGAAGAACCTGATCGGTGTATTTGCTTTGCAGCCGTACCATGGATCACGCTCCCGTCTTTCGCGCTGCGCCCCGCTTGGCGCGGGTCACCTCGCCCAGCAACGTGCCCTTGACGCTCACGCGGCGCTTGGCGACCACGTGACCGGCGGCGTCGCGCTCGACCGCGAACCGCACGCGCGTCGGCTTGCCGGTCTTGGGGTCCATCGGCATCACGTTTGACATGTGCAGGGGGGCTTCCTTCTGCACGCGGCCGCCTTGGGGGGCGGTGCGCGAGCGGCGAACGTGCCGGACCACCATGTTCACGCCTTCGACGAAGACGCGGTTCTTGTCGAGATCGACGCGCAGGACCTTGCCGGTGGCGCCTTTGTGGTCGCCGGCGATGACCTGCACGATGTCGTCCTTGCGAATGCGGGCGGCCATGTCTACCAAACCTCCTCCGCCAGTGAGATGATCTTGGCGAAGTTCTTCTCGCGCAGCTCGCGGCCGACCGGGCCGAAGACGCGCGTGCCCTTCGGATTGCCCTCGTCGTCGATCAGCACCGCCGCGTTCGTGTCGAAACGGACGTACGACCCGTCCGGCCGGCGGGTGGGGTACTTGGTGCGGACGATTACGACGCGCACCTTGTCGCCCTTCTTGAACTCCGCCGACGGCAGCACGTTTTTCACCGAGCAGATCGCGATGTCGCCCACGCCGCCGCGCCGCAGGCGCTTCTTGCCTTGACGGGCGCTGCCGCCCTTGAGGACCTGGATGCACATCAGGTCCTTGCAGCCGGTGTTGTCGGCCACGTCGAGCCAGGTGTATTGGGTGATCATGACGCTTCTCCGCCCGGCGCCTTCTCCACGACGCGGACCAGCCGCCAGCTCTTGGTCTTGCTGATCGGGCGGCATTCCATCAGCTCGACCCGATCGCCGACGCGCGCTTCGTTCTTCTCGTCATGCGCGTGCAGCATCGACTCGCGCCGCAGCATCTTGCCGTACTTGGCGTGCCGGACGCTGTACGTGACGCGTACGCGGATGGTCTTATTGCGGCCGTCCGAGGTCACCAAGCCGATGCGGGTCGGCCGCGGGGTGCGCGTCGCGCTCGTTGCGCTGGGCGTCTGCGTAACCGTCATCTGCTGCGTCCTTCCAAGCGCGCCCGCAGGCGCCCTTTATCGCTTCGACGCCTGGGCGGTCAGGTGCGCCTGCGTCTGCTCCACGTTGGTCACGTTCCGCTCGCGCATCACCGTCAGGATGCGGGCGATGTCGCGGCGGGTCTTGCCGAGCTGCGTCGGGTCCTCGAGCTTCTCGGTCACAGCCTGGGAGCGCAGGTCAAACAGGTGCCGGCGCAACCGCTCGAGCTCATTGTGCAGCTCGTCCACTTTCAATGCCCGAACCTGCTCGATCGAGGTCACCGGCGCGCTCCTAAAGGCTGTGCTGACGCTTCACGAAGCGGCAGCGGACCGGCAGCTTGCCCGCCACGCGCAGCATCGCCGCGCGGGCCACTTCTTCCGAGATCCCGCCGACTTCGTACATCACCGTGCCGGGCTTCACTACGCTGGTCCACACCACCGGCTCGCCTTTGCCCGTTCCCATGCGCACTTCCAGCGGCTTGGCCGTGACCGGCTTGTGCGGGAAGATGCGGACGAAGATGCGCCCTTCGCGCTGCAAGTAATGCGTCGCGGCCACGCGCCCGGCCTCGATGTGGCGGGCGTTGACGCGCCCGGCATCGAGCGACTGAAGGCCGTACTCGCCATAGGCCACCGTGTTGCCTCGGGTGGCATTGCCGCGGATGCGGCCCTTCTGGGCCTTCCGCCACTTCACGCGTTTGGGCATCGAGGCGCCCATGAGTCAATCCTCCCGTCGCGCTGAGCTAGCGACGCATCCGCCGGCGGAATCGAGGCGCGCTCTCGCTCGGCAGCGGCGCCTCGCCGTATTCACCCTTGTACACCCAGACCTTGATTCCCAGCACGCCGACCGTGGTGGTGCAGTGCGTCACCGCGTAGTCCACCTCGGCTTGCAGTTTCTGGAGCGGAATCGAGCCGAGCATCTGCTTCTCCGTCCGGGCCAGCTCCGCGCCGCCCAGACGCCCCGAGCAGATGATCTTCACGCCGCGGGCGCCGGCGTTGATCGCCGACTCGCACTTCTGCTTCATGACGCGGCGGAAGCTGCTGCGCTTCTTGAGCTGCTCGGCGATGGACGCGCCGATCAGCCGAGCGTCGAGGTCGGGGTTCTTGACTTCGTTGATGCTGACGTTGACGCGGCGCTCGATCAGGTCTTCCAGGCGCTCCTTGAGCTTGTCCACCTCGGCGCCCTTGGCGCCGATCACGACGCCGGGCCGGGCGGTGTGCAGCACGACCTTGACCTCGTCGCGCGTGCGCTCGATCTCGACGCGGGACACGCCCGCGTAGGGGGGCTTGTCGTTCAGCTCGGCATTCACGAACCGGCGGATCTTCTGGTCCTCGACCAAGAAGGTCCCGAAGGCTGCCTTGGGGGCGTACCAGCGCGACTGCCAGCCTTCCGTCACGCCCACGCGAAACCCGACCGGATGACACTTCTGACCCACGGGCTATCCTCGCTCGGCTACGCTGATGACGATGTGGCTGGTCCGCTTCTGAATCGGATGTGCCCGGCCACGGTCCTTGGGCTGAAATCGCTTGATGATCGGGCCCGGATCGACGCGCGCCTCGGTCACGAACAGGTCGGCCATGTCGGCTTCCTGCTCGTTGGCGTTGGACATGGCGGACTGAAGCACGCGATTCACCAGGAACGCCGCCCGCTTGGGGGTGTGCTTGAGCACGGCGACGGCCTGATCGCAGGACATGCCGCGGATCAGGTCGGCCACCAGGCGCGCCTTGCGTTCCGAGATTCGTGCGAAGCGGTGTTTGGCTGTCCAGGGCATCGCGGCACCGTTTCCTTACTTCTTCACGTCGCGGGCGGTGTGGGCCCGGAAGTTGCGCGTCGGGGCGAATTCGCCGAGCTTGTGGCCGACCATGTCTTCGGTCACGTAGACTTTGATGAATCCCTTGCCGTTGTGAACGTCGAAGTACAGCCCGACGAACTCCGGCACGATCGTGCAGGAGCGGCTCCAGACCCGGATGGGCGCGTGGCCGCCGCCGCTGCGCTGGTTCATCGCCTGTCGATAAATCGACTCGACGACGTAGGGGCCCTTCTTGAGGCTGCGTGACATCGCGTTGCTCTCCGGTTGCCTACTTGCGCCGCTTGAGCGGGATGATTCCATAGCGCACGGTCGGCCGTCGACGCAGGATGCGCTTGTTCGAGCGCGCCCGCGGGCTGCGCGTCGCGCCGCCGTCGGCGAGGACGCCCCACGCCGAGCAGTGATGCCGTCCGCCGTTGCTGCGGCCCTCGCCGCCGCCCAGCGGGTGCGCGATCGGGTTCATCGAGGTGCCGCGGTTATGCGGCCTGCGGCCCAGGTGCCGGCTGCGCCCCGCCTTGCCCAGCCGCACGTTCTGATGATCCAGGTTGCCGAGCTGGCCGATGGTGGCCCGGCACTCGACCCGCACCTGCCGGATTTCCTTCGACGGAAGCTCGATCGTCGCCCAGTTGCCTTCGCGGTTCAGCAGCCGGGCCACGCCGCCCGCGGTGCGAACCAGCTTGCCGCCCTGGCCGGCGTTCATCTCGATGTTGTGAATGTCCAGGCCCGTCGGAATGTTCGACAGCGGCATGCAGTTGCCGGGCTTGGGCTCGACCCGCTCCCCGCTCTCCACCACCGCGCCGGCCTTCAGCCCCAGCGGCGCCAGAATATAGCGCTTCTCGCCGTCGGCGTACTCGATCAGCGCGATGTGGCACGAGCGGTTCGGGTCGTACTGAATCTCCAGCACCTTGCCCGCTACGTCGTCCTTGTTCCGGCGGAAGTCGATCACGCGGTACATCTTCTTGTTGCCGCCGCCGCGCCACCACGACGTGATCTTGCCGTGGTGATTGCGCCCACCCGTCTTCTTGCGCGGCTCCAGCAGCGACTTGACCGGGCGGTTCTTGTGGCGGTGCGTGATCTCGGCGTAGTCGTTTACGCTGGCGAAGCGCCGGCCGGCCGAGGTCTTGTTGTAGATCTTGATGCCCATCGCTGCTTCCTACCTGCGTGGTTCGCCTTCCGGGATTCCCTTCCACATCAGAACAGGTCAATGTGGCTGTTCTTGTCCAGCACCACGACGGCCTTTTTGCTCTTGTGAGGCGGAGTCAGCCCGTAGCGGAAGCGGCGCGTCCGGCTCTGGCGGACCTGCGTGCGCACTTCCACGACCTTGACGCCGTAAATCTTCTCGACCGCGTCGCGAATCTGCGGCTTGCTGGCTTCGAGGTGCACCTCGAAGGTGTAGGCTCCGCCGCCGCCCTGAGACGCGGCGCCGCCGCTCTGGTGAGTGCTTTTTTCGGTGATGATCGGCCGGAGGATGGTGTGGTAGATGTCCATGGTCAGGCCCCGACCTTTCCGGAGTCGGCCAGCGTGGCGCGGAAGGCGGCGAAGGCCTCGCGCGTAAAGACCAGCCGGCGCCGCGCGAGCACGTCGTAGGCGTTGAGCTCGGCGACGTCGCGCACCTCGGTCCGCGGGATGTTGCGGCCGCTGCGATAGAGATTGGCGTCGGAACCCTGGGTCGCGAGCAGGCAGCCGCGATCCGCCTGGATGGCTTTCAGCATCGACGCGAAGCGCTTGGTCTTCGGCTCGTCGAAGCGCAGCCCGTCGAGGATCAGCGCGTCCTGGCTTTGGATCTTGGCCAGCACCGCCTGGTTGCGCGCCAGACGGCGCATGGAGCGCGGCATGTCCTGGCGAAACTCGCGCGGGCGGCGTGGGAACGCGCGGCCGCTGCCGCGGCGCTGCGGGGCGCGGACGGGGCCCATCCGGGCCCGGCCGGTGCCCTTCTGCTTGTAGACCTTGCGGGTGGAGCCGGCGACTTCGCCGCGGCTCTTCTGGCGAACCGTGCCCTGGCGCTGATTGGCCTGGTACATGACGATCGCCTGCTTGAGCAGGGCGGGTCGCAGGGCGCCGCCGAGCAGGGCCTCGTCGAGGTTCTCGCTGCCAATCTGCTGGCCGGTCTCGTTGTAGACTGGAATGCTCAGCATGCCTGAAGCCTCTTACTGCTTCTTCTTGATTGCGGTCCGCACGACGACGTATCCGTCGGCCGAACCCGGAACGCTGCCTTTGATCAGCAGCAGGTTGTTTTCCGCATCGACGGCGGCGAGCTCCAGGCTCTGCGCCGTCCGCTGCCGCGAGCCCATATGACCCGCCATGCGCTTGCCCTTCTTCATCGCACCGCTGCGGCCGCGCTCGGCGGCCCGGCTGGAGATCGAGCCGGGCGAGCGGTGCTTGCGCTCCGTTCCGTGCGAGGCCGGCTGGCCGCCGAAGCCCCAGCGCTTCATGCCGCCCTGGAAGCCGCGCCCCTTGCTGACGCCGGTGACGTCGACAAAGCGCGTTTTGGCCTGCGTGAAGACGTCGACGGTCACGGTGTCTCCGACGGACTTGTCGCTCGCCTGGGTCAGGCGAATCTCACGGGTGAAGCGCTTCGGGGAGGTTTTCGCCTTGCGGGCATGTCCGATCTGCGCGAGCGTCGTGCGGTGCGGCTTGACGTCGTCGAAGCCGAGCTGGACGGCGTAGTAGCCATCCTTCCCGTCGGCGCCCTTGACTTGCAGGACGACGCACGGGCCGGCCTGCACGACCGTCACCGGTACGCGCTGTCCCGCCTCGTCAAAGATCTGCGTCATGCCGATCTTTTTTCCCAGAATCGCCGGAATCACGCGGATACTCCTGCCGGCGGCTGCAAGTCAGGCCCGCAGCCGAGCCGAACAAAAAAGGCCTGCTCCCCTACAGGAATCAGGCCTTGATCTTTACGAAGACGCCCGCGGGCACGACCAACCGATTCAGAGCCTCCACGGTACGCGCGGTGGGCTCGAAGATATCGATGACTCGCTTGTGCGTCCGCATCTCAAACTGGTCGCGGGACTTCTTGTCAATGTGCGGGGAGCGCAGCACCGTGTACCGCTCGATGCGCGTGGGCAGCGGAACGGGACCGCGCACTTTTGCGCTGGTCCGCTTCGCCTGCTCGACGATTTCCGTCGCCGACGCATCCAGGGCGCGGTGATCGTAAGCTTCCATCCGGATTCGAATTCGTTCGCCCGCCATGTCGTTTCCGCTTCCGTTCTGACCCTGCGGGCCGGGGGTCCCTGTCCGCCCGGCGCCATGAGTCGAGACCGGTTAGGATACAGCTAAGGCGAAAGACGTCAAGCGCGCGGCGCTCAGAATGCCGACACGCACCTCACGCGCGCCGCGAGAGCGGCCGAGCAAGCGCCCCCGGGCGCGTTTACGGCGTCTGCGCCAGCACATAGACCTGTCGTAGCTCGTGGATCTTTCCCCACGGTCGGACCTGAAGGTCGAAATGGAGGGCCGATTCGGGCACCGGCGTTGCCCCGGTGATCTGCCCGAGGGTCATCGTCACTGGAAAGGCGCGCCCGATCGACAGCAGCACGAGGGTGAAGCCGGTTTCGAGGAAATTCTCAGTTGCCGCCTCGATCCGGATCGCGCCGCCGGCCCCGCGCACCAGACAATCTTTCCCGGACCGTAGCCAGGTACCGTCCGAGAGTTGCCGTGCCGTACTCGCCGGCTCGGGCCCGAACGACGGGTCCGTCGTCAGAAGTACCCGCGACGTCTGGGGTTGCACTTCATTGATGCGGCCGACGACCCATTGTTCCAGCAGCAGTCGTTGTCCGGTCGCATGCGGATCGCGCTGCTCCGCAGGCACGCCCGCAATGACCCATTGGCCCGGCTCCACCCCCTGGAGTGAGCCCTTTGCGATAAGGAGAGACTCTCGCCGCGGGGAAGCGTCGTAGGCCAGGACGGCGGCGAAGATGATTCGCGTGCTGGCTTCCCCGAGTTGCTCGCGAATGCCGCTGACGGTGTCGAGCTGGCGCCTGAGGGTGTCCAGCAGCAAGCCCTGCTGTCCGATCACGCGCGATTGTCGCTCAACGAGCTCGCGCAGCGCGGACAGCTCGTCCGGAGCAGCGGACAGCCTCGCGCGCGGATCGAATGCCGCCCGAATCGCCGTGGAGGCCGCGGACTGAGCCCAGCCGAGGGGTTGAAAGATCATCCGCGGCCAGCTCGTCCACGCTGTCGGGAGCAGGGCGCTGCCCAGGGCGAGGAGCATGAGCAATCCGAAAACTCGGTTGCGTGACCAGGTGCGCATGGGGCGGATTCGACTCCGACGAAGGTGTCTTGCCCGGGTCGCAGAAACGCGCGCCGCGATTCAGGACGTGTCCCGGGGCGGACAGCCGCAGGGGGGGATGGTAAGGCGCAGGCCGGCCGGGCGACTAGAACTCGTCCTGGTCGGATTCGAGCGTCTGAAGCCACTGGTCGAGGTACTCCAGGCACTCGCTGGTTCCGCGCGCGACGCAGGTGAGCGGGTCGTCGACCACCCTAACGTCGAGCCCGGTCGCCTCGGAGACCACCTGGTCGAGCCCGCGCAGCAGCGAGCCTCCACCGGCCAGGTGAATGCCGTTGTCGATCAGGTCGGCGGCGAGCTCCGGCTCGGCCTGCTCGAGGGTGCGAAGCACGGCGTTCACGATCTGCCCGACGGGCTCCTTGAGCGACTCGCGCACCTCCTCGGCGGTGATGGTGGCCTTGCGCGGGAGGCCGCTGATCATATCGCGGCCTTTCACTTCCATGCGCAGCTCGTTGTCCTCCGTCTGCGGGCGCGCCGAGCCGATGCGAATCTTGATGTTCTCCGCGGTCTGCGGGCCGATCATCAGGTTGTAGGTGCGCTTCATGTAATTCGCGATGGCGTCGTCCATGTCGTCTCCCGCGACGCGGATCGACGTGCAGATCGCCAGGTCCCCAAGGCTCATGATGCCGACTTCGGTGGTTCCGCCGCCGATGTCGACGATCATGGAGGCGGTGGGCTCCAGAATGGGCAGTCCGGCGCCGATGGCGGCGGCCTTCGGCTCCTCAATGAGGTGGACGCGGCGGGCTCCGGCGCGTTCCGCGGAGTTGTAGACGGCGCGTTTCTCGACGGCCGTGATTCCGGACGGGACCGAAATCACCACGCGCGGGTGTGCGAGGCCGCGATTTCCATGCACTTTCTTGATGAAATAGCTGAGCATCGCCTCGGTGATGTCGAAGTCGGCGATGACGCCGTCCTTGAGCGGGCGGATGGCCGTGATGGTTCCGGGGGTCCGGCCGAGCATCTCCTTGGCGGCGATTCCGACCGCCTTGCCGTGCTCGGTGTCGATGACTTCGTTCGTGCCTTTGTGGACGGCGACGACGGAAGGCTCGTTCAGAACGATGCCCTCGCCCTTCACGCACACGAGCGTGTTGCACGTGCCGAGGTCGATGCCCATGTCGACGCTGAACAGGCCTGCGAGGCGACGGAAGAGAAACATGGGGGTCCATCCATGGCCGCGCTGTTCAGGCGCCCGGATCCTGGATGTGCCGGGCGTAACAGACTACGCGCTCCGCAGCGCCGCGCGTGCCGCGGGGCGCGCTGCACGTCCCTCCCGGACGCGCATCAGCTGCCGCCGAACGGAATCAGTGTACCAAACAGCACCTGCGAGCGATAGCCGACGTAGATCGTCGCGGTGAGCGCGAAGAGAAAGGCGATCGCCAGCAAAGCGGTGTAGACGTCGTTCTCCGCAGGTCCGCGCCCCGCGCCGGGTCCGGTCATCATCGTCATGCGGCTCGACTCCTCGCTCGAACGCGAATCCGCCACCAGCGTGGTGAGGCTACTCGACGCTGTTCACCACGAAATCACCCGTCCGCACGTTGTCGAGGTTCATGGTCAGGCGCCCGCCGGCCTCCTTGGGCCGCACGCTCTCGATGGAGATCTCGCCGACGAACTTGCCGCCGGCGCGATACACCATGAACACCATCCCGCTGCCGACGCCCGAGGATTCTCCGACGTCGATGCTGGCATACCCGTCGCTGACGTTGACGATGCGGCCGCGAATCTCCGGACCGATCGGCGGTACGGCGCTGGCCAGCATGGGACCTTCCGCGGGGGCGGCGGCGACGCGCGGGGCGGCGGCCGGCCCGCGGCTGAGCTTCTCGCAGGCCACCAGCTTCTCCTGAAGGTTGCGGGCCTCGTCCGTCAGGATCGCGACGTTGGTCGTCAGATCCAGAACGCGGCTGTTCAGCTCGTTGTTTCGGGATTGAAGCGCCAGGTTCTCGCGGAACAGGTCGTCCTTGGCCTTGGCCGCGGCCTGCAAGCGCTCCATGGTCACGTCGAGCATGTCCTGGACCTTCTTGCGGTCCGCGTCGAACGCGACGCGCTCGTTGTCGACCTCCGCCAGACGGCGCTGGCTGGCTTCCAGCTCTCCACCCAGCCGCTGCGACTCGTCCATCGCCGTCGCGAGGTCGCGCGTCTTGGCGGCAATGGTCTCGTCCTTCAATGCCAGCGCGGCGTACATGGACGCGACGCTGTTCTGCGTGTGCGCGATCTGCGCGTCGCGCTCCGTCTTGTACTGCTCCGCGAGCGCCCGGTAGTTGTCCCACTGCACCGCGGCCGAGACGACCAGGCACGAGAGCGTAATCACCAGCACCGAGGTCAGGACGATGAAAACCTTCGTCAGCGTGCTCACTGCCGAATTCTCCTTCGGAAACGCCAACTGCTACGCACGGTCGGTCGACGGCGCGGCCGGTGCCGCGTCGCAGTCCGGTTGCCGGGGTGTTCCACTCGCTGCGTCATCCCTCAACCGAGCGGGATTGTAGTGTGCCCGGTATTCCACGCAACCGCCAATCCGTGAACGTGAGCCGCTCCGCCCGATCCTCGCCCCATGCCGCATCCGTGGCCGATTGCGAAATGCCCCGGCGCCCGACTACCCTACCCGGCTCATGGAGCTGTCCGTCACCCTCGCTGATCCCGTCCGCCGCGCCGAACTGCTGGGCCCCGGCGACCGCTTCCTGCGACGCATCCGCGACATCTTCGGCGTGCAGGTTCACGCGCGCGGGGGAGTGATTCGCCTGCTCGGGGCGCCGGCCAGTTGCGCGAAGGCCGCGGCGGTCGTCGAACGACTTCAGTCCATGCTGGCGGGACGGGAATTTCTCGTCGACGCGGACGTGGAAATGGCGATCGACGAGGTCGAAGCGCAGGAGGGTGTCGTCGATCTCAATGCCGTGCGGACGTTCAGCCGCGAGCCGGTCTGTCCGAAGACTCCCGGTCAGCGCGAATACGTTCGCGCCATGTTCGAGAACGACCTGGTGCTCTGCCTCGGTCCGGCGGGAACGGGAAAGACGTATCTGGCCGTCGCCGTTGCGGTCCACTTGCTCAAGACCGGCCGGGCGCGGCGCATCTCGTTGGTTCGACCGGCGGTCGAAGCAGGCGAGAAGCTCGGTTTCCTGCCGGGCGACATGCAGGCGAAGGTCAATCCCTACCTGCGGCCGCTGCTCGACGCCATGCACGACATGATGACGTTCGACCAGCTCAAGCGGTTCATGGTCAACGACGTGGTCGAGGTGATTCCGCTGGCATTCATGCGCGGCCGGACGCTCAACCACTCGATCGTCATTCTGGACGAGGCTCAGAACGCGACCCCCAATCAGATGTTCATGTTCCTGACGCGGCTCGGGAACGACAGCAAGATGATCGTGACGGGGGACGACAGCCAGGTCGATCTGGCGCCGGGCCAGCCCTCAGGGCTGATCGATGCCGCTCAGCGCTTGCGGGGGATCGCCGGCGTCTCCGTGCTGCGGCTGGCGGACGTGGACATTGTTCGGCACCGGCTGGTCCAGGACATCGTGGCGCGCTACGCGAACGGGCGCGACGCGCAGGACGCGATCTCGTCCGATAATGTTCGCGGATCTGCACCGACGGCGGCTGATTCCGTTTCGCCGCCTTCCGCCGGCGCTTAAGCTCCCGAAACGTGCCGCCGAGACGCAATCCTATGTGGCCATTCGCCTCGCAATCTGCCCGCCGGAAGGACAAGCGACGTACCCGCGTCGCGGAATGGCGCGGCACCTTGCTGCAACGCCTGCCCGAGGACACCTGGGCACTCTCGACCTGGGTCGGTCTGGCGACCGGACTGGCCGCAGCAGTGATCGTCAACCTGGGCGGGCCCGCGCTGAATCTGCGAACGGGACAGACCGTGCCGCGGGCGCTGCCGGCCCGGGTGGAGCTTCAGGTGGAGGACCAGCAGGCGAGCGCGGAAATGCGGTTCCGCGAGCGCGAGCGCTCGCCGAATTACTTCCGTATCGACGAAGCGCTGGTGGGCGACATCGAGGTGCGCCTGGGCAGCGCCCTCACGCTGGTGCGAACCGCCGGGGAAGATGCTGAGGCGCTCGTGGCGGCGGCGCGCGACAACCGTCTGGTGGTGGACGAGGCCGGTCTCAAGGAACTCCGCAGGCTGGCCGCGCTGCCCGATGGCGGCGAGTTTCAGCGCTACATCGTCGCCGTCCTGACCCGCTTGCGGGCGCAGCCGCTGGTGGATCCGCAGGCAGCGGCAGCCCGCGTAACGCCGCGGGTCGCGGTGCTCTTCGACCCGCCGCAGGAGCGGTCCTTCCCGATTGCGCAGCTTCGATTCACCAATGACCCGGATGCGGTGACGCGGACGATCGCGGTGGCGGTCGGCGGAGCACCGGAAGTCCTGCGCCCGACCTTCGCAAAGTCCATCGAGCTGATTTGTCGGACGAGCGACGCGCCGGACGCGACCTTCCGCCCGCTGTACGTTCTCGACGGCGCCCGCACTGCCGAAGCAGCCGAGGCCGCGGCCGCGGCCATGCCGCTGCAATACCGCCGGTACATGCCGGGCGACGCGTTGGCCGACGCCGGCCCCTTGAGCTCCGACGAGCGTGCGATTCTGGCGGTGGAGCACGCGAACGTACTGGCCGATCCGACGCATCGGGCCGCGCTGCGCGCCTCGGCGGTGTCGCGCGGGTTGCTGACCATGATGATCGTGCTGGGGGTGATTGCGTACGTGCGGCGTTTTCAGCGGCGCGTCTTTCTGAACAGGCTGCGCTGGACGGTGTCCTGCGTCGGCGTGCTGGGGGTGCTGCTGGCGTCTCGGCTGGCGTTTGTCGACCTCGACGTGACGCCGGCGCTGGGGGCGGGCGCACAGGCCCTGGTCGCCGCGGCGCTGGGGATTCTCTTTCCGCACGGCGCCGTGTTCGCCATTTGCAGCGCGCTGGCGCTGCTGATGAGCATGGCCCTGCAACAGGGCGTGCTCTTTCTGATCTCCCTGTTGGTGCTCAGCGGCGTGCTCGCCTACCCGCTTCGCAGCGTCCGCAACCGGGGGAAGATCGTCGGCGTCGGATTCGTCTCCGCGATCGTCGCGTTCGGGTGCTGGACGGCCCTGGGCATCGTCGAGGGGCAGACCTGGATCTACGCATTGCGCCAGGCGCAGTGG
This sequence comes from uncultured Planctomycetales bacterium, assembly GCA_964465125.1. Taxonomy (GTDB): domain Bacteria; phylum Planctomycetota; class Phycisphaerae; order UBA1845; family Fen-1342; genus CAYOHG01. The sequence goes on along the minus strand of CAYXIO010000066.1, from coordinate 5,061 downwards.
GCCGCGGGCTCCGTCGCGCTGGCCGGGTTCGTCATTGAGGGCATTCTGCCGGGAATTGAGCGGCTGTTCCGATTCAGCACCGGAATGACGCTGCTGGAGTGGTGCGACGCCAGCAAGCCGCTGCTGCGTCTTCTGGCCGCGGAAGCCCCGGGAACCTACAACCACAGCATCATGGTCGGGGCGCTGGCGGAGGCCGCCTGCGACGCCATCGGCGCCAACGGTCTGCTCGCGCGCACCGGGGCGTATTACCACGACGTCGGCAAGTCCAACAAGCCCGAGTATTTCGTCGAGAACCAGACGCCCGGCGTCAGCCGACATGAGCGGCTCAGCCCCACCATGAGCCTGCTCATCATCATCGGCCACGTCAAGGACGGGCTCGAAATGGCCGCCAGCTACGGCCTGCCCGCGGCGCTGCGCCCGTTCATCGCCGAACATCACGGCACGACGCTGGTCGAGTACTTCTATCACATGGCGAGCAAGGCGCGCCGCGCCGGTGATCCGGAGGTCGCGGACAGCTCCTACCGCTATCCCGGCCCGAAGCCCCAGTCGCGCGAGACGGCGGTCGTCATGCTGTGCGACTCGGTCGAAGGCGCCGTGCGGGCGATGTCGGAGCCGACGCCCGCGCGGATCGAAGACCTGGTGTCGCAGATCATGCAGAAGCGCTTGCTCGATGGGCAGTTCGACGAGTGCGAGCTGACGTTCCGCGAGCTGACCCGCATTCGGGCGAGCCTGGTGAAGAGCCTCTGCGGAATCTACCACGCGCGTATCGCGTACCCGGGGCAGGCCGGGTCCTCCGAGTCGACCGCCGAGCCCGAAGCGCACCAGACGACCTCGCTCCATGCCTCGTGAGGCTCCCGATCGCAGGCGCGGATCGGACCGGGGCAGCGCCGGGCACGAGGTCAGCGTCTGCTGGGCGATTCGTCAATCGTGGGGAGCCGAGCGCATCCTCCGTAAAGCCGCGCTGGCCGCTCTGCGGCGCGAGCGCGTTCGTCGCGCGCAACTCTCGATCGCGGTGGTCGGGCGACGGCGAATGCGCCGGCTGCACCGTCAGTTCATGGGGCTCGATTCCGCGACCGATGTTCTCACGTTCGATCTGCGCGAGGAGCCTCGGACGAAGGCGGCGGTCGGCGAAATCGTGGTCTGCGCGGACGTGGCCCGGCGGCGCGCCGCGGCGCCTTCGAGTACGCGGACGCGCGGAACCCGCCGCGCCGCCGTCGCCGAGCTGGCCTTGTACGTCGTGCACGGCGTGCTTCATCTGTGCGGCTATGATGATCATCTTCCGGAAGACTCCGCGCGCATGCACCTGCGCGAAGACGAGATCCTCCGCGGGATCGGCCTGGGGCCGGTCTTCTCTCGCCGGCAGAGTCGAGCCGCGCGCGGATGCTAAGATCGAGAGCCCATGCCCAAGCGAAACATGCTTCCGCCGGTAGAATCCTCGCGACGGCGCTTTGCGCGTTTCCTTCGTGAGATCTATCAGCAGGCGGAGACGGACGAGCGCGATCTTCCCATCGCGCCGACGGGCGACCGCGCCGCGCGGCGCAGCTATTTCCGCGAGTATCTCTCGTGGCTGCGGCCCTACGCCCGCTCGATCGCGCTGGTGTGCGCCTTCGCGCTGATGGCTTCCGGGCTGAGCCTGGTGCTCCCGGCCGCGACCATGCACATCATCGACGACATCCTCAAAGCCGGCGACTACGCGCGGCTCCATTCGTTCGGGCTGCTGCTTCTCGCGGTCGTGCTCGTGCAGCAACTGTTCGATTGGCTGCGGCACTGGAACACGGCCAAGCTCAACGCACGCATCGTGTTCCGGCTTCGCCAGCGGCTCTTCGATCACCTGATGAAGCTCCCGCTGCACGAGCTCTCGGACATCAAGACCGGCGGAATCACCTCGCGGCTGTCCGGCGACGTCGACAGCGTGACGGGCCTGCTCCAGATGGGGATCGTCACGCCGGCCGTCGCCGCCGTGAAGATGCTCATGACGCTGGGCATCCTGCTGTGGATCAACTGGAAGCTGGCCATCGGGGCGGCGGTGCTGCTGCCGGGCGTGATCGCGCTGAACATGCTCTACGCCAAGCGGATTCGCCCGATCTATCGCAGCATGCGGCGCGACCGCGCGGTGATCGACGGGCGCGTGGTCGAGACCTTCGGCGGCATCCGCGTGGTGCGCGCCTTCAGCCGCGAGCGCAGCGAGTCGCGCCGTTACGGGCTGCTGCATCACACGGTGATGCGGAAGTCGCTCCGCGCGCAGATCATGGAGTTCCTCGTGTGGTCGGGCTGGGGCCTGCTGATTCCACTGCTTTCGCTGGTGATCATCTGGCTGGGCGGGGCGCTGGTGCTGGGGGGGCAGGGCACGGTCGGCGGCCTGATCGCCTTCCAGATGTACGTGATGATGCTGCTGGCGCCGGTCTCGACGATTGTGAAATCGTACGGCGACATGCAGCAGGGGCTGGCCGCGCTGGAGCGCGTCTTCGACCTGCTGCGCCGCAGCGCGGAGATGCCCGACCGCGCGGGCGCCGTCGCCGCGCCGCGGACCGTCGAGACGATCGAGTTCGAGCGCGTGACGTTCGCCTATCGCCAGGGCGCGCCGGTGCTCGAAGACGTTTGTCTGAAGGTGCGCGGCGGGATGACGGTGGCGCTGGTCGGGCCCAGCGGGGCCGGAAAGACCACGCTGACCAATCTCGTGGCGCGGTTCTACGATCCGGCTCACGGCGCGATCCGGCTGAACGGCATCGACCTGCGCGAGCTGACGCTGGAGAGCTACCGTGGGCTGCTGGCGGTCGTGCAGCAGGATACGTTCCTGTTTGACGGGACGATCGCGGAGAACATCGCCTACGGGCGGCGCGGCGCCGGCGAAGACGAGATCGTTGAAGCCGCCCGGCGCGCCAACGCGCAGGATTTCATCGCCAGCTTCCCGGACGGCTACGCCACGCTGGTCGGCGAACGCGGAGTGCGCCTGTCGGGCGGCCAGGCGCAGCGCATCAGCATCGCCCGCGCGATCCTCGCCGACCCGCAGATTCTGATTCTCGACGAGGCCACCAGCAATCTCGATTCCGAGAGCGAGCAGCTCATTCAGGCCGGCATGGCCGCACTCCTGGCGGACCGCACCACCTTCGTCATCGCGCACCGGCTTTCCACCGTGGTCAGCGCGGACCTGATCGTTGTGCTGGAAGACGGGCGCGTCAGCGAAACCGGCACGCACGAGGGCCTGATGGCTGCTGACTCGCGCTATCGCGAGATGGTGCTCCGCCAGCGGCGCGCCATGGAAGTGGGCGCCGGCGCGGCGGAAGCCGCCGAGTGGCTGAGCTGATCCATCCGGCGCGGCTTCGAGCGGCGCAGCGCCGCCTCTCGGTCGAGGACGGGGAACGCGAAAAAACGTCGACCACCGAGAGTCGGTGCTACGGGGAGGCGCCGCGGGCCGCGCCAGCGCGCGCTAGGCTTCGGGGCCGCCGTACGGAGCGCGCTGCGGGCGATCCAGCCAGCGCGCCGCCTCGCTGTCGGCGTCGAATTCCCACCGCTGCGGGTCCCAGCGCAGCGGCCGCTCCAGCCAGCAGGCCAGCGCACCCAGGTGACAGACGGTCGCGGAGCGCGCTGCGATTGCGACGTCGGCGATCGGTCGTCCGCGCGAGCGAATGCAATCCAGCCAGTCGTCGTAGTGGTTGTCGCTGACCCGCAGGTGAAGGTCGTTCGGTCCAAGCGAAGAGCGCGCCAGACTTGCCGGCTCGGTCTTCAGATAGCCGCGATTGACCTCGACCCAGCCCTCACTGCCCACGAAACGCACCCCGTTGCCGCCGTCCTTGATCACCTCGACGCCGTTGGCGTAGCGGTACGTCAGGCCGTGCGTCGGCTCGCCGGTCCACGCGCCGGCGCCCTCGAAATGGCGCCCGGCGAACCAGCGGCGCTCGCGCTGCCAGTCATTCGCGTGCGGCGGGGGGAGGATCTCGACCGGGCCGGTCTCGTCGGCGCCGAGTCCCCACTGCACGATGTCGAAGTGATGCGCGCCCCAGTCGGTCATCTTGCCGCCGGAGTAGTCTCGCCAGCGTCGCCAGCCGTCCCAATAGTTGGATCCGACGCGCAGCGGGTGATACGGAGCCCACGGTGCGGGTCCGAGCCAGCGGTCGTAGTCGAGCCCGTCCGGCACGGGCATCTCGGGCAGTTCGAGCACGGTGGAAGGCGGTCCGCAGTCGACGTGCACGCTCTTCAGCTCGCCGATGCGCCGGTTGCGAACCAGCTCGCACGCAAAGCGGAAGTTGGCCATCGAACGCTGCTGCGTGCCCGTCTGGAACACGGTTCCGTAGCGCCGCGCCGCCGCGACCATCCTCTGCGCCTGCCGAATCGTCAGCGAAAGCGGCTTCTCGCAATAAACGTCCTTGCCGGCCCGACAGGCGGCGATCGCGATCGCTGCGTGCCAGTGATCAGGGACCGCGATCAGAACCGCGTCGACGTCCGGCCGCTCGAGAATCCGCTCGTATTCGTTGTACGCCGCGCACGACTCGAAGCGGTCGTCGCCGCGCTCGCTGGAGTAGTAGGCGGCGGCCTTGCGCTGCGCTGTTTCGCGGGCGCGCGCGTCGACGTCGCAGACGGCGACGATCTGCACGCGCGGATAGCGCAGCAGCGATTCCAGGTGCGCGCCGCCCATCTTCTTGAGGCCGATCAGCCCGAGCGTGATCCGCTCGGACGGCGCCACGAAGCGGCCGCGCCCCAGCGCCGCGGACGGGATGAACCAGGGGGCGGCGGCGAGCGCCGCCTTCAGCAGATCGCGACGGGTGCGGCGGATGCTTGGCATGCTTCACCTCGAGCGGATGTTCCGACAGAACGATACAGTCGCCGCGGGCCGGAGTCACGATCGGGTTTGTCGACGTCTGCGCGGCCGAATAGCATTCGCACGCCGCCGCGCGCCGGCGTGGTTCTGTGCAGGAGCGGGCTTCCATGGCCAGAAAGATCTCGACGGGCGGCGCTGCGGACACTTTGGCCGCCGCGCTCAACCTGATCGACCAGGGATTCGATCACCGCTCCTGGCACGGGCCGAACCTCACGTCGTCGATTCGCGGCGTCGCTGCGGACGAG
>CAYXIO010000065.1:0-21124 GCA_964465125.1 uncultured Planctomycetales bacterium | reverse complement strand
TGCCACGAGTTTATTTAAAAAGCGCGCGGGAATCGGGGATTTTCAGAGGCCCCACAGGAGGATTCGACTTTGACGAGCGTGGCGTCACGGGAGCCGCCGTTCTGCGCCGCGAAGTGCTTCGTGAACTGACCACCATAGGAGTCGCCGATGTTCCATTCCAGTGGCGTCAGCGAAACGGCAGCGCCCTGATCCGAACCAGAGCATCCGGCGAACCACGGGAGCGAGAGAACCAGGCACGCGAGGCCCACGAGGCTCCGAAACCCGCGATACATTGGACGGGCCTTCAGAACCAGGCTGATGCCCAGGACAACCCCCGCGATGATTGCGAGAACGCCCCACGGATCGTGCACCTGAATCGGCTCAGGCGCGACGAGGATCGCGCGTCCGGTCCAATGCTCGCCGAGGAACTCCTCAGATACCGGCCTCAACGCTCCGAACGGATTCGGGTTGAGCAACGTTCGGCCGAACTCGTTGCGCCCGACGTAAACTACGAAATACGGATTCGGAAAATGCGCAGAGCGGGGGCGAAACTCCAGCACGCACGGGTAGCGCCAGCGATCCAGGTCGTCAGGCGTCGCTGAGGTCACCCTGGCCGCTAATCCGGACGCGCTCAGGACGTCCGCGATCGCCGCCAGGCACTCGCCGCCCGAACGGCTTTCGAGTGCGCTGTAGAGCGGGTCCAAATGCGCCTCGCGATGAAACGTGCAAAGTGCCAGATAGGCGGCGTTCGCCGCTGACGCGCCGGAACTGATGTCCTGCGCAGCGGCGCGCGTCATCGAGCCTGCGCTGACGAGCAGGATCGCCGCGGCGCCGACCTGTCGCGCCGCACCCGGTCGCCTCCACAGCAGCGGCGCCAGCCAGAGCAAGGCCGTAGCAACGAAAGCTGCCAGCGCAAACAGGGCCCGCCATCCGCCGTCGCGGCGCAGCACGGTCTCGCGCTGTGGCTCGACATTCGGCGCGGAGGCGCGTCCTCCCCAATCATAGTAGAGCAGCCAATTATTCAGCCCGGTCTCGGCTTCCAATCGATCGCCAGTGCCGTAGATTCGCGTAGCGTCCTGGTCGTACAGAATGCTGGTTCCGTAGGGCATCGCGATCGCGAAATCCGTGTCCGACACGCCTTCGTTCACCGCCCAGTCACGCAGCGTAATCGTGTAGGGCTCTCCCGGATCGAGCCGCTCGATGCGCTGCGGAAGCCAAAGCGGCCCCACCTGGCGATGATTGGAAAACTGGATTTGTATGCTTCCCTGCCGGTATTCGACCGGCATGAAGCCGATGCGACTGTGGAGCGTTCGCGACCAGCCGGAACCCAACAGCAGGATTCGAGCGGGGTCCGACGGATCACCCGCTAAGGAAAAGGTCCGGCGGTCGAGTGCAAGCGCGAAGCTACCTTGGTCCCCTTCAGGGCCCAACCCCGAGTGGGCCAGCGAAATTCCTGCCACGCCTATGTAGGCGTCCGGTGAGCTATACTGAGTGACACACAAGCCAAGCCCGTCGTCTTCGAGCATCCAGTAATACTGACCATCAAAGGTCCCGATCCTGCCGCTGGGTAACGCATTTCTTGGGAACAGCGAATACTCATAGCGCCAGCGTTTCCACGCCGGCCGCCCGGACAGGACGATATCCGTCACGCGCGTGAAGCCCGCGGAGTCCCATCGCTCCTCGACGCGCAGGGACTGCACGACGCCGAACGCGTCGGAAAAGTGCCGGACGAGCTCTTCAAGCGAAATGGATGGCGGGGTGCTCCCGGCTTGAAGCAGCCAGCACATCGAGAGAACTAACCCTCCCGGATGCACCGCAGATGATTCCCGCAATTAAACGATCTCACAGGGTCACTGGCGTCGCACCAGCAGTTGCCGCCCTGCTCTGGAGTCTTGCACTGTGGAACGCTCATGATCGCGCAGACCCGGTCGTCCAGTTTGTGGCAAGTCGCGCCGGCCTTTGGCCGGCAGATCAGCGCGGCGACCGCCTGGCACTGTACGCCACACGTGCGATTGCCGCAGTCCGTGGAAAATCCCGTACAACCGTCAATTGGGATGTTGCCGCACACAGTCTTCTGGACGCACTCGTGATTCTCCCGGTCCGACGCAAACGCGGGTAGCATGACTCCCGCGACAATGCTCACCGCGAGCGCCGCCACCGCAAAACGAAGATCCCGTGACACAATACACCTCCCCTCGTGGCTTCGCCCCGCGATGGGCATTCGCCACCCAACCAGCCGGCCCGCGATTCTTCACTCCGCGATGCTGACGGACTGAATCTCAGTCGCCGCCGACCCGCCCGTCTCCGCCGCCGCCAGCGTCTCGACCACGTCCCAGCCGTCGATCACCTCGCCCAGCGGAAGCAGGCAGTGGTCGACGCTCGGGATCGCCCCGAGCGAGACATAAAGCTCGTGGGACACGTACGTACCGTCGCCGCCATACGCGATCAGCCCGAACGTCCCCCGTTCGCTGGCGCGCCAGCCCAGCGCGCTGGTGTCCGACGGATTCAGGTGGTTCAGCATCCGCAGCTCGCCCGAGACGCCGTTGGTGCCTCCGCTCAGCAGCCCGTTCGGCGTCGCGGAGTCGAACACGGTCCCGTCATACACGTGGCGGTCGACGTAGAACTTCAGGCGATCAAGCTCCCCGGTCGGCAAGTCCGCGTCGAGCTGCACCCGCACCGTGCCGCTGGCCGTTTCGAGGGTCAACAGAGGCGCGGCGTCGGCCGCGGGTGCGGCGACGGCTACCGTCGCGGTGCGAGCCGGCCGGAATGCGAAGATGGTGATACCGAGCAGGCAGCCCCCTAGCAGAACCAAAGGACGAGTCATGCCACGCCTCCTTGAACGGGCAACCTGCGACAACCGCGCACGCGCGAGCGGACAGGCTCCGACGTTGTTCCCTTTGCAACTACCCCACTGCGGTCCGCGACGCGAGCGGCGAAGACCCTTGTAAGAGAAACTATTCCACAGAATTTATCGGCACGCAAGTCCGGCCCGCGCATCTCCTTTTTTTTGCGCAACCCGTGCCAGTGGAACCATTTAACAACCAGGATTATCCGAGCTTTGGATAGGTTAGGCGCATGGGGATGGAACCCACATGGCGACCGATGCGACCTTCGCCGGTCGAATTCGAGCCGTTTACGGGGTGCGTCCGCCGCACTTCGCGCTTCGCTATTCGATCTTCGCTTGCAATCTCGCCAGCGACCGGGCTGTGCCGCGTCAGGCCGCTGCGCCGCCCAGCAGCGATTGCAGCAGCACGCCGATCAGGTTCGATGCGAGCGTATTCACGATGACGTTCGTGAAGTAGAACTGCGGATCGCTGCCGAAGCAGGCCGTGAGCTGAAGCAGGCCCCCGCCGCACGCCAGCAGCCCGATCAGCTTGTATCCGCGGCGGGTCCACCTGGTTCGGATCGATTCGACTCGACGACTCATGCGGTCTCCCTGTCGTTGGGTGTTTCCAGTACCGCGCAGGCCAGTTCACCGGTTGGAACCCGGTGCCACACTCACGCGCGCCGGCGGCGCGCCGCGCTGCGACGCAGGGGTCGTCTGCGACCCGCCGACGGCTTCGCTGCAACCTTGCGGCCTGCCGACGGCTTCACGGCCGCCTTGCGCCCCAAAGCCGGTTTCGCGACCGCTTTGCGAGCCGCAAAGCGCGCTTCCTCGCCCAGCAGCAGCACCATCAACGCGTTCTGGGCGTGCATGCGGTTCTCGGCCTCGTCAAAGATGGCCGAGTTCGGCGTGCGCGCGGCCTCGTACTCGATCTCCTCGCCGTAATGCGCCGGCAGGCAGTGCAGCAGCACGCAGTCGGCGCTCGCGTGCTGCATCAGCGCGCGGTTGATCTGGTAGGCGCGGAACTTCTCGCGCCGCTCGGCCGCCTCCGATTCCTGCCCCATCGACGCCCACACGTCGGTGTAGAGCACGTCTGCGCCGCGAGCCGCCTCGACCGGATCGGTCACCACGCGAATCTCCGCGCCCGTCTCACGCGCCAGCTCGCGCGCTTCGCGCAGCACGGCTTCGGCGGGTTTGTAGCCGTCCGGCGACGCGACCGCGAAGTGCATGCCGACCCGCGCCGCCGCGAACATCAGCGAATTCGCCACGTTGTTCCCGTCGCCGATGAACGCCCCGCGCAGGCCGTCGAGCCGCCCGCGGCGTTCGCGAACGGTCTGGAAGTCGGCCAGAATCTGGCAGGGATGCTCGAAATCGCTCAGGCCGTTGATGACCGGCACGGTCGCGTGGCGGGCGAGCTCGACGACGATGTCGTGGCCGAAGACGCGCGCCATGATGATGTCGGCGTAGCGCGAGAGCACGAGCGCGATGTCCTCGGTGGTCTCGCGCTGCCCGAGCTTGATGTCGGTCGGGGCGAGATAGATGGCGTGCCCGCCCATGCGAGTCATGCCGGTCTCGAACGACACGCGCGTGCGCAGGCTCGGCTTCTGGAAGACCATCGCCAGCGTGCGCCCGCGCATGGGTGACTCGGCGAAGACGCGCTGGCGATCGGCCTTCAGGCGGTCGGCGAGATCGAGGATGCCCAGGATTTCCTCGCACGCGAGCTCGCGCATCGAGCACAGGCTGCGGCCCTTCAGCTTGATTGCCATGAGAAACGCACCTTGCGAAGTCGACTCGCCGCGTGTTCCGGCCCGCGCCGGCCGAACGCCGCGGCCCGAGCGCAAGTATAGCTCAAAGCCCGGTCCGCCGGTGTGCGGGCGTCGCCGACCGGCGCTTGGCGGGCACCGACGCGGCCGGTAGCGTACACGCACAAGCCGCAGGCCTCGGATCGAGCGGGCGTTGCGCCCGTTCCGGTTCGTGCACGGTGCGGCAGGCCGAGAGAACCCTATGCCCGCAGGTGATCTTCGCATCGACTACGCGCATGTCCTGACCGATGCGGTCGGCCCGGTACACGGTCTGACTCCCGCCGAGCTGCTGCGGGCGGCGGAAGCCGTCGGCGGCGCAATCCGCGCCATCGAAGCCGAGCGTCGCGACGGCAAGCACCGCTTCCGCGGCCTGCCGGGCGACAAGCCCATGCTCGCCGCGGTCGAGCATGCGGCCCGCCGTCACCGCACGCGCTGGGAGAATCTGGTGGTGCTGGGCATCGGCGGCTCGGCGCTGGGCAACCTCGCGCTGCAAACGGCCCTGAATCCGCCGTTCTACAACCTGATGCCCGCCGCCAAGCGCCGCGGTCCGCGCCTGTTCGTGCTCGACAACGTCGACCCGGTCGTGCTCGCCAACCTGTTCGAGACCCTCGGCACCGGGCTGCGCAAGACGCTGTTCAACGTCATCAGCAAGTCCGGCGAGACCGCCGAGACCGCGGCGCAGTTTCAGATCGTGCGCGGCATGATTCAGAAGAAGCTGGGCGCCAAGGCGCTGGCGAAACACGTGCTGGTGACGACCGACCCCGAGTCGGGCACGTTGCGCGAGTTCGCCAGCGCGGTCGGCTGCGACACCCTGGATGTGCCGCCGGGCGTCGGCGGACGATTCTCCGTGCTCTCGGCGGTCGGGCTGTTCTCGGCGGCGATGTGCGGCATTCCGGTTCGGCCACTCATGGACGGCGCGGCGCTGATGAGCAAGCGCGTCGCCAACCCGGCGGCGCTGAAGAACCCGGCCGGCCTGCTGGCGCTGCTGCTGAACGCGTTCTACACGCGCGGCAAGGTCATGCACGTGCTGTTTCCCTACAGCTCCCAATTGGCCGATTTCGCCGACTGGTACCGACAGCTCTGGGCCGAGAGTCTCGGCAAATGCACCGACGTGCAGGGCCAGCCGGTCGTCATCGGCCCGACCCCGATCACCGCGCTGGGCGCGACCGATCAGCACTCGCAGGTGCAACTCTATCGCGAGGGCCCGAACGACAAGGTCTTCATCTTCCTGGAAGTGGTGCAATTCGCCGGCGAGGTGACGATTCCCAGGCTCAAGGACACGCCGGCGTCGCTGCGCTATCTCGAAGGCGCGACGCTGGGCGAGCTGCTCAACGCCGAAAAACGCGCCACGGAGCAGGCGCTGGTGGCCAGCCGCAGACCCTGCCTGACCATCCGCTTCGCGCGCGTCGACGCGCACAGCGTGGGACAGTTCATCATGCTGTGGGAAGCGGCCACTTCGATCATGGGACGCCTGCTGAACATCGATCCGTACGATCAGCCGGCGGTGCAGCTCGGCAAGGACTACACCTACGCGCTGATGGGCAAGAAAGGCTACGAAACGCAGGCCCGCGAGCTGAAACGCGCCCTCAGCAAGCGCTCGCGATACGTTGTCTAGACGATGCGACACGCACTGATCCTGGCGGGCGGCTCCGGCACGCGGCTCTGGCCGCTGTCCCGTGCCTCGCGACCGAAGCAGTTGCTGCGCCTCTTCGACGGGGCCGGCCTGCTGGAGCGGGCCTGTCGCCGGCTGCACGGCCTGTTTGAGCCGTTGAATGTCTGGGTCATCACCTCCGCCGCGTACATCGAGCAGGTCGCCGCGGCGCTGCCGGACATTCCGCGCGAAAACCTGATTGCTGAGCCGGTCGGGCGCGACACGGCCAACGCGATCGGGCTGGCGGCACACCTGCTCGCCTTGCGCGATCCGGACGCCACGATGGCCGTCTTCACCGCCGACCACTTGATCAGCCCCCAACAGGCTTTTCAGGATGCGGTCGCGCTCGGCCTCAGCGCCGCCGAGCGCCAACCTGACAGCCTGATCACGTTTGGGATTCGCCCGACGTCGGCGCACACCGGTTATGGCTACCTGCATCGCGGCGAGGCGGTCGAGCCGGGGGTTTATCGCGTCCGCGCGTTTCACGAAAAGCCCGCGACCGCGACCGCCGAGGCATTCTTCCGCAGCGGCGAGTATTTCTGGAACAGCGGGATGTTTGCGTGGCGCGTGAGCACGGTGCTCGCCGAGCTGATGCGCTGCCTTCCCCACCATCATGCTGCGCTCGAAGGGATCGCCGCCGCCCTTGAGGCTTCCCGCTGCGAGACGACCAGCGCCAACACCGCAGAACCGTGGCCAGCCGCGGCAGAGCACGCGTGGGCGAAGCTCCGCAAGGTCTCGATCGACTTCGGCGTGATGGAGCGGGCCGCCCGCGTGGCGGTGGTCCCGATGGACTGCCACTGGCTTGACCTCGGCTCCTGGAGCGCGATCGCATCGACGCGCGGCGCGGATTCGGCCGGCAACTCGGTGATCGCACCGCGGACGCTGCTGCTGAACGCGGGCAACAACATCCTAGTGAGCGAAGAGGAGCATCTGATCGCCGCCCTGGGCGTCAACGACCTGATCATCGTGCACAGCCCGGACGCGACGCTCGTCTGCCATCGGGCGCACGAGCAGGAGCTTCGCACGCTGGTCGAGCGCTGCGAAGCACGTTGGCGGAAGTGAACCGAGCTGCGCGGAGCGACGAAGGCAAGCCGAATACCCAGGCGGACCCATGCGATTCCGGCTGATGACGTACAATATCCACCGTGCCATCGGCGTGGACGGAAGATTCGCTCCCGAGCGGATCACCGCCATCCTCAAGCGCTATCGCGCCGACGTCGTGCTGCTCCAGGAAGTCGATCGATTCGCCCCGCGCTCCGGGATGCTCGACCTCGCGGCGCACCTGTGCCGCGCGCTGGGGTTCACGCACCGCGCCGTCGGCATGAACGTCTTCATGAAGCACGGCAAGTACGGCAACGCGACGCTCAGCCGGTTTCCGATCGGCCGCCAGCGGAACATCGACCTCACGATCCGGCGAACCAAGTGGCGCGGCGCGCAGCACACGCGGATTCACGTGCCGCTTGACGGCCGGTCCGTCGATCTGGACGTCTTCAACATCCATCTGGGACTGCGCGCCATGATCCGCAGGGAACAGATGCGCCGACTGCTCAGCTCGCCGGACCTGCTGCGCGTCGGCCCGGACACCCCCTGCGTGATCGCCGGAGACATGAACGACTGGCGCGGCCTGCTGAAGCGCCGCTTCTTCGCGCCGGCGGGATTCCAGTGCGCGACCAACCGCCGGCCCGGCTCACGCTTTGCCATCCGCACCTTTCCGAGCTTTGCCCCGACCGGCGGGCTCGACAAGGTGTTCTATCGCGGCCCGATGCGCCTGGTTCATGCCCGCACGAGCCGAGTGGCCCTGGCGCGCGTCGCCAGCGACCATCTGCCGGTCCTGGTGGACTTCGAGCTCGCGCCTCCCCAATCCGACCGGGACAGTTTCAACGTCTGAACCAATCCGGCCCGGTCCGAATCGCCCGCCAACCGTCGAATTGCCGGTCCGCCATTGCGAATACCCCTTGACAGGCCGCGATCGGCACCAAGGCTGCGCGCTCTTTCGGAGTGGGGTTGACGCAGGCGGCGGTCGTTTCTTCACCCCTCCCGCCACGGGCGGACAAGGAGCACATTCCCTATGACAGCAAACCCCGACTCGCGCACCAATGAATCGACGGATCATGCGCCGACGAAACTGCACACCTCGTGGCTGCGGCGCAGCGGCCGATATCTGTGGGCGAAGTGGATTCGACCGATCGCCCCGCTGCTGCTGGTGCTCGGAGCGGTACGCGGATCGCTCGCGGACTGGTACGACGTGCCGACCGGCTCGATGCGTCCGACCATCGAGGTCGGCGACCGAATTCTGGTCAACAAGCTCGCCTTCGGGCTGCGCGTGCCGTTGACGCAAACCTGGATGGCCACCTGGTCCGCTCCGCAGCGCGGCGACATCGTGGTCCTTCGTGCTCCCGACGACGGCACCATCCTCGTCAAGCGCGTGGTCGGGTTGCCCGGCGACACCGTGGAGCTTCGCAACAACCAGCTTGTCATCAACGGCCGGCCGCTTTCGTACGCCGGACCGACGGGTTTTGTCAGCGAGACGGACGACGCCGGCCGCGTGCTCCGGCAGAGGGTCGCTTCCGAAACACTGGCGGAGCACGTGCACCCGGTCTGCATCACGCCGGAGATCGCGGCGATGCGCTCCTTCGCGGCCCGCACGATCCCCGCCGGCAGCTACTTCGTGATGGGCGACAGCCGCGACCGCAGCCGCGACTCGCGCTACTTCGGCTGCGTGCCGCGCGCGCGGATTCTGGGGCGTTCGGGGCGGGTGGCGTTTTCGCTCGACCGCGATGGGTGGTACCTGCCGCGCTTCAACCGCTTCCTGCACGCGCTGCCGTAGGCCGAAGCGGGTCAGGGGATTGTGCGCGCCCGTGCCGATCCGTTTGCGACTACGCCGCGACCCGATCCGCCGCGGGCAGAGCCGGCTTCTCGTTGCGGCCGGAAGCGCTGGTCCTTCGCGCAGCGGCGGGGCGCGAGCCCCATCCCAGCCGCAGCAGCCCGATTCCGTAGAGCAGGAGGAAAGTGCCGCCGACGTAGTGATCGGCCTTCAGGAACGCCGCCCATTGGGCGAGACAGATCGCGCCTAGCGCCAGCTCGGCTATCCAAAGTCGCGAACGGGCTGCCCGATACGTCGATTCCCGCGCCGCCGACGCTGACGTGCTTCCCGATTTCGGCGTGCGCACGAACTCGCCGCCGCGCTGCCGCAACCCGGCCAGAACCGCAACGGAGTTGTTCAGCGAGAGTCCCAGGCCGAGCATGATCAGCTTGAGAATGCCCCAAAGGCTCGGCAGTCGCTCGCCCAGCAGCCATCGCGCGCAGACGTACGCGATGGATGGCGCCGCGGCGCCGACCAGCACGATCGTAGAGGTGATTGCGAGCACGGCGCTGCCCGAGGGCATGGGCGCGAGCGTCGCCAGCGGCCGGGCCACCAGCGGCATCAGCAGCATCAGCAGGTTCACTGAATACTGCGTGAGGTGAACGCTGGCTTCGAGCTTCTGCAACAGCGTCAGGTTGGAGTGCCACACCCCAGGCAGCAGCTTGCGCGACGTTTGAATGGAGCCGGTCGCCCAGCGGCGTTGCTGGGCCTTGATGGCGTCGACGTCCGCCGGCACCTCGCCGGGCGCGACTACCGCCGGGCAATAGACGATCTTCCAGCCGGCAAGCTGCGCGCGATACGAGAGGTCGAGATCCTCGGTGATGGTGTCGCCGCTCCAACCGCCGACGCGCGGGTCGTCGATGGCCTGCCGCCGCCAAATCCCGCCGGTGCCGTTGAAGTTGATCAGAAACCCGTTCCAGCCGCGGGCGGGCTGCTCGACACCGAAGTGTCCGTCGATGCCGATCGACAGCGCCTCGGTCATCCAGTTCTCGCGGAGGTTGAGATGGCCCCAGCGGCCCTGCACGCAGCCGGCCTCCGGGCGCGCAGCGAGCAACGGAACGAGGCGGCTCAAATAGTCGCGTGGCGGAAGAAAATCGGCGTCGAAGACCGCCACGAATTCGCCGCGCGCCTGGCGCAATCCGAAGGCCAGCGCACCGGCCTTGAAGTGGGTGCGCTCCGGCCGGCGAATGACGCGGACGTCATGTCCCTCGGCTTGCAGGCGGGTTGCAACGCGCTCGACGATTTCGCGCGTCTCATCGGTGCTGTCGTCGAGCACCTGGATTCCGTGACGCTCGCGCGGGTAGTCCTGCGCGGCCACCGCCAGCATCACGCGCTCCGCGACCGAGCGCTCGTTGTACAACGGAATCTGCGTCGTAATCACCGGCCAGTCGGCGGCGGACGCCTGCTTCACGAATGCAGCCCGGACGTGCGCCTGCTCGCGGCTGACGCGTCGCCAGCGGCTGGCGGCCAGCACCATCAGGGCGTACAGATGCAGCCCGTAGAGCGCCGGCAGGATCATCAGGATCAGGCTTATCACGAGGGCGAGATTGCTCAGCATTCCGTGCAAACCAGGCTCCGGGCGCGCGGCCACGCGGGAAGGCCCCGGGGGCGGACCGACGCCTGGCCCGGAGGATATTCCGGGGCCGCGTGTAAGAAAAGGGCGACGCAGGCACCCGGAACCCGGTCACGCCAGGCTGCGTACAGGACCGACGTCGGCGACGGCCGGGGTCTTCGGGATGATACGCGGCGAACTGAACTAGGGGTGCTCGCGTTCCGTCTCGCCCGAACTCGGGTGCGCGCCCGCTTCGCGCGCCTCGGCGGCAGCCTTGGCGGCCTTGGCGCGCTGCGCCCGGGTCGGCTGTCGGTCGAGGTTCTCGCGCAGCTTCGTGAACAGGCGCTCGACCGGGGCGTTCAGCTTGTCGAATTCGGCCTTGGCCGCCGCCTTGGCATCCTCGTCCGCGGCGGATTCGAGCCTCTTCTTGACGTCCACCAGCTCGGCCGCCTTGCGGCGCAGGTAGTCATCGCGCTGCTGCTGCGCCGTGGACAGGAACGTACGGCATCTCTGCTGCTGATCCGGCGCCAGGTCGTACTTGCGGATGAAGTTGTCGACGTAGAGGGTCCACTCGTCGCGGGGCCGCGCCGGCTGCGACGCCGTCCGATTCAAGCCGGGCTCGCCGGCTGCGCCCGCGCCCGCGCCAGGCGGCGTAAGCCCACCCTCGACCAACACCTCCTCGCGCGCCTGGGCCATCTCGGCGTCCATGCGGCGTTGCTCGTCGCGGTCGCGACGCTCGCGCGCGGCGCGGTCGGGAATCCACTCGGTCTCGGGGTCGTAGCCGCCCTCCGACCAGTGCGCCACCTTGTTCCGCATCATGCCCATGCCCATTTCGAAAGCCGCCAGGTTGGCATCGAGCATGACCTGCTGGTCGTCGGTGAGAAACTCGCGCATGTCATCCGTCATTCCGCCGACGGAGACCTTGAACTCGTCGATCAGGGGCAGGGCGCGCTGGGCCCAATCGGTCACGTTGTCGACCTCGGGCACCTCGTCGCTGAGCTGCGCCTCGATGAACTGGTTCATGAGCTGCCGAATCTCGTTTCGGTTCTCCTTCATGAACTTGGGGATGCGCTCCTTGAAGACCGCCCGCGTCAACTGAAGCTGGTCGGCGTCGAAGTGGTACTCGTCGGCCATCTCCTCGGTGACGCGGTCGATGAAGAGGTCAACCATGCGATCGGTCGGCCAGAATCCGTCGCACGGATCGCTTTCCGAAACGCCGCTTTCATCCGCCGACCCGGAGACCTGGGCGCGCGCCGCCCCCGCCGCCGCTAACCAGGCAGCCGTGAGCGCCAACGCCAACGCCGCGGCCCATGAGCGGCGGAAGCCGAACGATCGAATCGTGAACATCGTTGTCAGCCACTCCTTTCGCCGACAGCCTGGCCGGCGCCCTGCGTCCCGGCGCCGTCGCGTTCTATGGCGTAGCGCCGTCTATCGGCCCGCAAGCCGGCAGACACCTCTGCGAGGCCGAACCCGCCGGTGTCTGCGCGCCGAATCGATGCTAACCGGACGGACCGCGCGCGCGAACCCCATGTTTGTACACCGCCCCCGTTCCGCCGGACGCACTCCCAGGATTCCCCGGGCCCAGGCATTCCATCCGTCCATTGCATCGGCGGGTTTCGAGCCGTACCGTGCGCACCAGGAACGGAGTCAGGCGGGTGAGCGACTGCCATGAAGGACCATATCTCCGTCCGCGCGCTGGTGATTGACGACGACGACGCGATCTGCCGGCGGCTTGGCGACTGGCTCAACGCCGACGGCTTCGAGGTCGGAGCCTATCACGATCCCGCCGTCGGGCTGGCCAGCGCCCGACAGCAACCGTTCGACGTCGCGCTCATCGACCTGCGTCTGGGAGAACTCGACGGCGCCGAGGTCCTCGCCACGCTGCACACCGAATTTCCCCTGACGCGGCTCATGGCGATGGCCGCATTCCCCCAGCCCGACCAGGAGAGCCAGGCCCGCGCCAGCGGGGCCGCCGAGCTGCTCACCAAGCCGGTCCAGCGCGACGCGCTTCTGGCCGCGGTGCGACGCCAACTGCTTGAGGTCGGAATTGTCGCCCGCAGCGAGGAGGAGTTTGCCACCTGGCTGGGAGAGCACCTCCGTCACACGCGTACGTCCGCCGGTCTGAAGCAGGCGGATGTCGCGGCGGCGGTTGGCATCAGCGCCGCGCAGCTCTCGCAGATCGAATCGGGACGGACGGGCACGTCGGCCTGGACGCTGGCGCGGATCGCCGCCGTGCTGCACGTTCCGTTGGCGTCGTTGCTGCGAACCGGTCAGGATTGAGCCGGTGCCTCCCTCCACGCTGCTCGTCACGCCGCTGGTCCGCGCCACGCCGCCGCTCGAGCGGCAGGTCGCCGAGGCGATCGCCGGTGGCGCGGACGTGGTTGAGTTGCGCGTCGACCGGATCGGCGATGCGGCCGCGGTCGAAGCGCTGCTGGCGCGTCGACCCGGCCTTCCGATCATCCTGACGATTCGGCCGCGCGGCGAGGGGGGCGACTGGGACGCCGACGAAGCGGCGCGCCTGGCCCTGCTCGAACGACTTGGGCTGCACCTGCCTGGATTCGTCGACTTCGAATTCTCCGCCTGGCAGCGCTCCGCGAACGTCCGCCAGAAGATCGGGCTCGTATGCGCGCGCACGGACGCGGTCGACCCGGACGGGCGCGCGAAGAACGCGCTGGTTCTCTCGACCCACAATCTCCGCGAGACGCCTTCCAACCTCGACGCGTACTCCGCGGCGCTGCTGGCCGCGCCGGCGGAAATCGTCAAGCTCGCGTGCCTGACCGCGGATGCCGTCGATGCCTTCGCGCTGATGATCCTGCAAGGAAAAAACCGTGAACGTCGGCTGGCCGTGATGGGCGTGGGGGTCGCCGGCGGCCTGACGCGCGTTCTGGCCCGCAAGTTCGGTGCGGCGCTGACGTATGCAGCGCTTGCCGCCGACCGCGCCTCCGCGCCGGGCCAACTGACTCTGGCGGAATTGAAGACGCTATACCGCTGGAACGAAATCCGACCGACGACGCGCGTCTACGGCGTGGTCGGCTGGCCGGTGGATGAGTCCAGGAGCCCGGCGATTCACAATGCCGCGCTCGGTGCGCGGCGAATCGACGGGGTTTACGTGCGGCTGCCGGTGCTGCCCGACGCGAATCGCCTATCGCGTTTCCTGGATCTGCTGGAGGCCCACCCCGAGCTCGACGTGCGCGGGTTGAGCGTCACGGTTCCGCATAAGACGCATGCCTACCAGTGGCTGGTCGATCGCGGCGCCGGGCTCAGCGATGCCGCGCGGCGCTGCGGAGCGGTGAACACGCTGCGACGCGACGCGGACGGTAGCTGGCACGGCGAGAACACGGACGGCGCGGGGGCCCTGCGGCTGCTCAGCCGCGCGGAAGACCCTGCGGCCCGATCCATCCAGGGCCGGAGCGTAGATGTCCTCGGCGCCGGCGGAGCCGCGCGCGGCGTCACTCTGGCGCTGATCGACGCCGGCTGCCGGGTGACGCTCTTCAATCGCCACGATGATCGGGCCCGCGATCTGGCGGCGGCGCTCGGCTGCGCCTGGTCGCCCTGGTCGCGTCGAACCGAGGCGACCGGCGAGATTCTGATCAATTGCAGCAGCGCCGGAATGTCGCCGAACGAAGACGAATCTCCCATGCCGGCGGAGTCGATCCGGGCGCGGCTGGTGCTCGACGCGGTCTATTCGCCCCTGAAGACGCGCTTACTGAGTGATGCGGCGGCGCGCGGCATTGAAATTCGGACCGGCGCCGAGCTGCTGCTGGCCCAGGCCGAGCTTCAACATCAATACTGGCACAACGACGCTGCGCCGAGCGAGGCGATGGCGGCGGCCCTGCGCGCAGCGCTCACGGTGCGCGACTCATAATCCTCCACAGACCTGATTCGCGAAACGGCGCGCGCGAAGCGGCGGCCTTGCGCCGCGCCGGCCGAACCTGCGCAGGAAGGACCGAAATCAGCTCCGCAGCGCCGCCTGGCAGGCCCGGGCGCGGAAATCCGCGCGGAGCGTTTGCATGCCCGCCAGACGTATTGAACCGTTCTGGGGACTGAATGTGGCAGTTGGCGGTGGGTTGGATCCCGCCGGGTACTTGAGAAAAAAGGGGCAACAATGAAGGCTATCGTGAATCGTTTTCGTCAGTTCCTGGTCAATGAGGACGGCCCGACCGCAACCGAGTACGCGGTGATGCTGGCGCTGATCATCGTGGTCGCCATCGCCGCCATTCAGACACTCGGCACGAACGTCAACGCGACGTTCGAGGACGTGAACAGCACGGCGTTCGGCAGCTAGTTGCGCGACGACGCGCAAGTTCTGTGTGAGGGCTATTGGACGGCGGTGGGCGCCCTGGCGTCCACCGCCGTTCGTCATGCTGGTGCGGCTCGACAATCGTGCCGATGAAAAGGGGGCCTGCGGCCGGTAACGCCGCCGGACACGACCGAAAAGTAAGAGCGGAGTCTGCGATGCAGCTCGGATACTGGGAATGGACGCTGGCGCTGCTGATCCCCGCGACGTTGTACGCCTCCTGGATCGACTACGCCGAGCGGCGCGTGCCCAACTGGCTGAACGCGCTGATCGCGGTTTGCGGACTCACGATGCAGGTGACGTTCTTCGGCGGGTCAGGCGTCAGCGCCGGCCTGCTGGGGCTGGCGGTCGGCTTCGGCGTGCTGATCATCCCGTGGCTCATGCACGGCATGGGCGCCGGCGACGTCAAGCTGATGGCCGCGATCGGCTGCTGGCTGGGACCGTGGCTGACGCTGGTCAGCTTCGCCGCCGGGGCGATCCTGGGCGGAATCGTCGCCCTCATCATGATCTACAGCACCGGCCGGGTGGTGCACGCCTACACGAACATGCAGACCATCATGACGAAGATGAAGCGGCTGGACACGGCATTCGGCACGTACGGCGGTGCACGTACGTTCGGAGAGACGAGTCAGTTGCTGCCCTACGGAGTTCCGCTGACGGCGGGCACGATCGGGGTCTTGCTGACTCACTATTTCGGAGGGTGGCTGGCATGAGGGGAATCCGGAGGGGATGGACGGGCACAGGCTATCTCGCGGTGGCGGGGCGAAGAAAGTGGATGCGGCGGGCGGCAGTCGCGGTCGAGCTGGCGGTCATGGCGCCGGTGATGTTCGCGATGCTGTTCGGCATCATCGAGTTCGGCTGGCTGTTCAGCGTGCGAAACACGCTGATCAACGCCGCTCGTGAAGGCGCCCGGCTGGGCGCGCTTCAGGGCGTGACGGCGGGCGAGATCGAGGCGCGCGTGACCACCTACCTCGAGCCGATGGGGCTCGAGACGCACGCCACCATCGACGTGGTCGAGCCGACCACCGAGGACCCGATCGTGACCGTCACGGTCCGCATCCCGCAGGCCGACGTGTCCCTGGTGGGCGATTTCTTCGGCTTCACCTTGGGAACGATCGAAGGCGTTGCGTCGATGCGCCGTGAAGGCATGTAGCGGATCGCCGGCGCCAGGTCGCCGGTGAGTTGTGGAGTGGGTTCCGAAGCCGCCGGCACGCGGCCGTCGGCAGGCGTCTGCGCGTTTCGCAGACCGCCGGCATCTTATTTGTCGAGGTTCAGGCGATGAATCCCAAGGCTTTGATTCCATTGCTCGTGGGTCTGGGCGTCGCGGGGCTGGCCGGCAAGCTCGGCTTTGACTACCTCAGGAAGGCAGGCGCCGCCGAGACCAAGGTCGTCAAGCTCTGGACGCCGGTGCAGGACGTCCCGCGCGGACAGGCCATCAGCGAGGCCATGATCCAGCCGCTCGCCTTCCCGCTCAGCGCCGCACCCAAAACCGCCCTGGCGGACAAGCAAAAGCTCCTCGGCCGGGTGCCGCACACCGGCTGCCCGGCGGGCCTGCCGATCCTCGATTCCATGCTGCTGCCTCCGGGCGCCGCGGCCGGCATCAACGTGCCGTCCGGCTTCCGCGCCGTGTCCGTGAAGGTCGACGAGAGCTCCGGCCTCGACACTCACCTCGAGCCCGAAAGCCACGTCGACGTCGTCGCGTACTTCAACGCACGCCAGAACGGCAAGCCCGTCACGGTCGCCAAGACGCTGCTGGAGGACGTCGTGGTGGCGGCGGTGGGCGAGCGAATCGCGCCCGACGCACCGACCCCTGCGGAGGCCGCGGGCGGCAAGCGCCCCTCCAAGGACACCTCCAAGAAGGCCCGCACGGTCACGCTGCTCGTCAAGCCCGACGCCGTGCCGACCATCCACCTCGCCGAGCAGCGCGGCAAGATCAAGCTCAGTCTCCGCGGTGCGAACGACGACCTCACGAGCCCCAACCGCGAGGTCGTGGTCAGCCAGGACGACATTCTCGAGTCCGAGTCCGAAGTCGCCGCTAATGAGCCGAAGGAATCCTGGGTCGACAAGATGACCGCGCTGATCGCGGGGGTCACCCACTCGGCCCAGCCCGCGCCCGCGGAGCCGGCCGAACCCGCGGCCGAGCCCGAGCCCGAACCCGGGCCCGAGCCGCAGCTCGCCTGGGTGATGGTGGTCTACAACGGCGAGGACCGCCGAACGCTGGGCTGGAACCAGCTCAGCTCCACGCAAGCGATCGAGCTGACCGGCGAGGCGCCGAACCTGTTCGAGCAGGTCAAGCGCGAAGGCAAGAACAAGCGGTCGCCGCGGAAGACCGGCAAGACGCCCCCGCCGGTGCAGAATCCGCCGACGCCGGCGGAGCCCCCGACGACGACGCCCGACGACCTCGAGACCACAAACCCGTTTGAGAATGACTCGACGGATCCCAGCGAACCCAACGAGTCGACCACGGAGCCGAAGGAGCTCACGGAATGACAACGCTCGTTTCCCCCCGGACGGTGCGTGCAGGAAGGAATCGACACTTCGGAATCGCGACGATGCTGGCCTGCCTGGCCGCGTGTCCGGCGCTCGCTCAACAGGCCTTGCAGCCGGTGCAGCCGCCGCCGGTCGCCGAGACGCCCGCGGCGCAGTCGCCGGCCACGCGCGTGCAGGTCTCGGTGCGCGACGTGCAGGCCGAGGGCACGCTGATCCGCGTCCCGGCCAACAAGTCGATCCTGGTCGACTTCAACGTGCCCGTGCGCGAGGCCCGGCTCGCCAAGCCGGACTTCGCCGAAGTCACCGCCATCAGCCCGCAGCAACTGCTGATCACCGGCAAGAGCTTCGGCACGACCCAGCTCATCGTCTGGGTGGATGGCAATGAACAGCGCGTCTTCGACGTCGCGGTCGACATCGAGCTTGACCGCCTGCTGGCCAGCATCCGCAGCGCCGTGCCGCGCGCCAACGTCCGCGCTCACGCGCTGATGGACGCGGTCGTGCTGACGGGCGACGTGGCCGACGCCGCCAGCGCCGAGCGCGTCGAGCAGATCGCCAAGGTCTTCTCGCCCAACGTGATGAACCATCTACGGGTCCGCGGCGGGCAGCAGGTGCTGCTGCGCTGCACGGTCGCCGAGGTGAACCGCTCCGCCTCGCGCGAGCTGGGCTTCAACGGCTGGATGGCGGGCGACGACCTCCGCGACATGTTCTTCATCAATAACCTGGACGGGATCAACCCGGCGAACATCGGCGCCCCCGAGGGCGCGCTGGCCACCGCGGACATCCCGTTCCTGGTGGGCGAAGACGGCATCCCCGTCACCGGCCGCTCAACGCTCAGCTTCGGATTCCCGCGGGTGCAGATGCAGGTTTTCGTGCAAGCCCTGCGCGAGAACGGACTGCTGCGGATTCTCGCCGAGCCCAACGTCCTGGCGATCAACGGCCAGGAGGCCACCTTCCTCGCCGGCGGCGAAATCCCGATCCCGATCATCACCGACGAACGCATCAACGTGATCTTCAAGGAGTTCGGCGTGCGGCTGAACTTCACGCCGGTCGTCCTGGGCGAGGGGCGGATCCGCCTGAAGGTCACCCCGGAAATCAGCGAGCCCGACTATTCCAACGCCGTGACACTCAGCGGCACGGCGATCCCGTCGTTCTCGACGCGCCGGGTGGAAACGACCGTCGAGCTTGGGGCCGGCCAGACGCTGGCGATCGGCGGCCTGCTGAGCGAGCGAACGCGCGCCGTGAGCCGGAAAGTGCCCGGTCTCGGGGATGTTCCCGTGCTGGGGTCGCTCTTCACCTCCGTCAATTATCAGCAGGACGAGACGGAATTGGTGGTGCTGGTCACTCCTGAGCTGTCCGAGGGGATTTCATCGGACCAGGTCACCGCGGTTCCCGGCGCCAGCTACGTCGCGCCGAATGATTTTGAACTATTCATGCTGGGCCAGTTGGACGGACAGCCCACGCGCGACCTGCCGGTCCTTCAGCCGCGCGTGAATCAGGTCTGGCCCGCGCAGCCCTCGGAGCTGTACGGAGACTCGTCGCTGAAGCTGCGCGGTCCGGTCGGACCGTCAGGCGACGACGAAGGATCCTGACGCGTGTGCGCCGTGTTCCGCCCGTTTGGGCAGCGCACCCGCGTGAATCCGAAACCTGAGGCCGGCCAGGCGGACGTTACGCCGAGCCGGCCTTCATGGCGAGAGAGGGGGAAGCAGGTGCGCCACCGTCGTGTGATCTCTCAATCCGGGCGTCGCAAGGGTATTGCAGCCGTCTACCTGGCGGTTTCGCTGACGGTGATCCTCGGAATGGCCTCGCTGGCGGTGGACGTCGGCGCACTTTACTCCGCCAAGGCCGAGCTTCAGCGGTCCGCCGATGCCGCCGCGCTCGCGGCCGCCTCCGAATTGGGCACCAGCACCGCTGACGATCCGACGGCCGACGCATTCGATACCGCCGACCAGGTCGCGCGGTTGAACCAGGTGCTCCAGGCCACGGTCGGGGTGGATTCCACCAACGATCTCGAATTCGGACGCGCCACCTACAACGACGTCAATGGTCGGTTCGAATTCTCACCCGGCGGCGAGGTCTACGACGCCGTGCGCGTCACCTTGCGGCGCACCTCCGGCTCGGCCAGCGGGCCGATCGACCTGATGTTCGCCAAGTTCCTGGGGCACGAAACCGCCTCGATGACGGCCCGGGCTGCGGCCGTGCTCGTGCCGCGCGACATCGCCGTCGTCATCGACTTGTCGGGATCCATGGACTACGACAGCCAATTGCGGTCGTGGAATCGAACCGACGGCGGGTACGCGAACACGCGCGACGTGTGGTGCGCCCTGGACGGACCCGAGCCGAGCCGGCCGTACGTCCCAGGCTCCGAAACCGACAGCGAGTACGCCGGCGACAGCGGCCCCGGCTTCGGACTGATGACCACCTGGGGCAACGCGCTGGATCCGGGGTCGTACAGCGCCTCGTCGGACCCCGGCCTGTTCTACATCAAGAAGAAGCTCAATTGCACCGACGCGACCATCAGCAGCAGTCTGACGGCGCGCGGCTACAGCGCCGACGAGCGGAGCATCCTGCTCGGCGGCGCCGGCGACAACAACTCGACTCACCACAAGAACCGCGTGTGCGTCCTGCTGGGTCTGTGTGAGTGGATGAGCGGCCGCGCCGGCGGCAAGTACAGCTCCGGCGGCAACGGGGACACGCTGATCGCCGACGGCGAAACCACCGCCTGGGTGAGCTACCCGAGCTGGCGCGTGGGCGGCTGGAGCTGGCGCGACTACGCGAACTGGGTTTCGAACAACACCATCTACAACACTTACCAGACCGCCTTCCGCTATCGCTATGGTCCCAAGACCCTCACCGACTACCTGCTCGCGAACTACCCGGAGTACTCCAAGAACAACAACCTCTGGGCGACCCCCGAGCAACCCGTCCGCGCGGTCAAGGACGCCGTGCTCACCATGATGGACGTCATCGCCGCCCTGGAAAGCCCGGATCACGTGTCGCTTGAGGTGTTCGCCACGACCGGGCGCCACGAGGTCAACCTGACCGACAGCCTCTACTCGATTTCGGACCGGCTCTACGAGCGGCAGGCCGGCCACTATGACCGCACGACGAACATCGCCGGCGGTCTGATCAAGGGCATCTCCGAGCTGCAAAGCTCGCGCGCCCGCGACGCGGCGACCAAGATCATCGTGCTGATGTCCGACGGCGTCGCCAACACGGACGAGGACGGAAACTGGCTGGGCGACTACTCCGCCGCCGCACGCCAGTACGCGATCGACCGGGCCCACGAAGCCGCCGACGAGGGTTTCGTGATCTATACGGTCAGCGTCGGTTACGAAGTCGATCGCGAGCTGCTCCAGGAAATCGCCGCAATCGGACACGGTCAGGAGTTCTACGCGGTCGGGTCTCCGGAAGAGTACACGGAGCAGCTCGAGTCGATTTTCCGGACGCTGGGAGGCAAGCGCCCGGTCGCCCTGATCGAGTAATCGGACGCGCGCCCAGGCGCAAGTGCCTGTTCGCAGCCGTTCGGACACGGGACTACAAGACGTGAGCCCGGCTCGACGATGAAGAGAAGGGCAGCACTGGCCCGCGACGGCTTGAGAGCCGGCGCCGGCCGACCCCCCCGTTTTCCGCGGGGATAGGTAACCGACACCATGAGTCGAACCGGTC
>CAYXIO010000064.1:0-21180 GCA_964465125.1 uncultured Planctomycetales bacterium | reverse complement strand
GCGCCGCGCGGCGGCGGCGCCTGGAAATACTCGCGCAGGTGACGGGCGATCTCGACGGGGTTGTCGATGACGGTGGGCAGCACATCGACGAAGCGGAAAGCCTGGACCTTCAGCCACTCGTCGCCCATGAACAGCCGCAGCAGGCGCTCCTCCCAGTACGCGGGCTGGAAGACGTGCGAAGTCGCGCCGGCGATGCGGTCGAACATCTCGCGGCCGAGCGCTCGGGCCCGGCCATCGGTATCATGAGCGCGCACGACGGGAGTCAATTAAGCACCTCGACAGGCGGGATACGTTGGAAGCCGGTTTGATCCGTTCGGGTCATGAAATCGCGGTCGACGGACGGTTGTGCGCTGTCGCTCGGGGCTCCGCCAACGGCCGGATCGTAACGCCCGCGCAGGCGCGCGGCAATTCGCGCGCGTGGAGCGCAGCGGTCTCCCGCATGGACCGCTCGGCGCGCGCCGGCCATCGCCAGGAAGCCGGCTCATGAGCGTGGGTCACCCGGCCTCTCCCACGCGCGGGCGCGACCCGACGCTCGACGGGATGCGCGGGCTGGCGTGCCTGCTGATGATTTTCGCGCACACCTACACGCCCGAAGCCGGCGGACCGGCGCGGGCCGTGTTCTACCTGGGCGGATTCGCTCCGGCCCTGTTCTTCGCGGTCGCGGGCGCCCTGGCATGGGAACAAGCGCGGCGCAAATCGGTCGCCGAGCTGGTCGGCAGCTACGCCGCCATCTTCGTGCTCGGAATCTCCTACAACCTGCTGCTGACCACGCTTCCGGGCAGCGCGCCGGGCGCCGGCGCGGATGGCACTCCGCCAACCGCGACCGCCACCGCCTTCCGCGCCGCCGCGTCCTGCGACATCTTGCAGATCGTCCCGCTCGGAGTGCTGGCGACCGCGCTGGCTTCGCGGAGCGGCCGCGCGCGGCGTAGCGAGCTGGTCGGGCTCACGGCTGCCTGCCTGGCGATGCACGCTTGCCTCTCCCCGATTGCGCCGGCGATTCCGGGCGCGCAGGTCCTCTTCGCGATCGGCAAGTCCCACGGCGCGATCTTTCCAGCTTTGGCGTGGATCCCGGTCTTCCTGATCGGCGCTCTCGCGGCGCGCCAGCGGGTCCACACCAATCTCGCCTCGAGCCTACTCTGCTTCGGGCTGCTGGCGGGATCGATCGCACTGCGGCGGCTCAATCTGCCGTTGCCCGCGAATCACGGGGTCGCGTTCCTGGCCATCAGCAAGGAGTTTTTCTCGCCGCCGTACTTCTTTCTGACCGCTGGCCTGGCGTTCGGGTGCTTTGCGTTCGCGCGCGCGCTTCCGGTGCTGCTGGAGCTTCCGCCGCTGCCGCGGTTCGGGCGGGAATCCCTGTTGTTTCTCTATCTGCACATGGCGGTCATCGTGCTGCTGCGGCACCTGCCGTTGCCGCCCTCGCCGCTGCACTGGCTGATCGTAGCGGTGGCCGTCCTGCTGCTGATGCACGCGCGCGGCTGGGCGCGCAGCGCGTCCGAGCACGTCTTCGCGCGGTTCTCCGCACAAGTCGTGCTGCTCGCGTTGGCGGGGCTGGTTGCGGCGGGCACGACGAACTGGGCGGCGCTCTATGCGGCATCGCTCGTCGCCGGGTTGGCATTTGCCCTGCACCCGCGCGGCGCGCGAGTGCGCGGCGAGCGCGGGCGCCCGCTGCTGCGCGGGGCAAACCTGACGTGAGGGGACGCGCGCGGCGCGGCACCGGCCGCGAGCCACGGAGGGTAGAATGACCGGCACGGAGACTTCAGTGCCCCACGCTGCGAGGCGCGCCAGCATGCCGCCGAGGGAGAGCCGAATGGACCCGGAATCGGTCGAGCGCGCCGCGAAGGCGATCGCCGCCGCCGGCTTCCTGTGCGTTTCAACCGGTGCGGGCATGTCGGCGGAATCCGGCGTGGCGACGTTTCGCGATGCGCAGACCGGGCTGTGGTCGCGCTTCAGACCCGAGGAACTCGCGACGCCGAGCGCCTTCGCACGCGACCCGCGTCACGTCTGGGCCTGGTACCGCGAGCGGCGGGAGCGGCTGAAGCGCGTGGAGCCGCACGCCGGGCACTATGCGCTCGCCGCTTGGGAAGTGCGGCTGCCGCGGATGGTCGTGGTGACGCAGAACGTGGACGGACTGCATCACCGGGCGGGCTCGAAAGAAGTGGTTGAGCTGCACGGCCGGCTCGACGTGGCGCGTTGCAGCGTCTGCCCCCAGCGCGTCGTCGGGCTGGACGATCTGGGTGAGGATCCGCGTTGCCCGGCATGCGGGGAGCGGCTTAGACCGGGCGTGGTCTGGTTTGGCGAGATGCTGCCGGCGGACGCGCTGCGCGCCGCGCGCCAGGCCGCGCTCGAATGCGACGTGATGCTGGTGATCGGCACCAGCGGGGTGGTTCAGCCCGCCGCGGGGCTGGTGGAGCTGGCCGCGGAGCGCGGCGCGTGCGTGATCGAGATCAACCCGGAGGAAACGCCGCTCTCGAGCCTCGCGCGGGTGCGCCTGCGGGCCGGATGCGGTGAAGCACTGACGGCGATCTCCGAGCGCTCGGAACGATGATGCGAGACTCGTTGCGGCGTTGAACGGGAGACGGCGCGCGTCACGGGGAGGGGGGCAATGCGGGCCGCTCGCGCGCGAGCGCCGCGACGGCAAACGAGCCGATCAACGTAAGCACGGACAGCGCCGCGAGCCATCCCGAGGTGATTCTCGCGCTGGGGTCGTCCAGCGAGACCCAGCGGAACGAGACTAGCTCGAAGCCGCCGACGACAACGACCGCGAGCGCGGGCGGAATCCACCAGCGGCTGACACAGGCCAGCGCGAGGGCGAATGGAATGCAGTAGTAGATGTACCGCTCGTGGGCGCGCGTCGGAAGCACAAACGCCGCAAGGGTGATCAGGAACGCACACACCAGCCAGGATTCGCGCGTCCAGCGCCGCCGCCGGGCGCAGACCAGCCAGCTCAGTAGGATCGCGCCGCCCAGCAGCATGCGCCCGATCGCCTGTTTGGACATGCCGCCGAGGGTGGCCAGATCGTCGAGCAGCTTGCCCGCGGGGCGCTCGCGCGTCGGGGGACCCTGAGCGAGCAGTTCGAGCCACCAGACATTGAACGCGCTCAAGGTCGTGCGCTGGTACATGTCGCCAGCGACCGTGGCGCCATAGCTGGCGTTGAACCAGCGCCAGGGCTGGCCGGCCCCGTCCCGGCGGCTCGCCTCGCGCCCCATGAACGGCGCGGCAATCAGCGCGATCACGAGTGCCGCCGCCGCGCCGCCGACCAGCACGCCTGCCGCGCGGCGCAGCGAGCCGTCGCGGGCCAGCCACGACGACGCCAGGATGTACGCGAGCACGGGCGCGAGCAGGATCGCCTGCGGCTTGATCATGAAAGCGGCGCCGTACAGGATCCCCGCGCGCACGCAGCGCCCGCGCAGCAGGCACACCAGACACCAGACGAGCGGCGCCATCACCCACGCGTCCGCCTGGGTCCAGTAGCTCGAATCGAGGAAGATGGGCGGGGCCAGCAGAGTCAGAGAGAACGCGCACGCCTCGGCGGTGCGCGAACGCGGCGCCGGCCGCACGGCACGCACCAACGCCATGACACCCCAGGCAAGCAGAAGATCGAAGACGATGCCCGGCAGGGCGCCTGCGAGGCGCGAAGCGCGCGTGTCGATGACGCGCGACACGACCGGACTGCGGATCCCCATCTGCCGGGCGATCTGGACGGAGACCTCGATCGACGCTTCGTTTCGATCCAGCGCGTGCCAGGCCAGCCCGCTGCTCCAGAAGATCACCGCGCTGAGCGGCGGGTAGTTGTAAGGGTGCGCGTTCTGGCGGACCGACTCACCCACCTTCCCGCTGCGCGGATCGCGCACCCGCACCACCAGCGGCTGCCCGCGCGGCAGATCGTAGAGCGCCAAGGGACCATGCTGAACCGCGTACGTGGCCCAGCCCATGTTGCTGACGTGATCCGGCAGGTAGGAAGTCTGCGGGGCGAGCCAGATGCACGCCGCGCGAACCGCGAGACCCAGCACCAGCGCGACGATCAGAACGGGCGCAATCGAAACCAGCGAAGGTTGGCGCACCTCCTCGTCGGCGAGCCGCGCGCGCGTCTCGGGCTTCGGCATGGCCGACACTTATACAACCTGCGGCGCGGCTGCGGCAAGCCGCGCGGCGCCGGCAGTCGGCTAGTTCCAACCGAGGCTGGGGTTTATAGTGGTCGCCAACGGCTTTGCGATTGACACTTCTAGTGGGGTGTGGCTGTGTGCGGTGCGCCGGCCGCTGCCTTGGATAAGCAGGAAGAGGACCATGACCGACGATCGGCCATGCCCGCGCTGCGGCGATTCGAACCGCGACGTGGCCCGCTTCTGCTCGCAGTGCGGCCTGGCGCTGGACGCGGCGTTGGGCGAGGCGCTCGAAGCCGGGCGCGTACGCCACCCGCGGCCCGCTGCGCCGCCGCCTGGGTTTGTTCCCTGCGAAGGCGGTGTGCAACTCTACTACCGATGGCAGCCGACCGGCGGCGGGGAACCGCTGTCGGAAACCGAATCGATCGACGTCACGCTGTTCAACGCGGGCTACTCGCTCGCCGAGGTCACGGTGGTCGTGCGCGGCGAAGGGGCCAACGGGTCGCGCGCGTGCGAGGTGGATCGGACGATCAGCGCCCTGCCGCACGCTGGCAGCGCAGCGCTCGAGATTCCATCGTATGAGATTGCGGCGCCGCTTCGCGTGGTGCGCGTGGTGCTCCGTTCGGCCCAGTTTGCGCCGGAACCCGAAAGCTCTCAACCAGGAGGTCGGCCATGATCTTCGCGTTCGTTGGCATCGTGGTACTGGGGCTCTTCATTCTGCTCAGCGGCCTCTTCACGGTCGAGCAGCAGACGCACGCAGTGGTCGAGCGCTTCGGCCGGTTTGTCGGGATCGCGGGGCCGGGGCTGAACTACAAGGTCCCCATGGTCGACCGCGTCGCGGCGCGGATCACGCACCGCGTCCGCGAGCTTGAAATCGACGTGGAGTCGAAGACCCGCGATGACGTGTTCGTCAACATCAAGGTCGCGGTGCAGTTCTACGTGCGCGAGACGGAGGAAGCGGTGCAGGCGGCCTGCTACAAGCTCTCCAATCCGGGCCAGCAGATCAGTTCCTACGTCTTCGACGTGGTTCGGGCGCTGGTGCCCGAGATGCCGGTCGACAGCGTCTTCTCCGAGAAGGACAAGATCGCCGGTGCGGTCAAGGAGCGATTGCAGGTCACGATGGAGCAGTTCGGTTACACCATTCTGCAGGCCCTGGTGAACGACATCCAGCCGGATGCCGAAGTCAAAAAGGCGATGAATAAAGTCAACGCCAGCGCACGGCTCAAGGAGGCCGCCAAGAACGAGGCGGAGGCCAACAAGATCCGCACGATCGCCGAGGCCGAGGCCGAGGCGCGCGCCAAGGAGCTGCAAGGCGTCGGTATCGCCCGCCAGCGCCTGGCGATCGCGCGCGGCTTGAAGGAGTCGGTCGAAGCGTGCGCCGCCGCCGGCATTTCACCCTCGGAAGCGACCAAGATGGTGCTGATGACCCAGCACTATGACAGCGTGACCGCGATCGGCACGCGCAGCCGCAGCACCATCATGATGGTGCCTTACGCCCCCACCGGAATGAGCGCGGTCGGGGATCAGATCACCCAGGCGCTGCTGGCGGCGGACGACTCCGAGCACGTGGCCGCCGAGACCGGAGCCGCTTCGAAGCCGCAGGGAAAAGACGCCGAATCTCGGCGGAGCCAGTCCGACTCGGCTCGACACTCAGCCGGCGGTGGAGATCGCGGGGAACGCCTGAGCATTTGAG
The DNA here is from genome assembly GCA_964465125.1 of uncultured Planctomycetales bacterium. Taxonomy (GTDB): domain Bacteria; phylum Planctomycetota; class Phycisphaerae; order UBA1845; family Fen-1342; genus CAYOHG01. The sequence goes on along the minus strand of CAYXIO010000064.1, from coordinate 15,387 downwards.
TACATCGCGGGCGCGGCAAGCGCGCGTCCGACGGGCGCGATCACGGATGACGGGCGGCGCCGCCGCGTGCAAGCGCGGATGTGCCGCCGGACGGTGCCGTCTGCGGGGACCGGCTGGCGCCCGCCCCGTGCGCTGCGCGTTGCACTTTGCGAGTCGTTTGTCGTGAGATTTCCAACTCGATTTGCCCCTGATGCAAACTGGTCCTATAGTTAAGCTTAACGATTTCGGCGCACGCTCTGTCGTGGCGCCGACGACAGGTGGATATGTCCCCCTCGGCCACGGAATGGATAACACCTTACGGGATCGCATCTTGGAGAGCGTCGACCTCGTCGACCTGATCGGCGAGCGTTTGGCGCTGAAACGTTCCGGCAGTGAATATATCGGACTATGCCCATTTCATCCGGATCACAAGCCTTCGTTGCATGTCAGCCCGAAAAAGCAGATTTTCAAGTGCTTCGCCTGCGGGGCGGGAGGTGACGCGTTCAAGTTCCTCCAGCTTGCCGACCGCATCGAGTTCCGCGAGGCGCTTGAAGTTCTCGCACGCCGTGCCGGAATCGAGTATCGCCGGCGCGACGGAAACGACCCGAACGCTGCCCAGCGCGAATCGCTGCGGCGGATTGTCGACTGGGCGGCCGAGTATTTTCAGTCCAACCTCGCCGCGCCTGCCGGCCGGCACGCGCTGGAGTACGCGCGTGTGCGGGGCATGTCGGCGGAGACCATCCAACGCTTCGGGCTCGGGTACGCGTTGGATTCATGGGAGGCGCTTCGCCATGCCGCTCGCCGCTCGGGATTGGATGAGCAACTCGTGCTGGCGGCCGGCCTGCTGAAGCTGAGGGATGACGGGCGGGTTTCCGACCGCATGCGGAACCGGCTGATCTTCCCGATCCATGACACCACCGGTCGGGTGATCGCGTTCGGCGGGCGGGCGCTGGGCGACGAGGAGCCGAAGTACCTGAACTCTCCCGAGACGCCGCTGTTTCACAAATCGCGCGCGACGTACGGGTTTCACCTGGCTCGTCCGGCGATTGAACGGGCCCGAGAGGTGGTGGTCGTCGAAGGCTATGTGGATGCCGTGCTGTTGCAGCAAGGTGGCGTCACGAATACGGTTGCACCGCTGGGAACAGCGCTGACGGACACCCAGGCGAGAGCGCTTTCGGCATCCGCAGACCGCCTGATCATGTGCTTTGACGGGGACGACGCCGGGATTCGAGCCGCGGACCGCGCCGTGGAGGTCGCTTTGCGGTTTGGCTTGGACGTTCGGGTGGCACTGATGCCGGAGGGCGAAGACCCCGCTGACTGCATTCTGCGTGCCGGTCCGGAAGGACTTAAGTCTTTGTTGCAATCGGCGATAGGTGCGCTAGAATTCAAGTGGCAGCGAACACGGCAGACCCTTGCTTCGTCGGGTCCGCGCGGGCAGCGCGAGGCCCTGGAATCGCTATTAGTTTTTATCGGAAGCATCAGCGAATCCGGCGGATTGGACCCGATTCAGCAAGGGGTGATCGTCTCGAGCATCAGTGACCTGGTCGGCGTTCCGGCGGGCACGGTGTACGAGATGTTGCAGCGCGCGCGGTCGGCCCCGCGGAGGCAATCACCCCGCGAAACCGACGCGTGGGGCGAAACGGAAAGTTATCGGGCCAGTGTGCGCGAACTGCCCGGCGGTATGGCCGCCGCAGTCGAGGAACTCTTCGGCGTGGCATTGCGCATGCCGGAGCGTCGGGCAGCGGTTTCGGAGCAGCTCGAAACGGTGCGTGCGCACGCGACGACGTGGGCGCGCCTGCTGGACGAAATGAGCCGGCTCGAGGCTCAGGGCGTTGAGCCGACGCTCGGCACCGTTATGGAGCGCTGCGACCGCCCGGACGTCCTCGAATTGGTCGGGTCCGCCGCCCAGCGTGTCCCGGCCGGCGGTGTCAGTGACGAACAGTGCGCCGCGGCCGGAGCCCGGCTGGCTTTGGAGCTCGAACGGATGCGAATGCAGGCGCTGCGCGAGCGGCTGGCCAAGCCTGACGGCTCGCCGCACGAGCAGGAGCAGGCTTTTCGTTCGCTGCTGGCGGTAGGCCGGCGGCAAAACGCGTTTCTCGCCGCGGAGCAGGAAGTTCGCGCCCCCGGAGCGGACCCCGCGGAAACGACGAATCCGGCGCGCCCCATGCCGGCGCGCCTGCCGGTTGGAAGTGAAGATCCCGTGTTGGGAGAGTGACATGGCGACGCAGACAGGTCCGACAGCGGTGGACATCGATCCCATCGAGCAGTGCGTCAACGAGCTCATCGAGCTCGGCAAAAAGCGCGGCTACCTCACCTGGGAGGAGCTGAACGAGGCCCTGCCGGACGAGGCCATTTCGCCCGAGAAGCTCGAGAGCGTGCTCAACCGGATCGACACCAGCGGCCTGCAAATGATCGACGAGATCGAGGCCGACAAGATGCGCGAGGGCGACCGCCGCAAGCGCGCCGCGAGCCTCGAAGGCGGCGAGAGCCTGGACGAGGTGACCGACGCCGACCTGGCCGAGGCCAGCGCCCGACGGATCGACGACCCCGTGCGCATGTACCTGACGCAGATGGGCGAGATTCCGCTGCTGACGCGCGAGGAGGAGATCGCGCTCGCCAAGAAGATCGAGCTGACGCGCATGGCGTTCCGGCGGCGTGTGCTCGAGAACGACTACGTCATGCGCCAGGCGGTCGACATGATGCAGGCGGTGGCCGACGGCCGCAGCCCGTTCGACCGCACGATGAAAATCTCGACCAACGAGAGCATGGGCAAGGCGACCATCATGAAGCGCCTGCCCGCCAACCTCGAGACCGTGCGCAAGCTGCTCGATCTCAACCAGGCCGACTGGGTGCTGGTGCGCGAGAGCCGCACGCCCACCAACGAGCGCAAAGCGGCCGACGAGCGGATCTTCAACCGACGACGACGCGCCGTGACGCTGCTCGAGGAGCTCCCGCTGCGCACCAGCCGCATCACCCCGCTGCTGCGCAAGCTGGTCGCGATGACGGCGAAGATGGAGACGCTCGCGGCGACGCTCAAGCAGAAGGGCAAGCTGCTGCCGGCCGAAGAGAGCGAGGCCATGCGCGAGGAGCTGCACGGCCTGGTCGACCTGGTCTTTGAGCAGCCCGAAGACCTGCGTTACCGCGTCAACGAGGCGCAGAAGGTCTTCGCCGAGTACGAGGAGGCCAAGCGCCGGCTGGCCGGCGGCAACCTGCGGCTGGTCGTCAGCATCGCCAAGAAATACCGCAACCGCGGCCTGAGCTTCCTGGACATCATCCAGGAGGGCAACACCGGACTGATGCGCGCGGTGGACAAGTATGAATACCGCCGCGGATACAAGTTCAGCACCTACGCGACCTGGTGGATTCGCCAGGCGATTACGCGCGCCATTGCCGACCATGCCCGCACGATCCGCATTCCGGTGCACATGATCGAGACGATGAGCAAGCTGCGCAATATTCAGAAGCGGCTGCTTCAGGACCTGGGCCGTGAGCCGACCATCGAGGAGATCGCCCACGACGCGAAAATGCCGGTGAGCGAGGCGCGGCGCGTGATGAAGATCAGCCGACACCCGATCTCGCTGGACCGGCCGGTCGGCGAGAGCGAGGACAGCTACTTCGGCGACTTCATCGAGGACGAGAAGGCCGAGAGCCCGGTCAGCACCGCGACCAGCGAGATGCTCAAGGACCGCATCGAGGCGGTGCTCAAGACGCTGACCTACCGCGAGCGCGAGATCATCAAGCTGCGCTACGGCATCGGCGATGGCTATACCTACACGCTCGAAGAGGTCGGCAAGATCTTCAAGGTGACGCGCGAGCGCGTGCGGCAGGTCGAGGCCAAGGCGATCCGCAAGCTTCAGCACCCGGTGCGAGCGCGGAAGCTGGAAGGCTTTCTCGATATGCTGAAGACGTAACGCGCGCGGGGCGGACGCCGAAACCGCCCAACTTCTGGCACACGTGGCCGATGGTCGCACCTCCGCCCAGCAGCGCGTCGGCCTCACGCAGCTTGGCGATGGTCTGTTCCGGACTGTGTCTTGCCCTTTCTATCCAGAGCCTCCTGCTCCGGCGGCGGCTACGCCGCCGGGCCGAAGACTGTCATAGCGCCTCGATCAGATTCTGGGGAGCGGGCCAATCCAGTTACGGTGACGTATACCCACGCCCGCACTCAGGACAGCGCCCACTTTCGTTGCCGGTCAGGTCGTATCCGCAGTTCGCACATGGCGCACCACGCCAACGATGCCGAGCGCGGGAAAGCACGAGGCGATAGGAAAGCAAATCAAGCGGAAAGCCTGCGAGCGCCGTGGATACAAGCCAGAGAGGAACCTGAGCCGTATCCAGACCGATCTGCCGCAGGTCGCCGCTCCTCCCGCGCTCGATCCCCAGGCCAAAAAACGCCCAGCGGGATACCGGATCTCCGAACTGCCATTCGTACCTGTGGAGTACATATGCACTGCCACGACAAAGCGTGGCTTCCCAGCTCCTGGCACGCCAACGGCATTCCCATCCACACAGCACCGTGACCATCCATGCCCCAAATGCGATCGCCGCGCACGCGCCCAGGACGATCATCGCGCCGTTCGCGCAACGGCGTGCGGCATGGTTCGAACGGGTTTGTGACTCCGACACGAATTCCACCTTCGGAGGCTAGCTCCGGTAGCCCAGACGCCCCAGAAGTCCATAGGAGGTGCCGCGTCGACCCTCTTCACTCGCTACTCGCCATTCGCAACTCGCTATTCGCACCCTACACCGCGGCTCCCACGGCGCGGGCTTCCGCGCGCGCGGGGGCGCGCAGGATCTGCCACCAGCGCCACGCCGCATCGAGCGCGATCAACACGGTCAGCGACACCATGATCCCCGCCAGCACGCAGGTCAGCTTCAGCAGGAAGACCTGATCGGCCGGGGCGCCGGCCAGCCCGGCCCACCAGCCGGCGATGCTCTTGACGCTGGCGACCACGACCGTGACGAGGACGAACACGTACGGGATTCCGGTGCAGAGTGCGTAGACGCGCTTGCGCGCGTGCAGCAGCAGGTAGGTGGTGCCGACGGCCAGCGCGATCGACGCGAGCAACTGATTGGCGATGCCCAGCATCCGCCAGAGCGTGTTGAGATTGCCTGTGTAGAGCAGATAGCCCCACGCGCCGCAGGTGATGACGCTCATGAGGATGTTCAGCGTCCAGTTGGCATGCCCGGTGAACGTGGGCTTGCCGCTGAATTGCCCGATCGCCTCCTGAAACACAAATCGCGCCACGCGCGTGCCGGTCTCCAGCAAGGTGAGGATGAACAGGGCCTCGAACATGATGACGAAGTGGTACCAATAGGACACCAGCGTCTGCATGCCGGGCAGCTTGCTGAAGACCGCGGCCATGCCGACCGCCAACGTCACCGCGCCGCCGACGCGCCCGGTCAGGTTCTCCTCGGTCTCGCGCTCCAGCGTGCTCAACTCGCGCGGCGCGAGGTTCCAGTCGTGTTCCGTGCGGGCGGTGTCGACGAACGCTGCGTAGCTCGCCTTCTGCGCCGCCGTGTCCTGGGCGACGTTAATCGCGAAGTAGTCGCCCGGCTCCAGCGCACAGGCCGCGACCAGTGCGGTCACCGCGACGAAGCCCTCGACCACCATGGCGCCGTAGCCGATCGGGCGGATGTGCGACTCGCGCTCGATCATCTTCGGCGTGGTTCCCGAGGCGATCAGCGCGTGAAAACCGGAGATCGCCCCGCACATGATCACGATGCAGACGAAGGGCCAGACCGCGCCTGAGATCACCGGTCCGCCGCCGGCGAGGAACGGCGTGCTGGCGGGCATCTTCAGCGTCGGGGCGGCGAAGAGAATGCCCGCGCCCAGCACCGCCATCACGCCGATCTTCATGTACGAGCTCAGATAGTCGCGCGGGCACATCAGCACCCAGACGGGCAGCACCGAGGCGATCAGCGCGTACGCGGGCAGCAGCAGCGAAAGCGTCTTCTTCTGAAAGATCAGGGATCCGCCCCACGACGATTCCGCGAACGTGCGCCCGAAGTAGACCCCGGCCAGCACGATCACCACGCCGATGATCGACGCCTCAACGACGCGCCCGGGCCGGATCTTGTACATCCACAAGCCGGTGAGCAGCGCCGCGGGAATCGTCACGACGATGGTGAACATGCCCCAGGCGCTTTCCGCCAGGGCATTCACCACCACGATCGCAACGCTGGCGAGCGTGCAGACGATGATGAACAGCGTCGCGATCGACGTGGTGATTCCGGAGAACGGCCCGATCGTCTGGCGGGCGATGTTCGGCAGCGAAAGACCGTTGCTGCGTACCGAGGCCCACAGCACCACGAAGTCGTGTACCGCACCGGCCAGGCACGCCCCGATCACCAGCCAGATGAAGCCCGGCAGGAAGCCCCATTGCGCGGCCAGCACCGGCCCGATCAGCGGGCCCGGACCTGCGATCGCGGCGAAATGGTGCCCGAACAGCACCCATTTGTTGGTCGGGTGATAGTCGACTCCGTCCTTCAGCCGGTAGGCCGGGGTCGGCCGCGAGTCGTCCAGCACCGCGACGCGCGCCGCCAGAAACGCGCCGTAAAGCCGGTATGCGACGGCGAACGCGGCGGCAGAGCCGACAACCAACCACAGTGAGTTCATGCGCGCGAGCCTCGGACGGAATCGCCGAAACGAACTACAGCGCCAAGGGTAACGCCCGTCGGGCGCGTGCGGCAAGCAGAATGCGATTGCGGAACGCCTGTTGACGGTGCCTGCAACCGGCTACGACGCGGACGGCCGCTCGCCCGTCACAGCACCGCTGTCGCGCTCCGCGTCGCGCGGGCGACCTGCCAGCAGCGGCGTCGCGGCGACACAGAGCATCGGCATCAGCGGCACGCGGTAGCGCACCGAGCCGACGTAGAAGCAGTGCACGAAGGTGAAATACGCCGCCGCGAGCCACGTCACTCCCAGCAGCATCGGCAGGCCGCGCATGTGCCTCCGGGCGGGCGAGAACAGCAGCGCGAGAAGCCCGCCGAGCGCGGCCGCCAGAACCAACGCCGTGTACGCAGCCCCGGCGATCGCCGCCGCCCCCGAGCGATACTCCGCGACGTTCGGCGTGAGGCTCCAGGTGCGCCGGAACTTGGCGGCGGCGAGCGAGAACACGCGCTGCGGATCGCGGCGCATCTGTTGAATCGCGAGGCTTCGCAGAGCGGCGTCAAACTCCGCTTCGTTCAGCTCCGCCAGCTCCGGGCGCTGGCGGAGGTCCGTGAGAAACGCCTGATTGCTGCTGCCGTCGGCCTGCGGCCCCTGGGCGTCGTAGAGCGTGACTCCGCCGTTGGTCGAGAGCCAGGCCGGCTCGCCCAGCAGCGCATAGTTTCGCAAGCCCCAGGGCAGGAACCCGACGGCGGCGACGACGACCAGCATGGCGGCGCGACGCGCTCGATCCGCCGACCGGCCGGGCGCGAGAATCGCGATTGCCGCGAGCGCCAACACCCACCCCGCCGCCGAAGGGCGCGTCATCACGGCGGCGGTAAGCAGCAGCGCGATCAGGAGCGTGCTCGCGGCGGCGGGCGGATCGGCGCCGGCGTGTTGACGCCAAACCATGGCGGCGGCGGCAACGGCCAGGAACGTGAACAGCACCTCGGTGAGCAGCAGCGACGAGAAGAAGACGGCGAAGGGGTCGAACGCGCTGGCCAGCCCAACCAGCCAGCCGGCGCGGCGCCCGCCGGCGGCGCCGGCCCAGGCCGCCGCAATCGCCACCGTGCAGGCCCCCAGCACCGCCTGCGCCAGGCGCGCCAGGGCGGGTCCATCCTCGCCGCGGCCACTCAGTGCGGCGAACGGCGCCAGCGCGAGCGGATAGACCGGCATTCGCGCGGCGTAGCGGCCGTCGTCGCTGACCAGCGCGCCGCGCTGCACCAGGTTCTCAGCAAGCTGCCAGTGCAGCGCTTCGTCGGGGTATTCGAATCGCACGTCGGCGGAAAGCGACCGGTAGCCGACCCAGGTCAGGCGCGGCAACAGTGCGAGCAGCAGCACAAGCAGGAGTTGCTTCCGGCTGAGGGCACGGGTTTCGGCACAACGGGCAGCAGGCAATGCCCATCCTCGGATGCGCAGGGTCAGGGCCGGACGGCCGCGGCCGGGCCGCCGCCGACGCGCAGCAGAAGCCGAATCGCTCGCCGGCTGGTCGGGCGCAGTTTGACGCGCTCGTCGATGCGCAGCGGCATGACCCAGACCGGGCCGATCTGGTCGCAGACGATGCCGATGCGCGCCCGCAGCGGCGGATCGACCTTGCGCTCCATGAAAAAGTCGCTCAGCGTCTTGGAGCCCGGGGCGCCCAGCGGCCAGAAGCGATCGCCGACCCGCCGCCCGCGAACCAGCAGCGGCGGATGAACGCGCTCAGCATCCACCCACTCCTCGTAGCCATGCGCCTGGATGCGAAGCCGCTCGACGGTGCTCGTGTCCACTTCGCAGAACTCCGCGCTGAGTTCGGCCGAGAGCTGCGGCAGGGCCGTCGCACCGGGGCAGTTCAGGAACACCGGGGTGAGCTCGGGGGCCTCGTCGGCCGACTCGAGCGGGCTGAATTCAAGCCGGTCATACACTTTGCGCACCAGCGTCGGACCGGGCAGGTGCAGCTCCTTGCCGCTGCCGCGATCGGCGGCCAGGCGCAGGACGGCGTCGATGTGCGTGAACGCCAGGTCCTGATCGCCGACCAGCACCAGCGAAATCGCGCGGCGCACGACCTCAGCCTGAATGATGCGCTGCTTGCTCAGCAGGGCGCGCGTGTTGAGGACGATGCGGCGCGGTCCCTCGTTGACCACGAGTGAATCGAAGGTCCGCGCGGCGGCGTCCTCGAGGTACGTGCCGAGCCAGCGCGCCTGCTCCGCCAGACGCAACAGCGCTTCCGACACGTTCGGGTTCACCTGCTCGCGAATCAGGGGCATGAGCTGGTTGCGCACGCGCCCGCGCGTGTACTCGGAGGTCTCGTTGGTGGCATCCGTGCGGTGCTCGATCGAGCGCTCGCGCACCAGGCCCTGGAGCACGGCACGGCGCGTATGCAGGAACGGGCGCACCAGCCGGACGCGGCTGCCCGGCTGAATCGGCCGCACGTCGGGCATGCCCGCCAGTCCGCGCAGCCCGGTCCCTCGGCAGACGCGGTGCAGCACAGTCTCGGCGTCGTCGTCCGCGTGATGCGCGACCGCGACGCGGTCACTGCCGCTGCGCAAGGCCACGCGCTCGAGGAATTCGTAGCGGCGCTCGCGCGCCACTTCCTCGGTCGAGCCTCCGTCCGCCGCCACCTCGGCTCGAATGTCGGTCTTCTCGACTTCCACCGGGAGGCCGAGCTGCTGCGACAGGCCGGCTACGAAGCCGGCGTCGTCATCCGCGTCCGTCGATCGCAGGCCATGGTGAAGATGCGCGACGTGCAGCGACCAGCGGAGGTTATCGCGGCGGTTCAGCTCGTGCATGGTGTGCAGCAGAAGCGTCGAATCGAGCCCACCGGAAACGCCCAGAACCCATCTCGCCGCGGGGGTCAGCAGTTCGCGTCTGTCGAACCACTCGCGGATCTGGTCGAGAAAGTCGTCCCAGTTCAACGCGGGCCTCCTGAAGCGCCGCCGATCGCGGGCCAGGGCGGGCGGATTCGCCCTCTGCGACCCGGGCCGGCGGGCGCGAGTGACAGACCCTGGAGTATAGACTCGCGGGTGTTCACGCCGGAAGCGAATTCGCGCGCTCAGGCCGGCGCCAGCCCCGGCAGCAGCCCCAGTGCCCAGCCCGCCCACAGCCCGCTGGCGACCGCCGTCAGCGCGATGCAGCGCTTGATCCACGCGACGTGCTGCTCGAACCGCCGAATCGCCGCCGGATCTTGCGCGTAACGCTGAAGCGTTCGGCTTCGACCCGCGAGTGAACCGTGCCGCCAGCTCCAGGCATCCGCCGACATGCCGTTCAGCAGCCCGACCTCGTAGAGCGTGTCGCCGAAGACGTGGGCGGCCGTGGGACAGATCGACTCCCGGCCGCCGGCTCGGCCCGCGGCTTCCTCCGCGGACTGGTGCACCGGGCAGTCGCGCTGGCAGTTCAGACCGGCGAGCTCGAGCGTGTGTACCCCGAACAGGTCCGCCTGTCGCTCGAATCGCCGCGAGACCCAGAAGAACACCACGCCCCATTTGAGCGCCAGCAGCCCGCCGATGCCGATCATGGCCAGGTCCTGCGTGTTGCGCGGCAGGCCCTGCGTGGCGCTTTGCACGATCATGATCCAGCAGCCGCTGATGAAGGCGAACAGCAGGAAGAAGAGGATGTGATGGCGCTTGACGTGCCCGGCCTCGTGTCCGAAGACGGCCTCGATCTTGGTGTCGTCGAGCCGCTCGAGCATGGCGTCGCTGATCAGCACGTAGCGCAGCGGCGCCAGCACGCCCATGACCGCCGCGTTAACCACCATTCCGCCGGAATGCCAGACCAGGATTTCCCGGCAGCGCATGCGCAGCCGGCGGCTGATGGCCAGCAGTCGATCGCGCAGCGGACCGTCCGGCAGCGGCCGGGTATCCCAGACGTAGCGCAGCAGCAGGGGAGCGGCGATCGCGACCAGCCCGGCGGACGCGCCCAGCAGCAGGTCGGGCAGGAACCGCTGGCGCGTCAGATGGATCAGCGGCTCGTCAAAGCGGTCGATCAGATCGCGCGCCAGCAGGATCAGCAGCATCGGCGCCAGGATGAACAGCACCTGGTGGCGCAGGTTGAACAGCAGAAACGCCGGCAGCGACCAGACCGGCCGCACCGGACGTCCTCGGAAGAGCGATTCTTCGACCGCGATCTGCCGCAAGGCGCTGTCGGCGGGGTAGATTGCGATCCAGACCAGCTGAACCGAGAGCAGGAAGGGGACCAGCGCGATCACGCCGGGCACGAGCGGCCAGTCGCCGACGGTCGGCAGACGGCCGCATACACGCATCCAGCCGGTCGACAGCAGCAGCCCCGCCTGGAGCACCAGCAACAGCCCGTGGGTGAAACCAACCCCGCGCGCCAAGGCATACTGACCGATCCGCGGATCAGCTATGTGCCGATCCAGCAAGTGGATACACCGCCGAGCAGCAATGACCGCCGCGAGCGGGGGCAGCAGCGTAGCCACCGCCGCGGCCACCACCGCCCAACCGGGTCCGCGCAGCACGACCATCGGCGGCGTGGGAAACGCCAGCACAATCGATAACACGGCGATCACGACGAGCATCATGCGTGCAACATGATATGTCGGCTTCGTCGGTGAAGCACCCGAAACAACTGATGCGGATCAAGTCGCCTTGCCGATACAGAGGAATGGCGGGCGGTGTGCCACCGCTCCGCGCCGCGTTCGGCAAATCCGGCTGGAGCCACGTTCGTGAACCGCTATCCGCTGCTCAACAGCGCCGATGTCGAGTGGGTCGCCGACTCGCAGGACATCGAGCGTTTTGCTGATGAGGGCGCTCGACTCAGTCGACCGTATATCGGTGTGCTGTTCGAGTGCTGTGGGGTGTACACCCGTATTTATCGGCGCCCGGAAGACGACCGCTACGTCGGACGCTGTCCGCGCTGCTACCGGGTCGCGCAAGTCCGAGTCGGTCCCGAAGGTACGGGCGAGCGGCTCTTCCACGCGCGCTGAAGCCTCGCCGCACCGTCTCCATGGACGGCTGGCCTGATGCTGATTTCAGGTGCCCCGCAGAGATGCACCCGCCCGCGCTGCTCCAGCGCCTCGGCTCATCGCCAAGCGTCCGCTAAGGACAGGTCGCGCCTGCGACTTGCCCCGCCCGATCGGCTCTCGCTACACTCGCACTCGGACCTGCATCGGCATTCCGCCCGTGCAGCCACTGCCGACTTTTCAGCCGAGGGGCCCGCCATGATCCTGGCTCTGACGCCGCGCGCCGCGATCCGCCGTCGCTGCGGACCGCTCACCCCGCTTCTGCTGACCGCGCTGTTGAGCGCCGCCGCCGCCGCCCAGGTTCAGGTCGAGGAAATGTGGCCGATGCGCGACGGGGTGCGGTTGCGGACCGTGCTGAGCCTGCCGCTGCGAGGCGGCCCGCATCCGACCATCCTGATGCGTACGCCGTACTGTTTCGACAATGACGATCTCAAGTCGGTCGGCGCCGTGCTGAATCGACGGGGCTACACCTTCGTCGCCCAGCAGACCCGCGGCATCTGCGGCTCGGAAGGCGAATACATACCGTTCCTCACGGACGGCTGGGGAGTGCTCCAGGACGGCTACGACACGATCGAATACGCTGCGACCCAGAGCTGGTGCAACGGCAGGATCGGAACGTGGGGCGCGTCCGCATTCGGCATCACGCAGGAGCTGGCCGCCGGCGCCTACCCGCCGCACCTCACGGCGCAGGTCATTCTGGTTGCCTCGAACGACCTGTATCCGCAGGCGATGTTCCGCGGCGGCGGTTTCCTGGCGAACCTGGTCGAGAACTGGCTGGAGGATCAGGACGCGCTCGACTTCCTGGACGTGATCGAAAACAACCCGCTGGACAACGCGTACTGGGCCCAATCCGACGTGCTGGCGCGGGTCGACGGGATCACCGCTCCGGCGCTGTTCATGGGCGGCTGGTTCGACATCTTCCAGACCGGCACGCTGGCCGGGTTCATGTCTCGGCAACACCGCGCTGCCGACCCGGCCCGCGGCAACTGCCGCCTGATCATCGGCCCGTGGACGCACACCGGCTACGGGCAGCGTACCCAGGGCGAGCTGACCTTCCCGCGCAACGCGATGAACTTCAGCGACCAGCTCGACCTCATGCTGGCCTTCTTCGACGTGCATCTGCGCGGCGAGCCGATCGACCTGGGTCCGGCGGTGCAGTACTACACGATCGGCGACGTCAGCCGGCGGCGCGCCCCGGGAAACGAGTGGCGCGCTGCGGAGGACTGGCCGCCTTTCGAACTCGCGCTCACCCCGTTGTACCTGCACAGTCACGGCGCGCTGACCTGGGACGCACCCAGCGCCCCGGAAACGCCGTGGGCCTACGCAGCCGACCCGGCGAACCCTGTCCCTACGATCGGCGGGCAGAATCTGTACTGGAGCGCGGGCCCCTGCGACCAGCGGAATATCGAAGCGCGCGACGACGTGCTGGTGTTCGAGACCGCGCCGCTCAGCGCGCCGCTCGAAATCACCGGCCCCCTCTCGGCCCGCCTCTACCTGTCGTCCGACGCGCCCGATACCGACGTAGTGGTGCGGCTGTGCGACGTCTATCCCGACGGCCGCTCGATGCTGATGCTCGACGGCATCCGCCGCGCGCGGCACCGCAACAGCTTCGAATACGAGGAGTTCCTGGTGCCCGGCGAAGTCGTGCCGATCGACGTGGATCTCTGGAGCATCTCGATGATCCTCGACGCCGGTCACCGCCTGCGCATCAGCATCAGCGGATCGAGCTCGCCGCGGTTCGATGTGAATCCGAACACCGACGAGCCGTTCCGCCAGAACACCTACACCCAGGTTGCGCACAACGAGCTGCACTTTTCGCCCGCGGCGCCCTCGCAGTTGATTCTGCCGTTGCGAAACTGACGGAAACGCGGCCAGATCGCCTGAGGGTTGCGCGCGAAGGTGGGTACACTGGAAGAGTTGCGCGGGACGATCCGCCCAGGCTGCGAGGGATTGCCGCGCCGCACATTCAAGCACTCCGGGAGGGTCTGAGATGGCACGTTTCTTTGAATTCATGCGGACGAATGCGACCTGGGTGATCGCCGGCCTGCTGGCGAGCACGCCGGCGCCGGCCCAGTCCGTCGGGATCGAGGTTTCCGAAGACGGCCGCACGATCGTCGAACTGCGGCCCAGCGCCACCGACAACACCGGCTGGGCGCGCGGCACGGCGGTCCCGTACGGCACGACGCCGGACTGGCAGAACGCGCTGCGCCGGCAGGTCGGAGCGCTCCAGGTCGCCGACATGAACAACGACGGGCTGAACGACGTTGTCGTCGGCTGCTACATCTCCAGCAGCTATCCGCCCTACACCGACTGGGAAAACCTGATCTACTACAACACGGGTGGGCAGCTTGAGGCCGATCCGTCCTGGACTTCCACCGACGAAGTCTCCACCGGCGACATTCAGGTCGGCGACATCAACGGCGACACATATCCGGACGTTTTTTCCGCCAACGGCGGCTTTGCGTTCTCGCCCTCGGTGATCTACTTCGGCAGCGCGAGCGGACCGAGCCCGACGCCCGGCTGGTCGGCCCAGACGCCCCGAACCGCGTGGACGAACTATGCGACCCTGCTCGATCTCGACCACGACAACGACCTCGACGTCGTCACCGCCAACCAGGGCGCGTCGCCGGACCCGTTCCGCCCGATGTACCTGTTCCGCAACGAGGACGGTGCGCTCGACACCGCTCCGAGCTGGCAAAGCGCTGAGAGCAGCATTCAGAATTTCCTGGCGTTTGCGGATTATGACGGCGATGGCTGGGAAGAGCTGGCCGTCTCAAAGTGGGACAACACCTTCCAGAGCGGCATCTACGAAAACAACGCGGGCAATCTCTCCACAAATCCGAGCTGGACGACCGGCTTCGTCGACACCGACAAGGGCGTCGCCTGGGCCGACGTCGATGGGAATGACTGGCCCGACCTGGTGCTTGGTCACGACCCGACCCTGCTCTTCAGCAACGCCGCCGGCGTGCTGACGATGGGCTGGTCCTCGGCCGCAGGCTACTTCGGCCACAGCGACCTGCGCTTCTGCGACGTGGACGTGGACGGCGACCCCGACCTGGCCGAGGTGCATTTCTCCAACGGGCAAACCCACGTCTACCTCAACAACGCCGGAGTGCTCGACTCCACCCCGACCTGGACCTACGACTCCTTCGCGGTCGGCACCGCGATCGCCTTCGGCGACCTCGATGGCGACACGCTGCCCGACCTGGTCATCGGCTACTCGGGTGAGCCATGCGTGGTCGTCTTCTACAACACCGGCGCCGCACCCTGTCCCGGCGACCTGGACGGCAACCGCACCATCGACCTCGACGACCTCTCCATCCTGCTGGTCCACTTCGGCACCGCGAGCGGCGCGAGCTATGAAGACGGCGACCTGGACGACGACGACGACGTCGATCTGCTGGACCTCAGCGCGCTGCTGGTTGTGTTCGGCGGCGAGTGTCCGTGATGGGGAGAAGAGACGAAGTGACGAAGTGCGCGGAGCGGCGTACCGCGCGCCTCGTGCCTCGTGCCTCCCGCGCAGCGCCGGTACGCGCAGCGCCAGTCTGCGCAGCCACCGTCATTCCGAGGAGCGCAGCGACGAGGAATCCTGCCGGTGCGTCAACCGATCCGCTTCGCGCGCCGGCGCGCACTCGCGGCAGCAAGCCGCACGCGGCGCGCCCCCGCAGCCACGGGTAGATTCCTCGCTGCGCGCGGAATGACGTCGCGCGCGGAATGACGCGTTCGAGCCCACCGGGCGCGCGGATTGCCCGGTGCGCTCGTGCAAGCCGCGCGGCGGGGTCGGCGCCGCGCGTGTGCGGCGGGC
>CAYXIO010000063.1:0-21704 GCA_964465125.1 uncultured Planctomycetales bacterium | reverse complement strand
GGGGACGCTGGCGGGGGTCGCGGCACGCGCGGCCGGGCCGCCGAGTCGGCGGAAGCGCCAGCGGCCAGCCGGCCCGTCGGCGGCGCAGTGCCCAGCGGCGAGGCGCGGCGCGACGAGTCCGGCGAAGCCGCCACCGCGTCGCTCGATCGGCGAGACGAGCTGGAGGAGATGGATCGAAAGCAGCCGGAGAGTGGCGACTATCGCGTCGGATTGAAGCAAACGCTCGAGCCCGGCACCGAGGACGATGTGAACCTCGGCGTCTCCGCACCTGCTCCTTCCGCGCCCGAATCGCGCCCCGCCGACGACGCCTTTCTCGTCGCCGAGGCCCGTAGTGTGCTTGCGGCGTTCCGCCTCACCTTCAACCAACTCCTCGGCCGGCCCTTCGCCGAGCCAATGGACGGTCGCCCGCCAGCGTCGCAGCCGATACAGTTGCGCGTCATCGTGCTGCCGCCCACGGAGCAGGCTGCTCCGACTTCGGCGCCGCACTGAATCGACGCGATGCTCTCACTCGTCGTTCCGGCCCATGACGAAGCGCGCCGACTCCCGCGCACGCTGGAGTCCCTACGAGCCTTCGCCGCGACCGCCGGCACACCGCTTGAGCTGCTGATTGTCGACGACGGCAGCCGCGACGACACGCTGGGCGCGGTCCGCGCTTGGGCCGGCGTCGCGGGCGAGCTCGATTCGTTTGCGTGCGGCGGTCTGCACGTTCGCTTGCTGCGGAACCCGGAGAATCGCGGCAAGGGCCACAGCGTGCGGCGCGGCATGCTCGAGTCGCGCGGCGACCCGATCCTGATGTACGACGCCGACGGCTCGACGCCGATCGAGGAGCTTTCGAAGCTGAGCGCGGCGATGGAGCAGGGCGCCGCGGTGGCGATCGGCTCGCGCGACCTGCCGGAGTCGATCCTTGAGCCGGCGCAGCCGTGGCCGCGTCGCGCGCTGGCGGGGATGTTCCGAGGCCTGCGCCGCCGGCTGCTGCTTCCGGAGCTGCGCGACACGCAATGCGGGTTCAAGCTGTTTCGGCGGGATGCGGCGCTGGCGATTTTCGAGCGCTGCCGCGAGGACGGATGGTACTTTGACTGCGAGGTGCTGGCGCTGGCGCAGCAGCTCGGCTACCCGATCGTGGAAGTGCCGATCCGCTGGCGGAACGACTCCGCCTCGCGCGTGCGGCCGCTGCGCGAAGCGCTGCGTGCCCCGGCGGCGCTGCTGCGCATTCGCCGGCGCGTCCGCGACGCGCGGTGACGTCGCGGAGAGGCCCCCGAGGCGGGTGCCGATTTCGCCGCTTCAGGAATCGCGCGGCAGCGCGACCGCGACCTGCGGCGCTCCGCCGGCGGAGGGCTGGCGGAGCTGCTCGCGCACGCCGGCGACCAGCGAAAGCGCCATCGGAACGATGACGAGCGTGCCGACGGTCGAGATCAGCAGGCCGCCGAGCATGACGGACGCCAATCCGCGGTACAACTCGCTGCCCGCGCCCGGGAAGAGCGCCAGCGGAAGCTGGCCGAAGAACGTCGTCAGGCTGGTCATCAGCACGGGCCGCACGCGCGAGCGCACCGCCTCGCAAATCGCCTCGCGCAGGCTCATGCCGTGCAGCCGCAGGTTCTGGAGCGATTGATCCACGAGCAGAATGGCGTTGTTCACCACCACGCCGACCAGGATGACAAAGCCGAGAAACGTCAGCACGTCGAGCTGCTGCACGGGCTGATCGGTGGTGAGCAGCGTGCCCCAGTGGCAGACGGCCAGTCCCAGGAACCCGCCGAAGACCGCCAGCGGAACGCTGAACATGATGACGAAGGGGTACAGCCAGCTCTCGTACAACGCGCAGAGCAGCAGGTAGGTGATCAGCACCGAAAGGAAGAACCGCCCGCTGAGCAGGTTGATCGCGCTCTGAAGCGTCCAGCCCTCCCAGCGGCCGATCATCGCGTTTCGCGCCGCCACCAGCTTGTCGGCGTTGCCCGTAAGCGAGAGTGTGACGCTGGGATCGATCTTGAGCTGGGCGCGCAATCGATCCTCGATGCCCTCTTTCCCTGTGATCATGCGGGTCACGTCTTCCAGGGCGATCGATTCCGGCGGCTCGACCGTCAGCTTCACCGAGCGCTGCCGCTCACTGTGGTTGATCTGCTCCAGGGCCGTGGTGTCGACGAGCGTCATCGCCGCGCTGAGCGGGACGATGCCCCAGCCGGGCGCGTGGATCGGCACCTGACCGATTTCCTGCGTGGGCCGCTGTTTCTGGCCCTTCACGTACACCGTGATGTCGATCGTGTCGCCGCCCGAGATGCGGTAGTCGCCGACGTACGCCCCGTCGCCGCACGCCTCGACCACCCGCCCGATCTCAGCCGCGCTGAGCCCCAGCTCGGCGGCGCGTTCGCGGTCGGGCCGGATGCGCACCTCCGGACGGCCCAGGTTGAAGTTGCGCGGGTCGGACATCGCACGTCCGAACCGCTGCATGAATTCAATTTGCAGCGCCGAAGCGGCCGACACGACCTTGTCGAGGTCGTCGCCGCGAATTTCAACCTCCGCGTTGTTCCCCCCGCCGAATTGAAACAGTTGCGCCTGCTGGAAGAACGCGAACGTGCCGGGGATGCTCTGGCCGGCGGTCTGGAGCAGGCGCACCAGCGGCTTGACGCGGGCGGAGTCCCGGCTGCTGGCGCCCATGAAGCAGCCGCCGTTGAACGAGACGAAGAAGAAGTTGTCGATGATGGGAGGCGGCGTGAGCCATTCGCGCCGGGCGCGGTCGCGCTCAAGCGCGGAGAACCCGGGATTGGTGACTTCCGGAACCGCGCCGGCATCGATCATGTCGTGAACCTTGGTGATCCACTGCTGATCGAGCTCTTGCTTGCGCGGCGAGTCGGGCTCGACGCTCCAGTAGTCCCCGATCTGGCCTTCGATCGCGCGCGCCATGCGCGCGTATTCCTCGATGCTGTAGCCCGGCGGCGTGAGCAGGAAGCCGAAGACCAGGTTGCGGTTGCCCGCCGGGAGGTACGTCGACGAGGGCACCAGCCATGCCCCGAGCAGCAGCACCGCGGCCGTCACACCCACGACAAGCAGCGTACGCACCGCGGCGGGCAGGGCCGTGGCGCGATTCACCAGCGCGGCGACCCAATCCGCCAGGCGCAGCGCGCCGACGTGCCTGGCGGGCGCCGATTCCCTGGCCGCGGACTTCTTCGTCGCGAGGCTGAGCAGCCTGGAGCTGAGCACCGGCGTCACGGTCAGGGCGACGATCAGCGAGAGTCCGACCGCGGAGGTCGTCGCCACGCTGATGTCGCGGAAGAGCTGCCCGGCCTCCTCCTGCATCAGCAGAACGGGGATGAAGACCGCCATCGTCGTCAGCGTGCTCGCCAGGATGGCCGCCCAGACCTCGCTCGCCCCGTCAAAACAGGCCGTGTGCACGGCCTTGCCCATCTGTCGGTGGCGGTAGATGTTCTCCAGCACGACGATGCAGTTGTCGACCACCATGCCGACGGCGAACGCGATGCCCGCCAGCGAGATGACGTTCAGCGTGCGCCCGAGCGCAACGACGACCAGAAACGTCGCGACCACCGCGATCGGGATCGACAGCGCCACGGCCAGGGTCGCCCGCAAGCTCCGCAGGAACAGCAGCAGCACGACCACCGCCAGGCCGCCGCCGTAGATGATGTTGTTATTCACCAGCGCGATCGCCTGGTCGATGTACACGGTCTCGTCGTACACCTGCACGAGCTCCAGGTGCACCTTGCGCGGCTTGAGCACCTCCTCGTTGACGCGCTGGACGGCGTCGCGCACGCCCCGCATGACCTGCACGACGTTCGCGCCGGTCTCGCGCCGCACCGGGAAGGCCAGCACGGCGTGACCCTTGCTTCGCACCATGCCCTGCGGGTCTTTGAAGGCCTGCTCGACCTGCGCCACGTCGCGCACATACACCGGGCCGCCCGGCGTGTCGGCGATCACCGTGTTGAGGATCTCCTGGATCGATTCGTACTGTCCGACGGTGCGCAGGGCGTAGTCGCGCTTGCCCTGCGCCAGCGTACCGGCCGAGACGTTGGTGTTCTGCCGCCGCAGAGCCATTTCAAGCTGCGCAAACGTCAGGCCGCGCGCGGCCAGCAGGCCGGCGTCGACGCGCACCTGCACCTCGCGCTCATAGCCCCCGTAGATGTCCGTCGAGGCCACGCCCTCGACGCGATCCAGGTACGGCTGGATGAAGTCGTCGGCGAAGTCGCGCAGCTTGCGGACCTCGATTTCGTCGTTCTCCGGAAAGAGAATCAGCCAGGCGATCGTAGCTCCCATCTGGGTGTCGCCGGCTTCAATGGTCGGCTCGTCAACGTCGACGGGGTAACCGCTGACCTGACGCAGCTTGTCGTTGACGTCGCGCAGGGCCTCGGAGAGGTCGGCCTGAGGGTAGAACTGGAGCGAGACCGTCGCTGAATTGTCGCGCGAGGTGCTGGTCATCTTGCGCAGCCCCTTCACGCTGCGCAGCATCTCCTCCTGCCGGTCGACGATTTCCTGCTCGACCTCCTGTGGGTTGGCGCCGGGCCAGGTGGTGTTGACGTTCACGACCAGCGTATCGACGTTCGGCGTGAGCTGGACGGGAATCTGGAACAGCGCCAGAAGGCCGAACAGGCAGGTCAGCAGGACGCCGACCGCGACGCCGACAGGACGATCCAGGCACAGGCGGATGAGCCACAAGGTGGATTACTCCTGGGCGGCGACCTGGCTGGTCGCGGGCGGCATCGGAATGACCGGGCTGGGCAACAAGGGATTCAACCGTTCATTCGCGCGCACGACCACCAGTTCGCCGGGTTGCAGGCCGGGCGCGTGCACTTCGATCAGGCCCTCGACTTCCAGGCCCGTTGTGACAGGCGTCGGGAAAGCCATTTTGGGGGCCGGGCCAGCCTCACCGTGGGCCGTCGAGTCCCCTCCAGCGGGCGAACCCTGGCCATTACGTCCCGGCTCGTTCCCCTTAGATTCGCCGGTCGGCGGTTTCGCGGGGGGGCTCCCGCCCGCAGCGGGAGGTCCGCCATTCGGAGCGGCCGGCGCGTCGCGCACGATGAAGATCATCTTCTCCGTTCCGCGGGCGACCACCGCGTCCTTCGGAACCATCAGCCGCTTGCCGGACGCCGCCGCCGGCACGTGCGCCCAGACGAACATGCCGGGCAGCAGCCGATGGTCTTCATTGGGCAGGTCAATCTCGATCGGGAAGGTCCGCGCGTTGGGGGCTGCGAGCGGCACGACACGGGTGATGGTCGCACCGATCAGGACGCCGAGGGCTTCGACTTCGACGCTGGCCGGCTGACCGACGGTCGCGAACGGAATCGCGCTCTCGGGCGCGTCCGTGCGCACGCGCACCTTCTCAATCGCGACCATGTCGCAGACCGGGCCGCCGGCGCTGACCCACTCGCCGATCTCCGTCCGCTTGGCGACCAGGAAGCCGTCGAATGGCGCGCGGAGGGACGTCTTCTCGAGGTCGCGCTTCTGCCGGGCGACGACGGCAGCCTGAGCGGCGGCGGCGTAGCGCGCCCGGGCGACTTCCTCCGGGCGCGACCCGTTCTCGGACATCTCGTTGGCCGCACGGGCCTGCGACAGCCGAGCCTCCGCGACCGCCAACTCCATTTCCGCGTCGTGCAGCTCCTTCTGGCTCGTCTGGTTGGCGGACAGCAGGTTGCGCAGGCGCTCAACTTCGAACCGCCACTTTTCAACCCAGGCCGAGGCTTCGCCCACGGCCTCCTTCAGACGCCGGCGCACTTCAGCCCGGTCGCCCTGTTCCAGCTCCGCCAGTGCGGACTGGAGGCCGGCCAGCCGAGCCTCGGCCTCCGCGAGATTCAATTCCTGCACGGTGCGGTCGAGCCGCAGGATCTCGTCGCCGCGATGAAGGAACTGACCCTGTTCCGCGGCGAAATCGGTGACCAGTCCGGCGACTTCGCAAGCCACGACGGCCTGCCGATCGGCCTGAATCGAGCCGACGAGGCGCAGTGAGGCGGGGATTTCGCGCTCCACCGCGGTTGCGGCGGCGACCGGGGTCGGTCCTCGGCCCTGAGCCCGGGCGGGAATCGCCAGGACGCTGAGCGACAGGAGGAGGGCGGTAGTGGGTTTGATCCAGCGGCGCAGAGCGATCATGTTTGCGGTGCCCGGTGCGTGGGTCGAGGCAGGTTGAAGCAACGCGTGAGGATGGTACGGCGCGTCCCGCCGAGCGACAACTGTCCGGAGCGTCGATAAGTCTTTGCAAAGGACGCGTAATTTTTGCGTAGGGCAACGCTTACGCCTCTTGCTAGGCCGCGCGGCCGACGATAATCTTGTGCTTGAGTTTGCCCGGACCGACAGGCCGCCGGTGATCCGGCGGTCGCGTGGGGTTGCAGACTCGCGGTGAAGGGAGGACCGCCCGCAGCAGCGGAGCCGGGTCGCCAACTGGGAACCAAGGCGCGCGACCCCAAGCAGTTCGGTCTCCCACCAAGCGCCGAGACACCCTCTGGTTCAGGACGTGAAATCCCGCGCAGGCTGCCGGTGCGCAGCCGGGGTATCCGTCTCGCCCGAAGCGTCTCCGCCGCAGTGCCGGCCAGCGTTAACGGCCGTGCGAGTCATAGGTTATGGACGGCAGTGCAATGAACCCGATTCAGCGCATCCGAAACATCGGCATCTCGGCCCACATCGACTCCGGCAAGACCACCCTGAGCGAGCGAATCCTCTACTACTCCGGCCGCATTCACAAAATGGGTGAGGTGAAGGGCGCCGGCGACGGCGCCACCATGGATCACATGGAGCTCGAGAAGGAGCGCGGCATCACCATCACCTCCGCCGCCACCACGGTGGAGTGGATGGATCACCAGATCAACCTGATCGATACGCCGGGGCATGTCGACTTCACCGTCGAGGTCGAGCGCTCGCTCCGCGTGCTCGACGGCGCAGTTTTGGTTCTGTGCGGCGTCGGGGGCGTGCAAAGCCAATCGTTGACGGTCGATCGGCAGATGAAGCGCTACAACGTCCCGCGGATCGCGTTCATCAACAAGCTCGACCGCATGGGCGCCGACCCGGTTCGCGTGATCAACGAGATCGAGGCCAAGCTCGGGCTTGAGGCCGTTCCGCTGCAATTCCCGATGGGCACCGAGGATCGCCACCAGGGCGTCATCGACCTGGTCACGATGGAAGCGATCTACTTCGACGGCGACCGCGGCGAGAAACTCCGCCGTACGAGCGTCCCCGCCGAGCTGGCCGACGAAGCCGACCGCGCGCGGCACGGCATGCTGGACGCGCTGTCGCTCTATGACGACGAGTTGATGGAGATGATGCTCGAGGAGCGCGCCCCTTCGGTCGAGCAGCTCCACCAGATCATTCGAAGGCTGACCGTCGGGCGCGAGATCGTGCCGGTGATGATGGGCACGGCGTTCAAGAACAAGGGCGTTCAGCCCTTGCTGGACGCGATCGTGCGCTACCTGCCGTCGCCGATCGACCGCATGTACTACGCCAAGGACAACGAGAACGACGGCGCGGAAGTCGCCATGACGGCCGACCCCGACGCCCCGGCGGTCGCGATGGCCTTCAAGCTGGTCGACGAGTCCTTCGGCCAACTGACCTACACGCGCGTCTACCAGGGCACACTCCGCAAGACCGACTCGGTCGTCAACACGCGCACCCGCCGAAATCACCGCATCGGACGCATGGTGCGCATGCACGCGAACGACCGTCAGGACATCGACGAAGCCGGTCCCGGCGACATCATCGCGCTGATCGGCGTGGACTGCGCCACGGGCGATACGTTCTGCAACGACAAGCTGAGCTACTCGCTGGAGAGCATCTACGCGGCCGCGCCGGTCATCTCGCTGGCCATTCAGCCGCAGAAGACGGCTGACCGTGACAAGCTCAGCAAGGCCCTGCAACGGTTCATGCGTGAGGACCCGACCTTCCACGTGCGGACCGACCCGGAAAGCCACGAGACGATCATCGCCGGCGTCGGCGAGCTGCAACTCGAAATCTACGTCGAGCGCATCCGGCGCGAATACAAGTGCGAAGTCGAGGTCGGCGCGCCCAAGGTCAACTACCGCGAAGCCCCGACCCGCAACGCGAAGTACGACTACAAGCACAAGAAGCAGACCGGCGGCTCCGGCCAGTACGGGCACGTCGTCGGCACGCTCGAAGTGCTCCCCGAAGACGCCACCGACGAATACGTCTTCGAGAACAAGGTCTTCGGCGGGCGCATTCCCCAGGAATACATCCCGTCGTGCGACAAGGGCTTTGCCGCCGCCCGCATGAACGGGCCGTTGGCCGGCTATCCGGTGGTGCGCGTCAAGATGATCCTCGAGGACGGCACGTACCACGTGGTCGACTCGTCGGACATCGCCTTCCAGCTTGCTGCGCGCGAGGCCTTCAAGCAGGCCTACCTGGATGCCAAGCCCGCGATCCTCGAACCGATCATGAAGGTCGAGGTCGAGGTGCCCAGCGACATGCAGGGGCCGGTCGTCGGGGACCTCAGCAGCCGCCGCGGGATCATCCACGGCACCGAGGCGCGCCAGGACACGACGGTCATCCTCGCGGAAGTTCCGCTGTCGAACATGTTCGGCTACGCGACGGACGTGCGCTCGATGACGCAGGGCCGCGGCACGTTCAGCATGGAGTTCGGCTGCTACCGCCAGGCGCCGCGCGACGTGCAGGAAGAGGTGATCGAGCGGGCCCGCAAGGCCAAGCAGAGCGCGCGGTAGCCGGCGGCGCGGCTTACGCCGAGTCGAACAAGCCCGGCACGTCGCTGGCGTCCCGTGCCGGCGCCGGCAGCCCGACGTGCTGGTAGGCGGCCGGCCGCGCAACCCGCCCGCGCGGCGTGCGGATGACGAAGCCGATCTGAAGCAGGTACGGCTCCACCACGTCTTCGAGCGTGTCGCGCTCGTGCCCCATCGTGGCGGCGATCGCCTCGATGCCCGCCGGCCCGCCGTCGTAATGCCGCATCAGCGTGCCCAGGTAGCCGCGGTCGAGCACGTCCAGCCCCAGCGCGTCCACCTGGAGAATCTCCATGGTCGCGTCGACCGCGCTCTCGGTCAGACGACCGTCGCCGCGCACCTGGGCGAAGTCGCGTACGCGCCGCAGCAGGCGGTTGGCGATCCGCGGCGTGCCCCGCGCGCGCGAGGCCAGCCGGCGCAAGGCCGCGGGCTCGGCGCGAATCTCCAGCCGCTCGGCGTTTCGCGCGACGATGCGGGTCAGCTCCTCGACCGCGTAGAACTGGAAGTGGAAGGTGTGCCCGAAGCGGCTGCGCAGCGCCCCGGACAGCAGCCCGGAGCGCGTCGTCGCGGCGATGAGCGTGAAGCGCTTCAGCGCGAAGTTCACCGTTCGCCCGCCGATGCCGCTCTCGGTGGTGTAGTCGACGCGGAAGTCCTCCATCGCGGGATAAAGGAACTCCTCGACGACTTTGTTCAGCCGATGCACCTCGTCGATGAACAGGACGTCGCCGCGCTCAAGCTGCGTCAGCAGCATCATCAGATCGCCCTGGCGGGCCATGGCCGGACCGCTGGTGATGCGCACCGACGCGCCCATCTCATGCGCGATGACGTGCGCGAGCGTGGTCTTGCCGAGGCCCGGCGGGCCGTCCAGCAGCAAGTGCTCGAGCGGCTCCCGGCGCGAGCGCGCCGCCTCAATCGCAATCTCGAGCTGGGCGCGAATCTGCTCCTGCCCGACCAGCTCCGCGAGCCGCTGCGGCCGCAGCGACATGAGGTAGCGCTCCTCATCCGGTCCGGGCTGGGTGAAGACGCGTTCGATGGTCATTCAGCGTTCCGGAACAGGCAGCCACGGCGAGCGACGGCCGCACCGCAGTCAACCGCCGCGCGCCCCCTGCCGCATGCGATAGGCAGCCCGCACGATTTCCTCGGGGACCGTCAGCGCGGGGTCGCTCTCGACCGCGGCGGCGACCAGCCGGGCCGCGTCGGCTCGGCGATCGCCCCATTGTACCAGGATCTCCACGGCGATCCGCTGAGGCTCGCTCAGTTCCGGAATCGGGGACGTCTCGGCCCCCGGGGACATGAAGCGCTGCAACTTGCCGCGCAGCTCCGCCACCATCTGCGCCGCCGTCTTCTTGCCCACCTCGGGCAACGTGGTCAGCAGCCGCTCGTCGCCGCGCTCGATCGCCGCGGCAAGCTCCGGCGTCGGCAGGCACATGGCCCGCAGCGCCCGGCGCGTGCTGAACCCCTTGACGCGCGTCAGCTCGTGAAAGAACTCGCGCTCGGCTTCGCTGAGGAACGCGACCAGGCGGGGCAGGAAGTGGCTCCCGGCGGGGTTGCCTTCCAGGTAGAAGTACGTGTGAAGCGTGATCGTCGCATCCAGCGAGTGCTGCAAAGCCGCCAGGCTGCTGACCGGAACCATGAGTTGCAGGTGCAGCCCGTTCAGCTCGACCACCGCGCCGGATTCCTCGACGCGGACGACACGCCCGCGAATGGCCGCGATCACGGCTGACTCCCTGCGGGGGCGGCGCGGCGGCGCGGCCGAGCCGCAGGGCGTGGCTCGCTTCCGGGCTCGCAACCGCGTGCGCGGGCCTCGTGTATCAGGTGCAGTCCGCAGCACGCGATCGCGATGGAGTCCGCGACGTCGTGCGGCTCCGGAAGCTCCGCCAGCCGCAGGAGCGAAGCAACGGCGCGCTGCATCTGCGGCTTGCTGGCGTGCCCGCTGCCGGTCAGCAGCTTCTTGGCCCGTGTGGCTTCGACGTGAAGGATGTGCAGTCCGCAGCGTGCCGCGAGGGCCAGAATCACGCCGCGCGCATGCCCCATCAGGATTGCGGTCCGCGGGTGCTTGTAGTGGGCGTAGAGCTGCTCGCAGGCCAGCACGCCGGGGCGATGCCGCTCGATCAGCGCTGCCAGGTTGGACTCGAGCTCGAGCAGGCGCTGCTCCAGCGGTTTCGCGGCGTCGAGCCGGATCACGCCGGCTTCGAGCAAGCGTCCCTCAGGGCGTTGGCGAGCCGTGCTCAGCAGCGCGTATCCGCTGCGCCGCAGGCCGGGATCGACACCCAGAAGGACCCACTCACCGCGCGAGGCTTCGGCC
Source organism: uncultured Planctomycetales bacterium (assembly GCA_964465125.1). Lineage (GTDB taxonomy): Bacteria > Planctomycetota > Phycisphaerae > UBA1845 > Fen-1342 > CAYOHG01. The sequence goes on along the minus strand of CAYXIO010000063.1, from coordinate 10,730 downwards.
GGGGAACGCGCTGGCTCGCTTGGAAGTCGGACCATGCTCGGCATCTTGCACGATTTTTCGAGACGCGCAAAGCCGGCAGCGCGCACCGTCCGGCGGCCGAACGGGAATTTGTGGAAAGCGGTTTGCCCGGGTCGGGGACAAATCCGACATATTCGGGCAGGAAGTCGCGTCATATAATCGCGACAGGACGCCGACGGAAGTCCTGGGATGAGATCGCGGGGCACGCGACCGGGGGTCTCGGTCGCCCGCCGCGAAAACAAGGGGTCTACCATGCGGCATCGCCGCGCGTCGCTGGCTGTCGGCTTGTTGAGTCTGGCTTGGGTCGCCGCCGCCGCGGCCCAGGATTCGCTCAAGGACGCGTACGCAGCGATCCTCAATGGCGACTACAGGCGCGGATCGCAGGCGATTTCGCAGCTCATCGACGACGGGAAATCGACGCAGCAGGTGGCCAGGGTCGACGGCTGGCTCAAGTCGTACGACCAGGTCATCCAGTCGCGGGATGCGCTGCGCACGCAGGCCTACACGTGGAACGTCGAGCACTCGCAGGCCGCCCAGAAGGAGGGGAAGATCTACCTGGCGCTCAGCTTCGCGGCCCAGGCGGTGCCCTACGCGGCCGATCCCGAGACCGTCGCGCAGGAGTCCTGGTTGCGCGACCTGCGCTCCAGCGCGCTGTCCGCGGCCAAGAAGCTGGCGGACGAGAATCACTGGTCGCGGGCACACGCGCACTACATCCTGCTGGAACGCATCAATGACAAGGACGAGGAGGCGCGCTCGCTGCGGGAGCAGTCCGCCCGTCACCTGCGGCTCGAACTGCTGTACGACAAGGACGAGGACATCCAGCGCCGCCTGGAGCACGTCACGCCTGACCTGCTGCGAAACACGCTCCGCCAGATCGACGATAACTACTACCGCCAGGCCGACTTCCGCAAGATGGCCCAGGGCGCGCTGGACAACCTGCTGGTGCTGGCGAACGCCAGCAAGCTGTACGAGTCGTCCAGCGTGTTCGACGGGATCGCCAACCCTGTGTCGCGGGAGCACTTCGTCGGCCAGATTCGCAAGCAGCGCGACCAGATCAGCGACGCCAAGGATTTCGACGCGGACGACCTGTGGGACCTGTTCCGCACGATCGCGAAGATCAACCGTGACAGTTGCTCTCTGCCCGAGTCGTTGCTGACGGTGGAATTCACGGAGAGCGCGCTGGGCGAGCTCGACGAGTTCACCGCGGTCATCTGGCCGGCCGACGCGGTCGAGTTTGACAAGATGATGGTCGGGAACTTCTCCGGTGTCGGCATCCAGCTCGGAACCGACGAGATCACGAACCGGCTGAAGGTCGTCACTCCGCTGGAGGACTCGCCCGCGCTGCGCGCGGGGGTCCAGCCCGACGATCTGATCGTCGGCGTCGACGGCGAAAGCACGAGCGGCTGGACGTCCGACAAGGCGATCCGCGAGATCACCGGCCCCGAAGGAACCAAGGTCACGCTCACGCTCTTCCGCCCGCGCACCGGCGCCACGCATGAATTCGAGCTCGTCCGCAGCCGCATTCAGATCAAGACGGTGCGCGGCGTCAACCGCGTCGACGCGGCCGGCGACAAGTGGAACTACATGCTCGATCCCGCCGCGGGCGTCGCCTACGTGCGGCTGACGGGCTTCAACCCGGATTCGCACGAGGAGCTGCGCGCCGCGCTCGAAGACGCGCGTCGCCAGGGCATGAAGGGGCTGATTCTCGACCTGCGCTACAACCCCGGCGGACTGCTCGACGTCGCCGTCGAGACGGTGAGCCTGTTCCAGCGGAAGGGCCGCGTGGTGAGCACGCGCGGCCGCAGCGAGAACGAGCAGTCGCTCGAGGTCAGCGGCGAATGCGAGTTCTCCGACCTGCCGCTGGTGGTGCTGGTCAACGACGCCAGCGCCAGCGCGTCAGAGATTCTCGCCGGCGCGCTGCAAGACCATGAGCGCGCCGCGGTCCTCGGCGAGCGCACGTTCGGCAAGGGCAGCGTGCAGCGCGTGCTGGCGCTGGAGCGCGGCCTGCAATGGTCGAACTCGCACCCGCGCGCCCGGCTCAAGCTGACCACCGCGCTCTACTTCCTGCCGGACGGCCGCTCGCCGCACCGCGCCCGCGAGGCGGACGTGTGGGGCGTCGATCCGGACTGGTCGGTTCCGCTCTCGCCCAAGGAGATCACGCGCAACCTGCTGCATCAGCAGAAGGCGATGATCATCCACAACGAGGACGAGAACGCCGCCGAGATCGACGAAGCGGCCCGGAAGGAGAAGCTGGCGGCGCTGAAGGGGGTCGATGGGGACTCGGAAAAGGACGACGAGGGGCTGCCGCCGCTGCTGAGCGACGACGACATCGAGCTGCTGCGTTCCGACAAGATCGAGGCGCCGGAGTACGATCCGCAGCTTGAAACCGCGCTGCTGCACCTGCGCGTCAAGCTCGTCGCCGAACTCCCCTGGCCGCGCCTGGCCCGAAAGGGCGAAGCCGAGGCGGCCAAGCAGCCGTAGCGGCGGCGCGTGCGGAAGCGTCGGCCGGCGGCGCTACGGCTCCAGCGGCCGCTCGCGCAGCTTGCGGGCCAGCGCGCTGAACTCCTCGCAGTCGCGGATGGCGTCGAAATCGCGGTCGTGCTCCATCTGCTGCACGTTGGCGAAGCCAAGTCCGATCGCGCGCTCGAGCTCTTCGAGCGCCCGGTCGAGCTGGCCTGAGACCGAGTGAACGCACGCGATGTTGTAGGCCGCCACCCACGATTCCGGACGCACGCGCTCGGCCCGCGCGAAATAATCCAGCGCCGCCTTCGGGTCGGCGAGCTTCATCGCGCTCAGCCCGGCCTGGTTCAGCGCGTCAAAGCTGTACGGAACCACCTCGAGCGCCTTGCGGTAGTAGGTCAGCGCGCTGGCGTAGTCGCCCTGCACGAAGTACAGGTCGGCATAGTTGTGGTAGACGCGCGGATAGGACGGATCCTCCGTCATGGCGCGATGGTACCACTCCTCCGCCGCCGCCTGGTCCCCGCGCTGCAATGCGATGAAGCCCAGGTGAACCATGGCCTCGACGAACCGCGGCGTGACCTCCAGCGCCTTGCGGTAGTGCTGCTCGGCCAGATCGAGATTGTGCTGGCGGATCGCGACCGCGCCGAGCATGCCCTCCACGCGGTGCTGGCGCGGCTCGACCGCGAGCGAAGCCAGATACTCCAGCCGCGCTTCGTCGAGCCGGTCCTGCCGCATCAGGCAGATGCCGAGCACGTTGCGCGCGGTCAGGTTCTGCGGCGTGCGCGCGATCATTTCGCGGAGCAGCGGCTCGGCTTCCGCCCAGCGGTTGAGCTGCCCCAGGTGCCGGGCCTCCTCCAGCATGTTGTAGAGCTCGATGCCGTCCTTGGGATCCATTCCCTTCATGCTCTCGCGCTCATCGACCGCGGCAATGTAGCCCAGGGCGCGCAGCATCGAGAGCGTCTCCTGGTCGAGCGGGTTGGCACGCGCGGCCGGCGCACGCTTCTGGCTGCTCGTGAGGATCTGCTCGAGCACGCCGTCGAGCTCCTCCGCGAGGCCGCCGTGCGACTCGTAGAGATTTCGCAGCTCGCGCGGGTCGGCCTTCAGGTCGTAGACCTCCGGCCGAGGCGCCCGAATGTACTTGAAGCCCCCCAGCCGCACCGAGAAGAGCGGCGCCATGCCGAATCCGATTTCCGACAGCAGCGATTCCGAGTATTGCGGCAGGTCCGGCGGCTCGACGCGCCCCTGCAACGCGGCCAGCAGGTCCGCGCCCTGCACCTGGTCGCCGATCGGCAGCTTCAGCACCGCGAGCACGGTCGGCAGGATGTCAATCACGCGCACGGGGCCTTCGTAAACGGAGCCGGAAGGCAGCATGCCGGGCTTGCGGAGGATCAGCGGAACGCGAACCGTCGCGTCATAGACGAAGATCGCGTGGGTCTTCTCGTTGTGCTCTCCGAGGCTCTCGCCGTGGTCGGCGGTCACCACCACCAGCGTGTTGTCGAGCTCGCCGAACGCCTCCAGCTTGTCGATGATCCGGCCCAGGCCCAGGTCGGCGGAGGCGAGCTCCGCGTCGTAGCGGGTGACGATCATGTGCCGGTTGGGAAGCTGCGGATCGGGTTCGTAGGGCTGATGCGGGTCGAAGAAATGCACCCAGGAGAAGAACGGCTTGCGCGACGGCCCCTCGTGCCAGTGATCCAGCCAGTCGTTGACGCGCTGGGCCGTCTTGCGGGCCGGCCGGTCGCGGATCATGAACAGCGGCGCCGACTCCTCACCCCACAGGTCGTCATCGTAGCTGTCAAAGCCCTGCGTGAGGTTGTAGCGCCGGCTGAGCACCAGCGCTGAAACAAACGCGCTGGTCGAGTAGCCCGCCTCCTTGAGCCGCTCCGCCAGCGTGACCACGTCGTCGCTCAGCGCATACGCGCCGTTGTCGCGCACGCCGTGCGCCGGCGGCCAAAGCCCCGTCAGGATCGACGAATGCGCCACGGCCGTGATCGGCGCAGTGGTGATCGCGTCCTTGCAGCGCACGCCCTCGCGTGCCAGCCGGTCGATGGCCGGCGTGCGGCCCAGCGGGAAGTCGTAGCAGGCGATGCGGTCCGCCCGGCAGGTGTCGATCGTGACCAGCAGCACGTTGGGGCGCCGCACGGGGGCGGCGTCGGCGACCTCGCGCGCGCCGCCGCCGGGGCTGGCCGGCGCTGCGGCGCGTTCGCACCCGCTCAGCAGCACGAGCAGAGCCACGGACAGAACCCGGCCGCACACGATTCCGACGCGGTCGAACATCGCGTTTACCCGCCTTCCGACCAGGACGACGACCGGCCGTCTACGGACCTGCGGCCCGTGCCACGGCGCATGCGGAGACTTGGCGCCGACTGCGGCGCTAGGCCGACACCGGCAGCACCTTGTCGCTCGGCTCGGTCATGCTGCGCGGTTCGAGCGCCTCGTTGAGCTGCTGCTCGGCCAGCTTGATCTTGCCCGCGCGGATCTGGTCCAGCGCGAGCTGGCGGACGGTCTTGCCGCTCTTGTAGGCGTCCTTGGCGATTCCCGCCGCGGCGTCGTAGCCGATCAGCGGAGCGAGGCTGGTGCACATCGCGAGCGATTGCTCGATCAGATCGTTGCAGCGGTCCGTATTGGCCTCCAGGCCGTTGATGCACTTCTCGATGAACACGTCGCACGAGGCGCTCAGCACGCGCACCGCCTCCAGCAGCGAGTGCGCCATGATCGGCATGCCGACGTGCAGCTCGAAATGGCCCAGCGTGGCGCCGGCATAGGTCACGGCGGCGTCCGCCCCGACCACGAACGCGCACGCCTGCATGAGCTGCTCGCAGATGACCGGGTTCACCTTGCCCGGCATGATCGAGCTGCCGGGCTGCGTCTCGGGGAGCTTCAGCTCGCCCAGACCGCAGCGCGGCCCGCTGCCCAGGAAGCGAATGTCGTTGGCGATCTTGGTCAGGCCGACGGCCAGCGTCTTCAGCGACCCCGCCGCGTCGATAATGGCTTCCTTGGCCGCCTGGGCCTCGAAGTGGTTGCTCGCCTCGTGGAACGATTCGTGCGTCTCGTGGCTGAGAATCTCGCAGGCCCGTCGGGCGAAATCCGGGTGCGTATTGATGCCGGTGCCGACCGCCGTCCCGCCCAGCGGCAGCTCGCGCAGCGCGATGATGCACTTCATCAGGCGGCGGTCGGCGTGCGAAACCTGCGACGCGTAACCGCCGAAGACCTGCCCGAGCCGGATCGGCGTGGCGTCCTGGAGGTGCGTGCGGCCGATCTTGACGATGCTGTCGAACTCGTGGGCCTTCTTCTTTAGGGCCTCATGCAAGCGGTGCAGGGCCGGCATCAGGCCGCGGTGCAGGGCCTCCACCGCCGCGACGTGCATGGAGGAGGGAATGACGTCGTTGGACGATTGCCCCATGTTGACGTGGTCGTTCGGATGGACGGGGGTCTTGGAGCCGATCTTGCCGCCGGCCAGCTCGATCGCGCGATTGGCGATCACTTCGTTGGCGTTCATGTTGGTGCTGGTGCCGGAGCCGGTCTGGAAGATATCGACGACGAACTGCCCGTCGAGCGTGCCCTTGATCACCTCGCGCGCCGCCTGCTGAATCCAGCCGGCGATCTTCGCATCGAGCTTGCCGAGCGACTTGTTGGCCTCGGCGGCGGCGAACTTGATCAGCCCCATCGCGCGGATGAACGGCCGCGTGAAGCGGTATCCGCTGACCGGGAAGTTCAGCACCGCACGCTGGGTCGATGCGCCGTAGTACGCACCGGCCGGAACCTCCATTTCCCCCATCGAATCGCGCTCGATCCGCGTCTCGCTCATGGCTGAATCCTCGTCTGGACGAAGCCGCGACTGACGCACGGCGTTCGTGGATTTCGGGCTGGCTGCACGTGCAGATTCCTGCCGCCGGCGACAGACGCCGACGGCGCGAATATACGCGAATCGCTCGGCTCGAACCAGTCGCGGCGTTGCGGGCGGACGGGTGTAGCGGCCGCCCGCGGCGCCTCACCCGCTCACGGATCTCGGCGCGGCACTTGACTAGATTTCTGCAATCGCACTAGTATCGCCTCCCCGCTTTCGACCGTCCGCGTGGGTCGATGTTCGGCCGGGCACCGGTGTGTCGGCGGAGCAGGCGGGGTATGTCGCACGGGCGCGGGCGGCAGCGGAACTCCGAAGCATGGATTCCGAGCGGCGCGACCGCCAGCGCGGTTTCACCGGAAGCCCGGCCTACCTGACCGGCTATGCCGGCCTGGGGCTCGAGCTGGCGGGTGGCATCATTGGCTTTTTGGCCCTGGGCTGGTGGGTGGACTACCAGTTCGGCACGGGCAAAGTCGGCCTGATCGCGGGCGCGATCCTGGGCTGCGTAGGCGGGATGTACAACTTCATCCGCCAGGCGATCGAATTGAACCGCCGACAGATGGAACTGTCCAAGCGGGAGCAGGAGTCGGCGCGAGGTGAGCAGTCCGAACGGCACGATTGAGCCACCGCCCCACCGGCTGGCGCGCATGCTTGCCGCCAGCGTGGCCGGTGCCCTGCTGCTCTTGGCGCTGGCCTGGGTGCCGGCGGACCGCGTCGCGGGAGGCCGCGAACCGCTGCTGGCCGCCGTCGCCGCCGCGCTGCTCGGGTCGCTGCTGGCCGCGTTCCCGACCGCCAACGGGCTCGACGGCCCGCCTCAGCGGTTTCTGTCCGGTTATTTCCTCGGTCTGATCGCGCGCTTCGGGCTCACGTTCGCCGCCGCGCTGGTCGTCTGGCGGCTCGTGCCTGATCTGCCGCGTATGGCGTTCTGGATCTGGGTCGGCGCGGCGCAGGGAATCCTGCTCGGGATCGACACCGCGATTCTGCTGCTCGTCTGCAAGCCGACGATGAGGGCGTCCGCATGACTCTGCTGCCGCTGGGCGAGGGAGTGCTTGACTTCAACGAGGTGCTGTCGCACGTCGCGCAGCACATTCTGCCCGGCGCGCGGGTCGGCGAAGGGCTGTTTTCCTTCCCGCTGATCAGCAACCACATCATCATGCAGGTTGTCGCCGCGGCGCTGATTGTCTGGCTGATTCCGCGCGCCGTGCGGATGCGGGCGGGGTCGGACGAGATCGGGCGGCTGGTTCCGCGCGGCGTCGGCAACGCGATCGAGTCGCTTTGCGACGCCATCCGCGTGCACGTGGCCGAACCGAATCTCGGCTCGTACACTTCGCGCTACCTGCCCTACCTCTGGTCGACCTTCTTCTTCATCCTGACCTGCAACGTGCTCGGCATGCTGCCGCTGACGGCCCTGTCCGACCTGATTCTGGGACATGCGGCGCAGCACCAGCTCGGCGGGACGTCGACCGGCAACATCTACGTGACCGGGGCGCTGGCGATCCTGACGCTGATCCTGATGGTCGCGAGCGGGCTGCGCTTCCACGGACTGGCGTACGTGAAGCACTTCTTCATGGGACCGGTGTACATGGCCTGGTTCATCGCCATCCTCGAAATGGCGGGCCTGCTCTTCAAGACGATGGCCCTGGCCGTGCGTCTCTTCGCGAACATGATCGCCGGCCACATCGTGCTGGCGGCGCTGCTGGGCTTCGTCGGCGTGGTCGGCAAGGTCTCCGGCGCCGGCGGCTTCGTCGTCGCGATCATCGTGATCGTCGCCAGCGTGGCCCTCAATTTCCTCGAATTGCTGGTCGCCTTCCTGCAGGCGTTCATCTTCACGCTCCTGACGGCGGTGTTCATCGGCATGTCCGTGAACATCCACCACGACCACGAGGAGCACGGGCAGCACGGGGATCACGAGCAGGCCGGGCACGACCACGCTGCGACGGAGGCGTCCCCGGCGCACTAGGACGTTGGGTTGAGTCGCGGGTAAACGACCACCCCGTCGGGCAACGGCTTCGACGACGGGCGGCGAGATCAAAAGACGGGAAATTGGACCGGTCGAAGCGCTCGACCGGGAAGTTTCGAATGGAAAGGAAGGCTTGCGGAATGACCAAGACGCGTACGCTTCTCGCGGTGGCGTTGGCTGTGGTGGGGATCGGGCTATTCGGCGCGAACGCGGCGCTGGCCGCCGAAGGCGAAGCGGTGAGCGTTCCGGCGGTTCCGGCCGGCGTCGGCGCCGGCATCGGCGCCGGACTGGCCCTGATCGGCGCCGGGCTGGGCATCGGGCGCATCGGCGGAAGCGCGGTCGAGGCAATCGCCCGCCAGCCTGAGGCGGCCGGCGCGATGTTCACCCCGATGATCCTGACCGCGGCCATGATCGAAGGTGCCGCGTTCTTCGCCCTGATCGTGTGTATCGCGAAGTAGCGGCGCATTTCGGCGTCGCACGGGGACGTGCGGCGCCACCCACGCGGTTCGGACGCGCGGGATGCGCGACACGCAAGGAGAAGACCGTGCTCGCAAGCACGCGTTTCTGGCTGGCGACGTTTGCACTTCTGGCGCTGGCGCTGCCCGCCTGGGCCGCCGGCGACGAAGGCGGCCACACGCCAGGCATCTGGGAAGGCGGCGTCGGCAACTCGATCATCACGCTGATCATCTTCGGGATCGTCGTCTGGATCCTCGGGGCCAAAGCCTGGCCCCCGCTGCTCAAGACGCTGGACGAGCGCTCGCGGCAGATTCGGGCGTCGCTCGAGAACGCGCGGCGTGAGCGCGAGCAGACCGAGCGGCTGCTGGCTCAGTACCAGCAGCAGATCGATCAGGCCCGCAAGGAGGCGACTGCGATCGTCGACGAAGGCCGGCGCGACGCCGACGTGGTCCGCCGCCGGCTTCAGGACGAAGCCAAGCGCGAGGCCGACGAGATGATCGCCCGGGCTCGCCGCGAGATCGAACTCGCCACCAACACCGCGCTGAAGGAGCTGTACGACCAGACCGCGGAGCTGGCGGTCCGCGTCGCGGGCGGGATCATCCACAAGGAACTCCGCGCCGAAGACCATCGCGGCCTGGTCAGCGAGTCGCTCGAACGCATGAAGGCGACCCGGAATTGACCCCGTACGCCACGAATCCCGGCAGCAATCCCGCGCTCGCACGCGCCGCCGGCGCGCCGCTCGCGGGCGGCCTGCCGATCCGAGGTCTGCATGCCTGAGTCCTTCGACAAGCAGCTCGAACTGGCCGACGTGTACGCCCAGGCGCTCTTCGAGCTGGCGCGCGAGCAGAAGTGCGTCGACGAGGTCCGCGGCGAGCTCGAGCAGCTCGCCGAGCTCGGCCGCGGCGACGCCGACGTGCAGCAGTTCTTCGCCTCGCCGGCGATCGACAGCGACCGCCGCGCCGCGCTGCTGGAGAAGTGGTTCCGCGGCAAGTTGAGCGACCTGACGCTCAACACGCTGCTGGTGGCGAATGCCAACGGGCGCGCCGGCATGGGCGAAGCCCTGCTGCGCTCGTTCGTGCTGCGCCAGGAGGCGGCGGCGGGCCAAGTCGAGGTGCTCGCGGTCAGCGCCGTCGAGCTGAGCGACCCGCAGAAGCAGCAGGTGCGCGAGGTGGCCGCGAAGCTTTCGGGCCAGTCTCCGCTGGTGGAGTTCCAGGTAGAGCCGGACATCCTGGGCGGGCTGATCCTGACGATCGGCGACGTCCGCTATGACAACTCGGTACGACGCCATCTGGTCGACGCCGCCGGGCGCTTCAGCGCCCGCAGCAACGCCGGCCTTGAGCTGAGCGCGACGGCCTGAGGCCGCAGAGAAGCGGAAGCAACCGCAGAGGGCAACATGAAGTTCAAAGCCAGTGAAATCGCGACCATCATCAAGCAGGAAATCACCCAGTTCAAATCCCAGCTTGACGTCGCGGAAGTCGGTCGGGTGCTCGAGGTAGGCGACGGCGTGGCCCGCATCTACGGGCTCAACAACGCCATGGCCGGCGAAATGCTCCAGTTCGCCAGCGGCGCGACCGGCGTCGTCTTCAACCTCGAGGAAAACTCCATCGGCGCGGTCGTGCTCGGCGACTACCTCGACGTCACCGAGGGCGAGGAGGTTCGCACCACCGGCCGGCTGCTCTCCGTGCCGGTGGGAGACGCGATGGTCGGACGCGTCGTCGATCCGCTCGGTCGCCCGCTCGACGGCAAGGGCCCGATCCAATCGCCCCACCGCCGCCCGCTCGAAATCATCGCCCCCGGCATCGCCGGCCGACAGCCCGTCAACGAGCCGCTTCAGACCGGCATCAAGGCCATCGACAGCATGATCCCGATCGGCCGCGGACAGCGCGAGTTGATCATCGGCGACCGCAAGACCGGCAAGACCGCCGTCGCCCTCGACACGATCATCAACCAGCGCGGCGGCGACGTGATCTGCGTGTACGTCGCGATCGGCCAGAA